>PAGR01000014.1 GCA_002705445.1 Gammaproteobacteria bacterium | reverse complement strand
AGAGCAGTTGCAGATTTAGGCTGTATTATTTGTCATAAGATGGGGTATCCTGGTAGTCCTGCAGAATTACATCATATTATTAGTAATACCGGCATGGGTAAAAAAGCTACTAACTATGAAGTGATTCCACTTTGTCCACATCATCATCGAAACAGTGAAGAATCCTACCATCATTCTCCAAAAAAATTTGATGACAAATGGGGAACACAAGAAGATTTATTAAAAGAGACATTAGAAAAAAAAGCGTTACAAGAAGAAATGCAAAGGTTATTTTAAATTACATAGAATTGGAATTTTTGAAATTTACTGATATTATAATTTTATGAGGTTTTGTAGAATATTTTTAAGTTTAATAATTTTAGTTTCTTCAATCAGCATATCTTCTGCTTTTGATCCATCATCTGCTATAAAAAACACAGTCACACCGAGCGCAAACTGCTTTAGTAATAAAGCTGATACCCAAGTATTTTCTGGTTTAACAATGGCAGAAAGATTCCAAAAGCTTTACGACGGTTCTTTTGAAAAATACTATTCACAAAAGCACGATTTAGTGAAAAAACAAAAGTATATGGAAAGTATAAACGCTGATTCTACTATCACTTCTAATTCTGCCGGACAGTGCCTTAACCAAAGAAAAAATATCACTATTGAAGGCTCGTCTATAGCAGAAAAATTTCAAAAACTTTATGATGGCTCCTTAGAAAAGAAGATTTACAATAACTATTAAGCTGCTATTTCCATTTGATAGAACAACCGACACTTGGATTTTGAACATCAGGACCCTGACCAGATTGCGAAATTTCTATCATAGCGTTTAGTAATTCTGGTTCCAAATCATCACTTGTTATAGACATTCTAGTCGCATCTAATCTTCCACGATATTGAAGTTCTAAAGAAGCGTTATATCCAAAAAAATCTGGCGTGCAAACAGCACCATATTTTTTGGCAATTTCTTGAGTTTCGTCATATAAATAGGGAAAAGAAAATTTATTTTTTTTTGCAGCCTTACCCATGTTTTCAAAAGAGTCCTCTGGGTAATCATTTGCATCGTTTGACATAATACCAGCAGAATTTATACCATGATCTATTAAAGTATTAGTAACTTTAACCAGCTTTGGAATGATAGCTTTGACGAACGGACAGTGGTTACAGATGAAAAAAAGTAATAAGCCACGCTCACCCTTCAGACTATCTAAAGTCCAAATCTTGTCATTTGTACAAACCAAGTTAAAGTCGTATGCATTTTGTCCATAGTCGCATACTGGTGTAGTTTTTTCCGACATTATAAATTTTACTTATAGTTAACAAAAATTTTGCTATTAGCATTCTTTAACCCTTGTAGAGTATAGTATATAGCATACGTAGAGGTGCAGGAAGACACCAAAATAATATAATAACGTACAGTTTTAGATATTGGTCATAACAGGAGGGGATATGCCAACGTTTGTAAATATAAATCCGTTTGTGGAATTATCAAATTCAGTTCCAACAATAGCCTTACAAGGTTTTTTGATTGCTATGGCAGCACTGACTATCGGTGGTGTCCTTTTAGATATCAAACATAAAAAAAATGTTAAATATTTTTTTGACAATGCAAAAAAAGCAAAAGAAAAAGCAAAAACAAATGTTCCTACAGGGAAGAAAGCCGAAATTATTGTTAAAACAGTAGCTCATGATGTTTTAATATCTGGTGAGTTTTGTGGTTGGAAAAGACAAGTAGCTCATTTACTAGGCATGTATGGAACCATTATTTTTTGGGGTGCATCAGCAGTATTAGTATTTAAATATGCAACTCCTACATCAGTTACACCAGTAATCATTACAAACTTATGGCACTTAGGCATGGCAATGACATGTCTTGGCGCATATTGGTTTTGGTTTTTCTTAAGAGTAGATGTAGCAGCTGAGGGACATAAATGGTACCGAGTTGTATTCACTGATTTATTTGTATTATCGTTAGTGATTACTTCTACATTTGGATTGTTATGGTCTTTCTTTCAAGCAGCAGGTTCTGCTTGGAGTACTTTATTTTTAGTATTGTTTGTTTTATCAAACATAGTTTTATTTGGTGGCGTGTACTGGTCTAAGTTTGCGCATATGTTCTATAAGCCAGGTGCTGCGATACAAAAACATTTAGCAGAGGCTGATGGATCAAGAGATGGCTTGCCAGTCCCAGCAGATGCACCAGAACAATTTGGTTTAGGAATTAAACGTGAAGCGCCTAGACATTATTAATGTTAGGATGAGTAAAGGATTTTTAATTAATTAATTTGAGAAAGTAATAGGAGAAAAATTATGTCAACTTTTGTATATATGACCCGTTGTGACGGTTGCGGACACTGCGTAGATATCTGCCCTTCAGATATTATGCATATCGATCCAAAAATTAGACGTGCAGTAAATATCGAGCCAAACTTTTGTTGGGAATGCTATTCGTGTGTGAAAGCCTGCCCTCAGAATGCAATTGATGCTAGAGGATATGCTGACTTTGCACCTATGGGACATAAAGTAAGAGTTTTAAGAGAAGAAGAAAAAGGAACTATCTCTTGGAGAATTACATTTAGAAATGGAACCGAGAAAAACTTTGTATCACCTATTACTACAAAGCCTTGGGGAAAACATATTCATAAAGTTGCAGATGCAGAAGTTCCTGATGAAGCAGCGCATGAATCTCAATTACTTTTCAATGAGCCTGACTACTTAAAAATCGGTGATAACAGAGAAGCTGAATTAATTAATGAAGATGGTTTACCTTCACGTGCTAAAGATACATTTAAGCAAGGAGTTTACTACTAATGGCAGATCACAAAACAGTTTACGAGGATTGCGATATCCTTATTGTTGGTGGCGGAATGGCCGGCACTGGAGCAACATTTGAATCTAGGTACTGGGGCCGTGATATGAACATTGTTTGTGTTGAAAAAGCAAACATTGACCGAAGTGGTGCTGTTGCTCAAGGTCTTTATGCGATTAACTGTTACATGGGAACACGTTGGAACGAAAATCAACCAGAAGACCATGTACGTTATGCAAGAAATGATTTAATGGGTATGGTTCGTGAAGATCTAGCTTTAGATATGGCTCGTCATGTTGACTCATGTGTTCATATGTTTGAAGAGTGGGGACTTCCATTAATGAAAAATAAAGAAGGTCGTTACCAAAGAGAAGGTAAATGGCAAATTATGATTCATGGTGAAAGTTANAAGCCTATCGTAGCTGAAGCTGCAAAGAAATCTGCNAGNAANATTTATAACCGTGTAATGATTACNCATCTTTTAAAGGATGAAAGTAAGGATAACCGCTGTGGTGGTGCTGTTGGTTTTAATATGAGAACAGGTGANTTTCATGTGTTCCGTGCAAAAGCAACTATNATNTGNGCAGGNGGTGCTTCACANATNTTTAAGCCNAGAGCNGTNGGNGAAGGNATGGGAAGAACTTGGTANGCNCCNTGGAGCAANGGTTCNTGTTATGCNTTACCNATNTTATTNGGNGCNAAAATGACTCAAATGGAAAATAGAATTGTNNTATGTAGGTTTAAAGATGGNTATGGNCCAGTTGGAGCATATTTCTTACATNTNAAAACTTATACTCAAAATACTTATGGTGAAGAGTANGAATCAAAATGGTATGACCAAACCAAAGAGATGGTTGGAGACTANATTGATCATCATCCNACACCAACATGTTTAAGAAACCATGCTTTCTTNGAAGAAGTNAAAGCTGGNAGAGGTCCTATNCATATGGTNACNATGGAAGCNTTCCANGATCCNCATTTAGAGGTTATTGGATGGGANAACTTCTTAGGTATGACAGTNGGNCAAGCAGTTGTATGGGCTTCACAAGATATTGATCCTAAATATCAAAACCCTGANCTTACTACTTCAGAGCCATACGTTATGGGTTCTCATGCTACATGTTCTGGAGCTTGGGTAAGTGGACCATCAGATTTATCTCCTAAAGAATATTTCTGGGGTTACAACAGAATGATGACAGTCGATGGAGTTTTTGGAGCTGGTGATACCGTTGGTGGTACAGCACATAAATTCTCCTCAGGATCATTCACAGAAGGACGTTTAGCCGCTAAAGCAGCCGTACAGTACATCAAGGATATGGAAACTAAACCTAGTGTTACTGAGAAGCAAATAAATAACTTTAAAGAAGAAGTTTTCAAACCGTTAGATAATTTCACAATTGGTAGAAATGAAATTACTGCTGGAACAGTNTCTCCAAGTTANATATTGCCAATTCAAGGACTACAGAGATTACAAAAAATTATGGATGAGTACTGTGGTGGCATAACAGTCGGATANCAATGTAATGAAAATCAATTGAAAAAAGGATTAAAAGATCTAGGTATACTTCAAGAAGATTTAGAAAATATTGGAGCTGAAGATCTTCATCAATTGATGNGAGCTTGGGAATTAAAACATCGAACATTAGTNTCACAATGTGTAACAGAGCATACTTTGTTTAGAGAAGAAACAAGATGGCCAGGNTACTATTACAGATCTGATAAGATGAAATTAGATGATGAGAATTGGCATTGCCTAACATTGTCTAGAAGAGATCCTGAGACAGGTAAATTTACCATGGAAAAAGCGCCGCTTTATCATATTGTAGATGAGGAGAAAAAGAAGGCGGGGTAAATGGATCTTTTAAAAAAAACGGATGATGAGATATTCCAAATAGCNGACCCTTTTTGGGTTGATTTAGTCAAAGCTTCCAATAAACAGGATTATGGGGGCTTTACTAAAAACTTTTCAGAAACAATGTTAATGGGCGCACACGAAGTAGAGATTGGTAAACAGTGGGCGAACAATAAACTTTTATCTACACTAACCGAAGAAGCAAACCCATTAGGTTGTTTGAGAAGAAACGATCATATCACCGTTCTTTATAAGCAAACTAGCACCGAGTTCCCTGGGGATTATTTAGGAAGATTAGTATTAGGNTTGGAAAACGAGGAAGTTAAAGTTTTTGGTGCCACTATATTCTAAATAATGAAAGAGGTAAGTTCAGTTTCAATAATATCAGATACTCACGGGCATATAGATAGTCATATAATTGATTATTTAAAAAATACGGACGTTATCATTCATGCTGGCGATATTTGTAGTACAGTAATAATTTCAGATTTACATAGATACTGTGATCAAGTTTATATGGTAGCTGGTAATAATGATATTCCAGAGAGATATAGTGATCATAAAGACAAAGAAATAATTGCTAAATTAAAAAAGTCTGAGACTATTAAAATTAACAATGAAATTATATCAATAGAGCATGGCGATCGCTTTGGTCACCACGCTGATCATGAAGGTCTTAGAAAGTCTTATCCGCAAGCCAAATTAATTATTTATGGTCATACTCATATACAAGCATGTGATCAGGAAGAATCTCCCTGGGTCATTAATCCTGGAGCTTGTGGACATACAAGAAATAATGATGGTGGACCTTGTTTTGTACAAATAGAAATAGCTAAGGATGATTGGAAGATAATTCCTTATTGTTTTAATTGATTCTATTGCTTATGAATATAAAGAATAAACAGCTTGCGAATGTTATGTTTGTAATATACTTTTAAGCTTATTTTTTAGAGAATTGTTATGGATGCAAATACTTTTAAAGCTGAAGACTACATAATTAAAGAAGAGCCTTATTATCATGCGGTTAGGGACGAAATAGAGGTATTCGAAAGCGCCTATAAGAATCAATTGCCTATATTGCTTAAAGGCCCAACTGGTTGTGGTAAAACTAGGTTTATGGAGTATATGAGTTGGCGTCTAAAAAGACCTTTGATAACAGTATCCTGCCATGATGATTTGACCGCATCTGACTTAGTCGGAAGATATTTAATATCTGGTAGTGATACAGTATGGATTGACGGTCCATTGGCTAAAGCAGTAAGAGCTGGAGCAATATGTTATCTAGATGAAATAGTTGAAGCAAGAAAAGATACAACCGTTGTTATTCACCCCTTATGTGACGATAGAAGAGTACTTCCCATCGAAAAGGTTGGCGAAGTTTTGGAGGCAACTCCTGAGTTTTGTATGGCAATTTCTTATAATCCTGGATATCAAAGTATTCTTAAAGATTTAAAACAAAGCACAAGACAAAGATTCGTTGCATTAGAGTTTGATTACCCTGAGGCCAAGATTGAACAATCGATTATTGAAAGTGAAACTGGTATAGACAGCGAGTTGAGTACTTCATTAGTGAAATTTGCACACATGACTAGAAATTTAAAAGGAAACGGCTTAGATGAAGGTGCTAGTACAAGATTGCTTGTTCATGCTGCAAAGCTAATTGTATCGGGTGTAAATCCTAACACTGCGTGTAGGTGCTCAATATCTGAAGCCATTACAGATGACTTAGAAATGCTTAAAGCTGTTAATGAATTAAGTTCTTCCTTGTTCTAAAAAAAATCGAGATGCTAGTTGATTAAGGAGCGAACCAAATCAAAATAGCATCTCAATACAACCCTAATTGAAAATTAAGATCTAGAGTAAGACAAACCTCTATAATTCATTTGAGCATTTACTTGAGCTGCACGCTGAGCATTACCTTGTGCATGCGAAACGCCTCTATAAGTTAGATTTGAATTATTTTGTCTGTTTGACTCTGTTTTTGCAGCGTGTTGTACGCCTCTATATATTTGATTTTGCATAACTACCTCACTAGTATTTAAATCAATTTATATAGTGAACTTGTTACGCAGGTTCTTGCGTGGTATAACCAGATTTAAATATACCATTTTTGTAAGAATATTCAAGTGTTTATGCTATTTAAATGGCTTAAACAAGATGGCATGTATTATGCATTGATTAGACAGTACCTAATATAAACAGGAGTGTAATTTGGTTTCAACGTTTGACTTAAAAGACATTTTCAAAGATGATTTTTGTGAATCAATATCAAAAAAATATAATTTTAAAAAAAATGATAGTGCAGAGATTCATAAAGATCTTGAAGAAACATTTAAAGATTTTATNATTTTAATTCTTAGTGAAAATAATAGTTACACNATNGAAGAAAGAAATAAATTATATAATGAAGCTATTTTTAATNTACAACAAACAAGTAAATTATTGCAAGGTATGCCACACCCAGCTAGTTCNATGAGTTATAAGTTATTAAANATGGCTGAAACATTAAAAAANGTTACATTTGGTAGNAAAAAAGAAAAAACAAAAGCCAATAGATTNATTGAAAAAAATCTTGTTAGAAAATTCATANTTTTTTGGAATAAGTATAATGATAGTAAGTTTCTATCTAANGAAGATAAAATAAATTATTTANTTTGCGAATGCTTTATGGATTGTTCACAAGANGTACACAGAANTTTTCCNGATATNGAATGGTTTANAGATTGCGAAATNGAGTTTGTTGAGAGCTTNTTTGAAAATATTTAATTTTCGGTTACTTCATTAAGTGCATTAATTTCTGTTTCTGTNGCATTTCTTATATCNATAATATTTACATTAAAATTTATTTTTACATTACTTAGTGGATGATTTCCATCAAGAATTATTTTTGTATCAGTAATCTCAGTTACTCTAAAAGGCTTTACATCCCCAGAATCACTTTGGAATTCAACAATTTTACCAAGCTCACGGTATTCTTCAGGAACATTTTTTATTTCATCTTCAAAGATAAGATCCTGATCAACTTCACCAAATACCTCTCCCGGCCCAAATGAAACATTTACTTGATCATTGATTTTTTTATTTTCTAAGGCCGCTTCAAGTTTAGGCCAAAGTCCCATTTTGACTCCATGAACATAATTAACAGGTACTTCAACCTGTTCAATTATTTGCCCTTCATCATTTGTTATCGAATAAGTGAATTCGACATATTTATTTTTTGTCACTACTTCTGTCATAATTAAAAATAAACCTTCATCATAATTCCAGTTAAACCTAATGTAATTAGTAATGGTAAAACTCCTACTTTAGCTTTTTCTAGAGCTAATAAACTTAAAACAATCAGAATAAAAAGTTGTATATCAAAATATTCAGTTTTATCATTATCAATCCATAGCGAGTTATAAGCAAGCATATATCCAAGATTTGCTATTAATCCAACTACTGCAGAGGTGATAAAGTTTAAAGGAATCTCCAAAGCTTTGTTTTGTTTGCTTAATTCAATTATTGGTGCGCCGATAAAAATAAAAGCAAAAGATGGTAAAAATGTAAAAAAAGTTGCTATGGAAGCACATAATATTGCACCTAACAAAGGTGAACCAATATTTAAAATATCGTTATACCATCCAACAATAAATCCTACATAAGTAACTATCATAATTAATGGTCCAGGAGTTGATTCACCGAGAGCAAGACCATCCATCATTTGTTGACTTGTTAGCCAACCATGTGTCTCAATAATGTTTTGAAATACATATGGCAGCAATGCATATGCTCCTCCAAATGTTACCAGTGCTGCTTGACTAAAAAAAAGTGATAAATTCACTAGAATACTTTCATTGAAATAAAGGACGACTGAAAAAACTATTAACCAAATTAATAAGGATTTTGAAAAAGTTATAAAAGAGTTTTTTATTATTCTCTTTTCAATATAGTTTTTTGTATCATTGTTTTGCGTATTTTGATTTTGAAATTTGTGAAATATTAAACCAATTAATCCGGCTAAAATAATAATAATTGGTAAATTTATATCAAAAATATTTATGGTGAGAAAGGCAAATAAGGCAGTAACCCAATAATAATATTTTTTTAATACTTTTTTAGCTATTTTTATTGTTGCAGAAAATATAATAGCTATTACAGCTGCTTTTACACCATATAATAATCCTTCACCCCAAATATTGTTCGAGTAATTAATATAAATATAAGTAAGAACACTTAAAATGAAAAAAGATGGAAGTATAAATAATGTTCCAGCAATCAATCCACCTATTCTACCGTGCATTAACCATCCAATATATGTTGCAAGTTGCTGAGCTTCTGGGCCTGGAAGTATCATTGTGTAGTTTAATGCATGTAAAAAGCTTTTCTCGCTTATCCATTTTTTTCTTTCGACAACTTCATCGTACATCATGCTTATTTGCCCTGCAGGACCGCCAAAGCTTATAAAGCCAAGTTTAAGCCAATACAATATTGCTTCTTTCAAGGATATGTTTGATTTCATTATTAAAATTATTGAATGGTATATTTATTTATTATAGAATAATTTTTTAAAAAAAATAAGGGTAAAAAATGTCTGATGACATAATTTCAAAAAAAGGAGAAGTAATCGGGCAATGGAATGGTGATGACGTTGCAGACCTTCAAAAAATTTTAGCTAGTGCAAGACAAACACTTAGAAAAAATAAAGATAAAGTTGAGCATACCGGTATACCTCATAGTGATCAGTTTCCCGATGATTTGAAAGATTTTACTGCTTATATTCTTTGGGCAGTTGATAAAAATCAAAAGGTTTTAGTAGGGTCTGGAGCAAATAGAACAGAGACTGTGGAAAGTATTAGACAGTTTTACGCAAATGACGAAGCTAAGGCATCTTTAGATAGGCATAATCTAGAAGAATAATTTATTAAAAATATTATTTTTCCCATTCCCTCAATATTGGAGCATCTCTTTTTTCAAGTATAAGCATTTCTGCTTCAAGCATATCCTCAGCATAGACAAGTTTATACGCATCTGGATTATTTGGAGATTTTTCCTTTCGTAACTTCTTTAAAAGAGTCCTAGCTTCTTTATAAGATTCAAAAGTATCTATATGTTCTACAGATCTGAATTTATTATCTTGATATTTAAATACAAAGTATGACATTTATGAATTATAATACACTTTATTATTATTTAGTGAAAAATTAATGACAAATGCGGATCAAAAAAAACAGGCTGTAGCGAGAGCAGCAATAGAATATGTTGAGTATGACGACATAGTTGGAGTTGGCACTGGATCGACTGTTGATTTTTTCATAGAATATTTAAAACCAATTAAAAATAAAATTTCTGGAGCAATTGCTAGCTCTATATCAACAAAAGAAAAATTAGAGGCCATAGGTGTCCGTGTTTTAGATCTTAATGATGTGAGCGATATACCTATTTATATAGATGGTGCTGACGAAGTAAATCCAAATTTCCAATTAATTAAAGGCGGCGGTGGTGCTTTAACAAGGGAGAAAATTATTGCTGGAGCTTCGAAAAAGTTTTTATGCATAGTGGATAACTCAAAGCTGGTTGATGTTCTTGGAAAATTTCCATTACCATTAGAGGTTGTTCCAATGGCAAGATCATTTGTATCAAGAGAAATAATAAAAATTCAGGGTATGCCAGCTTGGCGAGAGAACTTTGTTACAGATAACGGTAATATAATTTTAGATGTTAATCATATGGAAATTATGGAACCAATAAAACTTGAAAAAGATTTAAATCAAATTTCTGGTGTCCTAACAGTTGGGCTTTTTGCAGCAAGACCAGCAGATAAAGTATTAGTAAGCAACGAAAAAGATGTAATTGAGCTTAAAAAGAAATAATTAAATTTTTTTTATAATCATTTTTTTAAATTCACCTGTTTTCATTTTATTCAAAGAATAACTGCCGTAATGTGTCCGAATAATTCTATTCACAACAAAACCAAGGCTTTCAAAAATTTTTCTAATTTCTCTGTTTTTTCCTTCTACAAGTTTAATTCTTAACCAGTTATTAGTTTTTAGTTTTTTGATTAAGGTTATTTGTTTCACTTGATGTTTTATGCCCTTAATCGTAATACCAGCTTCAATTTTTTCGATATCAGAGCTATTTATATTTCCATATACTTTAACTTCATATGTTCTAGTAATTTTATTTTTTGGTAATTCAAAATGCCTTTTGTGCTCTCCATTATTAGTAAAAAGTAAAAGACCCTCTGTATTGAAATCAAGCCTACCTATTGTTAATAAGTTTTTTTTATCTAAAGGGAGTAGGTCATATACTGTTTTTCTATCTAACTCGTCTTTTTTAGAAGTGATATATCCTCTAGGTTTATTTAGAGCATAAAGTTCGATTTTTCTTTGTTCTTTGATTTGTGTTTTGCCTATAAAAACTTCATCATCTTTTTTTACTTGATATGAAAAATCATTACATGTATTACCATTTATAATGACTTTATTTTTTTGAATAAATTGTTCTGCTTCTCTGCGTGAACAATATCCTGAATGAGCTAAGAATTTTGATAATCTCATTAAGGTGCAGGATTCGGTTGATTAAGATGAACAGCATCTATATCTTTTAATATGTTTTCATCTAAATTTACATCGATACTCTCAATATTTTCTTTTAATTGTGATAAATTGGTTGCTCCAATAATATTACTGGCTACAAAAGGTTGTTGATTTACAAAAGATAAGGCTAACTGAGTAGGTGTTAAATTATATTTTTTTGCAATTTCTACATATTTTAAAGTTGCATTTTTCGCATTTACATTACTGTATCTATTAAATCTATTCCATATTGTAAGCCTAGCATTTTTGGGCTTTTCATTTATGTACTTTCCTGTTAAAACACCAAAACCAAGAGGTGAATATGCAAGTAATTTAACATTTTCCATCTCTGCTATTTCTGCCATATTTATTTCATAAAGCCTGTTAAGTAAGCTGTAAGGATTTTGAACGCTAACAATTTTTGAGTACGATTTCTCTTTTGCTATCTCTAAAAATTTCATTGCACCCCAAGAAGTATCATTTGATAGTCCAATTGTTCTTATAAGACCAGAGCGAACTAAATTATTGAGTGCTTCATAACTTTCATTAATATTATCTATTATTTCATTAATACTTTCATTGCTATAAGCATAGTTTAACTCACCAAAATAATTTGTTTGTCTTTGCGGCCAGTGAATTTGATATAAATCAATATAATCCGTTTCTAATCTTTTTAAATTTTTTATAATTGCATCTTCAATACTTTTTTTATCAATTTTCATAGGGTTTCTGATGTAAGAAAAATCTGGCGCAGGCCCAGTGACTTTAGATGCTATGATAATATTTTCTCTTTTTTTAAACTTCTTTAGCCATGTACCAATATACTTTTCTGTTAGTCCTTGTGTCTTTGAATTAGGTGGCACAGGGTACATTTCTGCAGTATCTATAAAATTCACACCATGTTCTAAGGCATAATCAAGCTGTTCGTGTGCTTCTTTTTCAGTATTTTGCTCACCATAAGTCATGGTTCCTAAACATATTTTACTTACTTTAATATTTGTATCACCTAAGCTCGAATAAATCATATGTATTATGTTTTTTTTGTCTTTTTTTCAGGAGATTTTTTTTCTTTTGACTTGAAATCAGTTTCATACCAGCCGGTGCCCTTAAGCTTAAACCCTGCGGAGGTTACTAATTTTTTTAACTTATGTTGATTACACTTTGGGCATAAAGTAAGTTTCTTGTCAGAAACTTTTTGAATAATATCAAATTGATGTCCACATCCTTGACATTGATATTCATATATTGGCATATTAAATTCTTCCTTTTAAAAAAAAACTGTTTAAAATTAATCGTATGTTGACGAATCAAAAATATGTTAGTAAGACCTCTATATCTCTTATGTTAATGGGTTTAATACCATTTGTTTCAGCAATCTATTATTTGCAAACATATGATTTTGAAAGAGGTCTATCAATATTTATTCATTATAGTGCAATTATTTTATCATTTATAGGAGCAATTATTTGGGGTAGCAATAGTTCAGACAAATCCCCAAGATTGTTTTATTTGAGTGTTACACCAAGTGTATTTGCTTTTTCAGCAATTTTTTTTGATTTCCCAGATATTTTATACGTATTAGCATTAGGTTATTTTATAGCATGGCTGATTGATGTTTTTCTAATGATAAAAAATAAAGAATTTTTTGGATATTTAGCAATGAGATCTATAATTACATCCAGTGTAATATATTTACATTTATATATTGTTTGATAAGAAAATTTACCTTTTTGAGAACTGGACATCTTTTCTTGCTTTGCGTAGCCCTACTTTCTTTCTTTCGACTACTCTTGAATCTCTTGTAAGGAATCCATTTTTTTTAAGTAATGGTCTCAAAGTATCATCAAATTTAAGAAGAGCTCTGGCGATTCCAAGTTTTATTGCGCCAGCTTGTCCTGAAGGACCACCACCTTTAACAGTAACTTTGATGTCGGTTTTATCGGCAGTTTCAGTTAAATTTAATGCTTGTTTTACTACCATAATATTTGTTTTACGACCAAAATATTTTTCTATTGGATTTGAATTTACTGTAATTTTTCCAGTTCCTTTAGAGAGAAAAACTCTTGCTGTAGATTCCTTTCTTCTTCCTGTTGAGTAAAAAACACTATCCATTTTTATATTTCCTTAACTATTGGTTTTTGCGCATGATGATTATGTTCCGAACCTTT
>PAGR01000005.1 GCA_002705445.1 Gammaproteobacteria bacterium | reverse complement strand
TAGATTTTTACACAAAAAATTATAAATAAATACTTTATTTACTTAGTTTCGTATAATTTAATTATAAGTTGAATTTTTCAAAAAATTAATTATATTATAATATATGTACTATAAAATTACTCTAAAATATCTTTTACTGATTTCGTTAACTTTTAACGTAAATTTATCTTTTGCAACAAGCGATGTTTGTACTGAACACCAGCAAGCCAAAGTAGAGCATATTTGTCATGAGAGTTTAAAAAATTTAAATGCGCACAATGAGCTTGACACCTTAGATAATGAAGAATGTTCAAAATGCAGCTTCTGCACTGTAGCAAATCAAATTTTTCATTTTAATACAGTAATTCAGCCTCAATTTTCCATGCTGCTTTTACAAAAAAAGTTCGACTCAATAAAAAGTTATTATTCACATATTCTAAAACCTAACGGACCGCCACCAAAAAGAATCATCTAAGATTTATTTCGTTATCAAAACCAATATTTTGATTTTTTAATTCTTGGAGGATAAGTGCGTTTTACTATTTATTTAATATTTATTTTTGTAATTTTTACAGAATTCACATACGCAAGACCTGTCTCTTACCCAGGTGGGTGGACTGTTATGCTAAAAAATGACGGAAATACAAATAGGATGCACACACATTTCTCTCCAACACATAAGTTATCACTTGGTTATAATTTAGAATATTGGCACGATGAAGAATTTATGTTTAATTCTTTACAGGTAAATAATTTACTTAAACGTTGGAATGAAAAAAATAGTCAAGCTAACTTTTATTTAAAATCTGGTATTGGATTAGCATATAGCGATAAGTTTGAATTCGATGGGGAAATAAAATTGTCTGCTTTCACCGGCATTTCATACGATTGGGAAAATAGAAGTTATTTTATTAAGTATCAAAATCGATATACAGATGCTGGTAAAATTTATGATGCTTTCATGCAGTCAATTATATTTGGTGTTGCTCCATACGAAGGAGACTTTGGAGACTTACACACATGGTTAATGTTAAAAATAGAACATAAGCCAGAGAATAAAGAAAACTTTGAAGTTACTCCTTTATTTCGTTTTTTCAAAAATGTTCATTTGTTTGAACTCGGTTTAAACGATAGAGGAAAATTTCTTTTTAATTACTTTATTCGATTTTAATTTTTATGAGGATTACATGATGAAAAAAATTAAATATATAGTTGTTCCGATTTTACTTTGTTTAACTTTAAATAGTTATGCTCAGGAAAAAGATATGTCTAGTGATATTGAAGTCAGTGTAAAAGGCTTAGTATGTGATTTTTGTGCTCAATCAATTGCAAAAATGTTTGGCAAAGAAAAATCAGTTGAAGCCATTGATGTTAATTTAGACAAAGGGATGATAAAAATTGATTTGAAGGAAGGATATAAAATGGACGATACAAAGATAACCAAACTCATAACTGACTCAGGTTATAATGTTGAAAGGATTAATCGTATTGAATAATTTATACAAACAAACAGTATTTCCTGTTTTAAGTCTATTCACTAGTATTGGAACATTGCTATGTTGCGCCCTACCAGCCTTATTAGTTACTTTAGGTATGGGTGCAGCTTTGGCAGGATTTATTTCAGTGGCACCTTGGATAACAGTTTTCTCGAAATACAAAATTTTTATTTTTTTAGGAGCTGGAATACTTTTAATACTTTCTAGTTATTTTTTATAGATTAATCGCAATGCGCCCTGCCCAACAGATCCTAAACAGGCAAAAGCTTGTACGTTACTAAGAAAATTTAGTTTATATACAATAATTATTTCTATAGTTATTTATATAGTAGGTTTCTTCTTTGCCTTTTTTGCTGCAAACTTATTTTATGGATAAAAGTTAGGTGGTGGCTATGGGTGCATCTGAATATGCCTATTGATAGGTCTATTTGAGTAGTGAGAATTCCATATTCCCATGTATATTCCCATGAGATAAATTTATACGATTACCTTAGCTTTAACTTTCTAAAAAATTAAATATGTGATTTAAAATCTAGAAGTTTTTTATAATGCTAAATGAAATAGCACTTGGGTCAACTCTGTCAGGCAATGCTTGTCCAGAAGTTGTCCCATCGTCTTCACCATATTCTTCATATAAGACTCTGAAAGCATAACCACTTGAAGTTGAATATTCGACACCCAGACCATAATAAAGCTCTTCAGTCTCTTCTGAGTAATTATTTCCATTGCTGAGTTTTTCGTCGTTATCTATTCTTGCTATTCCGCCCTTAGCTAGAAATGTAAGATTCTCTAATATTTCATACTTAAACACGCCAGCAAGCGTCCATACTTCTACTTCTCTGTTTGCAGTTAAGGGCGTATCAATAGTTGCAATTGTGTCACCTAAGTCATTAAAAGCGGCTTCGATTGCAAAATATTCATTAAAATTGTATCCAGCAAAAAGTGTAATACCACTATCTTCATCATCGTACAAAGTATAGGTCTCAGAGGGGTATTTATATGTGTCAACATCAGACTTTAAGTAACCAACGCCAACATAAAATCTTTCAGCATAAGCATAATTACTTATTATAAAAAAACATAAAATTAATTTTAAAAATATTTTCATTTTGCACCAATTTAGAGTTATATAATATTTATTTTATATATTTCATCACAAAAATCAAAATTAATTAATATCAATTTTTAGTAATAATTATCAAACTTATAGAGATATTTTCTTAAAGTTTCGGTGAAAAAATCCTGGTGGCTATGGGTGGAATTGAACCACCGACCCCAGCGTTATGAGTGCTGTGCTCTAACCATCTGAGCTACATAGCCAATTTGAGGTGCTATTATACTTAAACGTTGTACCTAAATACAACAATATCTCCTTCAGCTACTTGATATTCTTTTCCTTCTAATCGCATTTTCCCTTCATTCTTGGCATTAACTGCCCCCTTTAGACCAACATAATCATCAAAGGCAATCACCTCGGCTCTAATAAATCCTTTTTGAAAATCAGTATGAATTTTTCCAGCTGCTTCTGGCGCCAATGCTTTCTTTTTTATAGTCCATGCTCTAGTTTCTGTGGGACCAGATGTAAAAAANGTTCCAAGATTCAAAATATCATAACCATGTTTTGCNACTCTATCTATTCCTGATTCNTCCANATTATATAATTCAAAGTACTCTTTTTTTTCTTCGTCACTCATCATTGATAAATCATATTCNATATTTGCTGAGATGATTATATTGGAGATATTTTTTTCATTACAATAATTAATAACNTCTCTTGTATACTGATTTCCTGAANTCTCATCATCCGCTACATTTAAAATTANAAAAAATGGCTTCGCTGTAAGAAAATTATATTGTTTTAAAATTTCTTTATTGTTTTGATATATGTCATGTAAAAAATTTCCTTCATTTAATTCTTGCTCAATTGACTCCATAACTTTTAATTCNGACAAAATATCTTTATTGCCNGTTTTTNAAAGTTTTTTTAAACGNNNAAGNCTTTTTTCAACTATTGCTAAATCAGATAATAATAATTCTGTNTTAATTGTTTGGATATCAGACAAGGGATCAATNTTTCCTGANACATGAGTAATGTCNTCATTTTCAAAACATCGAATCACATGTGCGATTGCATCTGTTTCTCTGATGTTAGCCAAAAATTTATTACCTAAACCTTCACCCTCAGATGCCCCAGCAACCAAACCAGCGATATCAACAAATTCGATAACTGCAGGAATAACTTTTTTTGGCTGGTCTATCTCTGAAAGTTGTTTAAGTCTTTTATCANTAACTTCTACAATTCCAATATTTGGATCNATTGTGCAGAATGGATAATTCTCGGCTGCGACTTTATTCTTTGTTAGTGCATTAAACAAGGTAGATTTGCCAACATTCGGTAAACCGACTATTCCGCATTTAAANCCCATATTTACCTCGTATGCAAAATTTTTGTAAATTTTTCGAATTCGCCATTTAATAAAATATTAATATTTTCAAATGACTCATTCATAGAAATATTAATTTCAAGTTCCTCAGCTTTAGATGGATTACTGAGAACATGATTATGGACTAACTCTTTTCTTCCTGGATGACTCACTCCTATTCTAAGCCTCCAATAATCTTTNCCTATNTGGTTAATTATATCTCTCAAACCATTATGACCGCCGTGTCCACCGCCAAATTTTAATTTTACCTCACCAACATTTAAATCTATGTCATCATGCATAACTAACATGGAATCTGGATTAATTTTATAATATTTTAGGAAGCTAGAAACAGACTTACCACTATCGTTAATAAAAAAGGTTGGCCTTACTAAAAAAATTTGATCGCCTTCATGATCAATCTTACAAAATAAACTATTAAGTTTTTTGTCTTCAGATAAAGTTGCATTATATTTCTCAAGAAATTTATCTAAATACCAGTAACCTACATTATGACGTGTTTTTAAAAGATTTTTGTCTGGATTACCTAAGCCTACTATCAATCTTATTTTTGGTAAACTTCCTTTATCATTATTTGACATAAGGTATTAGTAGATTTTTATTCTTCAGTTTCTTTATCTGTATCTTTGCTCTCATCATTCTTCTGATCAGATGCAACTTCAGATGCTTCAGGAGCAGCTGTAAGATCTTCCTCAACCTCTTCTGCTTTTGCTTTATGAATAACCACAACTGCCATATCAGAATCTTCATCACCATGTTGAAGAAGTGTAAGTTCAACTCCTTTTGGAAGCTGCAATTCACTTAAATGGATAGACTTATCAATAGGAAGATCTACTAAATCAACAGTTATATTCTCTGGAATATCTCCTGGCAAACAGACAATCTCAAGTTCAGTTATTAAATGACTAATAATTCCCCCATCAATTTTTACACCAGGTGCAACATCTTCATTGATGAAATTAATAGGGACTGTAACGTTAATTTTTTCATCTGCCTTAATTCTTTGAAAGTCCATATGTAAAATTTCTCTTTTTGCGGGATGTCTTTGAATATCTCTAAGAATAACTTGTTGCTTCTTGCCTTCTAAAGAAATATCAAGAACTTGACTATAAAATGCATCATTTTCAAGATTTTTTGCAATTTCAAATTTGTTCATTAATATAGCTTCCTGAGAGTCTCCAGCACCATAGATGATGCCCGGCACAGATCCTTTCCTTCTAATATTTCTAGAATAGGATGTTCCTGTTTTATCTCTTTTTTCTGCGTTTATTATAAAATCCATATTATGGTCAAAATTATTTATAGGGCAGTATTATCAATTAAAATCTCGATAAGAACAAGTTTTTTTACTCTGTAAATAACGAACTTAAGGATTCTTCAGTATGAACTCTTATTATAGATTCTGCTAATAAGCTTGATACAGAAAGTTGTCTAATTTTTTTACATTTTTTGGCTTCGCTTGATAAATGAATAGTATCTGTAACAACCAATTCATCTAATTCTGATTTCTCTATATTACTTATTGCTTCTCCAGATAATACTGGGTGAGTTGCATAAGCCATTACTGCACTTGCGCCATGATCTTTAAGAGCCACTGATGCTTTGCATAATGTCCCTGCAGTATCAACCATATCGTCAACAATTAAACAGGTTTTTGAACTTACATCTCCAATAATATTCATCACCTCTGCCTCATTCGCTTTCTCTCTTCTCTTGTCTACAATAGCAAGGTCATCAATACCTAACTGTTTGGCAACTGCTCTTGCTCTAACTACACCGCCAGTATCTGGGGAGACAACTACAATATTTGGATATTTCTTTTTCCACATATCTGATATCAAAATTGGAGATCCATATATATTATCTACTGGAATATCAAAAAAGCCTTGTTCTTGATCAGAATGTAAATCAACTGTTAACAGTCTGTCAGTTCCAACAGTGCTAATTAAATTGGCGACAACTTTTGCTGATATTGGCACTCTCATTGATCTTACTCTTCGATCCTGCCTAGAATATCCAAAATAAGGAATGACAGTTGTTACTCGAGCAGCTGACGATCTTTTCAAGGCATCAACTAGAATTAATAATTCCATGAGATTTTCGTCTGTTGGATTACATGTAGACTGTATTACAAAAATATCTTTTCCTCTAACATCTTCGTGAAGCTCTATTTGAACTTCCCCATCACTAAATCTTCCAACAAAAGCTTTTCCGATTGGTATACCAATTTTTTTTGCGATTTTATCAGAAAGCTCTTTGTTAGAATTTCCTGAAAAAACTTTTAAACTTTCGTAATCGGACATGAGCTGCCTTAAGAATTATTATAGTTAACTANTTGCAATGATAATACAAAATGATTAAAAAAGAAGTAAAAATTAAATAAAGTGGCTGGGCCGGTAGGGATCGAACCTACGCATGTCGGGATCAAAACCCGATGCCTTAACCGCTTGGCTACGGCCCAACATTAAAAATTATATATATATTATATAGTATTTAAACTGTGCACAATATAGGTTTGGTAATTCTTTGGAATTAATTTGCTTATCTCTATAGCAGTTTTTTCATCATCAAAAATTGAGAAAACACAACTTCCTGATCCTGAAACTGATCCATTATTATATTTTCTGAGCATATTTAAAAGTTCTTTAATTTCATTATGTTCAGAACATAAAAAATCTTCAAAACTATTAAAACCTATATTTTGATCTATATTATCAATGTTTATATGCCTAGTTCGATCTTTCGTCTTGTAGTTTTGGTACATATACTTTGATGACACTTCTATACCAGGATATATTACTAAAAAAAATTTCTTACTTACCTCATGTCTTATTAAGGTTGTACCAGTACCAATTCCATATGCAGAAAAACCATTGATAAATAAAGGTACATCAGAACCTAATTGCGCACCTAAATTATTTAATTTATCTTTTGAAAGATTACAATTCCATAAATCATTTAATCCCAAAAGAACCATAGCTGCATTCGAACTTCCTCCACCTAATCCCCCGCCAATAGGAATATTTTTTTTTAGTACAATAGATGAATTTAAATCACTCTCTTTATTTACATACCTTCTTAAAATCTCAGCGGCTTGAACACATAAATTTTTTCCATTATTTAATTCGTATTTATCTGATAGAAATTTAATATTTTTCCCTGGTATAATCTCCAAAGAAATTTCGTCATAAAGATTAATTAGTTGAAAATATGTTTCGATATCATGGTATCCATCAGTTCTTTTATTTACAATGTTTAAAAAAAGATTAAGTTTTGCTGGCGATTTTAAATTTATCATTCTGCGATATCCCAATCTATAATTTTTAAATCAAATGAAATACTAAAAAAATCAACACTCATCATTACCGGTAAGAACTTATCGTTATACATTTTATAAAATACTGCATAATTTTCATTTCTAATCGATTTATAAAGTCCATTTTCATATTTTTCGTATTGCATAACATTTTTTATCTTTCCAGTTAATATACTTGAGAAATTCAAAATAATTTTCTTAAAAACCTCTCTATTTAATACTTCTTGTATAGCTTCAGAATTAATATTCCTTTTTGATTTTTTTATAATAATTTCATTCTTTTTAATTTCAAATGATATTAAAGGGTTATTAAAAATGTTTAAAAATTCTATTTCTTCTGCTGTTTTACTTTTTTTAAAATTAAATCTGGAAGAAATTTTTTGATTTTTTGTTTGAAATTTTACAATACCTTTGGCTATGTAATTTTCATACACGGAATACGTGATATTTTTTTGTATTTTTGTATTTTCTATAGGTATTTTTTTAGTAATTTTGTCTAGACTAGAACAACCTGCTATTATTATAGAAAAAAATAATAATAAAAATTTATATTTCATTTAATATTTTCTTAAGTTCGATTAATTTTTTATCTTCTGGTTTTAATTTTATATATTTTTTATAAACTTTTTTTGCGTCTTTTATTTTATCTAATTTTACTAATAATTGAATTACATGACTAACAATTTCAGGATCATCGTTTAGTTTTAATGCCCTCATTAAATATTTTTCAGCTTCTTTATAATTACCTAACCTAAATAAAACCCATCCTTTACTATCTAAAATAGCTGCGTCATTTGGTTCAAGGGCTAGTGCTTCGTCGATATATCTATTGGCTTCATTTAATTTTATATTATTATTTGCCCAAGTGTAGCCAAGAGCATTTAACGCTTGAGCATTTTTTGGCTCTAACTTTATTAATTTTTTTAAATCATTTTCTAAGATGTCAAATCTATCTACTTTTTCAGCTACTAAAGCTCTGGTATATAAAAAAGCTCCATTATCTTTATATTTTTTTAAGCCGTAATTAATTCTTTCCATTGCATAATTATATTTTTCTTCGTTAAAAAAAATTTCAGTTTCAACAAGAATCAATCTTGATTCTATTGTTGGTTTATTATTAAGCTTACTATACTGTTTTTTAAAAAATTTTTTTAAAGAAGAAAATTGATTTTGATTTATTTTTAGCTTAGCTATTTCTTTAACAGAATTTATATAATTATCATTTTCAAAATCCACGCTCATAAAGTATTTTTCAGCGATCTTACTTTTATTATTTTTTACATTAAGTAACCCACTTATATAATTATAACTATTTATATCTTTTTCTTTAAAGGATTCAATAAATGTTTTAGCATCTATAAATTTCTTTGCTTCAATATTTAATAATGCCATTTTTTTTGATGTCTCAATATCGCTAAAACTTATCAGTTTATTTGCAGACATAAATCTATAGTGCTTTATTGCTTCATTATATTTTTCTTGAAGTGTCAGTACTCTCACATAATACTCGTTTAAATATAAATCTTTAGGCGAATACTGCAAATAATCCTGTAGTGTTATTATTGCAAGCTCTTCTTTTCCCATCTCATAATAGGCATCTGCAAGAAAAATACCCCAGCGACTCTCTTTCTTACTAAACTCTTCAAACCTATCAACAGACTTGATTAAATCTATTGCTTCTTGATAATAATTATTATTTAATAAAATTTGTACGTAATAAAAATTTGCTAAATACTCATTTTTATAAGTTGTATATACATCTTCAAATATTTCTTTAATAACTTTATCTTCAAAAACCCTTAAAGTATCATAAACAAGTGCAAACTTATCTTTATCTTTAGAAATTTTAATAGCCGACAAAGTTTCTTTTTTTGCTTCTTCAATTTTATCAAGTGCTAAAAATATTGAAATTCTCACGTGCCTTACGGTAATTTTATCTTCAGCTATCTTAAGCCATCTTTTGGAGTTCTTGAGCATAAGATCATAATCATTTGCGTATCCTGCTAATTGAGTTGCTCTCTTTGCAACTTCTGGGTCATTAGATTTCATGCAGATGTCATGATAGATTTTTGCTGCTTCTTCATATCTAAAATCTTTGGCTAATAACTCTGCCTCAAAAGCCTTTTGCATTATAAAACTTTCAGAATTAGACTCCGTAACCTGTATATTTTGATAATCACGATCAGATGTATTACCTAATGGATATGCAAAGCCTACGAATAAAAAATTTATAATCAAAAATCTTTTTATGTAGAGCTTTATTATAGAAATATAGCTAATATATGGCCTTAAATATGTTTGCATAATTAGTTATAATATACTTAGAAAGCTAATCTATCTACAAAAATGAGTGGGAAATAAATGAGCTTAGTTACTATAGGAATGAACCATAAAACAGCTTCTCTGGATATCAGGGAAAAGATTTCTGTGGATAAAGACGAATCGCACATAATCCTTAAAAAACTCCAAGATATGCCTTTGGTCGACGAGGCATTTATTTTATCTACTTGTAATAGAACTGAGCTTTATTTAGAAATAGATGATTTGCAATATGTTGAAAATATTTCTGATTGGCTTTTAAGACATAAAGGTTTAACACCGGAAGATATTTCCGAAAATATGTACATATACTCAGATAGCTTTGTTGTAAGACATGCACTGAATGTAGCTTGTGGCTTAGATTCTATGGTTATTGGGGAATCACAAATACTTAGACAGTTTAAGGATGCTTTTAGTGAAGCGAGTAATGCTGGCACAATTGGTAAAAATTTAAATAGATTGTTTCAATATGCTTTTTCTACCGCAAAAGAAGTAAGAACAGATACAAATATAAGTGCAAACTCGCTTTCGATTGCTAATGTCGCAGTTTCATTAACAGACCAATTTTATGACAATCTTTCAAATAAAAATGCTTTATTAATTGGAGCTGGTGAGACAATTAATATTACAGCTAAAAATCTTCGAAAGAAAAATATTAAAGATATTTTTATAGCAAACAGAACTATTGATAAAGCAAAGATTATTGCAGATGAAGTTTCTGGGAATGCTTTATCCTTAAAAGATATGCCTGAAAAAATAAAAGACTCCGATATCATAATTAGTGCGGTATCAGGTAATGTTCCTTTAATAGGTAAAGGGGCTATTGAAACTGCACTAAAACGAAGAAAACATAAGCCAATATATATGGTTGACTTAGGTGTTCCTAGAAACATAGAAACAGAGGTGAAAGAACTTAAAGATATATTTCTATATACCCTTGACAATATACAAGATCTAATCAAAAAAAATTACAAAACAAGAGAAACTGCAGCAGTAGATGCACAACATATTGTTAATAGTAAAGTAGATGAATACATGAATTGGAGAAAATCACAGTCAGCTTTTTCTATTATCAAACATTACAGAGACGACTGCGAAGAGATAAGAGAAAATTGTTTAAATAAATCTCTAAATCAACTCAGACTAGGAAAAGATCCTGAGGATGTAATTAATCAACTTAGTATTAATTTAACATCAAAACTTTCACACAAACCCACTCTTGCTTTGAATAAAGCCGGGCAAACCAATAATCGAAAATTAATTAATCTTGTCTGTGATATTTTCTTGATAAACAAGAAAAAATGAAAGTTTCATTAAGAAAAAAACTTGACGAAATATCAAAAAAACATCTTGAAATCGAAAAATTACTGTCTGATAAAGATGTGATTAACGATATGGATAAATATAAAAATTTATCAGTCGAGTATGCAAAACTAGAAATAATNATAAAAGACTATAAAAGATATTTAAGTAACGAGGAATCTTTAAANGACTCGGAAGAAATTGCCAAAAANGAAACTGGTGAATTAAAAAAATTAGCTGATGAAGAAATTAGAATTGCTAAAGAAGAAATTTCATCTTTAGAAAAAAATTTAGAAATTTCCNTATTACCAGAAGACCCAAATGATAATAGTAATGTGTTTCTTGAAATAAGAGCTGGGACAGGAGGATTAGAAGCAGCAATTTTTGCTGGTGACTTGTATAAAATGTACTGTAGATTTGCAGAAAGACAGAATTGGCAAGTTGAACTTTTATCAGAAAATGAGGGAGATAAGGGAGGATATAAATTAGTTATCATTAAAATTAATGGGGACCGAGCTTTCTCAAAATTAAAATTTGAATCAGGTGCCCACCGAGTACAAAGAGTCCCAGAAACGGAGTCACAAGGAAGAGTTCATACTTCTGCTGCTACAGTTGCAGTAATGCCTGAAGTTGAAGAAATTGAGGATTATGATATTAGTCCTGATGATTTAAGAATAGATACTTTTAGAGCAAGCGGNGCCGGCGGACAACATGTAAATAAAACNGACTCGGCCATACGAATCACGCATTTACCAACAGGAGTTGTTGTTGANTGCCAGGACGGNAGNTCTCAGCATAAGAATAAGGCAAAGGCTATGTCTTTGCTTCATGCAAAGCTACTTGACTCTGAAAGATCAAAACAAATGGATGAGCAATCTCAAATGAGAAAAAATCTTGTTGGCACAGGAGATAGATCNGACAGAATAAGAACTTACAATTTTCCACAAGGAAGAATTACAGATCATAGAATCAATTTAACAGTTTATAACTTAGAAGAATTTTTAGANGGAAACATANTAGCAATAACNACNCAACTTATTAACGAATATCAAGCAGATCTTTTAGCAAATAATGANATCTAATATATTAGAATTTGAAAGNTTTAAAATAAAAACTCATGAAAATGTTTTTTCACCAAGACATGATATTGGCATATACTCTGAAGCTTTAAAAGGGATTATAAAAAAAAATAATAAAATACTAGAGTTGGGAACCGGTACTGGAGCTATAAGTATTTCTTTAGCAAAAAGTTTCAATAGCATTTCAATTCTTGCAACAGATATTAATCCATATGCAATAAAAATTGCAAAGCAAAATGCACATATTAATGAAGTTGAAGAGATTATAAGCTTCAAAAAATCCAACTGGTTTTCAGATATACCAATAGAAAAATATGATTTTATAGTAACAAATCCACCATATCTTTCAAAAAAAAATTCAATATTTTATTCTAATTTGTCAGACCCAAGAAGTAGTCTTTATGCAGAAAATAATGGCCTAGAAGATATATTTTCTATTATGAAAAATAGTATAAACTATTTAAACTTGAATTCTTATTTAATAATTGAGCACTCTCATAATCAAACATTATTTTTAAAGAACTATGGAATTCACTTAGGTCTAAAATTTGTAAAATCTCAAAAAGACGACTTGGGATTTAATAGAATTTTAATTCTTTCAAATTGAATCTAAAAATTTAATTATTTTGTCTTTTATTATACTAGGGTCGGATCCCTTTGAATCTTTTAATACTTGCCCTACAAAGAAACCGATTATTTTTGTTTTACCATTCTTATATTGATCAACTTGTTTTTCATTTTCTAAAATTACTTTTTTAATTAAGTCATCAATAGCATCATTATCAGAATCTACTTCATTAAGATATTTATCAATGATTTTTTTAATATCAACATCTTTTGACCATATGTCTTCAACAATGACCTTTAAATTTTGTTTTGCTATTTTTTTATTTTCAATTAAATCTAGTATTATGCAAAAATCCTCGGGTTTAATATTACTCTTGGGTAATTCTAATTTTTCTTTATTTAGTTTTACGTAAATAGAAGATATAAAATAATTAACAATTTTTTTAGGATCAATCTTAGAAAAAGATATAGATTGGTCAATAAAATTTGTAGTATGAAAATCACTTAAAATTATATTGATTTGGTCATCTGATAGACTATAGTTTAGTTTGTAATAATCTGCCTTTACATCAGGTAATTCTGGTAAATTTTCTTTTAATTCCAAAATATATTCGTCATCTATTTCTATAGGCAATAAGTCTGGGTCTGGAAAATACCTATAATCATTTGCTTCTTCTTTCGATCTCATTGACTTTGTTATCCCTTTATTTTCATCATAAAGACGTGTTTCTTGAATAATACTCTCTCCTTCNTGGATTAAATTTATTTGCCTTTCTATTTCAAAATTTATTGCTTTTTCAACAAACTTAAATGAATTAATGTTTTTCAATTCTGTTCTTGTTCCTAACTCTTTATCTCCAGTTTTTCTAACTGAAACATTTGCGTCACACCTAAACGATCCCTCCTGCATATTGCCATCAGATATATTTAAATACGTTACTATGTTATGAATTTTTTTCATGTAAGACACAGCTTCATTTGCATTCGCTATTTCTGGCTCAGAAACAATTTCTAATAATGGTGTGCCGGCTCTATTAAGATCAATATAAGTACAGCCGTGTTCAGCACTATGAATTGATTTGCCAGCATCTTCCTCTAAATGAGCTCTAGTTATATTAATTCTTTTTCTTTGATTATCTTTATCTTGAATTTCTATATAACCACCTTCTACAATCGGAAGTTCTAACTGACTAATCTGGTAATTCTTTGGTAAATCAGGATAAAAATAATTTTTTCTCGCAAAAATTGATTTTTTTGCTATATTTGCATTTATTGCTAGCCCAAATTGGATCGCTTTTTTTATAACCCCCTTATTTAAAACTGGCAACGTTCCCGGCATACCTAAATCTATATAAGATGCTTGTTTGTTTGGATCTTTTCCATATATCGTTGATGAAGACGAAAAAATTTTACTTTTAGTTAAAAGTTGAACATGAATTTCTAAACCTATAACACTTTCCCAATTACTCACAATCAAACTCCTTTGGTATCTCTTTGTGCCAGTTTGTCTCTTGCTGAAAAAGATGAGCAATGTTTAAAATATCTCCCTCACAGAAATCATTACCAATAATTTGCATTCCTACAGGCATACTGTTACTAAAACCAACTGGTATTGATACTGCAGGGAGGCCTGCTAGATTTATTGGTGTTGTATAAATATCAGACAAATACATTGCAACAGCATCTGATGATTTTTCACCAAGATTAAAAGCTGTAGATGGGCAAGTTGGAGCAAATAAGAAATCTATATTCTTAAAAGCCTCTAAAAAATTATTTCTTATTATTCTTCTAATTTTTAAAGCTCGCATATAATATTCATCATAATAACCTGAGGAAAGTGCATATGCTCCAATCATTATTCTTTTTTTCACTTCTTTTCCAAAACCTTCTTTTCTTGTTCTCAAATACAAGTCTTCGAGACTTTTTGGTTTATCACATCTATGGCCAAATTTAATCCCATCGTATCTTGAAAGATTTGATGAAGCTTCTGCTGAAGCAATAATATAATATGCTGGAATAGTATAGTCATGATTTGGAAGATTCACTTCTTTAAAGTTAAATCCTAATTTTTTAAAGGTTTCTATTGATTCGTTGAGCACATCGAGAATTTTTTTGTCTAAATCCTCTGAAAAATACTCTTTTGGGATGCCTATAGTAATATTTTTTACATTTTGTTTCTCATAATTTAATTTTATTTTATTTTTATTAAATTTAAAATTACTTGTTGGATCATTATTATCATAGCCTTTCATTTCATCGAACAATAATGCACAGTCTTGCGCACTTTTCGCAATAGGCCCTCCTTGATCTAAGCTTGATGCATAAGCAATCATTCCATATCTTGAAACCGCTCCATATGTAGGTTTTAAGCCAGTCAATCCGCAAAACGAAGCCGGTTGTCTAATTGACCCTCCAGTATCAGTACCAGTAGCGACCGGTGTTAACCTTGCTGCTACAGCAGATGCAGAACCACCAGAAGACCCTCCTGGGACTTTTTTGAGATTCCAAGGGTTCCTTACAGGACCGAAATAACTCGTTTCGTTAGAGGAGCCCATTGCAAATTCATCCATATTTGTTTTTCCAATATTCACCATACCTGCTTCTGCAAATTTATTAACTACAGTTGCATTATAAGGGGGCGTATAGTTTTCTAACATTTTTGAAGCACATGTAGTTTTAATACCTTTTGTAGAAAATAAATCTTTATGCGCTATAGGGATACCAGTTAAAAGGTTATTTTTATTTTTTGAAATTAATTTGTCTGCTAGTTTTGCTTGATTGAGAGATGCGTTTTCGTCTAAAGATATAAAAGAATTTAATTTCGAATCAAACGAGCTTATTCTTTTTAAAAAATATTTTGTCATCTCAACTGAAGAAATTTCTTTTCTTTGAAGAAGCTCAGATAATTCAGTAATTGATTTTTTATAAATTTCCATAATTAATTACTCAATAACTTTTGGGACTATAAAATGCTTTCCATTATGGCTTGGTGAAGAATTTATACCATCATTTTTTGGGTTTTCATCAACAATATCCTCTCTTGCATGGAGTGTATTTTCTGGCGCATGGTACAAAGGTTCAATTTCATAGAGATCTAAGCTCTCGGTTTGTTCAACTAACTTTAAAAAATCAACAATCTCCTGAGAAAAAAATTCAAGATCTTTTTCGTCAATTTCTATCATTGCAAGTTTTGCAACGTCTTTAACTTTATTTTTGTCAAACATAAGGTTTTCCAGTAAATATTAAAATAGTTAGATATCCTTGTAGGTTTAGTTATCCTCAGTTAGAATCTTCATATAATTATATAACAGAGCATATCAGAAAGCTTGGGGGTTTTAATGATTTTAGATTTATTTTCTAGTGATTTATCTATAGATTTAGGTACAGCTAATACTATAATATTTGTTAAAAATAAGGGTTTAGTTTTGGATGAGCCCTCCGTTGTTTCTATATCTGATGAAGGTGGTAGGAAGAAAGTTCGAGCTGTGGGTATAGAAGCAAAAACTATGCTGGGAAGAACACCTACAAATATTGAAACCATTAGACCTTTAAAAGATGGTGTAATCGCTGACTTTACAACAACCGAAAAAATGCTTCAGCATTTCATAAAAAAAGCTAGTAATAAGAACTTTTTACTTGGTCCAAGAGTTTTAATTTGTGTTCCATCTGGTGCGACTCAAGTTGAAAGAAGAGCTATTAAAGAGTCAGCTGAAGGCGCAGGAGCAAGAAAGGTTTATTTAATTGAGGAACCAGTAGCTGCAGCATTAGGTGCAGGCCTGCCAATTGCCGATGCAGTTGGATCTATGGTTTTTGATATAGGTGGAGGAACAACAGAGATTGCTGTTTTATCATTAGGGGGCATAGTTTATTCAGAATCAGTTAGAATTGGTGGGGACAAATTTAATGAAGCTATATCAAATTATATTAGATACAACTATGGTATTTTAATAGGTGAAGCAACAGCAGAAAAAATAAAGCATACTATTGCTACCGCATATCCTGGGAAAGAACTTCAAGAAATGGAGGTTAAAGGTAGAAATTTGTCTGAAGGAATTCCAAGAAGCTTTAGGATTAATAGCAATGAAATTTTAGAGGCATTACAAGAGCCTCTCAAAGGAATCACAAATGCTGCAAAAGCTGCATTAGAGGCAACACCACCAGAGTTAAGTACTGATATCGCTGAAAATGGCATTGTCTTAACTGGAGGAGGAGCTCTTCTCACTGGTTTAAATAAACTAATTCAAGAGGAAACCGGAATACCAGTAATAATAGCTGATGATCCATTAACTTGTGTTGCTAGAGGGGGTGGAATGGTTTTAGAAATGATTGATAAAAAAGGATCTGATTTCATTGCATTAGAATAATGATTTAAGTAGTTGCATGATAGTGAATAATAATCTCCATTTCAGACAAAGCAATATAACATCTATTAAGCTAATTTTATTTTTAGTCATATCAATATTCTTTTTAATAATAGATAATAAATTAGAACTAAGTAATAAAGTAAGAGAAAATGCCTCTTATTTAATTTCACCAATTTACAAAATAGCAGAAGTTCCTGTTGAAATTTATTATAATATTAAAACTCATATTGAAAGTAAAAATAGTTTAATTAAAAAAAATGAATCTTTAGAAAAAAAAATTTTCATACAGTCAGGAATTATTCAAAAAATCCCATCTCTAAAAGAAGAAAATAAAAGGCTCAAAAAATTACTTAACTCTTCCAATTCAGCAATGTCTTCTAAAATCTTAATAGCCGAACTAATAAAAGTAAATTTAAGCCCGTTCTCAAATAAAATTGTGTTAGACAAGGGCAGTGAAAATAATATTTTTGTAGGTCAAGTTGTAATAGATAGTTTAGGTATCCTTGGACAAGTATCTGAAGTTAACAATGATTTTTCTGTTGCTACTTTAATAACAGATCCTGGTCACGCACTTTTAGCAGTAAATGCTAGAACAGAGAAAAGAATAGTTATATCTGGAACTGGAGACAATAGATTTCTCAAAGCAAAATTTATATCGTTAAATGAAGATGTAATGGAGGGTGATATCTTGATAACTTCCGGACTAGACAATATATTTCCAGAAGGATATATGATTGGACAAATATCTAAAATTAATAAGAATCTACAAGAGGACTTTTTAGAAGTTAATGTTACTCCTAGTTCTAGTCTCTCATCAAACAGAGAGGTAATGCTGCTATGGTAATTTTTAGTAAAATGAATTTTGTAGTTATCGTAGCACTTTTTCTTGGAATTATATTAAATATTCTTCCGTTCTCTGATAATATAAATTCAATAAAACCTCCGATACTATTACTAATTTTAATATATTGGTCCTTGGCCTTCCCTAATCAAATTAATCTAACCTATGCATTTGTTTCTGGACTTATAATGGACGTACTTTTGATAATGCCTCTAGGCTATAATGCATTGTGTTACACAATAACAATATTCTTGATATTACTCTACTATCCGCAGATTAGACTTCAATCCAGCTTGAATAAAATGTTATCTTTATTATTAATATTGATACCATTTTTTTTGATGTCTACTATTGGAAACAATTTTTTAAAAATTAATTATAATTTATTTGATGTTCTTACTTCTATATTTATATCTGTTATAATTTGGCCAACTTTATTTAGCATGTTAAGATTTATTCGTCAAAAATACATATCATAAAGAAATGCTAGATACTAGTTTAATAACCGAAAAGAAAAAAATAGAATTCTTTATAAAAAAAATTACTAATTCAGAAACTATTTCTATTGACATTGAGTTTATGAGAAGAAATACTTTTTTTCCAGAACCATGTGTAATTCAATTATCAAATGGAAATATGCATGCGTGCATTGATTTAACATTAGAAGTTGACTATAAAACATTATTTAAAAGTATATTTAAAGAAGATAAAAAAATTATTCTACACTCTTGCAGACAAGACTTAGAAATTCTTTATATGATACTTGGATTTATTCCCCAAAATATATTCGACACGCAATTTGCTGCATCATTTTTAGGATTTAAGTATCAAATTGGCTACGCAGAACTTATAAAAGAAATTTATAATATTGATATAGATAAAACTGAAAAAATGACTGACTGGAGAAAAAGGCCATTAAGTAAAAAACAAATCAACTATGCGCTTAATGACGTCAAACATTTAAACAGACTTAGTAAATATTTGACAGATAAACTAATTGAAACAAAAAAAATTGATTATTTTAATGAAGAATTTACAAATTATCTAAACGATATTGAATGGAGTCCAAATATAAATGATGCATGGAAAAAAATTAAAGCTATTAATAATTTAAATAAAAAAACACGGGAAGTAGCGCAAATTTTATCAATATGGAGAGAAAGTAAAGCAATTGATAAGAATATACCAAGAAATTGGATAATGAATGAAAAAGAGATAATTGAAATATCTAAAAATTATGTATCGAGTAAAAAAATTTCTTTTCATAATAAAAATGTTAACTCGATAGAAATACTTAAAATAATTGAAAAGAATGAAAATCTTGATAAAAAAAATTATAACGAAGAAAATAAAAAACCATACAATTCAAATTATAAAAAAATTGCTGACGATTTATACGAATATTTTAAATCAGTATCTCTTAAAAACAATATTTCCTATCAAATTGTATCACCAAAAAAAATGATTATAAATTATTTAAAAAATCAAGATGACAACTCAAGATTGATTAATGGTTGGAGAAAAGAAATAATTGATATAAATAAAATATCAAAAATTACAAATCCTTTGTTTAACCCTGATTAATAACTCCACAATCCATATTTCTCGGAACAGCTATATCAATTTTTTTTGGTTTATCCAATTTTAAATTTTCCATATTTACAATAAATTTTTTAAGATCAACATTGCTACTAATTAATTGGTTATTCTTCTTTTGATATTTTATCGTACTAAAATTATTATTATTATAATCATGTGCTGGGAATACTTTTGTATAGTCAGGCATTTTATAAAAAATATCTTGGATTGTGTTATACAAAATTTCTGACGAACCAGATTGAAAATCTGTTCTTCCGCATGCATTTATGAGCAAGGCATCTCCTGAAAATAAAAACTTCTCTTTTTCAAAATTAATAACATATGAAAAGTGTGTGTCAGTATGCCCCGGCGTGTGGATCGCTTCCATTTCAATACTATTACCTATTCTCAGAACATCTGAATTTTCGAAATTTATGTCTCTACATGTTAGGTTGTCATTTGCCGGTCCAGCAACTTTACAACCAAGAATTTCTCTTAATGCCGATGCACTAGTCACATGATCAGCATGAATATGAGTATCTACAGCATGTGTGAGCTTAAGATTAAGCTTTCTTATTATACTTAAATCTCTATCTAAAGTTTCTAAGACTGGATCTATCAATATTGCTTGCTGTTTTTCTTGACAAGATATTAAATAAGTATAAGTTGATGATTCGTTTTCAAATAATTGCTTAAATAACATAATATAATATTGATTTTAAGTTTATAATATATAAATATACATTTTTTGTAGTTAAGGATAAACATTTTAATGAATAAAGATAAAATTAAAGAAATAATAGAGAATACCTTACAAGGATCGTCTGCTGAAGTTGATGGAAGCGAAGGGAAATTTACTGCGAATATAGTTTACGAAGGGTTTAAAGATCTAAATACTATAAAAAGGCATAAGCTAGTTTATAATTCTTTGGATTCCTATATAAAATCCGGGGAACTTCATGCAATTAGCTTAAAGACCTATGCAAATACAGATGAGATAAGTTAATCTTTAATAGCTACTCTTCCCTGATTTATATTTAGCATTCCTTTTTGAGAGGCAAAATATTTAGAGAGTTTTCTCATTTGGTCATCATTTAGAGTTGAAGCAACACCATTCATGATAGCATTATTTCTTTTACCATTCTTATAAGACTTTAAAGATTGATATAAATAATCTTCATACTGACCAGCTATTCTAGGAAATGTTGGAACTTCACTATTACCATCAACTCCATGACAGCCTACACAAGAATTTGCTTCATCAATCATTTTTACATCTTCTGGAGTTGCTATTTTTGCTTTAAAAGATGAAAAATAGTCAGCTATTTTATCAATATCCAAATCACTGAGATTAGCCGCATGAGCTTTCATTGTTGTATGAGATCTTTCACCTGACCTATATGCTTTAAGAGCGGCGACAATATAGTCTTTATGTTGATTCCCAAGTTTTGGAACTTTATAAGTTGGATAAATATTGTTGTAGCTTACAACACCATGACATCCTAAACAGGTTGATGATAGCTCTTCTGGCGATTTTTCAGCGTATAAACTAAAAGAACTAAAAAGAAAAACACTTGCAACAAAAATAGAAAACTTCATTGTAACTTTCTTACTCCATTATATTTAAAATTGGTATTTAAATTTTTTGACGTATTATAGCTTTATTTATAGATAATTTCATATACATTTTCAAAAAAACATTACAATAAACCCCTACAATGAGATATTATTTAATTAATAATAATGAAGTATATTTAGAAAAATATTATATAAACGAGGATTTTATGAAAATTGAAACAATAGCTATTCATGGTGGCTACGAGCCAGAAGAGACTACTAAATCTGTTGCTGTGCCTATTTATCAAACAGCGTCTTATGCATTTGATGATACTCAACATGGTGCTGATCTTTTTGATCTAAAGGTTAAAGGAAATATTTATACAAGGATAATGAATCCAACCACAGAAGTTTTAGAAAATAGAGTCTCTGAAATGGAAGGCGGAGTTGGCGCTCTTGCTTTTTCATCGGGTATGGCTGCGGTTACTGCGGCTATTCTTAACATAACATCAAATGGCGATAATATTGTTTCTACAAGTTCATTATATGGAGGTACTGTAAGTTTATTCAAAGATACCTTCCCAAAAATGGGAATTGAAGCTCGTTTTGGCGATGTAAAAGATTTAACAGGGCTTGAAAAAATGATTGATAAAAATACAAAATTAATCTTTTGTGAATCTATTGGAAATCCAGCTGCAAATGTTACAGATATAAAAGAAATTTCAGATCTTGCGCATAAACACAATATTCCATTATTTATAGATAATACAGTCCCGAGTCCTTATGTTTGCAGACCGATAGAGTATGGTGCCGACATTGTTATACATTCTTTAACAAAATATCTTTGCGGTCATGGAACTACTATTGGAGGAATAATTGTAGACTCAGGAAAATTTGATTGGAAAGCAAATTCAGATAAATTTCCTTTAATGTCTTCTCCAGACCCTGCATATCATGGTATGGTTTTTACTGATGCTTGTGGTCCAGCAGCATTTATTACAAGAGCAAGAGTAGTTCCACTTAGAAATATGGGCGCAGCAATTTCTCCCATGAATAGCTTTCAAATTCTTCAGGGAATCGAGAGTTTAGCAGTAAGAATGGATAGACATTGTTCTAATGCACTTGCTGTTGCCGAATTTTTAGAGAAACATGACGCTGTGAGCTGGGTAAATTATCCCGGCCTAAAATCTCATCCAGATAACAGCCTAGTCGATAAATATATGAATGGTAAAGCTTCTGCAATTATGAGTTTTGGTATCAAAGGTGGTGCAAAAGCTGGCGCGGATTTCATAGATAAGCTAAAATTAATTGTAAGACTAGTAAATATTGGAGACGCCAAGTCATTAGCCTGTCATCCAGCATCAACTACACATAGACAATTAAGCAAGAAAGAATTAGAAGCAGCGGGTGTTCCTGAAGATATGGTAAGACTATCAATTGGTATTGAACATATTGATGATATCTTAGAGGATTTGTCACAAGCTCTTAGTATAAAGGATTTATCAAAAGTGGTTGGCTAAGCTATTTATCAATATTTATTAATTGAGAAACACGTATGGTATTTTTTTTGTTTAATATCCAGTCGTAAACTAATGTATATTCTAAAACAAGTTTGACGTATTTTCTTGTCTCAGAGTAAGGTATGAATTCAATCCAAGAATCTTCTGGAGCTTTATTTAATTTTCTCCATTTACTTACTGAATTTGGGCCTGCATTGTAGGACGCGATACTCTCTACATAACTTTTTCTTTTGGAAAGAAGATAATTAAAATAATAAGACCCAATAAAAATATTCATTTTTTTATTATATAAATAGTTTTTTGAAACCTTTTTGCTTTTTGTCCTTTTTAAAACCCAAAAAGCAGTTTTTGGCATAATTTGCATTATTCCAAGAGCGCCAGCAGAGGACTTAGCATACTGTATAAATATACTTTCTTTTCTTGCGATACCCAATAGCAAGCTTTTCTGAAGATTTGTTTTTGAATATTCATTAAAATATTTTTCGTGTATGATAGGAAATCTAGCTTCTACATCATCAAAATATTTTGTTTTTCCATATCCAAGAATAGAGCCAACGTTCCAACCCCAATTCTTAAAAAGTACACTCATGTTATTTAAAGTATCATTGTCGATATCTTTTGAGATAAAATTTAACTCTTTTCTAGCTTCTCTTTTTCTACCTAATATATATAGCTCATAGAGTCTTTTTATCTCGAAGCTTTCTTTAATTTTTTTCAATTTATTAAAATTTGTATTGTATGGAATATTTATAATAGATATTTGTTTATCTAATATGTTCGACGCTAGGAAACCATAATAAGATCTTCTTGAGCTTATATCTTCTAAAGTATTCTTTGATAAATTTCTATCGCCAATTTTATATAAAGCCTTTCCCTTCCAATAAAGCCATTTTTCCTCTTGTGATATTTTTTGAGGCATTTTTTCAATGGATTTTAAAAGATTCTTCCAATCTGTATTGAATATTGAGTAATTTGCTAAGGCTATGGTAAAAGCAAGATTATTATTATTATTTATTAAAGAAAAATCTTTGTCATAAGTTATATTTTGTTGATTTGACTTAAGAGCAATAATAAATATCTCTAACATTTTCTTATTAAAAAATTTATCTGGAACCTTATATTCATTTTTTATTCTATATAAGTATTTTTTTGCAGAAACAAAATCTTTTTTAGCAATTTTATCTAAAGCATAACTTAAAATAGTACTTCTATATCTACTATCTCTTTTTAAATTATCTGATAAAATATTTTTCTTTGGATTAACATGTACTTTTAATAAGATTTTTGCCCACTGTTTATTCTTGTTTGATAAAAACCTTTTTAGATATCTTGCAAGATAGTAATTATTTGCATTAAGAGCCATATTTATTCGCTGCCAAACAAGCTCGTCAGATAACTTCTTATTTTTATAAAACCATTTAAAAACAAAATCGCATGATTTAGGTTGTGATTTTGAACTAAGCCAAATTGGTATTATTTCAGCATCAATATTTGAAAAATATTTCTTTTTTATTTTTGCCCTTATGTATAAACAACTTAAATCTACAGATCCAATATCAACATAGTTAGATATTAACATGTCCAACTTATTTTTTGCAGATAATCTATAGATTAAATTTATATATGCTTTTTCTGATAAATAACTCTTCTTATATTTTTTTATAAATCTTATAACTTCTGTATTGCTAATATTTTTCTTTCTGTGGATAGACTTATACTCTAACTCTGCGTAAAGAGGATAATTAATTAATTCTTTTTTTATAATTTCAAATTTTTTATAATTCTTATTCTTGTAATATTTGATTGCCTTTACATACTTACTTCTTTCAATATCATAATTATTTGCATTAGCCGGTGCGACAATAATAAAGAAAAGTATTATTAAAATTTTTTTGTAAGTCATTTTTGTAAATAATGTTATTCCTAATTTATTACTATAAAGTAATTATTAATCACATGCTAATTTCTCGAAAAATGCATAATTTATGAAAAAATGTATAATAGCTCTATGATATTTTCTATTAATACACGTATTTAGAAATAAGATCCTAACTAATGAGTAACATATTAAATTATTCTATTTTTGTATTTTACATGCTAACCGCAATATTTATATGGTGTGTCATGGCAACTTATACGAAAAATATAAAAATTTATCAAATTATTGTCTGGTTATTTTGGCTAATCGCAATTATCTTGCATGTAAATTCTCTTTTGCCAATATTTGATAGCAGCTATAGTATGAATTTATCAATTAACCATGCTTTAGTAGCTGTAGCATTTATAATTTCAATTACACTTTATATTTCCTC
>PAGR01000012.1 GCA_002705445.1 Gammaproteobacteria bacterium | reverse complement strand
TTTAGCTAAAGAAACAAACCTGCCATTATTTGTTCATGAACGCGATGCTTTTCACCAAATGCATAGTATTTTAAAAGACAATATTCATGATTGCAAAAATATTATCGTACATTGTTTTACAGGAACCAAAAATGCACTCATTGATTATCTTGATTTAGGAGTCTCTATTGGATTAACTGGTTGGATTTGCGATGATAGGCGGGGCAAACATTTAAGAGATTTTATAGATATTATTCCAGATGATAAATTGTTGATAGAAACAGATTCACCTTATCTTTCACCTTATATATCGAGTAAAAAATCAGAGGTTACTTCAGCAATGAAACATCTTAATAAGCCAGAATATTTAGTAGAAGTTGCAAAAGATGTGGCAAAGTATAGAAATCAGTCTTATGATTATATATGTGAAATAACTTATCAAAATTACTTGAATTTTTTTGGTGTAAAAGAATGAGTGTAGAAAAGAAAATAGAGCATACCTTAAGTGATAATTTCCAATTAAGTCACCTAGAGGTAATAAATGAAAGCCATATGCACAGTGGGCCAAATACTGAAAGCCACTTTAAAGTTATTTTAGTTTCTGATGAATTTGATGGTATTCAATTAGTTCAGCGTCATAGAAAAATCAATGAGCTTTTAAAATATGAATTGGAAAATGGAGTCCATGCTTTATCACTTCATCTATTTACTCAGAAAGAGTGGAAAGATAAATCTGAGTATGTAAAAGATTCCCCACCTTGTGCAAGTTAATAAATTGGCAATTTTTTTGAAAACACTTATATAATGTTATAATATAACAATTAAATAATTTTTAGAGTGGATGCAAATGACAAAATTACCCGTAACAGTGCTTTCAGGATTTCTTGGCGCTGGAAAAACTACAGTTTTAACTCATATACTAAATAACAGACAAAATAAGAAAGTTGCAGTGATTGTAAACGATATGAGTGAAATTAATATCGATAGTGCAATGGTTCAAAATGAAGTGGAATTAAGCCATAAAGAAGAAAAACTTGTGGAAATGAGTAATGGCTGCATATGTTGTACTTTAAGAGAAGATTTATTATTAGAAGTTAACAAATTAGCAAAAGAAGGTCGTTTTGATTACTTAGTAATAGAATCTACAGGTATTTCAGAACCTTTACCTGTTGCGGAAACATTTACTTTTGCAGATGAAGATGGAGTTTCACTGTCAGATGTTTCCAAATTAGACACTATGGTTACCTTAGTCGATGCAGTTAACTTTTTAAAGGATTACGAAGAAGCAAAATACTTAAAAGATTCGGGCGAGTCTCTTGAATCCTTAGGTGAGGAAGATGAAAGAAGCGTTGCAGATTTGCTAGTTGATCAAATTGAATTCGCTGACGTTCTTTTGATAAGTAAAACAGATTTAGTTCAAAAGGAAGATATAGACAAATTAGTAGCTATTTTAAAATCTTTGAATACAAGTGCAAAAATTATTCCTATTTCCAATGGAGAAGTTGATGTTGAAAAAATCCTAAATACTGGTTTGTTTGATTTTGAAAAGGCTGAACAAGCACCAGGATGGTTGAAAGAAATGCGTGGTGAACATATTCCAGAAACAGAAGAGTATGGTATAAGCAGTTTTGCATATGTGGCACGCAAGCCATTTTACCCGCAAAAGTTTTTTGATTTTTTACACGATAAAAGCCACACGGGAAAACTTATTCGTTCAAAAGGATATTTTTGGCTCGCAACACGCCCACAATTTGCAGGCAGCTGGAGTCAAGCAGGTGGCATAGCGCGGTACGGTTTTGCAGGAATGTTTTGGAAAGCAGTTCCAGAAGAAAGCTGGCCGGAAGATGAAGAATCTATAAATATAATTAAAGAAAATTGGGTAGAACCTTTTGGTGATATGCGACAAGAATTAGTTTTTATCGGGCAAGGTCTTGATAAAGAACAAATTACAAAAGCACTAGATGCATGTCTTTTGTCAGATGATGATTTGTTAAAAGGAAAAAATCACTGGTCTACTTTTAAAGATCCCTTCCCAAATGAGTGGAAGGAAACTGCATGAATATAATTAAGTCTAGTTTTAAACCTCAAAGTTCTCCATCTTTAAACCGTTTCAGTTTTAAGGGAAATACTTCTTCTTCATTAGCTGAAATTTATCAGGAAGAAGTGAATATCGCCATATGGCAACGTAAGCTAAGCGGTAAAATTACACTTGCTTCAAATAATATTCTACAAACTTATCCATATCTTGAAATCTCTGATTTGGTTAAGCCGAAAAATGCCATTGAAGTTTTAGATTCAAAAATTGGGACAAGCAAAGATAGTATTTATTTAAGTAAAGATATCTCAGATTTAGTTAATATATTTTGTGATTTATTCAATTTAGATCAAGTAGGTTTAAAACTCAAAATACTTGATCATGCAATGTGCCCACGTTTTCATGTTGATAGAGTGCCATGTCGTTTGATAACAACTTATCATGGAATTGCTACAGAGTGGTTGCCTCATTGTAAGGTTGATAGAAGTAAGTTAGGCGTTGCAAGTCATGGAAAAATCGACGAAGAGACAGGTATTTTTAAAACTTATAAAGATATCGAGCAACTCGATGTTGGACATGTTGGCCTATTAAAAGGAGAAAGTTGGGAGAAAAATGAAGGGGCCGGTTTAGTGCATCGCTCACCAAAAGTAGAAGATAATGAACAGAGGCGTTTGATGCTTACTTTAGATTTTATAGATGATGCTCAGCTCAATTTTTAGCCATTTAATTTTATTTACTTATCAAAGTTTTTTGATATTTTCAAAAAATTTTCAAAAAATCTGTCTACTTCTGCGGAAGCCTTTTCTGATAGATTATAAAGTTTTACTCTTTTGTCATTTGGGTACGCAAGCTTGGTAAAAATATTTAATTTAACACCCATGTCTAAGATAGATTGTATTGTCCCACGACTAGCAATATTATTTGGAATATCTTTACAAATTGCTTCGAAGTGGGCATATCCTGATTGTTCTTTTACATATAAAGTAATAATCAAATGCGCTTTTGTATTGTAAATAAATGAAGTAGAGTGTGAGGCTGCAAAAGTAGTTGCTAAGAAATCAAAAAGCCCCTCAGATTTTTTCTTGTATACATCAAAAAGTATTTCAGTTTTTGTAGTCAATATCAATCTCCAAAATTATTTTAACTTTGCTTTGATAATTGTTCTGCTTTTAATAATTTATGTAATTTTTTAGCAAACATTATCAAAACGATTAGTACAAAAAACATTAACAATACATTTCTAGTTGCAAAGTAATTATATGATGCATGAAAGGCTATCGCAAGGAACAAAGATTTAAAAAGATTTAGTCTATTTTTGTCTTTAAACATATATAAACCGAAGTAATATCCCATAATAACCCCACAACATGCATGAAGTGGTATTGCAGTAAATGCTCTTAAGGTTGCTATAAAATCTGGGTTGCCAGCACTATAAACATATTGGAAATTTTCTAGTGTTGCAAAGCCTAAAGATATTAGCGTGCCATATACTATAGCGTCCATGGGCTCGTCAAAATCTGTCTTTTTTCTTATATAAAAATATATTGCAGCAAATTTTAGGGTTTCTTCTGTTAAACCAGCTAAGTAAGCGTAGCTTAGATCAGGAATAAAATAATTATTAAGTGATGCGGCAGGAATACATAAAAGACATCCTAAAAGAAAAGTACTAATACATAAACCAGTTGGCTCTGGAAATTTATCTGCTTTAATTATATAGGCAACGATGAGCAAAGGCGGTGCTACAGTTAAAATTAGAGTTAAATTCATTATTCGTTTTCTTTCTTAGTATTTATGGAAATATCTCCATCGTGATCTATTTCAACACCAATTAAAATCGGACTACAACAAACTTGACAGTCTTCAACATATTCCTGATTTTCAATCGAACTGTCAATTAGCAAAGAAATAGTTTCACCGCAGTATGGACAATAAGATTCTTTTTCGTTTATGTACATTAAGCTTAATTTCTTTTAATAATATATTCATTATCAACCTTATCAACGACGCCAGTATAAGGCATATTAGGTTTTCCTTTTTCATAAAATAATTTAAGGTTTTCTGTAATGATTGGAAATGCTAATTCATTCCAAGGTATTTCCTCCTTTGCATAGAGTTTTGTATCAAAAGACTCTTCTAAGCCAGGACTGTGTTTCCCATCTTTCAACGTACCATAATACATTATATAGATTTGGCTTATATGAATTAGGCTATAGATAGAAAAAATTTTCATGTCATCAGAATATGCATTTGCCTCTTCAACACACTCTCTCGCTGCACCTGTTTCAAGCGGTTCTTCATTCTCTAAAAAACCAGCAGGTAATGTCCAACAATTTATTCTAGGTTCAATTGCTCTTTTACANANCAAAATTTTATTATCCCATTCTAANATAGACCCGGCTACAATATTTGGATTTTGATAATGAATAAAACCACAATCTTTNCATATATATCTTTCTTTGTTGTCACCTTTTGGAATGGAATAATCAATATTTTTTGATCCACACTGCGAACAATTTTTAATTGTAATTTTCAATTTAGTTTTTAAAAATTTCTTTAAATTTATTTATCGGATCCTTCGAAGTCATAAGTGATTCACCAACTAAGAAAGTATTTATACCGCATTCATTCATTTTTTTAACATCTTCAAAATTATGTATACCACTTTCAGCGATTATTAGTTGATCATCTTTGATATACTTAACCAGTTCAACAGACGTATTTAAATCTACATCAAAAGTATGAAGATTTCTATTATTGATGCCAATAATGTCACATCCTATTTCCAGCGCTGACTCAAGTTCACTATAATCATGAACTTCTACAATCACATCCAAGTCCCTAACCTTTGCTGCATCATACAAATTTTTTAGTAATGTTTTATCTAAAGCAGAAACAATAAGTAAGATACAATCAGCCCCCATTGTAACTGATTCATCAATTTGATATTCATCAATAATAAAATCTTTTCTCAAGACTGGAAGGCCACAGCCTTTTTTTGCCATTTCAAGAATTGCTCCTGAGCCTTTAAAGTATTTTGCATCNGTTAAAACAGATAAACATGCAGCTCCCATAGCCTCAAAATCAGCAGCTACCTTTGCAGGAATAATATTCATATTTAATTCTCCTAGGCTAGGGGATGCTCTTTTAATTTCAGCTATGACAGCAGGTTTATTTTTACTGATTTTATTTATTAATGCGCCTTTAAAATCTCTTTTAAGAGAATACATATAAGTAATCTCTTTTAAGTCTTGCACAGTCATCTTATTTTTTCTATCAGCTACTTCTTTTGCTTTGTTTTCTAAAATTTCTTCTAATATTTTTGGAGTATTTAATTTTTCTGGCATGGATTTTTTTAAATCTTCAAATTTTTTTAGTGCTTTACCGGAAATAATTAGCTCTTTCGAAAATTCTATACCCTCTTTTAGATTTTCTTTAATACCGGAAATATAAATAGCCGCACCAGCATTCAAACTTACAATATTCACTGCCGTTTCATCTTTATTTTCAAGCATGTTCATAAAAATTTTATAACTTTCTTCAACTGAATCAACTTTTAAAGATTCAAGAGATAATACTTCCAATCCAAATTCTTTTGGATTGATTGTGTATTCAGAAATTTCATTTTCATTTACCTCAGCAATATATGTATCCTTCTCACAGGATATCTCATCCAAACCCTCTTCAGAATGAACAACCATTGCTCTTTTGACGCCTAAACCTTTTATAACTTTTGCAATTGGAAGTATTAGTTTCTTATCGTACACACCCAATATTTGATACTTGGCATTGGCTGGATTTGATAGTGGGCCGAGCAAATTAAAAATAGTTCTGGTTTTAATATTTTTTCTAACATTTGCAACATTTTTCATAGCTTTATGATATTTTGGGGCAAACATAAAAGTAATGCCGTTATCATCAAAGCATTTTTGTGCTTGTTCTTCGTCCAAGTCAATATTTATTCCAGAGAACTCAAGTAGATCAGAACTTCCAGATTTACTAGAAATTGATTTGTTTCCATGTTTAGCTATTTTAACACCTGCTGCGGCAGCAACAATTGCTGATGCAGTTGAAATATTAAAAGTATTTTGTCCATCTCCCCCAGTTCCACATGTATCAACCAGTTCTTGAGAATTAAGTTTTAATTTTTGAGACATTTCTCTTAAAACTTCTGCTGCACCGGTTATCTCCTCAACGGTTTCACCCTTAGTCTTGAGAGTCATTAAAAAAGAAATTATTTCTGCATCATTACATTCGTTGTTCATAATGCTTAAAAATACTTCTTTTATTTCATTTTTTTTCAGACTGTTACCAGACGAAAATTTTTCTACAGCTTCATTAATATTCATTTTATTTCTAGAAAATTTTTTAAAATTTGATGTCCGTGCTCACTCATAATTGATTCTGGATGAAATTGTACACCATACGTATGAAAATCTTTATGTCTAATTGCCATAATTTCATTTTCGTTTTTATCTTCTGATTTAGTTTCTGCAATAATTTCTAAGCAATCAGGTATAGTTTTTTCTTCAATGACCAAAGAGTGGTACCTTGTTGCAGTATAAGGGGAGGGTAAATTTTTAAATATGTAACTTTGATTATGATGGATTAAAGAAGTTTTTCCATGCATGATTTTTTTTGCCTTAATAATATTTCCCCCAAATGCTGCTCCTATACTTTGATGTCCCAAACAAATTCCTAAAATTGGCAATTTAGAGTGAAACTTATTAATCGCATCAATTGAAATACCTGCCTCTTTTGGCGTGCAGGGGCCAGGTGATATAACAATTTTCTCTGGCTCCATATATTCAATGTCTTTTGTNGAGATCATATCGTTTCTAACAACTTTTACATTAGCTCCTAGCTCACCAAGATATTGTACTATGTTGTATGTAAATGAATCATAATTATCAATCATTAAAATCATTTATGTGTCCTCACTTGAAACATTAACTTTTTCAGACGCTTTTAATAATGCCATAGCTTTATTCATTGTCTCCTCCCATTCTTTTTCTGGCACAGAATCGTAAACTATGCCTGCACCAGCTTGAACATGGATTAAATTATCTTTAATCACTGCAGTCCTTATTGATAATGCAGTATCAAGATCACCTGTCCAGGAAAGATATCCTATAGCTCCAGAATATATGCCTCTTTTTAAAGGTTCAAGCTCATTGATGATTTCCATAGCACGAATTTTCGGAGCTCCAGAAACAGTCCCAGCAGGAAAAGTTGCTCTTAAAACGTCAAGTGGCTTTGTCTCTTCTGCAATTTCTCCAGTGACATTCGAAACTATATGCATTACGTGAGAATATCTTTCTATAATCATCTTATCGGTTAGTTGGACACTTCCAATTTTTGATATTCTGCCAATATCATTTCTGCCCAAATCGATAAGCATTAAATGTTCAGCAAGTTCCTTTGGATCATTTATTAAATCTTTTTCATTGGTCGCATCTTCGGTTTCAGATTTTCCTCTAGGCCTAGTTCCAGCAATTGGTCTAACAGTAACTTTTTTGTCTTCTAGTTTAACTAAAATTTCCGGTGAAGAGCCGATAATTTGGAATTCGTCCATATTCAAAAAGTACATATATGGAGAAGGGTTCATATCTCTAAGTACTTCATACATATCTATAGGCTTTCCTTCAAACTTTTTGGTTAGTCTTTGAGATAAAACAACTTGCATGACATCACCGTCGGCAATATATTCTTTTGTTTTTTCGACGGCGCTCATAAAATTTTCTTTTTTAAAAGAGGATGTAAATTCACTTTTGTTTAATGAGCTTTTTAGAGAGAGAGTATTAACTTTATTAAAAATTAATTTTTCAATTTCATCAATTCTTTCAATAGAATTTTCATAGCTATCTTCATTATTTGTTTTTGCGTTAATAATAATATGAATACATTTTTTTAAATTATCAAATATAATAATTTCATTACAAACAAATAAAAAAATATCAGGAACACCTAAGCTATCTTTTTTTTCAACTTTTAATTTGTTTTCGATAAATCTTATTGTTTCATATCCAAAATACCCAACTAAACCACCTGAGAAAGGAACATCTTTTGGAAGATTTATTACTTTATTTTTAGAATAAAATTTTTCTATCCAGTCTAAAGGATCATTTGTTTTAATTTCCTCAACTTTATTATCATTAATATAAGAAATTTTATTATCTTCAACTTTTATCATTTCATTTGATTCTGTTCCGATAATAGAGTATCTGCTCCATTTTCCTTTATTTGAGGCAGATTCAAAAAGAAACGAATTCTTATTGTTTAGAGCTTTATATACCTGGAGTGGGCTACCTTCAAAATTTTTGATTACCTTATTTACGGAAACTCTAGAATTCCCCTGACTAGCAAATTTTATAAAATCTTCTTTTGTCATTTCTTAGTCGGCTGAAATTTCTTGTTTCATTTTTTTTATCGCATCAACGTAACTATCTGAATTAAATATGGCAGACCCAGCAACAAATATATTTGCACCAGCATCTTTTATACTTTTTATATTCTCAATGCCGATGCCACCATCAACTTCTATTTCTACTTTACAACCAGAATTATCAATCATTTCTTTACATTTTTTGATTTTTTCAAGAGAGTTTGAAATAAATTTTTGTCCCCCAAACCCAGGATTGACTGACATGATCAAAATAAAATCAATTTTATCAAGTATGTGATCGAGAAGAGATAAAGGTGAAGCCGGATTAAGTGCGATTCCAGCTCTGCAGTCTCTACTCTTTACTAGTTCAATACTCCTATCTATGTGTTGAGTAGCTTCAGGGTGGAAAGAAACCATAGATGCGCCTGCATCACAAAATTGTATTATTAAATCGTCAACTGGCGTTGTCATTAAGTGAACATCTATAGGTTTTTTTATTCCATAACTTTTAAGGGATTTACATACCATGGGTCCTATAGTTAGGTTTGGAACATAGTGGTTATCCATAACATCGAAGTGGATAATATCAGCACCTGCTAATATTACATCATCGACTTCTTTACCAAGTTTTGCGAAATCAGCTGATAAAATTGATGGGGCTATAAAATTTTTCATCTTAGTTTTAGTAAATATTTTTAAGTATTATATCTTTTATGAGATAATCATACCGTAATGTCAGTAATAAAGAAATTAGAATAAGGATCAAAGACAAAGGATTAAGGGGAAAAAAATGATAAAACCACATGGCTCAAATGAGCTAATGCCAAAAATTGTTAGCACAGAAGAAGAAAAAATTGCTCTTTTAGATGCTGCTCAATCAATGAAAAAAATAACAGTTAATTCTGCAGCTGCAGCAAATTTAGTAATGCTAGGTGCAGGATATTTTACACCACTTGATGGCTTCATGGAAAAAAAAGATGTTATTGCTGTAGCAAATAGAATGCAGTTAGATGATGGTCTTTTTTGGCCAACTCCAGTTGTTAATTTAACAAATCAAGAATTAGAGATTACTGAAGGAGAAAGCATTGCTCTTATAGATCCTAATGTTGAAGGCGAACAAATAATTGCTATACAAACTGTTAATAAAATTGAGAAATTAAGTGATGATGAAATTAATAATATTGTAAATAAAGTTTATGGAACAAACGATAAATCTCATCCGGGTGTCCAAACTTTTTACGAGCAAGGAAACATATTGATAAGTGGTGGCGTTAATGTGATTAACTTTAGTTATTTCGAGAAAGACTTTGGTGAAACTTTTAGAACTGCAATGCAAATAAGAACATCTATAGAAGCAAAAGGTTGGAAAAATGTTGTTGCTTTTCAAACAAGAAATCCGATGCATAGAGCGCACGAAGANCTGTGCAGGATGGCTGGAGAAAGAGTAGATGCTGATGGNATTTTAATTCATATGTTGCTCGGGAAGCTTAAACCNGGAGACATACCTGCTGATGTTAGAGATACAGCAATTAGAACTATGGTCGACCATTATTTTCCAAAAGACTATGTGATGATAACTGGGTATGGTTTTGATATGTTATATGCTGGCCCAAGAGAAGCATTGCTGCATGCAGTTTTTAGACAAAATTGTGGATGCAGTTATTTGATTGTGGGAAGAGATCATGCTGGTGTAGGAGATTTTTACGGAGCTTTTGATGCTCAAGATATCTTCGAAAGTATTCCGAAAGATGCACTTGAAATAAANATNTTTAAAGCTGATCACACAGCTTACTCAAAGAAATTAAATAAAGTTGTAATGATGAGAGATGTCGAAGATCATACAAAAGAAGATTTTGTAATTCTTTCTGGAACAAAGGTTAGAGAAATGCTTTCAAAAGGCGAGAGTCTTCCAAAAGAATTTGCAAGGCCAGAAGTNGCGGAAGTTTTAATGAAGCATTATATGAAGGAACAATAAGTTATTAACATTTTTATAAAAAAAGTTGGTCTGCTAAGATTTTTATTAATATTACTTGGCTTTATTTTTCTCTTATTTGCCCCAGATAGAAATACAGAGCTTATTTTAAGTAATATAACTGATACAATTTTAACTTTAGCAATTCCTGCTATGTTACCAATATATGTAATGGTATTAATGTTCGATATTGTAATGGTTATAGTAAAATTTTCTTCTACTGAGTCGGATCATGAAGCCTCGCTTTTTAAAAAAGTCATGATTTTTGAAATTGGTTTTGTTTTAATTATTGTATATGCGTGGATCCCATATTTTTCAGAAGTTTTTGGATAAAAAATAAATTTAATTTGATGTATGGGCTTTAAAAATATCAAATAATTTCTTTTTATATAAACATTGTTCGCATCCCTCACCATTCCAACCTCCACCACTTTTTGGGAGTTTCTCGGAATTTAGACATTGATAAATTTCTTTTATTATTTCATCGACCCAATCTGTATTACATGCTAAAGGAAATAAATATTCTTCAAACGATAAATTTTTATTGAATTCTTTTTCATCGGATTTCCCATTCGCATAAATTATGTAACCGATATCTGAAACTTTAAAACCATTTTTTCTAAACAACCATTGATATATTTCAATTTGTCTCTTGTAGCAGACTTCCCAGCCTGTATCGAAATTTGGGTTAAAGGTTTTTTTGGACGTAGCTTTATAATCAACTATATGAAGTTCGTCGTCAGTATTTATCCAAACATCATCTATCCCACCAAANAACAAAAAATTGGTTTCTTTGTCATGCCACTGAATACCCTTAAAAGCATTTCGCCACTCCGGCAATTTTTCATGATCATAGGGTATACAATTTAAATTATGTTTTTGCANTAAGGGATGAGCTTTTTTTTCTTTTCTGTATATATCAAATTCATTTTTATAAAGATTATCGACTGCATTATTTAATGATAACGTAGGTCCGGAAGGAGCTTTTATTCCTTTTCGCTCATGCATGTAAAAACATCTTGGGCAGTTAAGATAGTTATCAATTCTTGATCTTGATAATTTATATGGCTTATCCGATAAAGGGTTATAAGGATTTCTAGAATATTTTTTAAATGCCATATTATTTTGGCGTTAAAACGTAGATTTTATCNGCATTTGATTTATCCTCACAATTTATCTCCTTCTCAATTATATCAGAATAATGGTTAATGGTTTTTTCATCTTCTAGTTTTGTGGCTACAATGGATGAGTAATTGCAAATGTCATACTTTTTNAATGACTTTTCAGCTAAATCTAATCTTCCATAGAAAATTATATTCGCCTTTGGGCATATATCTATAACTTTATCAAGAATCTCACGATTATCTTGATTATATATAATCGAAATTATATTTGGCGATAAAGGACCAATACCGCTTAAAGTATCAAAACCAAGTTTTTCACAAGGCGCTATATTTCTATATGCAAAATAATTATCCAAATCATAATATAAACTATTATTATCTGTAACAACGATGGTTTTCTGAATTTTTAAATANNCACTTACATTAATTTCAAATGCTAGAGATGGATTATCTCCNATATCACAATATATAACTTTATTACTTGCATATTTGTCCTGAATTATTTTTTCTACAATAGAACTATGTTTACTGGTCAACCATATTCTTTTAATAAGGTCTAAATGGTTATCCTTTTTATTATCAAATTCATTTCGAAAGGATTGATTACCAATCTCATCGAGAAAAAAATTTAATGTACTATTCTTTTTTTCAGGAAACTTTTTACCAATTCTCATTGACATTACTCCGTCATTTTCTGCCCAAACATTATTTGTACCAGTCCATCCAGTTCTACTTGTGAATATATTTTCTAAAAAACTTCGAGACCACATACCTTTTTCACTTGCTTGCTCTTCGGGATAAACAGGAAGAATTATTGAACCATCTTTTTTAATCACCTTCAAAAGATATCTTAAATAAGATGCTGCCCAATTATTCGAAAATAAGGGAAAACTCAAGCCGATATATATTTTATCAACACTATTTTTTTTAAATGGATAAAAAATATTTGTTATTTCTTCTTTATTTGGTGATTTTAGATTATTAGATTCAACAGTCATACTAATTAAATCTTTTTTATTAGGCTTGATCATAGAGTGTTTATCTCTCTGATCACTAATATAGTAAAAAATATCTTCTTCTATATATTTTTCAGATTTATGAAAAATTAGTTGCATATGTCTTGTTAATTTATTCCTGAATAATCGTATCGTAAATAGTAATTTTATTTGCTAATGGCTTTATGACTTCGTTTGCAATTTTCACATGTATGGGATGTACTAAATAATCTTGCAAATATTCTTTTGATGCAAATTTAATAATAATACTTACATCAAAGGTATCATCAACTATAACTCTAGCGCTTCTTAAAACTTTTCCAGTAGAAACCTCTAAAACACCAGGAATATTTTTAAGCTCTTTGCTAGCCTCAATAATTTTATTTATTCTCATTTCATTTCTATAAGTCTTTAGCCATACTAAAACTACATGATATACTTGCTCTTCAGTATTATACTCCTCTGCAAAACTTGGAGTATTCATAAATCCCATAATTAATAGAACCGATATATATTTATTTACTCTTTTCATAAAATTTTTTTAGTCATAAATTAATGCTATTATGCATGATTATTATTTAAATGTTATATTAACATTTATTTAAATAAAGGCGCGTAGCTCAGTTGGTTAGAGCGCTACCTTGACATGGTAGAGGTCGTTGGTTCGAACCCAATCGTGCCTACCATTAATTTTATATGATTAGATATTAGAATGCCAAAAATTAGACTGCCAGATGGGTATGAAAAGGAAATACCTAAAAATACAACTTTGTATGAAGTTGCTAAAGATATAAGCAATTCTTTAGCTAAAGTAGCGGTTGCCGGCAAAATAAATGGTAAATTAAAAGATCTTTGTGTCGTCGTAGATTCTGATTGCGACCTAGAAATTGTAAAGAAAAATGATATTGAAGGAATTGATGTAGTTAGACATTCTTTTGCGCATCTTGTTGGCCATGCTATAAAGCAGCTTTACCCAGAAGCAAAAATGGCTATAGGGCCTGTTATAAAAAATGGATTTTATTATGATATTGATTGTGACAAACCTCTTAGTACAGAAGAATTAAGCTTAATTGAGAAAAAAATAAAAGATTTAATTAAAACAAATTATGAAGTTGTTAGAAAAGTTGTTTCTCAAAAAGAAGCGCTAGATGTTTTTATAAATAGAAATGAACCATATAAGCAGGAGATAGTGAGAGAAATTCCAGATGGGGAAGAAATTGCATTATATTTTCATCAGGAATATATAGATATGTGTAGGGGTCCACATGTTCCTAACACAAAGTTTTTAAAACATTTCAAACTTACAAAAGTTTCTGGTGCATATTGGCGGGGAGACTCCAAAAATAAAATGCTTCAGAGGATATATGGAACTGCATGGGATACAAAAGAACAGTTAAATGACTATATACAGAAAATTGAAGATGCCGAAAAAAGAGACCATAGAAAAATAGGAAAACAGCAAGATTTATTTCATTTTCAAGAAGAAGCGCCCGGAATGGTTTTCTGGCATCACAAGGGCTGGACGATATACCAATTATTAAAAAGTTATATGAGAAAAATTAATTCAGATTCTGGGTATCAAGAAATTAATACTCCTCAAATTTTAGACAGAACTTTGTGGGAGAAATCTGGCCATTGGGACAAGTTTGGAGATATGATTTTTACTACTCATTCTGAAAAAAGAGATTATGCTGTGAAGCCAATGAGTTGTCCTGGACACTTGCAAGTTTTTAATCAAGGTCTTAAAAGTTACAGAGATTTACCATTAAAACTTTGTGAATTTGGGCTTGTCCACAGAAATGAACCGTCTGGAACTCTTCATGGTTTAATGAGGGCAAGACAATTTGTTCAAGATGATGCTCACATTTTTTGTACAGAATCCCAGCTTCAAAATGAAATTACAAAATTAATAAAATTAACTTTTAAAGTATATAAAGAACTTGGTTTTGAAAATATTAAAGTTGCATTTTCCACTCGACCCGAAAAAAAAGTAGGTAGTGAAGAAATATGGGACAAATCAGAAAAAATTTTAGAAAGCTCTTTAAAAGAAAATGTACCTGGGTATATTACATTACCTGGCGAGGGAGCATTTTATGGGCCAAAGATTGAATTTACACTAACTGATTCTTTAGATAGGGAGTGGCAATGTGGGACAGTACAGCTTGATTTTTCTATGCCATCTGCATTATCAGCGTATTTCATTGACGAAAATGGAGATAAAATCACTCCTGTCATGGTACATAGGGCAATATTAGGTTCGATGGAGCGATTTATTGGGATATTATTAGAACATTATGGTGGTAAATTACCTTTTTGGTTATCCCCGGAACAAATAATAATTGCTAATATAGCTGATAAACACACAGAATTTGCAAAAAAAGTACAAAAAGAACTATTAGGTAATAATTTTCGTTGTTATTTAGACTTGAGAAATGAAAAGATTGGTTATAAGATTCGAGAACTTATTATTGCAAAAGTTCCATATGTTGTAATAATTGGCGATAAAGAAGTATCATCCGGNAATATATCAGTAAGAGAATATGATGGCACTGAGCATGAATTAATCAGTGTNGATGACTTTATAACTAAATTGATTAGTAAAAAATAGTAATAACTTAGTATATAATAGGAGAGTAAAATTAGTTCAGANAAATATACAAGNCTNAATAANAGTATTAAGACACCTGAAGTTAGNTTAATTGGNGTAGAAGGAGAAAATCTAGGAGTTGTTAAAATAAANGACGCACTNGAAATAGCAAAAGAAGCAGATCTNGATTTGGTAGAGGTAACACCGAATGCAAAACCTCCAGTTTGTAAAGTNATGAACTATGGTAAATTTAGATTTGAACAAANTAAGAAAGCTCAGCAAGCTAAAAAAAAGCAAAAGCAACAACAGGTAAAAGAGATTAAGTTGAGACCNGGTACTGAAGAAAATGACTATCAGACAAAACTTACAAATTTGAGACGNTTNATAACCGATGGNGATAAAGCNAAAATNACCATTAGGTTTAGAGGTAGGGAGCTTGCTCATAAAGAANTGGGAATGAAGCANGTTGANAGAATAGAAAAAGATTTAGAGGATGTTGCAGAAGTNGAGCAAAGCCCTAAATTCGAAGGTAGACAAATTGTTATGGTNATTGCGCCAANAAAATAAGTTAAGGAATAAAAATGCCAAAGTTAAAAACAAATAGGGGAGCTGCAAAAAGATTTAAANCAACTTCNTCTGGAAAATTTAAATGTAAAAGATCGCATTTACGACATATTTTGACAAAAAAAAGNACAAAACGTAAACGTTCTTTNAGATCACCTGATTTAGTTGAGAAAGTTGATACACCGGCAGTTAGAAAATTATTNCCATATATTTAATTTGGAGTGTATAAGAGATGTCAAGAGTAAAAAGAGGAGTTACTGCACATGCCAGGCATAAAAAAGTCAAAGCAAAAGCAAAAGGTTATTACGGCGCAAGAAAAAATATCTATCGAGTTGCTACTCAAGCTGTAACAAAAGCAGGGCAGTATGCATACAGAGATAGAAAGCAAAAAAAACGTACATTTAGAGCTCTTTGGATAGTAAGAATAAATGCCGCCGCTAGAATGTATGATCTTAATTACAGCTCTTTAATTAATGGTCTTAACAAAGCAGAAATTGAAATAGACAGGAAGATTCTAGCAGATCTTGCTATGAACGATATTGAGACCTTTGCTGCAATAGCAAAAGAAGCGAAGTCACAGCTTGCAGCGTAATGTCTGTAGATACACTTAAAAACAGTTTAAAAAAAGTTCTAGAAGAAGCAGTAAAATCGATAAAAAATGTTAACACCTTGTCTGACCTTGAGTCAATGAGAGTTAAATATCTTGGGAAAAAAAGCTTATTAAATGGCTTAATGAAAACTTTGTCAGATTTGA
>PAGR01000004.1 GCA_002705445.1 Gammaproteobacteria bacterium | reverse complement strand
AACCTGCTGCTGAAGCTGCACCTGCTGCTGAAGAACCTGCTGCTGAAGCTGCACCTGCTGCTGAAGAACCTGCTGCTGAAGAACCTGCTGCTGAAGAACCTGCTGCTGAAGCTGCACCTGCTGCTGAAGAACCTAAAAAGAAATAATTAAGAATTTATTTTTGTCTTTTTAAAGCAAATTCTGCTAAAAAATTAAGTAGTTTTCCAACTTCTGTGTCTTCTACTACTTTTAAATTATTTTTTGCCAACTCAACATATTCTTTTGCCTTATCTTGAGTAAGTTTTATAGAATTTGTTTCAAAAATTATATCTTTTAAAATCACAAAATCTTCTATTTTTCTATTTTGTATAATATTTCTTAGAATTTCTTTTTTTTCCTTTGAGCAATTTTGATAAGCATATATAAATGGTAATGTTATTTTTCCTCCACTCAAATCATCACCTACATTTTTACCAATTTGTTCATCTGATTCAGCGGTGTAATCTAAAACATCGTCTGAGATTTGAAATGCTAGCCCTATATTTCTTCCATACATTGCTAAATTTGTTCTTACATTGTCGTCACATTTTGCAAGTACTGCTGTACACTCACAAAGAGCTTCAAACAGAGTTGCAGTTTTATATTGAATGACTTTTAAATATTCGTCTATATTTGTTTCTACTTGATCAACACACATGAGCTGAAGAACTTCCCCCTTTGCAATGGTATTCGTGGCGTGCGATAAAATTTTCATAATTTCCATATCTTTTAATTCAACCATAATTTCAAAAGATCTAGAATAAAGAAAATCACCAACTAGAACACTAGCTTCATTTCCCCAAACTTTATTNACTGTATCCTTNCCTCTTCGTTTTCCNGATAAATCAACAACATCATCATGGAGTAGAGTTGCGGTATGAATAAATTCTATAATCACAGCAAGTTTGTAAGATTTTTCTTTTTCTAAATTTAAAGCTTTACCAATGATTGCAACCAGAATTGGACGTATTTTTTTAGAAGGCGCATCTATGATGTATTTTGAAACTTTTTCTATTAATTCGATATCTGATTCTAAATAATTTTCTATGTAAGATTTAATTTCCAAAATCTCTTCTTGCATACTATTATTTATAGTATCGTAATTCATCAAAAGGCCTCAAATTAGTTTAGAATCTTATATAATCTTCAAATTATATCAAAATATCACTATATTCTTAACAATACATTGACCTATATTTTGCTTGAATGTAGAATACACAGCCTATACGAAATTTTAGAAGAGAAATGCAATGTATGCTGTTATAAGTACTGGAGGGAAACAATACAGAGTTTCCAAAGGTGACACCATTCAAATTGAGAAATTAGATCAAAACGAGGGTGATACTGTCCTTTTTGACAAAATCTTATTGATTTCTAACAATGGTAAAGTGAGTATTGGAAAACCATTTTTAGAAAAAAGTAAAATTGAGGGTGTTGTTAAATCTCAAGGTAGAGATGATAAAGTTAGTATTATCAAATTTCATAGAAGAAAGCATTATAAAAAACAGGCGGGACATAGGCAAAGCTTCACACAAGTTGAAATAACAAATATAGCTGAGGGTTAAAAATGGCTCATAAAAAAGCAGGCGGTAGCACCAGAAACGGTAGAGATTCTGAGTCAAAAAGACTTGGTGTTAAAAGGTATGGTGGAGAANTAGTAAAAGCTGGAAATATTATTATTAGACAGCGNGGNACTAAAATCCATCCTGGAGAAAATGTTGGTTGTGGTAAAGATCATACATTGTTTGCTAAATCAGCTGGGCATGTAAANTTNTCAATNAAAGGTCCTAAAAATAAAAAGATCGTAAGTATNATCCCCGCATAAAGTAACTACCTTAATTAAATTTTATTAAAAAATTTAATCTTATACGATTGTCGTATAATAATTCCTATATTTAAAATATTAAAAAAGAGAAATAAATATGAAGTTTGTTGATGAAGTACAGATAGATNTAAAAGCTGGAAAAGGTGGNAATGGNATTGCGAGTTTCAGGCGAGAGAAATATATCGAATTTGGTGGACCAGATGGTGGCGACGGTGGCGATGGCGGAGACATTTATTTAAAAGGAACAAAGAGTTTAAATACCTTAGCTGATTTTAGAACGCAAAAAAAATTCCATGCCGAAGATGGTGAAAATGGAATGAGTAAGAATAAAACAGGCCGCAAGGGAGACGACTTAGATATTCTTGTTCCATTGGGCACAATTGTGTGCAATGCAGACAACGATGTATTAATAAGCGAATTAGTTAATGATGGTGAAAAACTTCTTGTAGCCAAGGGAGGAAGACATGGTTTTGGTAATCTAAGATTTAAATCTTCAACAAACCGAGCTCCTAGAAAAGCTACAAAAGGAACTGATGGTGAAGAACTTTCTCTCAAATTAGAATTAAAATTACTTGCTGATGCTGGCTTTCTTGGAAAACCAAACGCNGGNAAATCNTCTCTTCTAAGATCTATGACAAGAGCCAAACCAAAAGTAGCGAATTACCCATTTACAACAATNAATCCATCTTTGGGTGTTGTAAATATTGGATACGGNGAGAGTTACGTAGTAGCAGATATACCTGGTTTAATAGAGGGTGCTGCTGACGGCNTTGGACTAGGGATACAGTTCCTNAAACACTTATCTAGGACAAATATTCTTCTGCATGTTNTCGATATACAGAAAGTAACTGACGGGAAAGTANCAAGTGAATTAGCTGAAATCAATCAAGAATTAAGTAAATTTGATAAAGAATTAAGTAAAAAAACACAATACATTATATTTAATAAAGTAGACTTGATATCCAGCGAAGAACTTACTGTTCTTAAAAGTAAAATATACAAAGAGTATAATAAAGATCGGGTATTTTTCACCTCAACTATAAATAATAACGGTATTGAAGAATTAAAAAAGTACATTTTAAAAGAATTATCAAAATTTGAGGCCTAATTGAAGGAATTTTTTATTTATTTATATTAAAATTATAAGAAATACTAAAATGATATGAAAAGCAAAATTAATAACTTGCAAGATTTAAAGACATCAATAAATGCTCTTCATAAGAAAGCATCAGATATTAATGATTTGATAAAAAAAAATAGTATTTCTTTAAAAAATGATAGTAAAGCAAAAAAACAAGTTGAGTCTTCTCCTACAAAATTAAACTTAACATCGATAAATAAAAGTTCTGAAGAAGAAGACTATATAGAAATCACAGAAATTAAAAAATTAGAGAATAAACTTAAGGAGGAGTTATTTGAATTAAAAAATAAACAAAGAACTCTTAGTGTAATGCTTTTTATAACCATATTAGTCTTTTTATCTTTAATTATTTTGACTATCGAATTGAATTTTATTTAATAACCANAACATTATTATGAAAGAAACCTGGGTAATAAAAATCGGAAGCTCACTTGTGACAAAAAGCAATACAGGACTTAATACGAAAAATATTAAAAGTTGGGTTGCCCAAATTAATCAAATCATTAATAACAATATTAATGTAATAATTGTTTCTTCTGGAGCTATTGCTGAAGGTATGAATAGATTAGGTTTAGGAAAAAGACCAAACTCCTCTAGTCAATTACAAGCTTTAGCTGCAATTGGTCAAATGGGACTTGTAAAGGCTTATGAAGTCGCATTCAAAAAATATGATATTTTAACCGCTCAAATGCTTTTAACTCATGAAGACTTGAGCGATAGAACAAGGTATTTGAATGCAAGAAATACTTTATCAAATCTTATTAAATATAATACTGTACCAATAATAAACGAGAACGATACTATTTCGACAGATGAAATTAAGTTTGGAGATAACGATACTTTGGCCTCTCTAGTTGCAAATCTTAGCGAAGCAAAACTTTTAGTTATGCTTACTGACCAAAATGGATTATATACAAGTGATCCAAAAATAAAAAAAACTTCCCAACTTATTAATTCTATTTCTGTATCTGATAAAAACTTACAAAAATATGCTGGGCCAAGTAATAGCGCACTTGGCCGTGGAGGAATGATTACGAAAATTTCAGCTGCCAAGAAAGCTGCTAAATCAAACACAAAAACTATTATTTGTAATGGTACAAAAAAAAATATATTAATTAAGATTTTAAATAAAGAAGAGAATATTGGAACAGTAATTTTCAATAAAAAATCTGCAGTGGGCTCAAAAAAACAATGGATTGCAAACTCNTTAAAAGTAAAAGGAAAAATTTTCATTGACGCAGGTGCTAAGAAAGTTTTAAAAAAATCTGGAAAAAGTTTATTGCCAATAGGAATCAAATCTATAGAAGGTAATTTTCAAAAAGGTGATATGTTAATTATTTGCTCTTCAACTAAAATAGAAATTGCACGAGGCTTAACAAACTACGATTCAAAACAACTAAAAAAAATTATAGGGAAATCAACTTCAGAAATTAAAAAAGAATTTGGGGTTTTTGACAGCGAAGTAGTTATCCATACGGATAATATGATCGTTTCCTAAGTTAAATTGGCTATTTGTTTGTTAAGACGACTTTTATATCTAGCAGCTTTATTTTTATGAATAATACCCTTTGCTACACTGGAGTCTATAACAGGAACTGCAATTTTATAACTTTCACTTGCAAGTGATTTGTCACCAGAAGCTATAGCTTTAACGGTATTTTTTACATGAGTTCGTANTTTTGACTTTAGAGCTACATTTCTGCCCCTNCTAACAAGGGATTGTCTAGCTCTTTTTCTTGCTTGGGCAGTATTTGCCATTAATTGTTACCTTATTTATTAAAAGACGACAATATGAGGTTTTATTACTAATTTGTCAATAAGAAAGTGAAAAATTATATATAATTATGTTATGTCTCTAACAAATAAACAAAAATTCTTTAAAAATACTGCTGTTGTATCTGTATTTACTATGATTTCAAGAATATTTGGTTACATAAGAGATGCAGCTATTTTTATTTTTATAAGTAATACTAACGGTGCTTTAGATGCATTTTTTGTTGCTTTTAGAATTCCAAATTTTTTTAGAAGAATATTCGGGGAAGGTGCTTTGTCAACGGCTTATGTACCTGTATTAAGTGATTATAAAAATAATTCTGAAGGCAAGGATGTGAAAGAATTTATTAACGCGTCTATCACATATCTTTCTATAATATTATTAGTAATTTCAATTATTGGTGTAGCAATTACTCCAATTTTAATCTATTTTATTGCACCAGGATTTGTTTATGCTGAGTCTGGACAATACGAACTCTCCTACAACTTACTTAGAATTACATTTCCTTATATGTTTTTCATATGCTTGACTGCAGTTTCTTCTAGTATCTTAAATTGCTATGAAAAATTTTCTATACCTGCTTTTACACCTGCAATTCTTAATATTATTTTGATATTAAGTGTATTATTTTTCTCCGAAAGTTTTAGTGAGCCAGTTTATGCACTTGCTTGGGGTTTAATATTTGCAGGAATAGTTCAACTAATATTTGTATTATATCCACTAATTAAAATGGGTTTATTTCCTAAAATTAATTTTAATAAAAATCATCCTGGAATTAAAAAGATCAAAGAATTAATGATACCCGTAATTTTTGGCTCTTCTGTAACTCAAGTAAATCTAATTTTTGANACAATAATTGCATCTTTTTTGATTACAGGAAGTATAAGCTGGTTATACATGTCAGATAGATTTATAGAACTTCCATTAGCCTTATTTGGAATATCAATTGCAACGGTTTTACTTCCAAAATTATCTGAATATTACAATAAAAAAGATAATAAATCTTACAATGCAACAATNAATTGGGGCTTAAAATTAGGAATTCTAATATCAATACCAACGTGTATTGGGCTAATATTATTATCTGAACCAATTCTTGTAACACTTTTACAATATCGTGAATTTTCTGCAAATGATGTAAGCATGACAAGCTTAAGCTTAATAGCATTTGCTTTTGGGTTGCCTGGGATGATTGGCGCTAAAATACTAATCACAAATTATTACTCTAGAAAAGATACAAGCTACCCTGTTAGAGCTGCAGTTATAGCTGTCATTACAAATTTTGTAATGAATATAGTTTTCGTCATTTACCTAACCAGCATAAAGTTTGAGGGAGTTCATGTCGGGCTAGCCTTAGCAACGTCTGTATCTGCATATATAAACTTTTTTTTACTTTTTAAAAATGCAATTAAAACAAAGATATTAATAATTGATAAAAGTATTATACAAATTCTAGCTAAAACAATTTTAGCATCAATAATAATGACTTTATTCGTTCTATATTTCGATCTAAATGCAAATTCTTGGGTAAATTTAGAATTACTTGATAGAGTTTCAAAACTACTAATGATAATTTCATTAGCAGCAATTGTATATTTTATACTATTATATGCACTAAAAATTTCTCCTAAGAAAATAAAATTTGAATTATGAAAATTATAAGAGACGTAAAAAATATAAATTTTGATAAACCAATGGTAGCAACTGTAGGAGCTTTTGATGGNATTCATTTAGGCCATCANGAAATAATTAAAAATGTNATAGCANNATCTAAAAAAGAAAATTTAAAAAGTGCAGTAGTTACTTTCTATCCNTTACCTAAAATTTTTTTTTCAAAAAAAAATTTTGANCTAATTTCTATTTATAAAAAAATACGAATTTTAAATAACTTCNACTTNGACTATTTAATAATTTTNAGNTTNAATNAAAAATTTNTATCGATGAGTTCAGATGAGTTTATAAAAAATTTAATNATTCAAAAGNTAAACATAAAATCTTTAATTGTAGGAGAAGATTTTAAATTTGGNNACAATCANACAGGAGACATAAANCAATTAAAATANTTTTCAGATAAAGGATTTTTTGACTTAGAAGTAGAGAAAAANCACAGTTTAGNANANGAGAGANTATCAAGCTCATCTATTAGAAAATATATTANNAATAANGATTTTGTAAATTCATCAAAAATGCTTAACAGACCTTACTCTATTTCTGGTAAGATTNCACATGGAGAAAANAGAGGTTCACAAATCGGATTTCCAACNGCAAATATAAGTTTAAAACCAAATATATTGTTAAATGGNGTTTATGCGGTTACAACNANCATTAACAACAAAAAATATCATGGTGTTGCTAATATTGGATACAANCCAACTTTTAATGGTGAAAAGTATCTTTTTGAAGCTAATATATTCAATTTTTCNGATAATTTATATGGGCAGAGATTAGAGTTTGATATTATTTCAAAAATAAGAGGAACTAAAAAATTTAATGGGATTGATGAGTTAAAAGAAAGCATAAAAAACGATATAGCTAAAGCAAAAGAAATATTTAAAATAAAATGAGTGATTATAAAGACACATTAAATTTACCAAAGACCGAATTTCCTATGAAAGGAAACTTGCCTGTAAAAGAACCCTTAATACAAAAAAAATGGGAAGAAGAAAATTTATATAAAAAATTATTAGATTTAAATAAAAAATCTAAAAAATTTATCCTACACGATGGGCCACCTTACGCAAATGGAGACATACATATTGGCCATGCGGTCAATAAAATACTTAAAGATATAATTTTAAGATCAAAAATATTATCTGGGTTTTATACACCATTCATTCCTGGATGGGACTGTCATGGTTTGCCAATAGAGCTTGAAGTAGAAAAAAAATTAAAAAAGAAGGAAGACATATCTGATAAAGACTTTAGAGAACTTTGTAGAGAATATGCTTTGGAACAAGTTAAAAGACAAAAAAAAGACTTTAAAAGATTAGGAGTAATTGGTGACTGGGAAAACCCATACTTGACTCTTAATAGAGAATTTGAGGCTTCAACAGTTAAAGCATTAGAGAAAATTTATAATAATGGCCATCTAAAAAAAGGATTTAAACCAGTAAATTGGTGTGTCAAAATCCAGTCTGCGTTAGCAGAAGCAGAAGTTGAATACAAAGAAAAAGAGTCAACTGCTATAGACGTAAAATTTAAAATTACGTCATCAAGCAGTTTAGAGAAAATTTTTGGTATTAAAAATTTAAGTGCCGAAACTTTTATTGTCATTTGGACAACTACCCCATGGACACTCCCATCAAATAGATCAGTGGCAATAAAAAAAGACCTAATTTATGTTTTAGTTTCAGATGGAAAAGAAAATTATATCATTACAGAAAATCTTTTAAAAAAATTTAAAGAACGTACAGAATTAAATTTAAAAAAAGTAGCTGAATGTTTTGGTGAAAAATTAATTAATTTAGAGGCACAACACCCGTTTTTAAATGCAAAAATTAATGTAATTCATAGTGACCACGTGACTGATGATTCAGGGACAGGCTGTGTACATATTGCGCCTGCTCATGGTTTAGAAGATTTTGAGTTAGGAAAGAAGCACAATTTAGAAGTAATTAATCCAATTCAAAGTAACGGTGTCTTTTCAGGTTTACCAAAGGAGCTGAATGGGATTCATGTATATAAACTTGATGAACATGTGATTAATATATTAATTAAAGAGAAAAGATTATTAAGTGAAAATAAATTTAAACACTCATATCCGCACTGTTGGAGAACAAAAACCCCTCTAATTTATAGAGCAACCCCACAATGGTTTGTTTCAATGCATAAGAATAACTTATTAGAAAAAACCTTGAATAAATTAACCGATATAAATTGGATGCCTTCATGGGGTGAAGCAAGAATTCAAGGAATGCTGTCAGATAGACCTGACTGGTGTATTTCAAGACAAAGAAAATGGGGTGTACCTATTACTATGTTAATAAATAAAAAAACTGGAGAGCCTCATTCAAACTCTTCTATTATATTTTCCAGAGTTGTAAAACTAGTCGAAGAATATGGTATTGAAAAATGGTTTGATATAAAGATTGAGGAATTAATTGATAATCCTGAAGATTATGAAAAAGTAACAGATACGTTAGATGTGTGGTTTGATTCAGGATCTTCACATGCAGCTGTTCTTGAAAAAAACCATGATCTCGAGTTTCCTGCAGATTTATATTTAGANGGTTCAGATCAGCATAGAGGTTGGTTTCAATCATCTCTTCTAACCTCAGTTGCTATTAGCGACTCAGTGCCATACAAGACTGCAATGACTCATGGCTTTACTGTTGATGCAAAAGGAAACAANATGTCTAAGTCAAAAGGTAATGTCATTGCACCACAAAAAATTATTGATAGGTTTGGATCTGATATTTTAAGATTATGGGTAGCTTCAACTGACTCATCCTCAGAGATGAACGTTTCCGAGGAGATATTAAATAGAACATCNGATAAATATAGGAAAATTAGAAATACATTAAGGTTTTTGTTATCAAACATTTCCGATTATGATAATGAAAAATTTTCTCATGAGACTATTACCGTTGAGCTAGATAAATGGATCATTAAAAAAGCTGTTGAAACTCAAAAAGAGGTTCAAAGACACTATGAACAATATAATTTTCATTTGCTAACTCAGGTAATTCACGGATTTTGTGTTAATGAACTAGGTGCCTTCTATTTGGATGTTATTAAAGACAGGCAATATACTTGTAAAAAGAATTCAAAAGAAAGAATTTCTGCTCAGCAATCAATGTATTTTCTTACAAAAATGCTTTTAACATGGATAGCACCAATATGTCCGCACACAGCTGAAGAGGCTTGGCAACATATACCAAAAAATAATAGNGGATCTATTTTTTTAAACAATTGGTTTGATCTGGATATTAATAATCTTACTCAATGTAGTATTTCTGAAAGTAATTGGAATGATATTTTAGAGGTAAAAAAAGCTGTATCTAAAGCACTTGAAGAAAAAAGAACTGAAAATTTAATAGGTTCATCTTTAGACGCTGATATAATAATTTACTGCTCAAGAGATTTATATAATACTTTAAATGCATTAAATGGAGAGCTAAAATTTATTTTTATTACCTCAAATGCATCCTTAAAAAGCATTGATGAAAAAGAATCATCAAATAATATTTCAATAAATAATCATTTACTCGCAATAGATATTAAAAATTCTAACAANAAAAAATGTGAAAGATGCTGGCATAAATGTAAAACTGTTGGAATAAATAAAAAGTATGGAAATATTTGTCATAGATGTATTACGAATGTATATGGTGAAGGTGAAATTAGAATAAATGCTTAAAAGAAACATAATAATTTTAATAATNATAATCTTTTCGTTTTTTTTTGATCTATTAACAAAAAATTATGCTTTAAATCATTTAATTATTAATCATTCATTATCAATAAATAATTTTTTAAATTTTACACTTGCATTTAATTATGGTGCAGCCTTTAGTTTTTTAAGTGATGCCGGCGGATGGCAGCGTTGGTTTTTTATAGCATTTAGTTTTATAGTTATTATTATTATTAGTTATATGATGATTTACGATGATAACTCACCTTATATAGCTTTTAGCTTTGTTATAGGCGGAGCATTAGGGAATCTAAATGACAGAATTATTTACGGCTATGTAATTGATTTTATTGAAGTTTACTATAATACTTTTTATTGGCCGATATTCAATATTGCAGATGTTGCAATTTCAATAGGAGTTATATTATTGTTACATAATATAATTTTTAATAAAAAAAAGATAAGATGAATATTATTTTGGCAAACCCAAGAGGATTTTGTGCAGGCGTAGATAGAGCTATTGAAATAACTAACAAAGCATTAGATATTTTTGGAGCTCCAATATACGTAAAGCATGAAATTGTTCATAATAAATATGTTGTGGATGAATTAAAAGAAAAAGGTGTAATTTTTATCGAGGATGTGAAAAAGATCCCNCACCATTCAATATTGATCTATAGTGCTCATGGTGTTTCAGAAAAAATTATCCAAGAGTCAAACGAAAGAAATTTACAAGTATTTAATGCAACATGTCCTTTAGTCACTAAGGTACATATGGAAGTTGCAAGATTGTCAAAAAAAAGAATAAATACTATTTTGATTGGACATAAANGTCATCCTGAAGTTGAAGGAACTATCGGTAGATATAAACCATCATCAAAATCAAAAATTATTTTAGTTGAAAATGAAGATGATNTAGAAAATCTTAAATTTGATATAAATGATGAAATTGCATATGTAACNCAAACTACTTTATCGATAGACGATACTTTAAATATAATTAATGCAATTAAAAATAAATATAATAATGTTATTGAACCTGCTAGAGGAGACATATGCTATGCAACAACAAATAGACAAACTGCAGTTAAAGATCTCACTGAAAAATGTGATATTATTTTTGTTGTAGGTTCAGAAAATAGTTCTAACTCTAATAGATTGAAAGAAATCTCAACAAGNGCCGGTGTTCCCGCTTACCTTTTGGATTGCGCAGATGACTTAGATGTAAAATGGTTATCTAATAAAAAAAATATAGGNCTTACTGCTGGAGCTTCNGCACCTGAAATTCTTGTTGAATCTATTATAAATAAGTTAAAAGGNTTTGGGGCGCTAAATGTAATAAATTCTGAGGGCGTAGAGGAAAATATAACCTTTAAAATACCAAAAGAGTTAGTAATAGAAAATTAAATTACTTACGACCCAGCAACTGCAAAATAAACAGTTAACACGCAAATAATAATACCCAAAGATAATGCAANAATTCTAAAAATATCCATACCGTCTCCTTTTAATTTNTAATATTTTGACACAAATAGTTACCTTTTTAAATTAAAATATTTTATATCAATCAAAAGGCATTAATTTATCAGCTTATTTACTATTTTTGCAGAAGGTAAAGCTGCGAGAATGCCATATCTATAATGCCCAAAATTGTATATTACCCTTGAATTATTGGAATCAAGACAAACATAAGGTTCATCTTGNTTTGAATAAGGCCTAAAGCCATAAGTTTGCTTTAAGCTCAAAATGTCAAATTTATCTAAAAAGATATCAGATAAGGGTTTTATTAAATAATCTTTTGCCGACTCTGTTACACCTTCNTCAAAACCAACATCTTCTAATGTGCTACCAATAATTACTTCATTATTTTTTTTTTGAAGAATATAATAATTTTCATAAATCAAAATATTTTCTATCAATTTTTTTTTACTCTTTATATGTAAGAGCTGGCCTTTTATAGGTTTTAATTTAATATTCTCTTTATCTAAAATATTTTTACTCCATGCGCCTGCAGANATTATTATATAATCATAAGAANTACTTTTTTTATTTTTTAAAAATAAATCTAATTTTTCTATTTTTTCTCCGCTAAATCTTACTCCATNTTTTAATAATAAATTTTTAAGAAAGATTATGAACTTTTCGGGATTAATTACNTTAACATCTGAAATTTTTAAAAAATCCTTATGATATTCTTTTATATTTNTTTCAATAGTATTTACATTNTTATTATTAAATTCTGATTTAATATCTTTTCTATCNTCATACCATTTTTTNGCTAGANCTATTTTTTTTCCAAATAATAATAAATCTTTTTTTTCAAAGCCAATCTTGTCTTGTTCTTTTTTAGAGAAATAATTAAAAAATAAATTATATTCTTTGTGGCCAGAAATACAAAGGTCTTGCATATTTTTTTTATTTTCCCATGGGTTGATTGGAAAAAGTATGCCTGCAGCAGATTTAGAAGCTTGTCCTGATCTTTGACTTTCTATTACTGTTATTTTGCATCCAGATTTTCTAAGTTCATATGCAGTTACTAAACCTACTATTCCTGAGCCAATGATTAAACACTCTGTCATTTTCTAACCAACGTTCCTATACCTTCGTTTGTAAATATCTCTAGTAAAACAGAATGTTGAATTCTTCCATCTACTATATGTGCTGTTTTCGTACTATTATTTAAAGCATTAAGACATGCACTTATTTTAGGTAGCATTCCTCCAGTTATAACATCTGATTTAATTAGACTTTCAATTTCTTTAGCATTTAAAGAAGAAATTAGTTCCTCTTCTTTATCCAAAACACCTGCTTGATTTGTTAAAAATATTAATTTTTCTGCTGACATATGCGAAGCTATGGCGCTTGCAGCTGAATCTGCATTTATATTAAAAATATCATCATTTTCATCAAATCCTAGGGGCGCAATTACCGGTATATAATTTGATGTCATAAGATCATACAAATAATTTGAATCTACATCTATAATTTCTCCAACATAACCATAATCTTTATCATTTGATGTGTATTTCTGTACTTTAATGACATCATTCTTATCCTTAGCAACGCCTATTGCATTACCTCCATTATGATTTATAAGACTTACTATTTCTTTATTAACTAAATTTGTTAATGTATCAGCAACTATCTCTATAGTTTTAGTATCTGTTACTCTAATTCCATCTTTAAAATTTCTTTCTATTCCAACTTTTTTTAACTGTTCATCAATTTGCGGGCCTCCCCCATGAACAACAACTACATTAATGCCAACCTGTTTCATTAAAGCTATATCTCTAGCAAAGCTATTTTTAAGATTATTATCGGTCATGGCAGCACCACCATATTTCACTATACATATCTTCTTAGAAAATTTTTGTATATATGGAAGTGCTTCGGTTAGTATTTTTATTACTTGCTCTGCTTCATTTTGTTTCATTTGGTATCTCTAATGATGAATCTATTTTAAAAATTTCTTTTATAAAAATATCTTGAATACTTTTTAGCATTTCTTCTGATTTGGCCTCAAACCTCATAACTAAACAAGGCGTCGTATTTGAAGCCCTTATTAATCCCCACCCACTCTCAAAGTCTGCTCTGACACCATCAATTTTCGTAATTTCAGCATCTTTGATAATTGCAGAGCAAGAGAATTTTTCCATAAATTCATGCTGAAAGCCATCTTTATCGACCGGTATATTTATTTCTGGAGTAGAATAGGATTTAGGTAATTCCTTGAATATTTCACTACTTGTTTTATTATTACTCGAGACAATTTCTAGCATTCTAAGTCCAGCATATATTCCATCATCAAATCCATACCATCTATCTTTAAAAAAGATGTGCCCTGACATCTCTCCTCCTAAAATGGCACTTGTTTCTTTCATTTTCATTTTTATGTAAGAATGCCCAGTTCTGCACATAACTGGAATACCTTCATATTCTTTTACAATATTTGCAAGATCTTTTGAAGATTTAACATCATATACAATTTTTTCATTTTTATTCGTTGATAAAATATCTTTTGCATAAACCATCATTTGTTTATCTGGCCATAACACTTGACCCAAGTTATCAATAATTAAACATCTATCACCATCTCCATCAAATGCGATACCAATATCACAACCATCTTCTTTAACACAAGAAATCAAATCTTTTAAATTCTTTGGATCACTAGGATTTGGATGATGATTTGGGAAATTGCCATCGACGTCACAGTATAAATCTATAACCTCATGTCCTAATTTCCTATATGCTTCTAAAGCAATAGGACCAGCTGCCCCATTACCAGCATCAATTGCAACCTTTAATTTTTTGTTTATATTTATATCTTTTAATAATTCGTCTATATAAATATTATCAATTTTAATATTTTCTAACTTCGCATTGTGATTTTTTTTGGACTGAATATAGTTTTTTAATTTTATGTTTTCATAAATTTTTTGTATTTCATTGCCTGCAAGGGCATGACCATCCATAATTATTTTTAAGCCATTATAATCTTTTGGATTATGACTACCGGTTATTATAATCCCCGAATTTAGTTTAAAATAGTTAACAGCATAATATAATAAAGGTGTTGGAACTTGACCAATATCAATTATGTCTTTTCCGCTTTCTAAAAAACCTTCTATTAGAGCGTTTGACAATGTTTCACTAGATAATCTTCCATCTCTACCAATTACAATTTTATCATTTTTATTTTTATAAATTACAGATAATGCCTTTGCAATTAACTTGACTGTCTTATTATTAAGCTCGTGATCGTAAATTCCTCTGATATCATATGCCTTAAAAATATTTTTTGGTAGATTCATTATTATTTTTTTCCACTATGGCCAAAGCCACCTGTTGATCTTTCAGTCAGATCAAATTCCTCTACAAAACTATATTCTATATTTATAACTGGAATTAACATAAATTGAGCTATTCGATCTCCGGGATTAGCAATAAAATTGACTTTACTGTTATTGAATAAAGAAATCATTAACTCTCCTTGATAATCAGAATCTATTAAACCAACGGAATTTCCAAGTATAATTCCATGTTTGTGACCAAGTCCTGATCTTGGCAAAACTATTCCAGCGAAATTTTTATCTTCAATATAAAAAGCTAAGCCTGAAGGAATCAGAGTTGTACTGCGCGGCGTAAGCTCAATATTATTATCTATACATGCTCTTAAATCTATAGCAGCTGAGCCATCAGTTGCATATTCTGGCATTGGTATAGAG
>PAGR01000013.1 GCA_002705445.1 Gammaproteobacteria bacterium | reverse complement strand
TTGCAGGCTTAACCATAATATCTGTATTCATAATTGCTAAAACTCTTGAATGACCTTTAACTTGATCACCAAGAAGTGTCGCAAATGCTGTTCCAACAGGGCCGTCAAGCTCTCCAATCACTACTTCAGGCTCTGCTGCTGTTCCTGGAGGTCCGCCAGCAACCAAAGATTCAGCAACCCTCATTACAATTCTATCACTCATTTATATACTCCTTGAATATTAATAGATTTAATTTAATACTTATTTAATTTAAGAATGCATAATAACAATATAACTTTACTAGTGCCACGAGATATTTATGAATCATGAATTTTATATAAAAGAATGTATTGCGCTTGCAAAAATATCTGAAGAATATGGAGAAATACCAGTTGGAGCTATATTATTGCAAAAAAATAAAATTATCTCTAAGGCTCATAACACCTCAATAAGTCTAAGCGACCCTACGGGCCATGCAGAAATTAATGCAATAAGAGACGCTTGTAAAAAAATAAATAATTATAGAATTAAAAATGCTGCTCTATATGTAACTCTTGAACCATGCTTAATGTGTATTTCTGCAATATGTGAAGCAAGAATAGATCTTGTAGTTTTTGGGGCATACACAAGTGATGAAAAAAATTTTTATAAAAAATTTGATTTTATTGCAAAAGAATTTAGATTTAATCACAAGCCAAAGTTTATCGGGGGTATTTTAGAAAATGAATGCTCAATTCTTATGAAAGATTTCTTTAAAGCTAAGAGAGGCTAGATAGGTTTTTTTATCTTCATGGATAATATTTAGATAAGCTTGAATTCTCTTGACATAATTCACAGGTTCCTTTCCTCTGGCATAGCCATATTTTGTATTTTTATAAAATTTTTTCAGTCTTAACAGCGGCAGATGTTTTTTAACGTCGGACCAATAATTTGGATTATGCCCAAATCTCTCTGTAATTATTCTTGCATCTTCCAGATGACCTAAGCCAACATTATAAGCTGCCAAAGTCATCCATATTCGGTCTGAGCCAACAACAGACTTGGGAAGTCTTTTAAAAATATTTTCTAAATATTTTACTCCTCCATATACACTTTGATTTGGATCTAATCTATCCTTTATCCCCATATAACTTGCAGTATCTTTAGTTAACATCATAAGACCTTTAACTTTTGTTTTTGAAACTGCTTTATGATTCCAATGAGATTCTTGATAAGAAATTGCAGCTATTAGTTCCCATGAAAAAATTGAATTTTTAGTATGTTTTTTAAAATACCCAATATACTTAGGTAATCTTTTATCTATTTTTTTAATAAATATTTTCTTTTCAACTTGGTTTAAATTATTATCTTCATTGATAGAAAGATATATGTCTTTTTTAATTAAACATCTTTGTTCGCTAGTTGACAAAGGAGTTTCAATATTTTTAAAAGTATGGTTGCCAGTAAAACCAAAGGTACAAATTATTGGCAGTATATAAAGATTTATATATTTGTTTGAAATACTCTGTTTTTTGAATTTCCAAGTATTGATATATTTCACCCTTTTCCCTAGTACTTGGAACAACATTTTAACACTACATATTGTGTTTTTCAAATGCATAACTAAACAATTATATTCTTATATATATTTAATATATATTGATTTTTAGCATTAATTCCTTGTAAGAAAGGCAGCATTGGTGTACTTTACAGATCTTGATTGTTTTTAAATTTCATAGAATTTAGAATAATAATAAAAACGAATAAATCGTTATCAATCAAAAACATAAGAATATTTGGAGAAAATAAAGTATAAATGGCTACTATTCCAGGTTTAGTGCTTTCGCACAATCAAAAGCATCCCGATGGCATCGCCCTAAGATACAAGCAATTAGGCATATGGAATACATATAATTGGGCTGATTATTATCGCGAAGTGAACTCAGTAGCAAATGCTTTAAAGTCTCTTTCTATTAAAAAAGGCAGTATAATTGCGGTTTATGGAAACAATGTTCCCAAACTTATTTTTTCTATCGCTGCAATTCAATCTTTAGGCGCTATTGTGGTTCCTATTCATCCGGAATCAACAGGGGAAGAATTAGAAAAAATCCTAGCAGGTTCAAAAGCAGAAATTTTAATAGCTGAAGACCAACAACAGGTTGATACATTTTTAGATATAAAGTCTGATTGCGAAATTAAAAGTCTTATTTATTTAGATGGAAGAGGAATGTCTACATACTCAAATGACATATTGTTTTCATATGATAATCTTATAGAAAAATCTAATGAATCAAGTATAGAAAATGATATAAACTCTATTAGTGAAAATGATATTGCTTTTTATCTTTATGATGAACATGAAGATTCAATTTATAAAGTTTCTCACGCGGCAATAATTAATAATAGCTCGAAAATCATCACTTTAAATAATTTGACAGAAAAAGACTCTATTGTTTCCTTTCTGCCGTTGTCAATACCAACAAATTTACTATTTACATTTGTTACTTCCTTGACAAGCGGAATGTCGTTAAATTTACCTGAAAGTAACCAAACTATAGAAAAAGATTTGCAAGAAATAGGCCCAACAATATTATATGCACCTTCTTTTGTATATAAACATATTATTACATCAATAAGTTACAGAATAGAATCTGCAACACAATCTAACTATGATAGATATATGAAACATTATGAAATATTAATGGATACTTATAATAAAGAAGTAAGTGGGGAAAATTCAACACTGGATAAAATAAAAAAAATGTGGGTTATGCTTACAACGTTTGCTCCAGCCAAGAACGTATTTGGCTTAACAAATATAAAGCATGCCTTTGTAAGTGATGGGGTTCTATCAAAAGTAAACTTCGACTTCTTTCATGCGATAGGTGTTGAGATACAACATTCTTTTGGACAAGCTTCATCCTGTGGATGTATTTCCGTCCAACCAGATCATTCTGTTTCTTCAGAAAATGTTGGTTCGGCGATGGCAGGTAATGAAATTATGATCAATGACAATTCAGAAGTTTGTTTTAAATCAGACTGCTTAGCAGAACTGTTAAATGGTGAAGCAAGTTTCCAAGATGGGTGGGTGAACTCTGGTTTCATTGGTAGCCTTGACGATTCAAAAAATATTGTAATTAGTGGAAGAACCGAAGATGTAATTTCCTTAAAATCTGGTAAACAATTTTCACCTGAAAGTATAGAAAATCTAATTTCTTGTTCACCATTTGTGAAATCTGCAGTAGTTGTCGGAAACAATCAAGAATCGAACTCTGCAATCGTTGTAATAGATCCAAATTCAGTAAACTCATGGGCTGATAGAAAAAATATTAGATATACCGGTTATACTGAATTAGCTGGTAAAGACGAAGTTAGAGAGCTAATAAAAGAACATATTTGTTGTGTAAATGAAACTCTCGACTCAGAGCTTAAAGTAAAAAAGTTTGTTATATTACATAGAACATTTGTAATGTCGCAAGGAGAAGTTTCAAAAACTATGGAAGTTATGAGNAAAAATATAGAGGTAAATTTAAAGGATGTTTACCAAGCAATTGATTCTAAAAAAGATAGCTTCGAAGTAAATGATATTGATCAGTTATCTTATGAACTTAGTTTTAATAAAATATAAATTTTAATTTAAAAAGAGAATAGAATGTCAGATATCTTAAAAGTAGAAAACGTAACACTTCAATTTGGTGGTGTAAAAGCAATTACTGATATTAGTTTTAATGTTAAGGAAGGTGAGATTTGTGCTGTAATTGGCCCTAATGGAGCCGGAAAAAGCTCAATGTTAAATGTTATTAATGGTGTATATCTTCCACAAATAGGAACAGTTACTTATGACGGTGTTGAGAGAAGATCTATTAATCCAAGAGATGCTGCAATTGCAGGCATGGCAAGAACATTCCAAAACATTGCGTTATTCCAAGGTATGACTGTTTTAGAAAATATTATGACAGGTAGGAATTTATTTATGAAATCTTCTTGGTTAGAACAAGGTTTAAATATCGGTAGAGCTAGACAAGAAGAAAAAGTAAATAGACTTGCAGTTGAAAAGGTAATAAAATTTTTACAAATTGAGTCTATTAGAAAAACTCCAGTAGCAAAATTACCATACGGTCTTCAAAAAAGAGTTGAGTTAGGAAGAGCATTAGTTGCAGAACCTAAGATTTTATTGCTCGATGAGCCTATGGCGGGAATGAACTTAGAAGAAAAAGCAGATATGTCTTGTTTTATTTTAGAGATAAATAAAGAACAAGGAATTACAACTGTTATGATTGAGCATGATATGGGAGTGGTAATGGATATTTCTGATCATGTGGTAGTATTGGATTATGGAAAAAAAATAGGTGATGGTTCACCAAAAGAAGTTATGGCAAACCAAGATGTTATTGATGCATATCTTGGAGTCAGTCACTAAATAGGGGTAATAAGATGGATTGGGTTTATTTGATAGAAGTGTTAGTAGGCGGATTAATGTCAGGAGTAATGTACTCTCTTGTAGCCATTGGTTTTGTATTAATTTATAAATCATCAGGCATATTTAATTTCGCCCAAGGAACTATGCTTTTATTCGCCTCTTTAACTTTTGTTAAAATGACGGAGAATGGAATAGATTTTTGGACTGCATTATTTATAGCGGCAGGCATAATGGTTATATTTGGTGTTGCAACCGAACGGTATGTAATAAGACCATTAGCAAACCAGGATCTTCTTGCTTTATTCATGGCAACAGTTGGTTTGGCTACTTTCCAAGAGGGCTTTTCTCAATTCATTTGGGATTCAGACGTTCACGGACTGCAAATGAGCAAATTCCTTGATATAGGTTTACTTGACCCAGCGCCAATATTTATGTCAGATCATATTCCCTGGCTGGACATTTTAATTCCAAAATTTGATATCTTTGCATCATTAGTTGCTGGATCACTTATTGTAGTTTTAGCATTCTTCTTTCAAAAAACTAAGACAGGGCTATCTTTAAGAGCGGTGTCAGACGATCATATGGCTGCAATGGCAGTCGGTATTCCTTTACAAACAGTTTGGGCTGTGGTCTGGGCTGTTACAGGTGTTATTGCATTAGTTGCTGGTTTATTATGGGCTGAAAGAGTGAGTGTTTCATTTACGTTAATTGAAGCGGTAATGAAAGCATTGCCAGTTATTTTAATTGGCGGATTGACGTCTATTCCTGGTGCTATTATTGGTGGATTAGTAATTGGTGTTGGTGAAAAATTAGGTGAAATCTATTTAGCTGATGTATTTGGCGGGCAAGGAATAGAATTGTGGTTTGCTTACTTCATGGCATTAATATTCTTAGTGTTTAGACCTCAAGGTATGTTTGGTGAAAAATTAATTGAAAGGGTATAAATAAATGATATATAGAGAAACTGGAAATTTTGTAACTAACTANTTTAANGANAGAGAAATNTTTCCANTGAANTTTGATAAANTTGTNGTAGTGTTAGGATTACTATTTCTTTTTTTATANGTNCCAACAACATCAGAATATGTTNTAAGTGCCCATGTTATTCCAATTTTGGCNGTNGGGTTAGCAACAGTTGGTCTTAATATATTAACAGGACTAACAGGACAACTTTCACTGGGAACTGCTGGATTTATGTGCGTAGGAGCATTTNGTACTTATAATCTTAATGTTNAGAATGCCNGANGNNTTAATGTCTTTACCNTTTGCNTTNCTTCTTTCTGGTATATTTGCAGGATTNGTNGGTATTATTTTTGGNTTNCCNGCNATTAGAATTAANGGTTTTTANTTNNTNGTNTCNACNTTNGCAGCNCAATATTTTGTNTGGTGGTTTTTTAATTCNTANGCNTGGTTTTTAAANTACGAATCCTCAGGNGTAGTAGCTATNGCGCCAAAATTNTATGANTATTGGGGTTTAGGNNATNTNCTAGGNGTNGANATGCAAGGTTANCCAGCAAGNTANCTATTAGCTTTAACTATTTGTATAGGATTGACTTATTTTGCGAAGAACTTATTGAGAAGTAATACGGGCAGAAACTTTATGTCNGTTCGTGATAGAGATATTGCTGCCAGTGTTATGGGGATTAGCGTTCCAAGAACAAAGCTATTGGCATTCTTTGTTAGTTGTTTTTACTGTGGTGTTGCTGGCGGTATTTATTCGTTTTTATATATTGGTAATGTTGATTTAATGATTTACGAAATTGATCGTTCTTTCACAATACTATTTATGTTAATTATTGGGGGATTGGGGTCTATCTCGGGTTCGTGGTTAGGAGCAATTTTTGTATATGAATTCCCAATTGTATTTACTTGGATAGGTGATTTTATTTTCCAAGGTGCCTTTAACACAGCTGTTGTAGAAAATGTATCAAATATGGTTTATGGTATATTTATAATTGCATTATTAATTAGGGAACCAGGTGGATTTGCGGCTTTATGGGGAACTACAAAACAAAAATTAAGAATGTGGCCATACCCACATTAATTGAAAGAGGAAAAAATGTCTGAATCTTTGCTAAAAGTAAATAACATAGAAGTTGTATATAATCATGTAATTTTAGCATTACGTGGAGTTACACTTGATGTTGAAGAAGGAAAAGTGGTTTCTTTATTAGGTGCTAACGGCTCTGGAAAAACAACAACATTAAAAGCTTGTTCAAATCTGTTGCACGCCGAGCGGGGAGCAATAACAAAAGGTTCAATAGAGTATCAAGGAAATGACATCGCAACATCCGACGCTTATAACCTTGTGAAAGACGGAGTAGTGCAGGTTCTTGAAGGTAGACATTGTTTTGCACATCTGACAGTTGAAGAAAATATAATGACTGGCTCTTTCATCAGAGAAAATTCAAAAGAAGCAAAGCAAGATCTTGAGAGAGTTTATGATCATTTTGAAAGAATTAGGATAAGAAAAAAGAGTTTAGCTGGATTTACTTCTGGTGGTGAGCAGCAAATGATTGCGATGGGTAGAGCTCTAATGTCTAGACCAAAATTAATTTTATTAGACGAGCCCTCAATGGGTTTAGCTCCTCAGTTAGTAGAGGAAATATTTGCAATAGTAAAAAACTTAAATAAAGAAGGTGTAAGTTTCTTGATAGCAGAACAGAATGCTATGGTAGCTCTTAAATATGCAGACGATGGTTATATAATTGAGAATGGAAGAGTAATTCTTAAAGGAAAAGCCCAAGAATTATTAGAAAGACCTGATGTAAAAGAAATGTATTTAGGTGTTGGTGCTGAGGGTCAAACAAGTTTTAGGGATATCAAGTATTACCATAGAAGAAAACCATCATTTAGTTAAGTCTAACTCTGTTTTACTTATAATTATCCCATCTGAGTCGGCATAAATATAATCACCAGGTTTAAATGTTACTCCCATAAACTTTACATCGATATTTTCTTCACCAATTCCTTTTTTAACGCTTTTCACAGGTTTTGTACTTAGGGCTAATACTCCTATATCTATATTTGCAATTACATCAGAATCTCTAATACAGCCATTTACAATAATTCCTGACCAATTATTTTTAAAAGCAGCTTCAGCTAATATATCTCCCAACAAGGCACATTCCATTGATGCATTTCCATCAACAACAAGTACTTTGTTTAAGCCATCTGAATTTACAGCTTCTCTTACTTTTGAATTATCATTAAGACATTTTATTGTACTAATCTTGCCGAAAAAAGACTCTTTTTTACCATAACTATTAAATTGTTGATGCATGATTATAAGATCATCACTATAAAGATCGCACAAATCAGCTGTTTTAAAATTTTTGTTTTTTTCCATGTAAATTAATAATTTATGATATTTTTTTAGAAAATAATTTAAATATAGATTGTAAATTTTATCATTATATAAAATTTTTATCAAAGATATTGAAATAGTTGGGGACTAAAGGGAAATAAATTGCTAATATACGCACCCTAAATGACTCTATATTTTCAAGAATATTCAGTACAACAACTATAATAAAAGAATTAATTAAATTATTATTTCTAAATACATCAGGAGACTAAGATGGATAGAAAAAAACAAATCAAGCAGCTAGAAGACGAATGGAAAAATAATCCTCGATGGAAGAACGTTAAAAGAGGTTATACTGCTGAAGATGTTGTAAGACTCAGAGGTTCATTTGTGCCGGAATGCAGTTTAGCAAAAAAAGGTGCAGATAAGCTGTGGTCACTAGTTAATGGTAGCGCTAAAAAAGGTTATGTAAACAGTTTAGGAGCATTAACAGGTGGACAGGCAATGCAACAAGTTAAAGCCGGTATTGAGGCAATTTACTTATCTGGTTGGCAAGTTGCAGCGGATGCAAATACATCAGAAACAATGTATCCCGACCAATCACTTTATGCTTATGATTCTGTTCCAACCGTAGTAAGAAGAATTAATAATAATTTTAAAAGAGCTGATGAAATTCAATGGGCAAAAGATATCAATCCTGGCGATAAAGACTATATAGATTATTTTGCACCAATTGTAGCTGATGCCGAGGCTGGATTTGGTGGCGTGCTAAATGCATTTGAATTAATGAAAAATATGATAATTAACGGAGCCGCAGGTGTACATTTTGAAGATCAATTAGCAGCTGCAAAGAAATGTGGTCATATGGGTGGTAAAGTTTTAGTACCTTCGCAAGAAGCTGTTCAAAAATTAATTGCGGCAAGATTAGCTTCAGACGTAATGGGCGTCCCAACGTTATTATTAGCAAGAACAGATGCCGAAGCTGCAAACCTAATAACTTCTGATGCTGACGAGTACGACAAGCCATTCTTAACTGGAGAAAGAACTGCTGAGGGTTTCTATAGAACGAAAAATGGAATAGATCAAGCTATATCAAGGGGTTTAGCTTATGCTCCATATGCAGATTTAATTTGGTGTGAAACAGGAACTCCTGATTTGGAATTTGCAAAAACTTTTGCTGAGGCTATACGAGCTGAACATCCAGATCAATTATTAGCTTATAATTGTTCACCTTCATTTAATTGGAAGAAAAATTTAGACGATGCTACTATTGCAAAATTCCAAGACGAATTGAGTGCAATGGGCTATAAATATCAATTTATAACTTTAGCAGGTGTTCATAATATGTGGTATAACATGTTCGATCTTGCTCATTCATATGCAGCTGGCGACGGGATGAAACATTATGTTGAAAAGGTCCAAGAGCCAGAGTTTGCTGCTGCTGACAAAGGATACTCATTTGTTAGCCATCAACAGGAGGTTGGTGCAGGTTATTTTGATGACGTTACGACTGTAATTCAGGGTGGAGAATCATCTGTTACAGCTTTAACGGGTTCAACTGAAGAAGAACAGTTTTAAAATAACAATTTTACATAACTAGGAAGTGTTATATTATGTTTAAACATATAGAGATTCCAAGCAATGGAAGCAAAATTTCCTTTGATGAAAAGAACAATCTTGTTGTTCCCAATAATCCAATAATTCCTTTTATTCAAGGAGATGGCATAGGTTTGGATATAACTCCAGTTATGCAAAATGTTGTTGATAGCGCAGTTGAAAAAGCTTATCGGGGTGAAAAAAAAATATATTGGATGGAAGTTTATGCTGGAGATAAAGCTGTTGAAAAGTATGGTCCGCACAATTATTTACCTAAGGAAACATTTGATGCCATTGAGGAATTTGTTGTTGCAATTAAAGGCCCTTTGACTACTCCTGTCGGTAAAGGTTTGAGGTCTTTAAACGTTGCAATAAGACAAGAGATGGATTTATTCGCCTGTGTNAGACCTATAAAATATTTTCCTGGCACCANAACGCCATTAAAAAGTTCNAGTACTACCGATATGNTAATTTTTAGGGAAAATACAGAGGATATATATGCTGGNATTGAGTGGGCTGCTCAAACAGACGATGTTAAGAAAGTTTTAAACTTCTTAATAAAAGAAATGAAAGTCAGTGGAATTAGATTTCCTGACAGTTCTGGTATAGGTATAAAACCGGTTTCAGAAGAAGGCTCAATTAGATTAATAAGAAAAGCAATTGAGTATGCAATAGATAATGATAGAAAATCAGTATCATTAGTCCATAAAGGAAATATCATGAAGTTTACTGAAGGGGCTTTTAGAAATTGGGGTTATGAGCTTGCAGTTAATGAGTTCAATGGCGAGATAATTGATGACGGACCGTGGTGTAAAATTATAAATCCGAATAATGGAAATGAGATTATTATAAAAGATGTTATAGCTGATAACTTTCTACAACAAATACTTTTACGTCCCGAGGATTATGATGTAATTGCAACCTTAAATTTGAATGGAGATTATATTTCTGATGCTTTGGCTGCACAAGTTGGAGGTATTGGAATAGCACCCGGCGCAAATATATCTAATAAAGTTGCCGTTTTTGAAGCTACTCATGGTTCTGCTCCAAAGTATGCTGGAAAAAATAGGGTAAATCCCGGTTCAATAATCTTATCAGCCGAAATGATGCTTCGTTATATAGGATGGACCGAGGCGGCAGACAAAGTCATGAATGGTGTCGCTCAAGCAATAGCAAATAAAACTGTAACTTACGACTTAGCAAGAGTGAGAGCAGGTATGCAGACACTTGTGAAAAAACATGAGCACGGTCAGGAGATACGAAAAGATCTTGAAGAATTAATGCCAGGTGCTACATTAGTTACATGTAGTGGATTTGGAGATGCTATTATTGATTGCATGTAATTTTATTAATATATGAGCCAAACTTTTAAAATAACTTTTTTTAACAATAATTCTGTTTATGAGATATATTCAAAGGAAGTGTATCAATCTGATATGTATGGATTTATTGTAATAGAAAATATTGTNTTTGGNGAAAATACAAGTGTCGTTGTCGATCCAACAGAGGAAAAATTAAAAACAGAATTTAAGAATGTAAAAAGATTTTTCATACCAGTTCATAACATTATTCGTATAGACGAAGTTGAAAAAGAAGGTGCTGCAAAGATAACCTCAACTGACACAAATATAAAAAATTTTCCCGCTGGAAATTTTACAATTCCTCCAAATACTAATAATACTGAAAGCTAATAATTTCCAATACATTCTTCAATGTATGATAATATCAAATGTCTTTGGTGAGTTGGCAGAGTGGTCGAATGCACTACCTTGGAAAGGTAGCAAACGAGTAATCGTTTCATAGGTTCGAATCCTATACTCACCGAGCTATTTAATTTTCTTAATATTAGTATATGGACGATAAACAAATAAAATTACAAGAATCAAATAGGAGTGAGCTTGCAAAACAAGGCTCAGACTTTTTAGTTCCTTTTATAAGTTCTNTAATTAATTTATTAACATCTCATGAAATAACTACATTAGAAATTAAAAAGCAACTTAAGAAACTAAAAATAAATAATATTAAAACTGAGAATAATCAAATAGAATCACAAGTTAGAGTCTTAGATTTTAATGTTTATATTTTATATGTTGGTGTTAAGAATTATATTTTAAAAGTTGAAGGCTTAGATCATTATAATGGTTTTTCATTCATGCAAACGAATAAAGGAATCATTGTTCATGATAACGTGGCGGATAATCCGCAATTACTAGCAAAAGATTTAAAAAATTTATTTTTAAAAAATTATAAAAGCCCATACCCGATTTCAGATGTGTTTCTAGATTTTATTAATTCGAAGACTTATCGAAAATAAATAAATTTACAAATGGATATTTTATNCTTAATATTTATTAAAATTATACCTTTATATATTTTTGTGATAATTGGGTTTATAGCCGGCAGATACCTAAATATTAATGCGAAAGGAATTGGAAAGTTAATAATTTATATCATAGCCCCATTTGTTATATTTGAAGCAATAACACACTCAAATTTATCTTTAAGCACATTTAGTCTTCCAATTATAATTTTCTTAATGTGCTCTTTAATTTCTTATTTTTTCTATAAATATGGAAAATATTTATATGGTGATGCGAGAGCAAACGTTCTTTCTGTTGTTGCATCTGAGGGTAATACTGGTTATTTTGGAATTCCAATAGCACTTTTGCTTTTTAATCAAAATGTATTTGGAATTTATATTTTAGGTACTCTTGGAGTTACAATATTTGAAAATACNGTTGTTTACTACCTAACAGCTAGAGGAAGATATACNGTNAAAGAATCATTTAATAGATTAAAAAAACTTCCAGCGATATACGCATTTTTATTCGCAATCATCTTTTTATATTTTGAATTAAAACTNCCTGTATTTATGGACAACTTTGTTATTAGTATGCAAGGAGCTTATGTAACTTTGGGTATGATGCTCATAGGCTTCGGAATTTCGTCAATTAAAAATTTATCTTTTGATTATAAATTTATAAGTCTTTCTTTTCTTGGAAAATTTGTAGTCTGGCCGTTACTAATGTTAATTTTGGTCCTAATTGATCATTACTTATTTCAATTTTATACAATTGAAATTTATCGTGCATTTATGTTGTTATCTATTGTGCCTATTGCTGCTAACACCGTTATCTTTGCAACAGCACTTGATGTCTTTCCTGAAAAAGTTTCTTCAGCTGTATTATTCTCGACAATTTTNGCTCTCTTATATGTTCCAATTATAATTGTCATTTTATTTAAATAATATGCTAATGAAATCATATTTGTGATAGCATAAATATGATATGAGTAATACCGTACTAGCAACAAAATGGCGTCCAAAATTATTTTCTGACCTTATAGGACAAGACCCTGTCGTTACCGCTCTAGTAAATAGTCTTGACAATCAAAGACTTCATCATACTTACTTATTTACTGGCACAAGAGGAGTTGGCAAGACCACCTTAGCCAGAATTTTAGCTAAATGTTTGAATTGTGAAACTAATGGGGTTAGTTCAGAACCATGTGGTAAATGTGCAAGTTGTTTNGCAATNGATGCTGGNCAATTTGTGGATCTTTATGAAGTTGATGCTGCTTCAAGGACAAAAGTTGAAGANACAAGAGAGCTTTTAGATAATGTTCAATATTTGCCNACACAAGGGAGATATAAAATATATCTTATAGANGAGGTNCACATGCTATCTACACANAGCTTTAATGCTTTATTGAAAACTTTAGAAGAGCCACCAGAGCATGTAAAATTCATACTAGCAACAACTGATCCGCAAAAAATACCAAGCACCATATTGTCTAGATGCTTACATTTTAATTTAAATAGGATATCGCAAGATATCATACAAAATCAGATAAAAAAGATATTAGACAACGAAAATATTAATTTTGATGACTTGGCAATAAAAAATATATCAAAAATTGCTGATGGAAGTATGAGGGATGCTCTAAGTATAGCTGAGCAATGTATATCTCATGGCGATAATAAAATTACGTATGAAAATATATGTAAAATTTTATGTTTGATACCATCAGAAAAAATAAACGAGATTATTGAAAAAATTATTTTTAANAAAACCGATGAACTAATGAGNTTAATTGATCAAATGTATTATGAGTCAGTAGATTTCAAATATATTTTAGAAGAGCTTATCTCAATTTTTCATCAAACAGCACTTTATAAAGTTACAAATTTATTAAGTAATAATATATATGATAAAAGTATAAGANATTTATCAGAAAAGTTTAATGAAGAGGAAATACAAATATTATATCAAGTAGGTGTTACAAGTTTAAAAGATCTTGAATATGCTCCAGACTACAAAAGTGGTTTTGAAATGGCACTTATAAGAATGCTAATGTTTACGCCATTNAATTTATCAAACCTAAGTGAAATTAAAGATAAATCAACCCAAGAAGATATAAAAAAAGACCAAAATTTATCTAAAAAAANAATTGATAAAACAGTTAAAATAAAAGAGAGTGAATTATTATCTATAGAAAACAATTGGGCAATAATTATTAAAAGGCTTGAAATCGACTCTATATCAAAAAATTTAGCAAATAATATAAGTTTTGATTTTAAAAATGAAAATTGCTTAAATTTTCTTATTAGTAAAGATTTAGAAGGAATTGTTACTACCAATTCAAAAGNAAAACTTGAAGAGGCCTTATCAAATTATTTTAAAAAAAATATAGATATTAAGATATNCGTTTCTGATAAAAATTTATCAACTATTCAAAAAAATGATGAAAAAGATTACAACNATAAAATATCTAGTGCAAATAAAAAAATTGAAGATGATGATTTTATTAAANCAATTAAAGAAAAGTTTAATGCAAAGAGTATTGAAAATTCTGTGCAAATTGATGATTAAATAAAAGGAGATTAATTATGCTAAAAGGGCTAGGCGGTATGGGTGATATGATGGGCTTAATGAAACAAGCTCAAAAAATGAAGAAAGATATGAAAAAAATAAAAAAAGAGATTTCAAAAACTAATGTTACAACTTCAGATAAAGATAATAATATTANGATTNTAATGAATGGCGATCATATTATTCAAAAANTAACTTTATCAGACGAAATTAAAAATTCTGATACAAAAAAACTCGAGTTATTANTAAAAGAAGTAGTCAATCAGGCNTCTCGAGATATTGATAAAATGTCNTCTGAGAAAATGTCTGTACTTTCAAAGCAAGGTTTGCCAACCGATCTACCGTTCTAATACAGTGGAAAAAAAGAAAACATTAATTGATGACTTAATAGGTGCCTTAACTTGNTTACCTGGTGTGGGCAAAAAGACTGCGCAAAGAATGACTTACCATTTGCTTCAACGTGGAAAAGAAGATGCATTAAATTTATCTGACATTCTTAAGGAAACTGTTTTAAAAACTCGAAACTGNAAATCTTGTCGTACATTGTGCCAAGGTGAATATTGCGAGATATGTTCAGATCCCTCAAGAAATGATGATGTGTTATGTATTGTTGAAAGCCCTGCAGATATTATGAATATTGAAAATAGTACAAATTATCATGGAAAATATTTCGTCCTTAATGGAAAATTATCTCCACTTGATGGTATTGGCCCAAATGAAATCGGCCTAGATATGTTAGACGAAAAGCTTTCATCTGGCAAAGTTAAAGAATTAATACTAGCTGTAAACTACACTGTTGAAAGTGANGTAACCGCACACGTTATAAGTAATATTGCTTTAAAAAATTCTATAAAAGTAACAAGACTAGCTCAAGGTGTTCCNGTAGGAGGTGAGCTCGAATATCTTGANCAAAGAACATTATCTAAGGCGTTTGAGAAAAGGACTTTATATTAATNTATTTCNGTAATATTAATANTGATATGATATGTTTAAATTATGAAGAAAAATTCTAAAAATTTAATATGGATTGATTTGGAGATGACAGGTCTTGATACTTCAAACGATAGAATAATTGAAATAGCGACAATANTTTCAGATAAAGAACTAAATATACTNGANGAAGGACCAGTTATAGCAATTANTACTCCAGATAACGCAATAGATGGCATGGANGAATGGAATACAAATCAACACAATAAATCAGGGCTAGTTGACAGAATTAAAAAAAGTAGCTACACATATGCAGATGCAGAAGAAATGACTATAGAGTTTCTTGAAAAATATATCGATAAAAATAAGTCACCAATGTGTGGCAGTGGCATATGCCAAGACAGAAGATTTTTAGCTAGGTGTATGCCGGAATTAGAAGATTTCTTTCATTATAGAAACTTAGATGTTAGCTCAATTAAGGAAATTGCTAAAAGATGGTATCCAGATATAAAATTTAGGAAAGATCCCCAGCATATCGCCTTGCAAGATATAAAAGATTCAATTGAAGAACTAAAATTTTATAGAAGTACTATTTTTGCTGATATAGTCTAATATTATTTTTAGTATCTATATTTATTACTGTATCAGTACCTTTAATTTTTGTACTTGGATAATCTAAGTTATAATGCAATCCTCTACTTTCTTTTCTTGTTAGTGCCGATATTATTATAATTTCTGCAATGCATACTAGATTTCTAAGTTCTATAAGATCTCCAGATATTATATTTTTGTTAAAACAGTCTTCAATTTCCTTTTTATAAATTGATACTCTGATTTTTGCCTTCAATAATCTTTCATTTGTTCTCACTATACCTACGTAGTTCCACATCAACGTTCTTATTTCTTGCCATGAATGTTTAATAATAACTTCCTCACTAATATTTTTATTCTTATTATGATCAAGGTAATTACTTATATCTGAATGACTTTCTTTTCTTTTATTTTTGATATCTTCAAGAACCTTCTTTGAAAAAAATATACATTCAAGTAAAGAATTGCTAGCCATTCTATTTGCTCCATGGAGTCCCGAATGTGCGACTTCACCAATAGCATAAAGATTTTTAATATTTGTTTTTGCATTAATATCAATATTTATTCCTCCACATGTATAATGTGTAGCAGGTACCACAGGAATTGGATCCTTTGTTATATCAATATTAAAATCTAAGCATCTTTTATAAATAGTAGGGAATCTTTGTTTAATAAATTGATTTTTTTTATGTGATATATCCAGAAGAACATAGTCTAATCCATGTAATTTCATTTCGCTATCGATAGCTCTTGCTACAATATCTCTTGGCGCGAGAACTCCTCTGGAGTCGTATTTATGCATAAATGAGTTTCCGTTTGGAAGTAATAATTTTCCTCCTTCCCCTCGCAATGACTCACTTATTAAAAATGATTTTGCTTTTTGATGAAATAAACATGTTGGATGAAATTGCATAAATTCCATATTTGTTATATCGCAGCCAGCTCTGTAGGCCATAGCTATACCGTCACCTGAAGAAGTATCGGGGTTACTTGTATAAAGATACACTTTATTTGCCCCTCCTGTTGCTAAGACAACAAATTTTGCTTGGAAAATATCTATTAAGTTATTTTTTTTATTTAGTACATATGCCCCAATACATTTTTTATTATTAGTATTTTTATCTTTTGATACAATTAGATCAATGGCTACATGATGAGTAAAAAGTTTTATATTTGATTTTTTTTTTACTTTATTAATTAAACTTTCCTGGATAGCTTCCCCAGTTTTATCAGCAGCATGAACTATCCTTGGATATGTGTGACCACCTTCTTGAGTTAGGTGTAATTTGTCACGTGAACTCGAGCCGTTTTTTTTGGTAAATTTAACACCTTGTTCTAGAAGCCAATCAATTATTACTTTGGATTCTTTGGCAATACTTTCAACTACATCAGGCTTACACAAACCTGCTCCAGCTTCCATTGTGTCTTCAACATGTTGATCTATAGAATCAATATTGCTTAAAACCGCAGATATACCACCTTGTGCATAGTATGTACTTCCTTCATGTAACTCAGTTTTTGATATCAAAGCGACGGACATATCATCTGGAAGTTGAAGAGCAAGACTATTTCCAGCGGCGCCGCTGCCAATAATTAGCACGTCAAAAATTTTTTTATTTTTTACTTGTTTTAAAATTTTATCTGACCTTGTGATATAATAAGTATAATCTATTATAAAAAATGAACTAAGGCAAATATGCGAAATTTAATTAAAAACACTTTTCAAGCAATTCTTATTATTCTTATTTATACCGGATCGACATTTTCAGCTAACTCAAATTTACCTGATTTCACAAAATTGGTTGAAAATAATAAAGCTAGTATAGTTAACATTAGTACTGTTAAAAAAAATAAGAATGTAAATAAAAATCCTAATCCTAATGTTCCAAATGATGAGTTAAATGACTTTTTGCGTAAGTTTTTTGGTGACAAGGGTTTTGACGGCCCTGAAAGAAAACAGCCTCGACAATCTCAATCTGTAGGATCTGGATTTATTTATTCTTCTAATGGATACATCATAACAAATCATCATGTTATTGCTGATGCTGATCAAATTATTGTAAGACTAAAAGATAAAAGAGAGCTTGACGCACAATTAATTGGATCAGATCCATCTAGCGATATTGCTTTATTAAAAATAAAAGCTAAAAATTTAAAGCCAGTAAAAATTGGAAAATCCGAAAATTTAAAAGTTGGTCAATGGGTTTTAGCTATCGGATCTCCTTTTGGTTTTGAAAGCACTGTTACCGCAGGAATTGTGAGCGCTATTGGAAGAAGTCTGCCAAATGATAATTATGTTCCATTTATTCAAACTGACGTAGCCATAAATCCTGGAAACTCAGGCGGCCCCTTGTTTAATTTAGATGGAGAAGTTATTGGTATAAATGCACAAATTTTCACTAGATCGGGCGGATTTATGGGTTTGTCTTTTGCAATACCAATGGATGTTGCTGATAATGTTATAAATCAGCTAAAAGAATCAGGAAAAGTTTCAAGAGGTTGGCTAGGAGTATATATTCAAGAGGTAACCAATAATTTGGCAAAGTCGTTTGGGATGAAAAATCCTTCTGGGGCTTTAATTTCTAAAATTATTCCAGATGGGCCAGCTTCAAAATCAGATCTGAAAGTTGGCGATATAATTTTAAAATTTGATAATAAAAAAATTGATACGTCTTCTTCATTGCCGCCAATAGTTGGTAATACAAAAATTGGTAAAAATGTAACTATAGAGATTTTAAGAAATGGAGTCAAAAAAAATATTAAGTTTAAGGTGCAAGAATTACCAATTCAGACAACAGCAAAAACTTCAAAAACTGTACCAAAAACAGTTTCAAAGAAAATTCTTGGCATGACTATCGAGAATTTAACAGATGCAGAAAGAGATAGTTTAAATATAGAAAATAATCTAGGCATAAAAGTAAAAGAAATTTTGGGCAATCCTGCTTATGATTCTGGATTAATTAAAAATGATATAATTTATCAAATTTCAGGACAAAATATAAAAAATATAAGTCAGTTTGAAAAAATTGTTAAAAAAATGAGAAAAGGTGATTTTGCTTCACTTTTAGTAAGAAGGTCCCAAGGAAACTCTCTTTATTTAGCGATAAAAATAGAGTAACCAGAAATGTCCGATAATGACAAAGATTTAATTAGAAATTTTTCTATTATAGCTCATATTGACCATGGAAAATCTACTTTAGCCGATAGATTTATCCAAATATGCGGCGGATTAACTGAAAGAGAAATGAGCTCGCAAATACTAGACTCTATGGATCTTGAAAAAGAACGTGGCATAACTATAAAAGCTCAGAGCGTTAGGCTAAATTATAAATCTTTAAATGGTAAAACCTATCAATTAAACATAATAGATACACCAGGACACGTAGATTTTTCTTATGAAGTTTCTAGATCTCTTGCTGCATGTGAGGGTGCGCTCCTGGTTGTTGATGCTTCACAAGGTGTAGAGGCCCAAAGTGTGGCCAATTGCTATAAAGCTGTTGAATTAGACTTAGAAATATTACCGGTACTTAATAAAATTGATCTTCAGTCAGCAGATCAAAATTCTGTAAAGAATCAAATAAAAGAGATTATTGGAATTGATACTTCCGATTCAATTGGAGTAAGTGCTAAAACTGGACTTGGAGTTCAAGATTTACTTGAAGCAATTATAAATAAAATTCCACCACCAAAAAAAATTACTGGAAGTAATCTCAAAGCATTAATTATTGATTCTTGGTTTGACAATTATTTAGGAATAGTCTCACTTGTAAGAGTAATAAATGGAAGTTTAAAGTTAAAACAAAAGATAAAACTTGCTTCTACAAATGTTAATTATCAAGTAGAGGAACTTGGNTGCTACTCTCCCAAAGTAAATAAATTAGATNTCATAAACGAAGGTGAAGTAGGCTATCTTGTNGCNGGAATAAAAGATATAGCTTCTGCAAAAGTTGGNGATACAATACTTTCGTATGATGATAACGAAAGTAAGCCATTAGAAGGTTTTAAAGAAATACAACCTAAGGTATTTGCCGGTCTATTTCCAATAAATAGTGATGATTATAAAGACTTTAGAGATGCATTAGAAAAACTAGAGCTTAATGATTCTTCATTTGATTATGAGCCAGAAACGTCAAAAGCATTAGGGCATGGATTTCGTTGTGGATTTTTAGGAATGCTTCATATGGAAATNATNCAAGANCGTTTAGAAAGAGAATACAAGCTTGATTTAATATCAACATCNCCAACAGTNGTNTATAAAGTAATNCAAAAAAATAAAAAAATATTAGAAGTTGATAATCCGAGCATGCTTCCAGATATTTCGAGTATTGAAGAAATTCACGAACCAATAATTTCTGCATCAATGTTGGTTCCAAATGAATTTATAGGAAATGTAATAACATTGTGCGAACAAAAAAGAGGGAAACAAATAAAAATATCATATGCAGGNGGTCAGGCTTTAATAGAATATTATTTACCACTGAACGAGGTAGTTTTAGATTTTTTTGACAAATTAAAGTCTTGTACAAAAGGATATGCATCATTTGACTACTACATACATTCTTTTGAAAAGTCAGATTTACAAAAATTAGATATTTTAATCAATGGTGAGAAAGTAGATGCCTTATCGCTTATTGTTCATAAATCAAGATCATTAGGTATTGGAAGAAAACTTGTAAATGGCATGAAAGATGTAATACCAAGACAAAATTTTGACATAGCAATTCAAGCAGCAATTGGATCTCAAATTATATCCAGAGCAACAACAAAAGCATTTAGAAAAGATGTAACNGCAAAATTATATGGNGGAGACGTTACAAGAAAAATGAAATTATTAAAAAAACAAAAACTGGGTAAGAAAAGAATGAAACAAGTAGGTAAGGTTGAGTTACCACAAGAAGCTTTTATGGCCGTTCTAAAAATTGACACTAATGATTAAATATTTTTTTATACTATTGTTTTTTTTAAATACTTGTCAAGCAAGTGATATAATTAATATCACTTTTTTAGGGACTGGAACTCCTAGACCAAATATTGATAAACTTGGACCCTCTATTTTATTAAAATATCAAAATGACGAAATATTGTTTGATGTTGGAAGAGGAACTACACTAAGACTCGAGCAATTAAACAATAACTATACGAAAATAGATAATATATTTATATCACACATGCATTTTGATCATATAGTAGGTTTAGCAGATTTTTGGTTGACAAGTAGCCTATGGCAAAAGAAAACCAACACAAATATTTACGGCCCAAAAGGTATTAAAAAGTTCTGCAGTCAAATTAAAAAATTGTATGAAAAAGATTTAGAATATAGATATGAAAATAATAGTTATAATCAATTAAATTGTTTATATCATCAGGATGTAAAAAAATATAATAATTTGTTAAGTATTACATCATTTAAAAATGACCACGGCCATGTAGATAACTCTTACGGCTTTAAAATAAATTTTGGTAATAAAAAAATTATATACTCCGGTGATACTACATATTCTAAAAATGTAATTAATAACTCAAAAAACGCTGATATATTGATACATGAAGTAATTTCTGTTTCAAAAAAAATTTACGATAATAATAAAAAATTAAGAAAAGTTGTAAATTCTCATACTAATGTCAGTCAGTTAATCCAAATACTCAATATATGTAAACCAAAATTGACTATATTAAATCATGCGTTATTATTTGGTGTGAATGAACAGAGTGTTTTGACAAGGATTGCAAAAGAATATAATGGTAAAGTTATTTTTGCAAAAGATTTTATGTCTGTAGATTTAGGCGAGGAAATCAATATTTTTAATACTGGAAAATAAATAATGAGTAGTAAACTAGATTTTTCGAAACCAATTATTATGGGAATTTTGAATGTAACTCCTGATAGCTTCTCAGATGGAGGTTCCTATCCATCGTCAAAATCAGCTGTTGATAAAGCAATGATTATGATAGAGCAAGGAGCTTCAATTATTGATATTGGAGGAGAATCAACTAGACCTGGCTCTGAGAGAGTTCCACCAATTGAGCAGAAAAGAAGAATTGTAGATGTAATATCACAACTAGTACGTGTAATCCCAGAAAAAATAATTATTAGTGTTGATACTACATCATCAGAAGTTGCAGAGGCTGCAATAAATTTGGGCGTGGGTATGATTAATGATGTAAGCGCCGGAAAAGATGATGACAAAATGATGAATTTAGTAGCAAAGCATAATCTTTATTATTGTATTATGCATATGCAAGGTTCACCAAAGACAATGCAAGATAATCCAAGATATAAAAATGTTATACCAGAAATTATTGATTTTTTAGAATCACAATCAAAGAAAGCAATACAGCAAGGAATCAATCAAGATAAAATTATTTTAGATCCAGGAATTGGTTTTGGAAAAAAAACCGAGCATAATTTAGAAATACTGAAAAATTTAGAAAAATTTACNAATCTTGGTTATCTTACTTTATTAGGTACAAGTAGAAAAAGAATACTTGGGGAAGTTTCGGGCGAAAATAATCCATCTGATAGGGTCTCAGGCACGTGCGCTACATCAGCTTTGGGAGTAATGTCTGGAATTAATATTTATAGAGTTCATGATGTCTGGCAAAATAAACAAGCAATAGATATAGCGTACTCGATTAAAAATATATAGCATCTATAATTGCAATATTTTAGTTTTATGTTATGTTTCTTATAGCAAATAACAGTATTATTAAAGAATTATGTCAGAAGATTTATCAAATAAAAAATGTGTACCATGTGAGGGTGGAATTCCTGCTTTTAGCATTGACCAGATAAATGATTTTTTAAAAAAAGTTGATAACTGGTCTGTCAATGAAGACGAAAAAGATAAATTTTATTTAATTAAAGAATTTAATTTTAAAAACTTTGTTAGTAGTCAAGATTTTGTTAATAAAGTTGGNGATTTNGCAGAGACTGAAGGNCATCACCCAGATATAAGTTTTGGTTGGGGGTATGCNAAAGTTAAGATATATACTCATGCAATAGGTGGATTAGCTGAAAGTGATTTCATATTAGCAGCAAAAATTGATAAAATAAATTAATNATAATTTTTCAATTTTATATAAAAAAATATACCACACACTATTAATTTTAAAAAAATATTACAGAATATATCTTAATGGAAGAAATTCTAAATAACTCAGCAATTATCTCAATATTACAAATAATTGCTATTGATCTCGTTCTAGGTGGTGATAATGCAATTGTAATTGCACTAGCTTGCAAAAATTTACCTGAAAAACAAAGGAAACTTGGAATATTTTATGGAGCACTTGGAGCCATAGTTTTAAGAGTTATAATGGTTTTTTTTGCTTCAGCGCTTTTATTAATTTCAGGCTTAAAAATAATTGGAGGAATACTTTTATTTTGGATAGGCATAAAATTAATTTTAGATAGTAAGAAAGAAAATGCTTTAAATATAAACCAAGGTAATAATTTATTTGAAGCTATTAAAACAATTATTATAGCAGACTTTGTAATGAGTTTAGACAATTCAGTAGCTATAGCTGGCGCTGCTGATGGTAATATATATCTTGTAATTTTTGGATTGTTGTTAAGTGTGCCAATAATAATTTGGGGGAGTAATATTATTTTAAAATTAATTGATAAATACCCAATAATTATTTATTTAGGTTCTGCTTTATTAGGTTGGATTGCTGGCGATATGATTCAAACCGACATTTTTACAACAACTTATTTTGAAGCCAATGAATTTCTAAAATATTTTCCATTTATTGGAAGTTTATTTGTGATTTTATACTCCTTTATATTCAAGTTTTTAAAAAAATAAAATTATTGTAAGGGTAAATTTTTAATGTCCTTCATTAGATATCTATTTACATATTTATAAAATTCTGAAAAAGGTGTACCCGGCACGAATATTTTTTCAACATTATTTTTTTCATCAACAAAATACATGTTGGCTGTATGATTCACAGTGTAGTCTTCAACTTTTCCTTTATTTTGATAACTATAGTAAACATGATATTGATTTGAAACTTTTTCAATTTCTTCTTGGGTTCCAGTTAAGCCAATTATTCGTTCGTCAAAAAAAGATAAGTAATTTTTTAATAGTTCTGGTGTATCTCTTGTAGGATCAACTGTTATAAAAATAGGGTCTATATTTTTTGATAAGCCCTCTAGTTTTTTTAACAAGTTTGCTACTTCAGTTAGCGTTGTAGGACATATGTCTGGGCAATTCAAAAACCCAAAAAAAACTATCTTTNCTTTTGATGAGTCTGATAAAGTAAATTTATTATTATATTGATCTTTTAATGTAAAATCGCCACCAATGTCAGCATATAGGTCATTACTTGTAATTATTACAAGTATTAAAGATATATATTTAATGTAATTTCTTAAACTAATTTGTTGCATTTATATTCTTTATCCATATTTAATTTATTGATTTAATAAGTTATTTTATCACTACACGGAGAATAACATTAATACATATTATAAAGGCATATCCAACATATAGACACATCTAGCTTATAAAGAGCAAAACAGCATTTATATAGGCTATATAACCTTGACGTAAAAGCTTAATCGTTCATAATACGATATTCAAGAACTATAAAACGAAACAAAAGAGGGAAAAACTATGCATTTAAGAAAGTTTGGAATTTCATTATTAGGGACATTGTTTCTTGCTATAAGCTCAGTAACAGTAGCTGATGAAACATGTATGTCACCATACATGGCAAAAATCGTTGGGCAAGAAGACTATGTTTATGTATGGACACTAGGGGTAGAAGGTCTTGGCGATGAGCAAGATAAATTAGTTACAATTGANGTTAATCCTAAATCAAAAACTTATGCTAAAGTTGTGAGTGTTCTTTCAGTTGGTGGACGAAATGAAGCTCATCACTCAGGTTTAAGTGATGANAGACATTATTTGTGGGCTGGCGGATTNGANAGTAATAAAATATTTATTTTTGATGTTCATACAGATCCAAGAAAACCAACTTTACACAAAGTTATTACAGATTTTGTAGAAAAAACTGGTGGAGTAGTGGGACCTCATACTTTCTACGCNTTACCGGGNAGAATAATGGTGTCAGGNTTATCAAACAATAAAGANAATGGCGGNAGAACAGCTTTGGCAGAGTACAACAGCAAAGGTGAATTTATTGCTACNCATTGGTTACCAACAGATAGTGATCTTCGTGGNGCTAAAAAAGAAGGTAAGTATGCTGATGGATATGGNTATGATGTCCGTGTTCAACCTAGAAGAAATATAATGCTAACTTCTTCATTTACTGGNTGGTCAAATTATATGATGGATTTTGGNCAAATGNTGCAAGATGGTGAAGCTATGAAAAGATTTGGAAATACAATGGTTGTATGGGATCTTCANACAAGAAAACCNAAAAAAGTTATTGATGTTCCNGGTGCACCANTNGAAATAAGATGNGCATGGGGAGCAAANAATAATTATTGTTTTACAACNACAGCACTCACATCAAAAATCTGGTTNATTTATGAAGANGATAATGGTGAATGGCAAGGAAAAGCNGTAGCCGANATNGGTGATGCTTCAAAAGTTCCANTACCTGTNGATATTTCTATAACTTCAGATGATCAGGGNCTTTGGGTTGATACATTTATGGATGGAAAGGCAAGATATTTTGATATCTCTGATCCTTTTAATCCTGTTCAAAAATATGAAGAAACAATTGGTTCACAAGTAAATATGATCTCACAAAGTTGGGATGGTAAAAGAGCTTATTTCTCAACATCACTATTAGGAAATTGGGATAAAACAGGTGATGCAGATGAGCAATGGGTTAAACTTTACGAGTGGGATGACGAATCTTTAGAATTATCTCATAAATGGACTATAGACTTTTACAAAGAAAAATTGGGAAGAGCACATCAAATGAGATTTGGTGCATACTCCTTGTACTCAAGTAAGAGTGAAAGTAATAAAAAGGAAGTAACATTATTAGACAAGTAATTTAAAATTCTCTAATAAAGTGATAAAATTAAGGCTAACTTACGTTAGCCTTTTTTATTTATATAAAATTATGAAATATTTTTTACAAATTATAATTATAGTAATTCTAATTACTAATTCTGTTATTGCCTCTGATGAGCTTGAAAAAGAAAGAGGCTTAATAAAGGACGAAAGAAATAATTTAGCAATAGGTTGGAGAGACAACTTGGGATACGATCTTCCTTTACCTGGCACATATGATTTATATAGCATAAGAAAAGCTGGAGACGGTGAAATTATTGAAGAGAACGGTAATAATAATTCTCTACATAATTTAATGGACGGCAAAATAACATTAATGAGTTTTATATACAGTAATTGCACTGATACAAATGGATGCCCACTTGCGACTTCAGTTTTTTTTAAAATTCAAGAAAAATTAAAAAAGAATCCAAAAATGCTTTCTAAGATTAAAATGATTAGCCTAAGCTTTGATCCATTTTATGATACNCCAGAAATAATGAGGCTTTATGGNAAAGACTTGAGTTATATAAAGGCAGATTGGGGNTTTTTGACAACTAAGTCATTAGNAAATCTTGANCCAATTCTTNAAAGCTATGACCAGCCAGTTATAAGAAANTACAANGATGATGGAAGTTATGCTGGAGTNGAGTCACACTTATTACGCGTTTTTTTAATAGATGATANAAAACTTATAAGAAATGTATACAATGTTGATTTTCTGCACCCAGATCTATTGATTAACGATATAAAAACTTTATTATTAGAAAATGAATAGTNTATTTCTACAAAATAAAATATTTAATAAATCATTTTGGCTGATATTATTTTTTTTATTCAATAATGTTTCGCTATCAAGTGAAAGTATTAATTATTCTGGACCAGGTGATAATAAGGAGGGTTATGAGTCTAAAACTTATACAACAAACTCTTTAAGTTTAGATGACAGAAAGGGGAAAAAAGCTGACTTAATAAAGTATGTAACTATCAAACAATTAGGCTTACCNTCTTTAAAAATTCCTGAAGATAATCCAATTACTAGAAAAAAAATTGAGCTTGGAAAAAAATTATTTTTTGATAGAAGGTTGTCATTAAATAATACAATGTCGTGTGGTATGTGCCATGTACCCGAACAAGGTTTTACGAATAATGAAATTAAAACAGCAGTCGGGATTGAAGGNAGATCTAATTTAAGAAATACACCAACTTTACTAAATGTAGCATTTAATAAATTCTTATTTCATGATGCTAGAGAATTTTCTTTAGAAAATCAGGTTTGGCAGCCAGTTCTTGCACATTCTGAAATGGCAATGCCATCATTTGGTTTCACTATAAAAAAATTAGAATTAATTCCAGGATATAAAAAACTTTTTAATGATGCATTTCCCGAAGAAGGAATAACTATGGAAACATTTGGTAAGGCTATTGCAAGTTATGAAAGAGCTTTGATATCTGGTAANTCTGCATTCGATAAATGGTTTTATGGTGGAAATGAAGAAGCAGTTAATAATGAGGTAAAAAAGGGCTTTGAAGTTTTTGTTGGGAAAGGTGGTTGTTCTGGTTGTCATTTAATTAACAAAAATGAAGCTCTGTTTTTTGATAACAAACTTCATAATACAGGTATTGGTTATGCAGAATCTATGGGTATTCTTAAGAAAAATAAAACAAAGGTTCAACTTGCACCAGGTGAATATGTTGAAGTTGATAATAATATTATCGATAGTGTAAATCAGCAGAAAAAAAATAATGATTTAGGTTTGTATACTATAACCGAAAACCCGTCCCATCGTTGGCTATTTAGGACTCCTACCTTAAGAAATATTTCCTTAACTGCNCCATATATGCATAACGGTGTTTTTAGTGACTTAGATGAGGTGATAAATTTTTATGACGAAGGTGGTTTTGAAAATGAACTTTTGAGTCCAATGATAAAAAAATTAAATTTAACTAATGATGAAAAAAGTAATCTCAGAACTTTTTTAGAATCACTGATTGGCGAAAATATTAATATTTTAATTGCAGATGCTCTTTCTNCACCTGTTGGAGACTTAACAAANAATGANCCAAACTGGGCAAATGAAAAAGATATGGGCTACAATAAATAAAATGAAAATATATTATTATCTAAGCCCATTAATATTAGCTTTATTNATGTCATGTTCAAATGTAGAAAAGACACCAATGAATAAAGTAGATGATAAATATTATGCAAACTTCAGCCTTCCTAATCTCCAAGATGAAATTATTAGTTCTGATGAATACCTTGACTCTTATGTTTTAGTCAATTTCTGGGCTACTTGGTGTACTCCTTGTGTAAAAGAGATACCTTCACTAAATAACCTACAAAAAATATTCAAAGATAACGAAAATTTTAAAATGATTGCTATAAACATTGGTCAAAACAAAGATGTAGTTAATAAATTTCTTTCAGATAAGTCATTATCTATTGACTTCGCAGTTTTATTAGATGAAAAAATAGAGCTGTCTGATTGGAATGTTCAAGCAATACCAACAACTTTCTTAGTTGATAAAAGCGGAAAAGTTATATATAAAATTGAAGGTGAAAAAGAATGGGACAGTTCCGAATTTACTTCTTTTTTCAGATCCATTATTAATTAGTTATAATTATTCAGATGTAGTTGGATCTATTGTTCTTGTAATAGCACTAATTTTATTTGCAGGGAATCCNCCTTCCTTAGCATGCTCTTTAATTAATTCCTCGTTTGGAGCAATGTAAACGCAGTAAACTTTATCTTTAGTTACATAGCTTTCCACCCATTGTATCTCAGTACCTAATTTTTTTAGCACTGAGCATGATTTTTGAGAAATTCCTTGCAGTTCATCAGTTGTTAAAGATCCAGCGTCATTAATATCTCTTTCAATTATAAATTTAGGCATAAATTCCCCTTATTATTTTATTATTAATCATCTCCACCCATGAAGGCAGCGAATATATGTAAAAGACTTGTAAAGAGATTATAAATTGATATATACAAAGTTACAGTAGCCATTACATAATTATTTTCACCACCATGTATTATATCACTTGTTTGATACAAAATTAAACCGCACATTAAAAGTGCCCATAAACCTGAAATAGCTAGCATTGTAATAGGAAAATAATAACCCATCATTGATGATANCAATAAGATAATACTTGCAACAAAAGCTAATATAATTCCGGATGTGACAAAGCCGCCAATAAAACTGAAATCTTTTTTAGTATAATTAACATAAGCAGATAATGACAAAAATATTATGCCCGTCATCATTAGTGATGTTGTTACAATTTCAGCCCCATTACTAAGATTACTAATATANATGTTTAATATTGGACCTAATGTAAAACCAAGGATACCAGTAAGACAAAAAACCCAGAAAATACCAGAAGCATTATTTTTATTTTTTGCAGTTAAATAAAGTGCAACAAAATACAATCCAAGAGTAATAAATGGATTAACAACAGAAANNTTTAACATATAACTTGTTAGTGCTGCAAATGCACTAAATAAAAGTGTCATTGATAAAAGAATATACGTATTTTTAAGNACTTTGTTAGTGGCAAGTGTTCTAGCTTGTCCTCTNAGTGTTGTATTGCTATTATTCATACTATAAGCTCCATAATTAATATAATAGAACATTAACGCTTTATTACTGATTTGTAAATATAAACGAAATTATAATTTTGGTCCTTATAATATGGAGAGTTGGCAGAGTGGTCGAATGCGGCGGTCTTGAAAACCGTTGAGCCGAAAGGTTCCGGGGGTTCGAATCCCTCACTCTCCGCCACGAATTAAGATAGATTGGAGAAATATATGATGATGATAATTTTAACAATAATTTGCATAGTAATAATGCTTATTTTGTTCTCAATAAGTAAAAGTTTGGATTCCATAAATGAACAAATAGATCAGATAGTGGAAACAAATAAAAAATTAGTTGAAAATACAAAAAATACTNCCGAAGAATAAAATTTATAATTATTTTTCTTGTGACTTATAAAATATGTTTATGAGAAATTTTATTCATGGTCGTCTATAATACCCACTTTTTTCATCCACTGCTTAAACCCACCTTTCATATGAGATACTTTTGTATAGCCCATTTCTTTAAGGGTTTTAGAAGCTAGAGTAGACCTAGCGCCAGAATGGCAATATAAAATAATATTTTTATTTTTGTCAAAAAAATCCTTATAGTATTCACATTTAGGATCAGCAAAGAATTCTAAGTGCCCTCTAGAAGAATGATATGAACCTGGAATTATTCCATTTTCAATTAACTCTGATGTGTCTCTTATATCAATTATATTAAAATCTTTTGAACCAAGTATTTCTTTAACTTCGTCAACAGTTAATTCTTCAAGATTTATTTTTGCATTTTTAATCATCTCCTTAACTGTGGCATTACTCATAATTTATTACCTTAGTGTTTTAAATTTANATGTATTATATAATAACTTATTAACTGGATTAATATTTTTATACAATACTATAACATAAACATATTTAAAATTTATTGGATTAATAAATTATGCAATTAGGAAGTTTAATAATTGATATTGCTGGTAATGAATTAACAAATGAAGATATTGATTTGTTAAAACATCCATATATTGGAGGTATAATCTTATTTTCAAGAAATTTTGTNTCTGTAGATCAAATAAAAGAACTTATCAGAAAAATTAAATCATTAAGATCTCCTTCNTTAATAGTATACGTAGATCAGGANGGAGGAAGGGTTCAAAGATTTAAAGAAGGAATGACTTTACTACCTTCAATATCATTNTTAGGAGAAAAATATATANCNGATTCNGATGAGGCTTNTTTANTTGCNAGGGAGTTNGGCTGGCTAACTGGATTCGAATTGACGAGTATTGGAATAGATGTGAATACATCTCCTGTTTTAGANATTAATTTCAAAAGAAGTAATATAATGGCAGATAGATGTTTTTCTGAAAAGCCAAAAACTGTATCTTTATTAGCGGAATCATTTATTCTAGGTTCGAAAGAAAGTTGTATATCAAGCATATGTAAACATTACCCCGGTCATGGTTTTGCTAAAGCTGACTCACATGTCGAACTTCCATTAGACAGCAGAGATATTAAAACTATTTTTCAAAACGATTTACTGCCTTATAAAAAAGCAATAGACCTTAAAATAGACGGTATTATGACATCACACGTTCTTTACAAAAATATTGATAATTTTCCACCAACACTCTCAAAAAAATGGATACAAATATTAAGAAATGACTTTAGNTACAAAGGNCTAATATTTTCCGACGATCTNAGTATGAAAGCTCTAAATGAGTTTGGCGAAATNCAAGATAATGTATTAAAATCAATAAGTATTGGATGTGATTGTCTATTTATCTGTAATAATAGAGATGAAGTCATTAGCATTTTAGATAATATAGTTATTGAAAATAATATAGAAGTTAGTAGTAAACTTATAAAATTAAGTAAGAATAATATTGATGATAATTTTGAAAAAAATAAAAGGAGATTGTCTGTTATAGATAGTCTTAANAGAATTACGGTTAAGAAACAAATAGAAATTAATATATAAAAAATTATGGAAAACTTTCTTCAAGAATATAACATAGANNATTGGTTGGTTAAATTTATAGTAATTATACTTGTAATAATNACAATTAATATTTCAACTCGCATAATATTAAATTATCTCAAAAAACAATCAAAGAAGACCAGTAACGTTTGGGATGACTGCGTAATAAATTCNTTTTATAGGCCTTTTACAATACTTGTTTGGATATTAGGAATAGTTTTTACTCTTGAGGCGTTCAATAAGGACTTTAAAGTCATAAATATTTCTCACGAATTTTTAGTGAATTTAAAACGTGCAGGAATAATTTTTTCTATCGCGTTATTTTTAAATAACTTATCAAGAAATTTTCAAATAGCTATTATTGAAAATAATAAAAATAATTCTATAGATGTAGATGAGGCAACATATGAGGCAATTTCAAAGATCATAAGACTCTCTATTATCATTACTTCAGGTTTAATAATCTTACAAACTTTTGGTTTTAGTATATCAGGAGTATTAGCCTTTGGTGGTATTGGTGGAGTTGCGGTAGGTTTTGCAGCTAAAGATATGTTAGCTAATTTTTTTGGCGGTTTAATGATTTATTTAGATAGGCCCTTTAGAAAAGGTGATTGGATTAGATCCCCTGATAGAGAGCTTGAAGGAACTGTTGAAAATATTGGATGGAGGCAAACATCTATAAGAAATTTTAGAAAAAATGTAATTTATATTCCAAACTCGGTTTTTATGAATATAATTGTTGAAAATCCATCTAGAATGACACACAGAAGGATAAGAGAGGTGATAGGCCTTAGGTATAAAGACTTGCCAAAAATGTTAAAAATTGTCGATGAAGTTAAATTAATGATTTCTACTCATGATGAAATTGACCATAAGCAAACCACAATCGTAAACTTTGATAGTTATAATGACAGCTCTGTTGATTTTTTTATTATAACGTACGCTAAGACAACAGAGTGGATTCGATATCATGAGATTAAACAGGATGTACTGATGAAGGTTGGTAAAATTATTGAAGATAATGGCGCTGAAATTGCATTTCCTACAAGGGTTGAAATTAAAGAATAATATCTAATTTTTTTTTATTTTTATAATTTTAAGAATTAATCCAAAATTATCTCTATCAATATATGTTGTTTTATTAAGCTTGACTCTTTGTGATATGTCATGTTTTTTTGAAACTAAAATATTATTTGAAAAAAAACTGTCAGATTTCATTTTCATACGTTCATATAATATTAAATTAACGGTATAAAATTCATCTTTTACAAATTTTATGAAGCCTTCATATTGATTCATTTTACCAGAGCCAATAATATCTATATCATTTAGATCAAGATCATCATCGAAAATTTCGTTACTATAATCGTGCCCATCTTTTATTTTTATGTTATAAAAACTATTCATATTTTGAACCCATTCTAAATGAGTAATCAATTTTATTTTATTATCTTTTGATAAAATAGTTTTATACTCATTAAAGGTTTCCAATTTATAATCATTATCATATTTTACGCATATATTTTCGTTATTTATCACACAATTATTGTTCTTTATACTAATCGAATCATTCTCTTTATATTTATCACTTATAAAGTTTTGATTATATTCTATTAAATTTGAGTCATTATGGGACACAATAATAATTTTAATTTGATATAAAATTTGATTTTCATCTATGATTTCTTCAGCATATATAGATGTTGAAAAAAGTAGGAAAAACAAAAGTATATTTTTAAATATTATATTCATCTTAATTTATTGATTATATCTGCAATTACTATTCTTTTTTCTCTAATATCATCAAATTCTTTTTTGTATATTAAAGTTTCGTCTTTTGTAAATGATACATTATTCTGATTATTATTGATAAAGTTAATTAATTTTTCATGTTTAATTTTTGCATCTTTTTGAAATGAAATTTTTAATGAGCTTTTATTAACTAGTAATCTTTTAATACCAAGTTTTGAATATTTTATTTTCATTTTCGTTATATCTATAAGATTTTTAACTTCTGGTGGTATATTTCCAAATCGGTTTATTAATTCAATAATAATATTGTCTAGTTGTTCAGGATTATCAGTATTCGCGATTTTTTTATACATGACAAGTCTTTGATTGACATCATTAATATAATCACCTGGGATGATTGCCACTTCATTAATGTCAATCTCTGTTACATAGTCTAGAGAATTATCAAAATTTGGTATTTCTCCTGATTTCAAAGAAGATATTGCTTTGGTTAAAATTCTATTGTAAAGCGAAAATCCAATCTCTTGTATTTCTCCGCTTTGAGATTCGCCTAAAAGGGCTCCAGCTCCTCTAATTTCTAAATCTCTTGAAGCTATAGAGAATCCAGAACCTAAATCCTCCATATTCTCAAGGGCAAGCAACCTTTTTTTTGCATTTTCAGTAATATAATTTTTATCTTGTACAAGCAAATAGCAGTAGGCTTGCCTATTACTTCGTCCAACTCTTCCTCGTATTTGATGAAGCTGAGATAAGCCAAATTTATCTGCCCTGTTAATTATAATTGTATTTGCATTAGCTACATCAATTCCATTCTCAATTATTGTCGTAGATAAAAGAATATTAAACTTTTTATTATAAAATTCTAAAATTATCTTTTCTAGTTGTGATGAACTCATTTGAGCATGAGCAATTTTTATAGAGCTAGAAGGTAAAATGTCTTGAATTTCTTTATACACACTATTTATATCATTAACTCTATTATGTAGAAAAAATACTTGTCCACCACGGTTAATTTCTCTAGTTATTGCATCCTTTATAACTGATTTTTTCCAATTTGTTATGTAAGTTTTAATAGGCATTCTATTCTCAGGAGATGTTGCGATAATACTTAAATCACGAAGCCCACCGAGAGACATATTTAATGTTCTAGGAATCGGAGTAGCAGTTAGCGTTAAAACATTTACTTCGTCTCTCATTTTTTTTAAGAATTCTTTATGTTTAACACCAAACTTTTGTTCTTCATCTATTATAAGAAGGCCAAGTGACTTATACTTTATATCCTTTTGTATAGCTCTATGTGTTCCTATTATAATATTACAATTACCTGATTCTATTTCTTCGATTATATTGTTTTGTTCTTTTTTTGATTTAAATCTTGATAAGCATTTAATATTAAATGGCCAATTTTTAAATCTATTAATAAATGTTTTTTCATGTTGCTCTGCTAAAAGAGTAGTAGGCGTAAGAATTACTACTTGTTTAAAATTAGAAGCGCATACAAATGCAGCTCTTAAAGCAATTTCAGTTTTTCCAAATCCAACATCACCACAAACCAATCTGTCCATTATTTTTTCTGATGTTAAATCCTTAAGCACATCATCTATAGCTTTACTTTGATCTTCGGTTTCATCGTATATAAATTCGCTAGAGAATTGCTCATATTCAAATTCATTAATACTATATCTTATTGTTTTTTTTGCTACTCTTTTAGCATTTATTTCTAATAACTCCGCAGCTATGTCATAGGCTTTTTTTGTTGCTTTTTTCTTTGCTTTTGACCATGAAAAACCACCAAGCTTATGCAAAGGCGCTGTTTCACTTTCAATAGTATTATATTTATTCACAAGATGAAGAGCAGATACAGGCACATAAAGCTTGTCATTGTCTTCATAAAGAATGGTTAAATATTCATTAGAAATTCCATTTGTATCGAGATATTTAAGGCCTCCATATCTACCAATACCATGTTCTTCGTGAACCACCGGTGATCCTAACTCTAAGTTTTTTAATTGATCTATAAAAAAAGCTGCCTTTGAGCTATTTCTATTACTTTGCTGTTTAATCTTATTTTTTATAATATTTTCTGCATTAATAATTGACAGATTTAAATCATTAATTCTAAAGGATTCATTTATAAATCCATGAATTATATATAATTTTTGATTATCGAATATTACATCAGAGATTTTATTTACAATTTCATAAGCAAGTTTGTGAGTCTGGAAAATATCTGTATATTGAGATATTTTTACTTCTTCATCGCAACACAAAACTACACATGACATTTTTTTTATATAATTTTTTAAATCACTAATTGGGCTATCTAAATAAGGCTTAAATGATATGTCCGGTACAGCTGATATATTAAAATTATACGAATCCCTGCTAAGATTTTTATTTTTATATATTTTGAAAACTTTTTTTTCATTAATTTTAGCAAACAAAGATTTATCGTTAAAAAAGAGATACTCTGGGTCTAAAAAACTCTCTTCATTTTGAGAGCAGTCTAAAAATCTATCTTTTATCTTTTTATTATGGTCTTCAAGAATTGGAAAAATATCATCAAATAAATAAATCTCGTGAATATTATTAAAATAATCTAAAATTGATTCTGTATGTTCATAAAATAATGGAAAATAATTATTTAATCCTTGAGGAATGACATTATTACTAATACTTGTGTAAATATTATTATTATTTGGATTGCCTTGAAATATTTCTCTGAACTTTTTTCTAAAATTTATAATGCTATCTTTGTTCAATATTATATTATTCATTGGCACAACATATATAGTATTTTTATCATTTCCTTCAAAAGTGATTTGGGTTTCGGTATTAAATGATTTCATTGTTTCGATATCAATATCGTCAAGATCTATTCTTGTAGGAAAATCATATCCTCCTGGAAATATATCGATGATTGAACCTCTAATAGAAAATTCACCATGAAAGTTTACTTGAGGAGTATTAATGTATCCAATTTCTACAAATCTATCTTTTATTTCATTAATATTAATTTTACTTCCCTTATTTAAAACTATGACATTATTTTCAAGGATGTTTTTAGGTATGATTTTCTTTCTGCAATTTTTTATTGTTGTTATAACTGAAATATTTTCTTTTTTGCTATTTAAATATTCTATTAAGTTATAATTCTTACTTGAGCTTAGAAATTTATCTGAGTCTACCATATCATATGGCATTTCTTCTGTACCTGGAATATATATTATTTCGTCATCATCACGGCTCTGTGATAATAATTTTAATTCTTTATAGATTCTTTCTGCCTGAAAATTATCTTTTGCTAAAATTAGTTTTTTACCTGCATTTCTACAATTCAAAAATATAGAGTCAGATGAATAACTCAATCCGTCTAGCTCTTTTGAATTTGTGTTATTAAAGTATACGTTAAGCTTATTTTGAAATATATTTTCACTCATTAATGTATTTCTTGCTATAAAATTTAGTCTTAATAGGTTGGCTATTTTACATTAATATCCTTAAAAATGTTCTAACAAGTACAATTTATATAGACCTTATCATATGATAGAATTTAGTTTATAAACTATTAAGTGGAAAAAATCTTATACAGCATGGAAATTTCAGTTAATTCGGCTACTTGCTTTAAAAATAATAATACTATCTTTAGCGATATGAATATATCGTTGAAAAAGGGTGAAATTGCGATGATTACTGGTCCAAATGGTTCAGGAAAAACTACATTAATTAGATCTCTTAGCGGTATTCAAAACTTAGAATCAGGGAATATATTAATTAACAATAAAGATATTAGTAATCGAAATAGCAATTTTACAGAAAAAGTTTTGTATATTGGACATAAAAATAGCTTAAATGGTGATATGACAGTTTTTGAAAATCTAGAGTATCTTGGTGCANTAGATTTATCTTCAAAAGNCAANNACGNTGATAAAATAAAAGCGGCCTTAGANTATTTTGATATTTATAAATATAAGGATTATTTGGTTTCTGATCTTTCTGAGGGAAATAAAAAAAAGACGTCATTAGCAAGAATAATTATGTCAGAAAAAAAACTTTGGATGTTGGATGAACCATTGAGTTTTCTTGATGATAAATCATCAGATATATTAATTAAACTTATTTTAAAAAATCAGAAAGCCGATGGAATTACTATAGTTTCATCGCATTATGATTTTTCAGATAAATTAAATAATGTTAAACACATAAAAATGTGAAAGTAAATATATGTTAAAAACAATAATTCATAAAGAGCTGAGTATATATTTTAGAAATTTAAATAGTATTTTTCTTCCGCTCATATTCTTTTTTTTAATTATATCAATATTTCCATTAGTATTGGGGCCTGAAAAAACTTTATTTGATAAAATTATTCCTGGCATAATATGGATTACAGCAATATTAACAACTCTATTAACCTCAAATAATTTTTTTAAAGATGATTTTAATAATGGAATAATCGAAACTTATTTAACTTCAGATGCTTCTATAGAGTTATTATTTTTTTTAAAAATTGTTTCATGTTGGATTTTTACATGTTTGCCAATAATTATTTTTATTCCTTTAGTTTCTGTTCTATTTGATATTCCTTATGAAAATTCAATTGTTTTACTAATTACTTTAATCATTGGCACACCAGTTTTAATTTCTGTCGGTATATTTGGTTCTGCATTAACTTTAGGCTTATCAAAAAATAATATTTTGATACCTGTTATTATTGTGCCTTTTTATATTCCTATTTTAATTTTCTCTGCAAGTGCAATTGAATCTGTTGCCATTGGTCTTTCTTACGAAATGCAGATATATGTTCTACTTGCTTTTCTNTTTCTTATTTTGCCAATTATGCCGTATTTACTTAAATACACTTTGAGGCTTAGTATCAACAANTAATTATGAATATTTCNAAAATTGCAAATTTGAAGTTTTTTTATNTGAATACCAAAAACATTTCATTTTTTTTATCTATTTTTACATTAGTGTTATTTTTAGTTGGTGTGTATTGGGGTCTTTACATAGCACCTATAGATTATCTTCAAGGAAACAGTTATAGAATTATGTATGTTCATGTACCAGCAGCGTGGCTCTCNCTTCAAACTTATATATTTATGGCCGTTACTGGTTTTATAGCTTTAGTTTGGAAGGTCAAAATTATGGAAATTGCAAGTATTCAGTCAGCGCCTGTTGGGGCTTTTTTTACAATAATAGCATTAGTAACTGGCATGATTTGGGGCAAACCTACTTGGGGAACATATTGGGTTTGGGATGCAAGGTTGACTTCTGAGTTAATTTTATTATTTCTGTATATAGGCGTGATTGTTCTTTATGCATCTTTTAGCGACAAAAGACAAGCTGTCAAAGTTACCTCTTTATTAGCAATAATCGGACTTATAAATATCCCAATTATTCATTATTCTGTTGAATGGTGGAATACTCTTCATCAGGGCCCAACTGTGACAAAATTTGACAANCCATCAGCACACATTTCAATGCTAACTCCCTTATTATATATGTTTTTTGTGTTCAATTTATATTTTTGTACAGTAATTATTAAAAGAATAAGATTGGGAATATTTTTAAGAGAAAAAAACACTAAGTGGATGAAAGAATATTTAGATGATTGAATTTTTAGATATGGGAAAACATACAGCATTTGTTTATATAGCATATATATTTTCAGTAGTAGTATTATTAATTNGCTATTTTTTACCACATTACGGACTAAAGAAAGAAATACGAAAGAAAAATGATAAAGTTAACAAAAACGAGTAAGAAGAGACTGGTCAAAGTATGTGTCTTCTTTTTTGCAGTTTCTAGTTTTAGTGCTTTGCTAATATACGCATTTAGCAAGAATTCAGTATATTTTTATACTCCTTCGCAAATAATAAAAAAAGAGGCACCAATAGATACTTTCATTAGAGTAGGAGGAATGGTTAAGAAAAACTCTTTCTTAAGAGAAAAAGATAGTTTAAAAGCTTCATTTGTTATTCATGATTTAAAACAAAANATAAATGTTATTTACGAAGGCATACTGCCCGATTTATTTGCAGAAGGTCAGGGTGTTGTAATGACTGGAAAACTAGTTAACCAAAATACTTTTATGGCAGANGAAGTTCTTGCAAAGCATGATGAAAATTATATGCCACCTGAAGTTGCCGATATGATGAAGAATAAAGATGGAGATAATTAANAATAATGATTAATGAATTAGGTAATATTTTCCTTAGNATTTCAGCAACACTTTCTCTGTGTATGTTTGGAATTATTTTTTTAAAAAATAGATTAGCTTCAGATACAAGGCTACTTCTTTGTAGGAATTTTTCTTATATAACATCAACCCTAATTGCAATTTCTTTTTTTGTACTTGCCTATGCTTTTTTAACTGATGATTTTTCANTAAGATATGTTGCTAATAATTCAAATATTAATTTAGAAAGTATATACAAATTTTCTGCCGTATGGGGGGCCCATGAAGGTTCTATATTACTATGGGTTTTTGTTATGTCGGTTTGGTGTTCTTTAATAGCAATATTTTCAAAAAGTATGCCGAAAGCAATTGTTGCTGATATGTTATCAATTATGGGTCTTTTATTATTATTTTTTTTNATATTTATATTATTTAGCTCAAATCCATTTGATAGAATATTTCCTATTCCAGCAAATGGAAGGGATCTAAACCCGCTTTTGCAAGATCCGGGTTTAATAATACATCCTCCAATGTTATATATAGGTTATGTGGGTACTAGCGTCCCATTTGTTTTTGCTATAGCTATTTTACTAAATGAAAAAATAAAGATTGAATGGATTTCCTGGTTGAGAAAATGGGTGATATCATCCTGGATGTTTCTAACAATTGGCATTTCTTTAGGAAGTTGGTGGGCATATCATGAATTAGGTTGGGGAGGTTGGTGGTTTTGGGATCCTGTTGAAAATGCATCCTTTATGCCTTGGCTAGCAATAACGGCATTATTACATTCTTTAATAGTTTCAGAAAAGAGGGGAATATTTATNAATTGGAGTATTTTATTGTCCATACTAACTTTTTCTTTAAGCCTGCTTGGTACATTTTTAGTTAGATCAGGAATTTTAGTTTCTGTACATGCATTTGCAAATGATCCAGAAAGAGGTCTATATATATTATTATTTTTAACAATAATTATTGGTTCATCTTTAACATTATATTTCTTAAAGTCAAAAAGCCTAATTTTTTATAAAGAATACGCAATATCATCAAAAGAATTTTTATTATTATTGAATAACTTATTTTTAACAATCACAACATTTGCAATATTAATAGGAACTTTGTATCCACTTGTTACAAGCTCCTTGAACTTGGGAAAAATTTCAGTTGGAGCACCGTATTTTAATTTTATATTTGCAGCATTAACACTTCCGATTGTTTTTCTTATGTCTCCAGCAATATTTAGTAGTTGGAGTAAATCAAACTATAAAAGTTTAATTAAAAAACTTGGTTTCATTTTATTTTATTCAATTATAATTACATATATATTTTTGAATATATATTATGAGTCAGATATTTTCATAGTATGTCTCGCCATTGCTTTGGCAATATTTACTATTTTATCCTCTCTTCTAAGAATCTATCAAGTTTCAAAAATTTCTAATGGTAAAAGAATAATGCAAAAGATATTGAGTATACCTTCATCATACTTATCAAATTTATTATCACATATTGGAATTGGGGTCTTAATCATCGGAATAACAGTAAGTAATTATTATTCTATACATAAAGAAATAGTTATGACTAAAAATTCTGAAATTACAATTAATGATGTTTCTATAAAATTTGTTGATGTGCAAACAAAATTATCTAAAAATTACTCATCTCAAGTTGGCGTTTTTGATGCTTATTTAGATAATAATTATTTTATATCTTTTTTTCCTGAGAAGAGGACATACAATATTCAAAAAAATATCATGACAGAAGCCGCAATCGATTCAGATCTTTTTAGAGATATATATGTAGCATTAGGAGAAAATATTGGTAAAGATTCTTGGGTTGTTAGAATATATTACAAGCCCTACATTCAATTCTTATGGTACGGTGTTGGATTAATGATTTTAGGTGGTTTATTTGGTATATTCGGAAGAAATAAAAGAGAAAAAAAACTTACGAATGCTGCATAAATTATCAGTTTTACCAATATTAATTTTTTTAGTAATACTATATTTTTTATATAGCGGTCTAAGTAAAGATCCAACACTTATTCCTTCACCTCTAATTGGTAAAATCACGCCTCCTTTTGAATCAGTAACCCTATTAGATAATCAAGAAATAAATAATAATGATTTATTAGGAGAAATTTATATTTTAAATGTATGGGGNAGTTGGTGCTACGCATGNAGCNTAGAGCANNATCATTTAATTGATATATATTCAAGNGGNACAATTAATATATATGGATTAAACTATAANGATAATANAGATTCTGCTAAAGAATGGNTNAGAGAAAGAGGNAACCCATATAAAAAGAATATATATGACAGTAATGGTAATATTGCAATTGATTTTGGAGTATANGGNGCACCAGAAACNTTCTTAATAAATAAAGANGGAATTATAATACATAAACATGTTGGGCCAATAGATGAAACTTATTACAANAAAATAATATTACCAAATTTAAGATAATGAAAAGATACTTTGCANTTATAGTAGTTATATTTTTTTTACAAAATATTTCATATGCAATAGACGAAAATAAATATAATACAATTATTGAGAACCTCAGATGTCTAGTATGTCAAAATCAATCGCTATCTGAATCTGATTCAAATCTCGCAAAAGATTTGAGACTTAAAGTGAAAACAATGCTTGGCTCAGGTAAGACTGAGGAGGAAATATATAAATTTATGTCAGATAGATATACTGATTATGTTTTATATAATCCTCCTTTAAAAAAATCTACTTGGTTTTTATGGTATAGCCCATTTATAATTCTCATAATTTCAATATTTTATTTATATTTTAATTTTCATANAAATANAAAAAGCTATNNAAAANTTGATGAGANTGNNNCTAAAAATTTTGTTAAGACTTCANTTTCAACTAATACTATAAATATAAAAAAAATATATTTAATTTTATTTTTATTTATTCCGTTTCTGACTCTCTCTNTATACTCTTATTCAAGTGAGTATGNAAGGTATAANATTTCATATTNCTTTCAATCAAAAGAGCCAATAATTGATATTACAGTNTCTGTGCATGANAATATTTTATCTCAAATAGANGGNGANGAAGTCCTATTTGTCTATGCTAGAAATAGTAATGGTATGCGTGTTCCTCTCGCTATTGATATTTTTGATGTTATTAAATCTAAAAAAAACTATACTGTTAGATTAGATAACACAATGAGTATGATTGATACACTCACTCTATCTTCAGCCAAAGAAATTATTGTTGAAGCTAGAATATCTAAACATAAAAAAGCTATGATAATGGCTGGTGATTTCATAGGGAGTTCAAATATAATTAGTCTTAAGTCATCGAATTATGTTTTACTTAAAATTAATTCAATAGTTAGTGAGGAATAATGAATTACATATCTTTTTATATAGCTTATAAGTTTCTTAGATCGAAAAAAAGCAGTAGATTTACATCGATTATATCTAAATCATCAATTATAGGCATATCATTAGGTATTGCCGCAATAATTGTTGTTATGTCGATTATGAATGGATTTCATAATGAAATGAGAAATAAAATACTAAGTATGGTGTCACACGTCATTATTACCGAAGAAAATTACACTTTAAAAAATTGGGATAAACTTAAAAATAAAATTGATAAAAATAATCTAGTATATAGTTCAGCACCATACGTAGAAGGCCAAGCTATGATAAGTTTTGGAAATAATGTTCATGGTATTCAGGTGAAAGGTATAATTCCAGAATACGAAAAGAACGTTACTAGTCTTGAAAATAACATAATAGATGGGCAGCTAAATACAATTGGTAATAAACCGTATCAAATTTCTATTGGAATTGATCTTGCAAAAAAAATGAGTCTTAAAATAGGAGATAAAATAACTTTGGTGATACCACGTGCCAATTCAACAATGATTGGAATTGTTCCTAGAATAAAAAGATTTGAAGTTTCTTCAATTTTTAATTTTGGAATGCAACAATATGACAAAAATTTAGTTTTTATTGATATTAAGGAAGCACAATTACTTTACGGGAAAGGAGCCGACGTTACAGGTCTTAGATTAAAACTTAATGATTTATTTTTAGCTCCAAGTATGTCTGAAATTATAAAATTTAACTATACACCAAACTATATTGTCATTGATTGGACTATGATGAATAAAAACTTTTTTAATGCGCTTCAAATGGAAAAAACAATGCTTTTACTATTAATGCTTTTAATAGTTTTGGTTGCTACATTTAATATAATATCTTCATTATTTATGGTTGTTTCGGAAAAAAAATCAGATATTGCTATTTTAAAAACAATAGGGATGAATTCAAGAAATATAATGAAAATTTTTATATTACAAGGCACATTTCTAGGTGCCGCAGGTATTATTCTTGGCTTAATCTTAGGATTATTAATTTCATTTAATTTAGATTACATTGTTAAATTAATTGAGTATTTTTTAGGTCGAAGCATATTAGATTCAGATATTTATATGATAAGTTCAGTTCCAGCAAAAGTTGAGTTGTTAGATTTATTTTATGTTTCTATTGCATCGTTCTTACTTTCTGTACTAGCAACATTATACCCATCAATAAATGCTGCTAAAACCAAACCAGCCGAGGCACTTAGAGGTAATTAAAATGTTAAGTTGTAAAAATATAAATAAATCATATTCTGATGGAAATAATAAAATAAACGTTCTAAATAATATCAATCTAAATATTTTAGAAGGCGAAACATTGGCTATTATAGGTGCTTCCGGAAGTGGTAAAAGTACTTTACTTCATGTTTTATCCTCTCTGGATGCAGCTGACTCTGGTAAAATTGAAATTGATGGAGAATTAATATCTAGTTTTGATGAAAATAGGTTATGTCAAATCAGGCTAAATAAGATTGGCTTTATTTACCAATTTCATCACTTAATAAATGAATTATCAGTAAAAGAAAATATTTCTTTACCTTTATTGATTGCAAATAAAAACAAATCCGAAATTGAAAAAAAAACTGATGAGGTTATAGATCAGGTTGGAATGAAAAAGAGAAAGGATTTTCAGATAGATAAATTGTCTGGAGGGGAGAGGCAAAGAGTTGCAATAGCAAGATCAATTGTACACAATCCCTCAATTTTATTTGCTGATGAGCCAACAGGAAATCTTGATAAAAACAATGCAAATAATATTTTTTCATTACTTAGTGATTTAGTTAGTTATAACAAATCAATTTTGATAATGGCTACTCATGACCTAGAAATAGCATCTAAACTTAACGAAGTTTTAAAAATTGATGGTGGAAATTTAAAGAATATTTAAGATGTGTTTTTTTTTCTTTTTGACCAGATTTTGAGAACATAATATCTCCAATATATTCTGATAATAATATAACTGATTATTGAGCCAACAGAAGCGAGTATTATTGAGCCAATAAGCAAAGGTTGCCAGATATGAATTATGTTAGAAAGAATATCAATATTAGTTTCATTTACATCAACATGAATCTTGGAATCTATAAAAATTTTTCCTACTTTGTAGGCAAAATAGAATATTGGAGCATAAGTAATTGGATTTGTTATCCAGGTTAATATTACAGCTATAGGAATATTTGCCGCAAAAGTGATTGATAAAAAAGCCGCTATTATCATTTGCCCAGGTATTGGGAGAAATGCACAAAAAGCACCTATAGCAAAACCTCTAGATACTGATTTTTTGTTTATATGCCATAAATTTGGTTGTAAAACTGCTGGCCCAAAAATCTTTAAAATTTTTTCTTCTTTTACCTTATCAAGTTTGGGAAATAATCTTTTGATTACATTTTTAATCATTTCTGTAAAATAAGTGTTTTAATCAATAAAAATTAGTATATAAGATTTTGAAAGAAAGTAATCAAAAAAATGGTTGGGCAATATATAAAAGATTAGTAAAAATAGCACTCAAAAATAATNGNGCNCCTTTGTCTATAGCGATATTTGGAATGATTATTACGGCNNTAAGCGATCCNGCTTTATCAGCAATTATGAAGCCTATTNTGGATGGTGGTTTNATAGAAAGGGATCAGTCAGTTATAAATTTATTACCTTTGGGATTATTTTCTATTTTTTTTATAAGGTCNATTGGCATATTTCTNACAATATANTATATGGCTAAAGTAGGNAGATCACTTGTATATCGTTTAAGAGAAATGATGTTCGAGAAAATATTNCATNTACCGATACATTTTTATGATAAATCCTCCTCNGGTGATCTAATGTCACGTATTTCACATAATGTAGAGTTATTATCATCTGTTGCAGCAAGAAGTTTAATAATATTAATAAGNGATACATTAACAATTATTGGATTATTAATTTGGATGTTTTATTTGAGCTGGGAGTTAACTTTATTTTTTATAACAGCTGCGCCATTTATAATANTNCTTGTTAGTNTATTGAATAAAAAATTTAGAAATTTAACTCANGACGCGCAGAATTCTGTGGGAAATATTATTCATGTNGCACAAGAAGTCATTCAGGGAAATAAAATAGTAAAAATTTTNAAAGGCTANGANAAAGAAATAGNNAGATTTCAGAATANAAATAATTTTAATAAGAATAGTCACATGAANCTTGCTTTTACNGAGGGGNTAAATAGTGCAGTTATTATGCTNATAGTNGGATCTTCATTGTCGGGAATAATATTATTATCAACGTTTGATTTTATTTTAGAAANNATCACGGTAGGATCATTTGTATCATTCATGTTTGCNATGTTTATGATTTTNGGACCNGCAAGGGGANTAGCAAGTATAAATGCAAGATTNCAACAAGGAATNGCAGCTGGTGAAAATATTTTTGACNTNATTGATGAANANTCTGAACNTGATANNGGTCATATNGAAAATATTGATACGAGNAAAGATATTATATTTAGTNATGTATGNTTTAAATATGAAAGTTCAGAATCTTANGTCNTAAACAANATTGATTTGACGATNGAATCAGGAAAATTTATTGCATTAGTAGGGATGTCAGGATGCGGGAAATCTACACTCGTTAATTTAATCCCTCGACTTTACAATNNAAGTTCNGGATCAATTAAAATAAATAATACAAATATTAATGATTTAAAAATGAGTTCCTTAAGAAATAATATAAGTTACGTTGGTCAAGATACAGTTNTATTNAATGATTCTATTAAAAATAATGTNACATATGGAAAAAAAAATATCCANGATNATAANATATATGANGCTTTAGAAAAATCGTATTCATTANATTTTATAANTGAAATGNCNGATGGTATAGATACAGTTATTGGNGAGAATGGTGTATTATTATCAGGNGGNCAAAGACAAAGACTTGCTATAGCGAGAGCATTTTTAAAAGATTCNCATATTTTAATTTTTGATGAAGCAACATCTTCCTTAGANGCTGTTTCNGAAAAATNTATACAAAAAGNACTCGATAGTTTAAAANAGGGAAGAACTACTATTGTAATTGCNCATAGATTNTCNACTGTTGAAAANGCTAATAAAATNGTTGTTATGGAAAATGGNAATATTATNGANNTAGGTACACACAAAGATTTGATTGTTAAGGAAGGTGAATATCATAAACTTTATAACTCACAAGTGTTTAAATAGTGTCAAGTAAATCAAAATTACCNATTCTAAAAAAATTTTATATATATTCGCTAGAAAANATATATATTTTGAATATTTTACTTATACCACTNTCAATTATTTATTTAGNAATAAATTTTATAAAAAAAAGCTTTTTTTTGAANAANAANAGAAATACTNTTCCTGTAATTGTTGTGGGAAATTTAACTGTAGGNGGTACCGGAAAAACCTCTTTGGTNATTTGGNTATGTAATTATTTAGATTCAAGAAAATATAATATAGGTGTAATNTCTGGAGGATATAAGACAATTGATCCTAAGAAAATAGAAATAGTTANTGANAGTTCAACGCCTGACAATGTTGGNGATGAAGCAATTTTNATNGCAAATAGAACAAATGCTGTTGTATGNAAGTCAAAAAATAGAAAAAAAGCATATGAGCATTTAGTAAAAAATTTTAATTTAGATATTATAATTTCAGATGATGGTCTTACTCACTATGGCCTNACAAGNGANATNAATATTGTAATTGTTAAAGAAAATAAACCATTTGGAAATGGTTTNCCGATACCGTCTGGNCCACTAAGNGAANTACCATATAATATAGAAAAATATGATAATATTNTNTTTAACAAAAGTATNAATTCTGATTTNCCTGGCTTTTATTATGAAATATCTAAATTAATATCNTTNAATGATNCAAAAGAAANAAATATATCNTCTTTTAAAAATACNAAAATACATTTAGTNACTGCTATAGCAAATCCTGATTTTTTAATAANAAGTCTTGAAGACTTAAATATAGTTGTTATTCCACATATTTATCCAGATCATGAACTTTTGAATCAAGATGACTTCTATTTTAAAGANNATCTTAAGGTTATTATGACTGAAAAAGATTTTGTTAAGTGCATAAATTTTAAGTTGAAGAATGTTTACTATATACCAACAAAAATTATTGTTGATAATGATATAAAAATAATGTTGAATGATAAAATCTCAAATCTATTAAGGATATAAAATTGATAAATAAAAGTCTCTTAAATATGCTGGTTTGTCCTGTAACAAAAGGAAAAGTTTATTATAACAAAGATTCAAATGAGCTCATTTCTTTGTCAGCAAGACTTGCCTTTAAAATTGAAGACGATATTCCAGTAATGCTTGAATCTGAAGCAAGACAAATAGATCATGAAGAGTACGAGAAATTTAAAAATTTATTCCTAAAAAAATAAGAGAACAGTATATGAAGTTTTATGTTGTTATTCCTGCAAGGTATGATTCCTCAAGATTTCCGGGAAAAGTTTTGAAAGAGATAGGTTCAAAAACCATGCTCGAGCATGTTTTTGATAACGCAATGAAATCTAGTGCATCCAATGTTTTTATTGCAACAGATAGTAATAGAGTATTTCATGAAGCACAAAAGTTCACAAAAAACGTTTTTATGACATCGGATAATAATATAAACGGAACTGAAAGAATTGCTGAACTTTCTAAAATTTTAGACTGGCCTGATGAAACTTTAGTGATTAATTTACAAGCAGATATGCCGCAGTTGCAAAGTGATAATATTGATTTTTTAGCAGATAAAGCAAAAAATAATTCTGGACTATCAACGCTATATTATGATCTTCAAAGCTCAGAATCGAAAATAGATACGAATACCGTAAAAATTTGTATAAATAATAATCATATTAGTTTTTGCAGGGAAGTTGGTTCAGCAGATAAAGGGGATATATTTAAACATATTGGTATATATGCTTATCACGTTAGAGATTTAAAGGGTTATATAAAGCTTAAGCAATCAAGTAATGAAAAAGATTTAAGTCTTGAACAGTATAGATTTGTGGATAATGGATATAACATAGCAGCTTATTTTGCTTTGAGTGATCCAGGTGCTAGCATAGATTCATTAGACAATTTAAATCAATTATAAGGTGTAAATTATTGAATAAAATAAGAAAATCTTTATTAATTGTGGCTCATGGTAGTAGAAAAAAAGTTTCAAACATTGAGATTCATCAACTAGCTAACAATATTTCTATGAAGCTAAAAAGTTTCCCTATCGTGGAAGCGTGCTTTTTAGAAATAGCAGAACCTTCAATTCCTCAAGGCATAGAAATATGTGTGCAAAAAGGTGCTTCAGAAGTGCTTATAATGCCTTATTTTCTTGCTGCTGGCAGACATGTTATTGAGGATATTCCAAATATAGTAGATAATGAGAGAGTTAAGTATCCAGGTATCGCAATAACATCTTTGCCATATTTTGGTTCAAGTCCTGTCATTGTTGACATACTCAAGAGTCTAGCGGAAAATAACATATAAGAAGGTCACTAAATCACATTACATGGAGTAGGAGATAAAAATGTTTAACGAAGATATGACAATAAAGAGTTTTGATCCTGAACTATCAAAAGCAATAGAAGATGAAATTAAAAGACAAGAAGAACACATTGAGCTCATAGCATCTGAAAATTATGCGAGCCCAAGAGTGATAGAGGCTCAAGGCTCTGTACTTACTAATAAGTATGCAGAAGGTTATCCTGGCAAAAGGTATTATGGTGGTTGTGAATATGTTGACGTCGCTGAACAATTAGCAATTGACCGTTTAAAAGAATTATACGGTGCAGATTACGCAAATGTACAACCACACTCTGGTTCTCAAGCAAATGCTGCAGTTTTTATGGCTCTTCTTCAGCCACACGATACAATCTTAGGTATGAGTTTAGCACACGGTGGACATTTGACTCATGGTTCTAAAGTAAATTTCTCTGGAAAAATTTATAATGCTGTTCAGTATGGATTGAATCCAGATACTGGTGAAATTGATTATGATCAAGTTGAAGCACTAGCAAAAGAACATAAGCCAAAAATGATAATTGCTGGTTTTTCCGCATACTCTCGTGTTTTAGATTGGAAACGATTCCGAGATATAGCTGATTCAATTGGGGCTTACTTTTTTGTAGATATGGCTCATGTTTCTGGATTAGTTGCTGGAGGAGTTTACCCAAGCCCAGTCCCTTATGCTGATGTTGTTACTTCTACAACTCACAAAAGTTTAAGAGGACCAAGAGGTGGAATTATAATCTGTAAATCAAACCCTGAAATTGAAAAGAAGATTAACTCGATGGTATTCCCTGGAACCCAAGGCGGCCCATTAATGCATGTAATTGCAGCAAAGGCAGTTGCTTTCAAAGAAGCATTACAGCCTGAATTTAAGCAATATCAGCAACAGATTTTAAAAAATGCATCAGCAATGGCAGATCAATTTATTAAGAGAGGTTTTAAAGTTGTTTCGGGTGGAACAGATGACCACTTATTCCTTGTAGACTTTATTGAGAAAGGTATTACAGGAAAAGATGTCGATGCTGCCCTTGGCAGAGCAAATATTACTGTAAATAAGAACTCTGTCCCAAATGATCCGCAGTCTCCATTTGTAACTAGTGGAATTAGAGTCGGAACTCCTGCTCCTACAACTAGAGGCTTTAAAGAAGCTGAATGTATTGAGCTTACCAATTGGATGTGTGATGTTATAGAAAATCTTGACAACGAAGAAGTAATTAATGCTGTTAAACAAAAAGTTATCAAGCTTTGTAAAAAACATCCTGTTTATGCTAAGTCTGTTGCGCTTAACGCTGCGTCGGCTGCATAAAATAATGAGTCTATTTGATGCATTGCCCATTTTGCAATTTTCCTGACACTAAGGTAGTTGATTCGAGGCTTGCTTCAGATAACTCTCAGGTAAAAAGAAGAAGAGAGTGTCCTAATTGTAAAAACAGATGGTCTACAATGGAAACTGCAGACCTCAACCTCCCTAGAGTAATCAAGAAAGATAATTCTAGGGAAGACTTTTCAGAAAAAAAAATAGAACTTGGTATCTTGAGAGCACTAAATAAAAGGTCTGTTGATAAAGGATCAATAGATATAGCTATTCAAAATATAATTAATAAATTAAAAACAATAACAGATAAAGAAATAATTTCTTCACAAATTGGAGTTTTAGTGATGCAGGAACTTAGAGAATTAGATCAAGTTGCTTATATTAGGTTTGCATCTGTTTACCATAGCTTCGAGGATCTTCAGGCATTTCAAGATATTATTAATATCATTGAAAAGGATTTAACCCCTGAAATGATAAAGACCCAATTAAAACTGATTGATGAAGAAAACGTAGTTAACAAAAAAAAATGAAATCAGATAAACAGTTTATGGAGTTTGCTATAGAGTTAGCAAAAAAAGGCATTTATACAACATCTCCTAATCCATCTGTAGGATGTATAATTACTGAAAAAAATAAAATATTAAGCAAAGCATATCATTTGAGATCAGGATCTGATCACGCAGAAGTTTTAGCACTTAAAAAATTAAATAAAAGGGTTAATAGCAAAATGAATATGTACGTAAGTTTAGAACCATGTTGCCATACTGGCAAAACAGGACCATGCACCAAATCCATCATAGACTCAGGAATAAAAAATGTCTTTGTATCAACCCTAGATCCAAATCCTAAAGTCAAAGGAAAAGGAGTCAAAGAATTAAGAAATAACGGAATTAATGTTAATGTTGGATTATGCAAAAAAAAATCCCAAGAAATTAATAAAGGATTTTTTAAAAGAATCATAAAAAAAACTCCTTATGTTATTGCCAAACAAGCGCTTAGCTCAGACTTCAAAATAAATGGTTCAAAAAATAAGTGGATAAGTAATAGTAAGTCAAGGACAGATGTTCAATATTTCAGAGCAGAATCCTGCGCAATTTTAGTAAGTTCTAAAACAATTAAAACTGATAATCCTTCGTTAAAAGTAAAATTGAAAAAAAATGATTTAGGCTTGAAAGATAATATTAAACATCCTGTAAGGATCGTATTAGATACTAATTTAAGTCTAGATTTAAATAAGTATAAATTTTTTAAAGGAAAAGAAAAAAAAATTGTGTTTAATTCATTGCTAAATTCTTCTGATAAAGAAAAAAATATAGATTTTATAAAAGTCAGAGAAGATAAAAGTGGCCTTAACATAAAAACTGTCTTAAATATTCTTGCCTTGAAATATGAAATCAATAATCTATTCATTGAACCAGGAGCAAAGTTACTTGATACACTTTTGCAAAAAAGATTACTGGACAAATTAGTGTTATATCAAAGCCCACATGCTATTGGAAATTTGGGTCTTACTACTCTCAATATGGAAAATAAGGTTATAAAAGATAAAACTATTGTTACAGAATCTATAATGAATTTTTCTAATGATGTTAGAATAATATATAAATTTTTGAGAAAATAATGTTTACAGGATTAGTACAAAAAATTGCTATTGTTGAATCTATTAATAGTCATCATGGAGATTTGCAGGTTATTATAAAGTCAGACAATGACTTTATATCATCAGTGAGAAACGGCGATAGTATTTCCATAAACGGAGTGTGTTTAACTGCTTACAATGTAGATAAAGATAACAAATGCTTCTCTATAGACATTTCTAATGAAACGTTAGATTTAACAACACTCACCCAGATGAGTACAGGTTATAATGTTAATTTAGAAAGTGCCTTAAGTCTCAACGATAAGCTTGGTGGTCATATAGTTAGCGGACACGTTGATTGTATGGCACAAGTTTCAGAGATTCAGGAAGACGCAAGATCATATAGACTGAGTTTTGTACTAAATAATGAATATTATGCTAAATATATTGTGAAAAAAGGATCAATATGCGTTGATGGTGTGAGCTTGACAGTGAATGATGATATAAAAGATATGTTTTTTGTAAATATCATTCCATTTACATGGGATAATACCATAATGAAATATTATAAAGTGGGCGACATGGTAAATATTGAAATAGATAGAATGGCTCTACATATTGAAAAATTAATGCTTAACAATGATTGAGAGATACAATGTTATCAAAAACTGAAGATATATTAAAAGACCTAAAAAAAGGAAAAATGGTTTTAATAGTTGATGATGAAGGACGTGAAAANGAAGGNGANTTTATAATGGCTGCATCAAAAGTTACGCCTGAAGANATNAATTTTATGAGCAANTANGCNAGAGGNCTTATTTGTTTAACTCTTACANGNGANAGATGTAAGCAACTNAATTTACCTTTNATGAAAACAGANACTGATTNAAAACATGAAACTAATTTTACTATTTCTATNGANGCTTCAGANGGTGTNACCACNGGNATATCNGCNTATGANAGAGCNCATACAATACGAACAGCGGTAATGCCTGATGCAACATCAAATGATATATCNAGACCAGGACANATATTTCCACTGATGTCNCAACCAGGNGGTGTCCTAACNAGAGCAGGNCATACTGAGGCTGGCTGTGACTTAGCAAGNCTTGCTGGATTTGAGCCCGCTTCTGTAATTGTAGANATAATGAGTGANGATGGCTCNATGGCTAGNTTACCTGANTTAAAAAAAATAGCNGAAGANCATGATATAAAAATAGGNACAATTGAGGATTTAATTAAATACAGAACNAAGCACGAAAAAACCGTAATTAGAAAAAATGANTCACCAATNAATACNGAATATGGNGAATTNNAANTAGTTTCATATGAGGATATTCTTTCAAATACAGCACATATNGCTCTNGTTAAAGGNGATCTAANGAACAGCTCNACATTTGTAAGAGTTCATATTCAGAATACAATTAAAGATATTTTACATTCNTCACATCATTCAGGCTGGCCGTTAAAAAANGCTATGCAAAGAATTAATAAAGAGGGNAATGGNGTAATACTAATATTGAGATGGAATGAGTCCGTGAATGCNATAATTAATGATATTGATAAAATTAAANGTTCAGANGANAATCTATCACAAGACTTTGATAGGAGAACTTTNGGCGTAGGTGGGCAGATTTTNTCAGATTTAGGTGTAACNAANATGAANTTACTGAGNTCTCCAAAAACTTTTTATGGNCTTGGTGGTTANGGTTTAGAAATTGANGAATATATTACGGAATAATAATGGATAAAGAAAAAATNAANGTCGTAGTTATTANATCAGCNTTCAATTCCGAGATTGTAGANAATTTATATANAGGTGTTGAAAAAAGTTTTAATGATAAAAANTTATCNCATNNAATGNAAGTGATTGAAGTNCCTGGAGCTTNTGAAATACCTTATATGGCTAATNNAGTTTTANATAGACCACTAAATNTTACTGATNTTCCAGGATCAAAATATAGGGTTCCTGTTCTACCAGACTGNATAATAACNTTAGGNTGTGTGATTAANGGAGAAACAGCTCACTTTGAATATATATCTAATTCATGTGCAAGNACATTGTCGCAGTTAACACTTAANAGTNCTGGTATTCCNATTATGTTTGGTGTAATTACTGCNTACACTAGAGANCAAGCTTTAAAAAGATCTGAAGTNAATTTTGNNAGCCAAGAAAACNNAAATANTGGATATAATGNAGCTAATGCNGCTATAGAAATATTATCGTCTAAAGAAAAACATCNTTTATAAAAATGAAAATTAATAATGCCATGCGCAGTAATAATCGTAACATTTGGTCACGTAGNTTAGCNGTTCAAGCAATTTANTCGTGGTCTATTAATAATTGTGATACTGACGAATTATATTCGATATTTAAAGAAGATGAGAATTTTGAAAAATCAGANGTGGANTATTTTAAAAACATAATTGAAGGCGTAATAAATAATATATCTGATATNGATAAANNTATTNCTGATTCCTCAGAAATTGATATANAAAATATTAATTATGTTGAGCTAAGTATTATTAGATGNTTTATATTTGAGNTTAATTATAATAATCAATTTCCAAATGAAGTTCTTNTAGCTGAGTCAGTAAAATTAGCNAGTAAATTTGGAGGACANGATAGNTATAAATTTATTAATGCGCTTCTTGAAAAACACATAAAAAAATAATTATATGAAAATCAGCGAAAAAGATATTATTGATCTTGTGTCTAAAAATTATATTTTTAGGGAAGAGGTTGTNACTCCAATTGGTGAGGATGCAAGTGTAATTTTCCCTCAACAAGATAAGAATCTTGTTTTAACAACAGATACCATGGTTCTAAACACTCATTTTGGNGATGATATAAGCCCATATGAGCTTGGATATATCTCCGCAGNTTCAAATATTAGTGATTTATCTGCTATGGGAGCGATACCAGCATTTGCTTTAATAAATCTTACGATTGAAAANCCCGAACAATNATTTCTCAATGATATCATTAAAGGCTACAACAAAGTTTTCAAAGATTTTCCTGTGGCTGTAATAGGCGGTGATACAACATATGGACCTACAAGTATAACTATGACACTTATAGGCTACTCCTCTAATACCAACNCAATGTTAACAAGCAGTGCAAAAGAAAACGACGTAATATTTATTTCTGGATTTATTGGTGAAAGCCTATTAGCTAGAAAATATAATAAATACCATATGCCGGAAAATAGGAATGAACTTGGGGTNATATTGACTGAATATGCTAACAGCTGCACAGACATGTCTGACGGNTTACTTGATTCACTAAAAAGAATTACAGAAAAAAGTAATTTAGGTGCAATTATTAAAATTAATGAAATAAAAATTAGTAGCGAACTTAATAATCAAATAAAAAATGGAAATATTTCTTGGCAAGATNTTCTTAGTTATGGAGATGATTATGAGCTTTTTTTTACAGTTGACCAAAAAAAATCTATAGCTTTAAAAAATCTTTGTAAAAATATAGGCATAGAAATATACGAAATTGGATCATTAGCAAAAGATAAAAATATAAATTTTCAATATAATAATAAATATTTAAATATAGACGTAAATAAAAAATTTGAACACTTTAAAAAATGACAAATATACTAGTTAAATTTTTAGTCACTGGATTTTACTCGGGAAAAATTAAATATATGCCCGGAACATTTGGAACANTTGTNGGCGTTTTAATTTTTCAACTCATCTCACTAAATAGCTTGCTAAATAATATTTTTTTATTATTAGTTCTATTTTTTTTATCTTTATTATTACTAAATTATAGCTATAAAAAGTCAATTTTTTTAAATAAAGATGATAAGTCTATTGTTATTGATGAAATATTTGGTTATTTAATATTTATGATATTTTTTGAAAATAATCCAACAAATCTACTTGTNGGNTTTATGCTTTTTAGATTTTTTGATATTCTTAAACCTTTTCCTATTTCTTTAATTGATAAGAATATNAAAAATAGCTTTGGCGTAATGTTTGATGACGTAATTGCTGCTTTATTTTCGGGAGTAGGTCTCTTTTTATTTAATTATGTTTATTAATAATTATGTTCGAAAGTGGCTTTATTTTTCAGTTTTAGTTTTTTTATTTGGTAGTGCTTTTCTATTAATTGAAGTATCTCTGAAGACGTTTCCTCCTGCTTATATAGCCTTCTTTAGGGTTTCGATAGCAGCATTTATATTGCACTTGTATACAAAATTTAATGGTTATTCTTATAATTTTTTTAAAGATAATTTTAAACTACTTTTTATTTTAGGTTTATCTGGAACAACAATACCATTTTATTTAATAAGTTACGCACAAGTAACCATTAATAGTGGTGAAACAGGTATTCTTGTTGGGTTTATGCCAATTTTTACAATTATAGGCTCGCATTATTTTTTTAAGTTTGAGAAGCTTAATTTAAGGAAAGTCTTCGGTTTTATTATAGGCTTTATTGGTCTGTTTTTCTTACTAATTAATAATGATAGTGGTATTAATTTTTATGATAATTTTTTTGCAAAACTTTTGGTAATATTAGCCGCTTTCTTTTATGCATTGAATGCTCTTCTTGTTAAAAAATTAAGCAATATTAATGTTATCCCACTTTCATCATGTGTAATGATATTATCATCTATACAATTATTTTTTGTTTTAATTTTCTCATACAAAGCAAGTGGCGTAATTAATATAGTATTTTATGATTCTGTTTCAGCATTATTATTTATGGCAGTATTTTCAACAGCAGCAGCAACAGTTATTTACTATAAAATTATACAAGATTATGGGCCAAGTTTTTTAAGCTTAGTTAACTACCCGATACCAATATTTGCTTTTTTTACTGGCGTTATTATTCTAGGAGAAAGCTTTAATTTTTATTCAATAATTTCATTATGTCTTGTAATTATTGGTATATATATATCTCAAAAAGAATAAATTATTGAAGTTTTATGAATACACTAAAATTTTTATTTGTAGCATTTAATATCAAAGTATTAATATCATTTTCTTTTTTTATGTGTGCCATACCTTTGTAGATACCATCAGATACTCCACAAGAAGCAATTTCAAGATTAAGTTCATATATTTTCTTATTTAATTTTCTTGTGTGACCATAATAGTTACACTCATTCTTATCTTTCCCAGAAATAATATTTTTATTTATTTCAAGAAAATACATTTTATTTTCGTCATACGAAGCCCATTGTTTGTTGATAATTTCTCCTGTGTCTATTATTTTTTCATTTGCTCTAATTAGATATATATTTCCATAGTCTTTTGCAGGTTCTGTAATCCATTTCCCGCTCATAATATCACTTTGAATAATTTTCCCTGTTATTTTTGCAGTACCAAAATTATTTCCATCTTTTAAGTACATTAAAAGATCCCATTCAAAAGTATTATCTTTAAATTTTATATTTCCATTGTAAATAACTTTTGCTTTTTCGGTAAAAGCTGTAGCATTATTATTATCTATGAGACCTGTAAAATCATATTTTCCATGCCCATTGATATCAAATACGCCGACCCATATACCATTTTCGCTATTTGCAAAGGCTGTTGAAGATAGAAAAGTAATAATTATAAAATTTATTATTTTAATTATTTTCACGACATAATTTTTAAACATGAATTTTTAATAAATGTTAATATACTATTGTAATAGTTGACATACAATTGCTTTTGCCTAAGATCTTAATAATGGGGCTATAGCTCAGTTGGTAGAGCATTTGCATGGCATGCAAAGGGTCGGCGGTTCGAGACCGCCTAGCTCCACATTTAAATACTGGTATAATGAATATAACAGATAAATACGAAAGAAAGCTCAGAGATTTAAGAATATCTGTTACAGATAAATGTAACTTTAGATGTACATACTGTATGCCTAAAGAAATATATAATTCAAATTATAAATTTTTAAAAAGAACAGAAATTCTTAGTTTTGAAGAAATTATTAAATTATCAAATATTTTTTCTTCAATGGGTGTGAAAAAAATAAGGCTTACTGGTGGTGAACCTCTTTTAAGAAAAAATATCCACGTACTAATTAATTATCTTAAAGATATTAAAAATATTGATGATATAAGTATGACTACAAATGGAGTTTTATTATCTGAAAAAAAGGCAGTATTATTAAAAGATTCAGGTTTAAATAGACTAACAGTTAGTCTTGATTCATTAGATCCTAATAAATTTAGCACCATAAGTGGGAGCAAATATTCTCCAGAAAATGTTTTACAAGGAATAAATAATGCTCGAAAAGCTGGTTTTGATAATATTAAGATTAATATGGTTATTAAAAAAAATGTAAACCATAAAGATATTATTCCTATGCTCGAGAAGTTTCAAGGAACCGGCTGCATTGTAAGATTTATTGAATTTATGGATGTCGGAAATGTAAATTTATGGTCAAAAAAAGATGTTTTATCGCTCGATGATATCTTAAGTATTATTTCGGAAAAATATCATATAAATTCTTTAGAAAAAAATTACTCAAGTGAGGTAGCTAAAAGATGGTCTTATGACGGTGGTGAGTTTGGTATTATTAGTTCTATTTCAAATCCATTTTGTGGTGATTGCTCAAGATTAAGATTAACAGCAGAAGGAAAAATTTTTACATGTTTATTTGCAAATAATTCTTATGATATAAAAAACCTATTAAGGACCTCTAAATCTGACTACGATATTAAGCAATTCTTAACAAATATGTGGACCAATCGGGATGACAAATATTCCGAAAATAGATTATCTAACAATAATTATAAAATTATAAAAAAAGCTGAAATGTCATATATAGGAGGTTAGTCTTTTAACCTCGGAATTAACTCTGTTAAATTACAAGGTTTATGTTCAGAATCAAGCTGGTGTTGAATAATATCAATCCAAGCATCTTTACATGCGCCAGGCGACCCTGGCAAACAAAAAATATAAGTTGAATTTGCAACACCTGAAGTTGCTCTAGATTGTATGGTTGATGTTTTAATCTTATTATAAGATAACATTCTAAAAATCTCTCCAAATCCATCAATTTTTTTATCAAATAAAACTTCTATAGCCTCAGGGGTTCCATCTGTACCGGTAATACCAGTTCCACCTGTAGTAATTACAACATCTATATCCTTATTGTCTATCCATAGTGATACAATACTTCTGATAGAATATATATTGTCTTTTACAATGCCTCTTTCAGATAAATTATGATGAGACTCTTTAATGAGTTTATTGAGAATATTACCTGACTTATCATTGGCTAGTGTTCTTGAATCCGATATAGTTAAGATTGCAATATTTAGTTTAATTTTGGTGCTCATAAAGTGATAATATTATTTATTTATGAATTATACAATAAAAGTTAGTATGTAGCATATGGAATCAACAATATTATATTCAAAAAAAATAAATCCTTATGATTTAATTCGTGATTATGAATTAAAACATTGTAATCTAAGTCTATCAGGCGCCCAAAATATATTTATTGGTTACATGAGAAAAACAAATAATATAAGAGATGATATAAATTCTATGACATTAGAATTTTATCCTGGAATGACAGAGCCATACCTCAAAAGTCTTAAAGATAATGCGAAAGAAAAATATAATCTTGATAATGTGCTGCTTGCACATAGAGTAGGTGAGGTTGATATAAAAGAATGTTTAGTTGTCATTTCTTGTTGGGCAAAACATAGAAATCAGTGTATTGATGCAGTAAAATATATTCTAGAAGATTTAAAGCACAATGCGCCATTATGGAAAAAAGAATTTTACGAAGATAATTCTGCGGAATGGGTTGAAAAGAATACTTAGATATAGTCATTAAATTTTATAATTTTTACAATATCATTAATTTTTGATTTTCCTTTTTCCATAGGAAGATAAATTAAACAATTTGCTTTTGTCATTGAGCTTAGAATCCCAGAACCTTGCTCCCCAACGCTAGTAACATATTTTTTATCATTTTCAATGTTATAGATTCCTCTTTGAAGCTCAGCTCTACCTTTTCTTTTTTTTAAATCTGATTTTAGTATTGCATTTTCTGTCTTCAGTTCATATTTTTTTCCTGACAAAATATTAATGGCGGGTAAAACAAATAAGAGAAAAGTAATCATAACCGAAACCGGATTACCAGGAAGCCCAAAGAAAATTGTTTTATTTAGCCTTCCAAATGCTAGAGGTCTTCCAGGTTTTACTGCAACTTTCCAAAAATTTATATCTCCTAGCTCGTTAACTACATCTTTAATATAATCAGCATCACCGACAGAGACGCCTCCGGTTGATATTACAAGATCAGATTCTTTCATTCCTTTAGCAAATTTTTTCTTAATGTCTGTAATATTATCTTTTGCATGTCCCAAATCAACGATGTCAATATTATTTTTTGTTAACATTCCTGTTAGCGTAAATCTATTACTATCATGCACTTTTCCATGAGGTAATTTTTTATTTATTGGAATCACCTCATCACCTGAGGTAAAGAAAGAAATTTTGGGCTTTTTAAAGACTTTTAATTTATTAATACCTTGAGACGCCAGAAGTCCCATTGCTGCTGAGTTTATAGTATCAAATTTCTTTAATAAAATTCTATTAGGACAAATGTCCTCTCCTGCAAATCTAATATTTTGATTCTTTTTAATATTCTTTGAAATAATATTAATTGTATTTTTATCAATAATATCTGTTTCTTCTTTCATAATTACAACATCACAATCTTTTGGAATAACTGCTCCTGTCATAATTTTAATACATTCGTTCTTATTAATTTTACCCTTGTATGGTGATCCAGCTAGTGAGGAACCCGACACTTTAAAGACTTTATTTTTTTTTATGTCAAAATATCTCATCGCATATCCGTCCATTGCTGAATTATTATAATTAGGAACTTTAATTTTTGACTTTATATTTTCATATAAAATTCTATCGTGTGATTCTATGAGGCTAACATATTCGTAAGAGTCTATTTTTTTTGTTATTTTTGTTATTTTTTTGAGAGCGTCCTCAATTAAAATTGAATTTGGATCATAATCATCCATACAACTGTATATTTTTTTTTTCATAATTATTTAAGTTATATTTTTTAACTGAACGTATACTGCCCCTGTACCACCATCTCTTTGTTGAGCTGAATGATAAGCTAATACATTTGGATTATATTGTAAATATTGATCAACAAAGTTTTTTAGCTTTGGGCCTTCAATTCCTGAGCCATATCCTTTTCCATGAATAATAATTCCTGCTAAATTGTCCTCCATTTGAAGTTTGGGAAGCCATATATCAAGAAAATTTTCTGCTTCTATAAGATTTTTACCATGGAGATCAATTTCAAAACCTAAATTTAGCTCTCCTTTTTTCAATTTTTGAAACTTTTTCTTCTGAAAACCAGGTTTACAGTTTCCAATTATGTCATTTTTAATCATATTACTTCATCTAATTTATAATTTAAGTATAATCATCACATATGAAAATATTATTGTCCAATGATGACGGATATCATGCAATTGGTATCCAAGAGCTTATTAAGCAACTAGAGAAGGAACATGATATTTACGTAGCTGCACCATCTAAGAATCACAGCGCAGGAAGTAGCGCGCTTTCAGTTCGAAAAGATATAAAAATTAATAACATAAAAAAGAATCATTATATTATTGATGGTACACCGTCAGATTGTGTGCATATAGCTCTTACGTGTTTAATTAAGGATAAGATTGATATGGTAGTGTCAGGTATAAATTTAGGTGCAAATTTAGGCGATGATGTTATATATTCTGGAACAGTTGCAGCTGCATTAGAGGGTAGGCATTTAGAAATGTCTCCAATTGCAATATCTTTAGTTTCTCATGATAAATTAAGTATGAGTAAAGCAGCTATTGAAAGCTCTAAAATTATCCAAGAAATAGTTTGTAAAGAAGAAATAGCAAAAAAAACTTTACTAAATATTAATATTCCCGATTTTGAAAGTGAGAACCTATCTTTTGAATTTACTAGACTTGGCAAACGCGGTATTCCATTGCCTGCCTCAAATATAAAAGACGATTTTTACAAAATTGGTGCCGCGGGTCCTCCTGAGGATGATTCAGAGGGAACAGATTTTTATTGTATAAATAAAAATAAAATTTCAATAACTCCATTAACATATGATTTAACAAATATTGAAATTTTAAAAAAACTAAAAATAAGATGAGTATAGATTTTAAAAAGTTTTCAGGTACTGGGATGACCTCTGACTCGTCAAGAGAAAAACTTATTTTAATTCTAAAAGGTGAAGGTATAAAAAATTCAAAAGTTCTTAGATCCATGCAGTTAATCCCAAGACATATATTTGTAGATGAGGCTATTTCTAGCAAAGCCTATGATAATACCGCATTGCCAATTGGAAAATCACAAACAATATCACATCCTATGATAGTTGCTAAAATGACAGAAATTATTATGGCTTATGAGCCTAGAAGAGTTTTAGAGATCGGAACTGGTTCTGGTTACCAAGCTTCTATTTTGTCTTTATTAGTTGATAAAGTTTATACTATAGAAAGAATTGAATATCTTCATAATAAATCAAAAAAAATTTTCCAAAAAATTGGGATAAAAAATATATATAGTAAATATGCTGATGGAAATACTGGGTGGCCTCAAAAAGCTCCTTTTGACGCAATTATAATTACAGCAGGAGCGACTCATATACCAGATGTTTTGCTAGATCAATTGTCATCTAATAACGGAATATTAGTTTCTCCTATAGAAAGTAATGGAAAGCAGTATTTAAAATCGATTGTAAAATCTCAAGACAAGTATAATGAAAAAATACATGGTAAAGTAAATTTTGTGCCCTTATTAGGAGGAGTTTCTTAATGAAATTGTTTACTAATATCTATGATTACATTATAGATTTAGCTCATAGAGAAAATGTTACAAGGTATTTGTACGGATTAAGCTTTATTGAATCAATTTTTTTTCCAATACCTCCAGATGTTTTATTGGCGCCAATAGCTCTTACAAAAAAATATAACTGGATAAAAATTGCTTTTTATACGACATTTTATTCAGTTGTAGGTGGACTAGTAGGCTATGTTATTGGTTTATATTTATACGAATTATCAATTTTAAATAGTATAATCAAAGAAAGTGTATTTCTTGAGGTAAAAAATCTATTTGATAAACATGGTGTTACTATAATGATTATAGCTGGTTTTTCACCACTTCCGTTTAAAGCATTTACTATAACTGCTGGTTATATGTCCTTACCAATAATACTTTTCATAGCATCTTCTTTCATTGGGCGTTCGTTAAGATTTTTTTTAGTGGCAGCTCTTTTTCATTATCTTGGAGAAAGTATTGCAAATAAAATTAAAAAGTATTTTGAATATATAGGTTGGACAGTCGTTATTATCTTCTTATTTATAATTTTTTCTAAGTATTTTTAGATTCATTTATGAAAAAAAATATTACAATACTTATTTATGTTCTTAGTTTTTTACTTTTAATATCATGTACAAAAATTCATCGACATACTGAGAAATCTTCAATTCCAGAAAAGGAACCAAGGAAAGAAAGAGTATATTTCACATATGGTTTAAAATCTAAAAAAGGATCTGAGTCAGGAGATGAATACATTGTTAAGAAGGGAGATACTTTATATTCAATATCTTTAATATACGATGTTAATTATATCAAAATTGCTAAATGGAATAATATAAGAAGTCCTTATAAGTTAAGGGTTGGAGATAGGATAATAATAAAATCTAATAAATTCAGAAAGGAAGAAACTTCAGATGAAAAATATAAAGAAATTAAGAAAAAAGTTAAATATGCTAGTAACGTTAAATGGAGTAGGCCACATAATGGCAAAATCTCAAAAGAATTTTCATATAGCGATATTGGTAAAAAAGGTATAGATATTTCAGGAAAAATTGGCGACGATATATTTTCTTCTAGTGACGGTATGGTTGTATATACTGGAAACGGAATAAAAGGTTATGGTAACTTAATCATAATTAAACATAATGAGACTTTTCTGTCTGCATACGCACATACAAGTAAAATTCTTGTTGAAGAGAATAATTTAGTAAAGAAGGGTCAAGTTATTGCAAAATTAGGTGATACAGACTCTATTAAACCAATTTTACATTTTCAAATTAGAAAAAACGGCAAGCCTGTTGATCCTATTAAGTATTTACCATAATTAGTTAAAAATAAAAAAGCTTAGAAAGTTTCTTTTTTCAGCTAATAAAATATTATGACAACTGCATGCAGAGCTTAAATTCATCAACTCACAACCAATATTAAGCTTGTTTAATTCTAAAATAATCGGTGTTTTGTCAATGCAATCTATATCTTTTGAAGCTATAATAATTAAATCAGCATTATCTGATAGACTGTCTATAATAAAACTATCTGTAATGCTTTTTGCTTTTGCACTACATTTTATAATAGATTTTTCGGGAGGGACTATTACATTATAGTTATATTCTTTATCTAGTACAGTTATAGAAGAATCCGTATATGATTTAATAATATTCGAATTTGTTTCTAAAATTTGTTCGTTAAATTTCATTTAAGTAATATAACATATATTAATTTCAATTAGTTATTTTAAAATGTCAGATGAATTTTATAAAATAAATAGACTGCCCCCATATATTTTTAATATTGTTAATGAACTTAAAGTTTTAGCAAGAAAAAATGGTGATGATATAATCGATTTTGGAATGGGAAATCCTGACCAAAAGACTCCCGAACATATTATTCGAAAAATGCAAGAATGTGCTGATAAAGATAATGTTCATAGATATTCAACTTCAAAAGGTATCCCAAGACTTAGAAAAGCTATTTCAAATTGGTACGAAGAAAAATTTAATGTAGATATTGATCCCGACGAAGAAGCAATTGTGACTATAGGATCAAAGGAAGGCTTGGCTCATTTAGCTTTAGCAACTTTAAACCAGGGCGACTCAGTAATTGTTCCAAGTCCGGCGTATCCAATACATCCTTATGGTGCGATTATTGCTGGAGCAGAAGTAATTTATATAAAAGTCGAAGATGATAGCGACTCTTTTTTCAAATCCTTAGATGATTCAATAAATAATTCTTGGCCAATACCAAAAATGATAATAGCAAACTTTCCATCAAATCCAACTACACGCTGTGTAGATATAGATTTTTTAAAAGAACTTGTAAGGATTGCAAAAAAATATAATATTTTTCTTGTTCATGATATAGCATATGCTGATTTAGTATACGATGGGTATAAAGCTCCATCATTATTAGAAGTAAAAGGTGCAAAAGACATCGCAGTTGAATTTTTTACATTATCTAAATCATATAATATGCCCGGTTGGAGAATAGGCTTTATGTGTGGGAATAAAAAACTGGTGAATGCATTATCAAGAATAAAATCATATATGGATTACGGTACATATACACCTTTACAAGTAGGCGCAATTGCTGCACTAGAAGGTCCTCAGGATTGCGTAGAAAATATAAGATTAATGTACAAGAGTAGAAGAGATACTCTTTGTAAAGGCTTAAATGATATAGGTTGGCATGTAGAACCACCAAAAGCAACTATGTTTGTTTGGAGTGAAATACCGGAAAAATTTAGAGAATTAGGTTCTTTAGAGTTTAGTAAGATGCTACTCAAAGATACTAATGTTGCTGTATCTCCTGGAATAGGGTTTGGCAAACATGGTGACAATTTTGTTCGATTTAGTTTAATTGAAAATGAACAAAGGACCAAGCAAGCTGTAAGAAGCCTTAAAAATATTATATAATAAAAATATGAACAATAGAGCAATTAAAATTGGCATAGCAGGCTTAGGTACTGTTGGTAGTGGTGTTATTAATCTTTTAAAAAAAAATACTGAAGAGATTTCAAAAAGAAGTGGATTTGAAATTAAATTAGAATGTGTTTCTGCAAGCGATAAAACTAAAAAAAGAATTTGCGATATAAGTGGGTTAAGATTTTATTCAGACCCAATAGAAATGTTAGATAAAGAAACTATTGATATTTTTATTGAACTCGTCGGCGGAGAAACAATTTCAAAAGATTTGGTCACAAAAGCATTAAAAAATAATATACATGTAGTGACTGCTAATAAAGCTTTAATTGCTCTTCATGGTAATGAAATCTCTAAAATATCTAATAATAATAATTCTGATATTTACTATGAAGCTTCAGTTGCTGGTGCTGTTCCAATTATAAGAGTTATTAGAGAATCCCTTAATGCAAACGATATTAATTGGATCGCTGGTATTATTAATGGAACAACAAATTATATTCTAACAGAGATGTTAAAATCGAAAAAAGATTTTGATGTAGTTTTGAAGGAAGCTCAAGATCTTGGTTATGCAGAGGCAGATCCATCATTTGACGTTGGTGGTATTGATGCTGCACATAAATTAACAATTTTATCTTCCTTATGTTTTGGCATACCATTGGATTTTAGTTCAATTCATGTTGAAGGGATTGAAGCTATTGAGCTAGACGATTTAAATTATGCTCGAGAACTTGGATACTCGATAAAACATTTAGCTATAGGTAGGAAAAATGAAGATGGAATTGAGTTAAGAGTTCACTCATGTTTAATACCTGAAAAAAGATTACTAGCAAATGTTGATGGCGTTAAAAATGCTGTTGTTATATCTTCTGATGCCGCTGGCCCTACATTGTATTATGGAGCCGGTGCCGGAAGTTTAGCTACAGCCTCATCAGTTGTGTCTGACATAATTGATATAGGACGAAAAATAGTATCCAAGTCAAGTAACACCATTCCATTTTTAAGCTATCATAATAATGAATTGAGAAATAAAAGAATTTTAGACATTAATGAAATAGTCTCTAGGTATTATTTAAGGATAAGAGTTACAAATAAACCCGGTGTTCTTGCAGATATTACAAAAATCTTTGGTAAAAAATCTATAAGTATAGAGTCAATTCTTCAAAAAGAAGATTTAATAAATGATAAAAATGTTCCTATAGTATTAGTTACTCACGAGGTTTTAGAAAAAAATATTATTGATGCTCTTAAAGATATCGAAAGTTTAGATGTTGTAAAAGGTAAAATAGTAAAAATCAGAATAGAGGAATTAGATTCTTAATTTATATTATATTTTCAATTATATATTTTTTGACCATGCTCAAATCATTATCTAAATTAATGTACTTTTCTTCAGAATCGAGAATTTTTTTTAGATTTTTAGGCTGTTCTGGTAGAATCCCAATTGATTTTTCAATAGAATCAGGAAATTTTGAAGGATGAGCACATGCTAATGCAATATTTATGTCTTGATTATTAAGTTCATTTAGAATATTTAAGCTTGTAGCTGTATGGGGGTCAGAAATATATTTATATTCGTCATAAAACATTTTAATTGTTTTAGATGTTAGATTATCGTCAATTCCTTTTGACTTATAATACATTTTCAAATTATCGTGAATCTTTCCTTTAAGATCATATTTTTTATTTTTGATAAATGAAAGCATTAATTCTTTTAATTCTGTTGAGTTATAATTTACAGATTCAAATAGTTGCCTTTCAAAATTACTTGATATTTGTATATCCATACTAGGACTAATTGTTTTTTTTACGTCTTTTAAAGACATGTCGCCATCAGATATAGTTCTATGCATAATATCGTTGGAATTTGTAGCAACATATAGTTTTTCAATTGGCAGACCCATAGTTCCTGAAATGTGAGCCGCATACACATTTCCAAAATTCCCAGTAGGAACAATGAAATTTACTTTTTTATCATATTGTGAGGCTTGAATATATGCCCAAAAAAAATATACAGATTGAGACATAATTCTTGCCCAATTTATAGAATTTATCGCAGATAAAGTTGTTTTTGATCTCAAATCATCAGAAACAAATAGTTTTTTTATAATGTTCTGACAATCATCAAAAGTTCCATCAATTGCTACATTGTAAACATTACTTGATTTAATTGTAGTCATTTGTTTTCTTTGGATATCAGAGGTTTTATTTTTTGGATGTAATATAAAAATTTTTATGTTTTCTTTATCTTTACAAGCATCAATAGCAGCTGAACCGGTATCCCCAGATGTTGCACCAATAACTGTAATACTTTTATTTTTTTTATTTAAATAATACTGAAAAAGATTTCCAAGCATCTGTAACGGATAGTCTTTAAAAGCATATGTAGGGCCATGAAATAACTCTAAAATATATTTATTGTTATTAATATTAATTAATGGGGCTACTTTTTTATGCGAAAATAATTTGTACGTATTTTCAGCAATTTCTAAAAGTTCTGCATCTTTTATTGTGTCACCAACATAATTTTTGATAATGATTTTAGCTAGTTCTGGATATGTAATAGATTTATTATTTAATATTTTATTTAAATCTATTTTTGGCCATTTTTTTGGCATATACAACCCACCATCTTGAGCTAGGCCTTCTATAATTATTTCATCAAATGATTTTTCTAAATTTGAGTTTCTTGTACTACAGTACTTCATTTTAATTATTCTTCATTGCAAGTTTTTTTGCCAAGCCTATATATTCTTTTGGTTTTAGGTTTAATAACTTATTTTTAATTTTATTATCAAGATCACACTCGTTAATTATTTCTATTATAGAATCATGGCTTATATTTTTACCACGAGTTTTTTCTTTTAAAATATCATAACTATTATTTATATTATAATATCTCATCACTGTTTGTATTGGTTCTGCTAAAACTTCCCAGCTTTCATTTAAATCACTATCAATTTTTTTAATATTCAAGTCAATTTTGTTCATTCCTTTTATAAGAGATGTTAAGGATAAATAAAAATGTGAGTATATTACGCCTAAATTTCTTAGTACTGTAGAGTCAGTTAAATCTCTTTGAAGTCTTGAAACCATAAGCTTTTTGCTTATAGATTGAGATAGGGCGACTGTTATTTCAAGATTCCCTTCAGCATTTTCAAAATCAATCGGATTTACTTTATGTGGCATTGTGGATGACCCTACTTCAGATTTAATTTTTTTTTGTTTGATGTAATCTAACATAATGTAGATCCAAATATCTTTAGAAAAATCTAAAAGAATATTTGATATCATACTTATATCGTTCAATGCCTCTGAAAGCCAGTCATGATTTTCTATTTGTGTTGTATGGGTATTTTGCACTAATCCTAAATTAGATAAAAACTTCTTAGTTTCAATATCCCATTTAATTTCTGGTAAAACAACATGATGAGCATTAAAATTGCCAACTGCTCCATTCATTTTTGCATAAACAGATCTTTTTTCCATGAACAATGATTGTTTCTTGAGTCTAGAAGAAAATACTTTCAACTCTTTCCCAAAAGTTGTTGGTGAAGCTTTTTGACCATGGGTTCTTGATAACATTGGTGTATTAGCATATTTTTTTTCATGTTTTTTCAATACACCTAAAACTTCATTAAGTTTTTTAAGAAGAATTTTTCTGGAGTCGCTATACATCAATGCGTAGGAAATATTATTTATGTCTTCAGAAGTTGCGCAGAAGTGAATTAATTCTTTCTTGTTTTTTAATGTTTCATGTTTGTTAAATTTACTTTTTAAAAAATATTCTACTGACTTAACATCATGATTTATTTTTTTCTCTATCTCTTTAATCTCAAGAGCATCTTTCAAGTTAAAATTTTTACTAATTTTAGTTAAATAGGCCTTTTCGTTTTTATTAATACCAAACTTTTTTTTTATTGGATCTAATGATAATAAAAATATAAACCAGCAAACTTCTACATGAACTCTATACTTTATTAATCCGAACTCACTGTTTATCTTTTTAATTTCTTGATCAATTTGATGTGAATATCTCCCATCTATTGGCGATATTGACATTAATGTGAATTCATTGTTTTTATTCATTATTTCGTAATTTTACTGTAGTAATGTACGAATAGATTATACTATAATTAAATAAATAATGTTTAATTATGAGAATATTCAATATGAAGAAATCAAAAAATAACTATAGAATTGAAAGTGATAGTATGGGTAAAGTAAAAATACCTAAAAATTCACTCTATGGTCCACAAACTCAAAGAGCCATTAATAATTTTGATATCAGCAACTTATTGATGCCTAAAGAATTTATTATTAGTACTCTTCTTATCAAAAAAGCTGCTGCTGTTGCTAACTTTAAACTTGGATTAATCGATAAGAAAGTCTCTACTGCTATTACTAGAAGTGTTGAATACTTATTATCTAATTATAACCAAGAGCACTTTCCTGTAGATGTTTTCCAAACAGGTTCCGGTACCAGTACAAATATGAATGTTAATGAGGTAATTTCAAATATAGCAAAAATTAAATTTAAAACAAAGGTGCATCCAAATGATCATGTGAATATGTCACAGAGTTCAAATGATGTCATACCAACTGCTATAAATCATTGCGCATATTATTTAGCTGTGACAAAACTACTACCATCTTTAACTATATTGTCAAAAGATATTGGTATTAAGTCAAAAAAATTAAATAATATTGTTAAAACTGGAAGGACACATTTAATGGATGCTATGCCAATTACATTTGGCCAAGAATTATCAGGCTGGAAAGCACAAATAGATGATAATATTGTAAGTTTAAAAAACTGTTTAAGTAGACTTAAAAGATTACCAATAGGTGGAACTGCAGTTGGTACTGGCATTAATGCTCATAAACTATTTACAAAAGAATTTTTAATAGCAATTAATAAAGGTAACAAGGTTAAATATATTATCAAAAAAAATAAATTCGAAGGCTTAAGCTCACAAGATGATGCAGTTTTATACAGCTCTCACCTTAAATCCTTAGCAGTATCTTTAATTAAGATATCAAATGACTTGAGATGGATGAACTCTGGGCCTGATTCAGGAATTTCAGATATTACTTTAGAAGCTTTGCAGCCTGGAAGTAGTATAATGCCAGGTAAAGTAAATCCTGTTATTTCAGAGTCATCTATTATGGCTTGTTCTCAAGTAATCGGAAATGATACAACTGTTATGATCTGTGGGCAATCAGGTAATTTCCAATTGAATGTCACTCTTCCAATAATTGCATATAACGTTATTCAAAGTACAAATTTAATATCAAATACTGCTATAAGTATTGCAAAAAAAGCAATTTTAAGTTTTGAAGTTAATAAATTAAAAATTGAAAAATCAGTAGACACAAATCCTATTTTGGTAACAGCTTTAAATAGAATAATTGGATATGAAAAGGGCGCTTATATAGCTAAGAAGGCATATAAATTGGGTGTTCCAATAATTGATGTAGCATTAAAAGAAACTGATATTACAGAAAAAGAATTAAAGAAAATACTAGATCCTTTAGAGTTAACAAAAGGCGGCATAAAATAGTTTAAGCAGCTATTTGTTTTAGGACATACTGTAATATTCCTCCGCTTTTAAAGTATTTTATTTCTTGCGGTGTATCTATCCTAACATTGACCTCAAATGCTTTTTTAACGGTTCCTTTATCTGCTGTAACTGTAACAGTTTTTGCCTCACCGCTTTTAATACCAGATATTGTGTATAGCTCAGTGCCATCAAGACCTAATGAATCAGCATTTTCGCCTTCTTTAAATTGAAGTGGAAGTATACCCATCCCCACAAGATTTGATCTGTGAATTCTTTCAAAACTTTCAGTCAATACAGCTTTTACACCTTGTAATTTTGGACCCTTTGCAGCCCAGTCACGCGATGAACCGCTGCCATATTCTTTACCTGCAATAATAATTGTTGGAACAGATTCTTTCATATATTTCATTGCTGCATCAAATATTGGCATTTCTTTATTAGATGGCATGTGAATCGTATAGCCGCCCTCAATATGTGGGACAAGTTTATTTTTAAGTCTAATGTTTGCAAATGTCCCTCTCATCATAACTTGGTGATTTCCTCTTCTTGAACCATATGAATTAAATTGATTTGGCTGAACATTTTTACTTATTAAATATTTTCCTGCAGGGCTATTTTCTTTAATATTGCCTGCAGGAGAAATATGATCTGTTGTTACAGAGTCTCCTAAATATGCAAGAACTCTTGCTGACTTAATTTCATCAATAACTATGTCGTTTTCTGACATATCTTCAAAATACGGAGGATTAGCAATATAAGTTGATTCATCCCATTCGTATTGATTATTTTTTGCAACATCAATATTTTTCCATTCTTGCTCGCCATCGTAAATATTTTCATATGATTTTTTAAATTGTTCTGCTGTAAGTGAAGATTTTAAAATTTCATTAATTTCAGAATTGGATGGCCATATATCTTTTAAAAAGACTTCTTTGCCATCTTTTGAAATAGATATAGGCTCCGATGTTATATCTATATTCATCGAGCCTGCTATAGCATATGCTATTACTAGAGGTGGAGAGGCTAAATAATTAAGTTTAACTTCAGCATGAACTCTCCCTTCAAAATTTCTATTGCCTGAGAGTACTGATGCAGCAACCAAATTATTTTTTTTTATTCCTTCACTTATTTCTTTTATCAATGGGCCTGAGTTGCCAATGCATGTTGCACAACCGTATCCAACATTATGAAAGCCAAGTTCTTCCATTGGCTTTAAGAGATTTGAATTTTTTAAATATTCTGTAACAACCATCGATCCTGGAGCTAAAGATGTTTTTACCCACGGCTTTGTTCTAAGACCTAATTCTCTTGCTTTTTTTGCTACCAAACCCGCCGCAACCATAACACTTGGGTTAGATGTATTTGTGCATGAGGTAATTGCAGCTATAACTATATCTCCATTGTTAATACTAAAATTTTCACCATCGATGGTTATATCAGATGCTTTATTATCTAAGTTAAGCGATTCAATTTCCTTTTGATAAGATGATTTAGCATCTTTTAAATTAATTCTATCTTGAGGTCTTTTGGGTCCTGCTATAGATGGTAATACTGTTGATATATCTAATTCAATATCCTCAGAATAAATAGCAGCATCGCAATCTTTTCTTGTTAGCCCAACTTTTTCAGAGTATTTTTGTATAAGATCAATTTGACTATCATCTCTATTAGAGAGTTTCATATAATCAATTGTTTCATCATCAATTGGGAATATACCACATGTAGCACCATACTCTGGAGCCATATTTGCAATTGTAGCTCTATCTCCTAATGAAAGGTTGTCCAAACCATCTCCGTAAAACTCAACAAATTTTCCAACAACACCATGCTGTCTGAGTATTTCTACAATATTCAAAACAAGATCAGTAGCTGTAACACCCTCTGATATGTTACCAGTTAGTTTAAAACCAACAACTTTTGGTATAAGCATAGAAATAGGTTGACCTAACATTGAAGCTTCAGCTTCAATTCCTCCTACTCCCCAACCAAGAACGCCAATGCCATTGATCATAGTAGTATGAGAATCCGTCCCAACTACAGTGTCTGGATATGCATAGTTATTACCGTTAATCTCTTTCGTAAAAATACATCTAGCTAAAAACTCAATATTTATTTGATGAACAATCCCAGTATCTGGTGGCACAACTTTAAAATTCGAAAATGCTGACTGACCCCATTTTAGGAATTTATATCTCTCAAAATTTCTTTCATATTCTAGTTTTGCATTTAAACTAAAAGCCTTTTCTGATCCAAAATTATCAACTTGCACAGAATGATCAATTACTAATTCAGCTGGCTGAAGAGGGTTTATATCGTTAGGACTTTTCCCTAATTTTTTTATAGCATCTCTCATCGCTGCTAAATCTACCACAGCAGGTACACCTGTAAAATCCTGCATTAATACTCTTGCTGGCCTATAAGCTATTTCTTTTTTAGCAGCATGTTTACGCCATTCAATAATAGATTCAATATCTTTTTTTGTGACGGTTTGCCCATCTTCATTTCTAAGCAAATTTTCTAGAAGTATTTTGATAGAGTAGGGAAGTTCTCTAACACCATTAATTTTTGATATATCGAAGATGGTGTATTTATTATTAGAACATGTAATTTCTGTTTTTGTATTAAAACTATTTTTCATTAAAATTTATCCTTGTTTAAATTAAATAAAAAAACTATCGCATTTAGTTAAAATTTCTTTTCTTCTAAACATTAGATGCCATTTTGAGCCACCATGATAATCCCATAAAAAAGAGGCTCTTATACCACTAAGCAATAAAGCTCTTATCAAAGAAGAATTTTTATCTAAATACTCTTTTTTACCTGAAATTATTACTCTAGGTCTAATAATTCCTATATATTCTTTATATATATCTTCAGAGTAAGCAATCAGATCATTTAAATTTGTAGTCATCATACTATTATCTTGATAATTATCAATTTTTTTTCCAATCATATTTTTTAAATCACTGATTTTATTTATATTTTTTTGAATTAAAATTATATTTAAAGCATACTTTTGCATGGTAAGTATTGATATATCATTTTTTCCAACAAGTATATCTTTTAATAGTTTGTACCCGTCAGCAAGAGTAGATTTATGCTTATAGATATCATTGGCTTCTGAGGTATTTTTAATATAAATACTTTTAATAAATGGTTCCGCCTCATTAGAGGCATCATAATCAGTTGTTGCAATCTTATTAATCATATAAACATTTTGAAGCATAGCTATAAGAGATGTTATGTAGTTATCGCTAATTTTAACCATTTGTAATAATACCTCCTCCTAAACATTTGTTATCGTCAAATATCACTAATGATTGTCCTTGAGCAGGTGCTCTTATTAATTCATTTGAATCAACACGAAATAAATTTTTATTAATCTTTTCAATACTACAGAAATATTTTTCTCCTAGATGCCTTACTTGGCATAAAAGATTTCTTTCTAAAATACTATCAATTGAATCAGTGATTAATTCTAAATCTTTAATAAATATAGATTTATGAAACAGCAAAGGATTATTATTTCCTTGGCACACATATAATTTATTATTTTCAAGATCTTTTTTATAAACATACCAAGGTAAATTTTTAGCACCTTTCATACCGCCTATACCTATTCCCTCTCTTTGTCCTATAGTTGTATAAAACATACCATTATGCTTACCGATAACTACATTGTTTTCATTAACTATTTCGCCTGGAATATTTTTTATATAGCTACTAATAAATTTTTTAAATTTTTTATTTCCAATAAAACAAATACCCATGCTTTCTTTCTTATCGTAAGATTTAAAGCCAAAATTTTTTGCAATTTTTTTTACTTTTTCTTTTTCTATGTCTGAAAGCGGAAATATTACTTTCGATAACTGGTTTTGATCAAGAGTATGTAAAAAATATGTTTGATCTTTTTTTGAATCTTTAGGTGTTGTTAAAAAAAAACGTGAATTTTCTGAGGCTATTTTAGCGTAATGTCCGGTCGCTATTTTTTTTGCACCAAGACTTCTGGCATGATCAATAAAAACTTTAAATTTTATAAATTTATTACACAATATGTCAGGATTTGGAGTTAATCCTTTTTTATAACTATCAATAAAATTTAAAAAAATGTTATTCCAATACTCATCTGAGAAATTTGCTGTATGTAGCTTTACATTTAGTTTTTTACATGCATCTTCAGCATATTCGAGATCTTCTTTAGCATTACATCCAGAGTTCTCATCATCTTCGTCCCAATTTTTCATGAATAATGCTTCAACATTACATCCTTTTTCATGCAAAATTTTTAAAGAAACGGAGGAATCTACACCTCCAGATAATCCTACAATAATTTTTTCACTCATTTTTCTAATAAATTTTTCAGAATTTCTTTAGGGTACTTTACTCCTTTTTCATAATCTTCAATACATTTTAATACCATGTCGCTCCTGTATAAAAAATTTGAAGAAGTAAGTTCTTTCTTTGGCAGCCACAGTTTTCTTAATATATTTTTATCAAGACTTCTATCTACATGTTCTTCCAGTATATTACATTTAAAACAAAATCTTAACCACATGTCTAAAGAATTTTTCTTTCTCTCTTGATAGATTCCTACTAAGTAATCTACTTCGACATCATATGCAGTTTCTTCAAGAGTTTCTCTTATACAACCTTCCTCCAAAGTCTCGTCTTCCTCTAAGTGACCAGCAGGCTGATTGAGAACTTTTTTGTCGTTAATATATTCTTCAACAAATAAGTATTCATTATTTTTTTTAATTATTGAAGCAACAGTGATGTGTGGTACCCAAGACATAATAAATATTTTATTATCTATCTCTAAAAGTAATTCTACCTTTAGTTAAATCATACGGTGTAAGTGCAACGGTAACTTTATCGCCAGTCAAGATTCTAATATAATTTTTACGCATTTTCCCAGAAATATGAGCTGTTACAACATGGCCATTTTCTAACTCTACTCTGAACATAGTATTTGGCAAAGTATCAATAACAGTACCTTCCATTTCGATGTGTTCTTCTTTTGCCATATTTTTTTTGTAAAATTAAATATTGTATTATTTATGTTTTTAAGTTAAAAATCTTAATAGAAAGTATATCAGAATTTTATTTTTATTAGTATACGTGCTTTTATTTATATTTAACTATGTGTTTTTTGATTTTAGGAGTTTGATAAATGAGTTTAGGCATTTTGTTTCCAGGGCAAGGTTCTCAAAATATCGGGATGTTAAAAGATCTCAAATCTTCTTATAGCATCGTGTCGGAAGTTTTCGAAGAGGCTTCTGATATTCTTTCTTGTGATCTATGGAAAATTGCAAAAAATGGACCAGAGTCAAAAATAAATGATACTGAATTTACTCAACCAATAATGCTTTGTGCTGCATTTTCGGTTTGGAAAATATGGAAGGATGAAGGTGGTGACAATCCAATTTATTTGGCTGGACACAGCTTTGGTGAGTACACAGCTTTATGTGCATCTGGAGCCCTAAAGTTTAAGGATGCGGTTAATTTAGTGAAAAAGAGAGCTTTATGTATGAAATCTGCTCCAAGAGGAAAAATGGCAGCAATTATAGGTATTGATTTTCAAAAACTTAAAAGTTTGCATGATGAGAATGCATTAAGTGAGGTAAGTATTGCAAATCTAAACGCACCTGGGCAAATTGTAATATCAGGAACTGAGGATGGTGTTCATCAGCTTTCTGATTTAGCTTTATTAAACAGCGCTAAAAAAGTTATACCTCTTCCAGTTAGTGTTGCCGCTCATTCATCTCTAATGATAGAACAATCAACTATTTTCAAAGAGTTTATTACCAATATTAATATTAATAAACCTGATATTCCTGTAGTTAATAATGTTGATGTTAAAGTTGAAGAAGATGAAAACTTAATAAAAGACGCTTTAGTAAGACAATTATTTTCTTCTGTAAGATGGGTAGAAACTATAGAGTATATGGAGCAGCAAGGTGTTGATACTATGCTAGAATTGGGTCCAGGAAAAGTTCTAACTTCATTTAACAAAAGAATTGATAATAGTATAAAATCATTATCAGTATCTGATTCAAATAGTTTGGAATCAGCCCTGGAGATATTGAGCAGTTTATGAGTAACAAAAAAATAGCATTAATTACAGGAGCCACAAGAGGAATAGGATTGGCAATTGCAAAAGACATGTCAAGGCATGGTTATATTGTTCTTGGAACCGGCACCAGCGAAAATTCAGTTAATTATCTAAAAAATGAACTAGAATTAAACAAGATTGATGGTAAGGCATATTTGTTGGATATTAAAGATCAAGAGTCAATTAATAATTTATTTAAAAATATAAGTGAAGATTATTCAGATACTCCAGATGTTTTAATAAATAATGCTGGAATAACAAATGATAATTTACTAATTCGCATGGATGACAGTCAATGGTTTGATACAATTGAAACTAATATTAATTCTTTATACAAAATATCAAAAATATTTGTTAAACCTATGATTAAAAAGAGAAATGGGAGAATAATTTGCATATCATCTGTAGTAGCAAGCACAGGAAATGCAGGACAGACAAATTATGTCACCTCTAAGTCAGGAATGATAGGATTTTGCAAATCACTAGCAAAAGAAGTTGCCACAAGGGGAATTACTGTAAACTGCGTCTCACCAGGCTTTATTGAAACAGATATGACAAATAAATTAAACGATGCTCAAAAAGAACAAATTTCTAAAAATATCCCTACAAATAAAATGGGAAGTCCTGAGGATATTGCCTATGCAGTATCGTTTTTGGCTTCTGACAAGGCTTCTTATATAACTGGGGAGACGATTAATGTTAATGGGGGACTATTTATGCCATAGTAATCATTTCTGGATTATCTGGCGTATATTTAATAGAATGAGCGAGTTTTGTAAGCATCACAACTAATAGGGGACAGCATGAGCAATGAAGATAGAGTAAAGAAAGTAATTATGGAGCAACTTGGTGTTAAGGAAGATCAAATCACTGAAAATGCTTCTTTTGTGGATGATTTAGGAGCAGATTCTCTTGATACAGTTGAATTAGTTATGGCATTGGAAGAAGAGTTTGACTGTGAAATACCAGACGAAGAAGCTGAGAAAATCACAACTGTAGCGCAAGCAAACGCTTATGTTGAAGCAAATAGTAAGTAAGTAATATATATTCACAAAATTTTAATAAATAATGACAGAGAATACCAGACGCGTAGTAGTAACAGGATTAGGAATAGTTTCGCCTGTTGGTTCAACTGTTGATAAGGCGTGGACCAATATAAAAAACGGAGTTAGTGGAATAAGAAAAATTTCGACATTTGATGCGTCTTCTTTTTCAGTTCAAATTTCGGGTTCAGTCATTGATTTTAATGCAGATGACTACATTACACCAAAAAATCAAAAAAAAATGGATACTTTCATTCATTATGGTATTGGTGCAAGTGTCATGGCAATTAATGATTCAGGTCTTGAGATATCGGAAGAAAATAGCGATAGGGTAGGAATCTCTATTGGGTCAGGAATAGGAGGTTTACCATATATAGAAAGAAATTATGGTAATTTTCTAGATAGCGGGCCAAGAAAAATATCTCCTTTTTTTGTTCCAAGCTCAATTATTAATATGGTATCTGGTAATTTGTCAATTATGTACGGAATTACAGGGCCAAACCTATCTTTGGTTTCAGCATGCGCTACAGGAACTCATAGTATTGGAGATGCTGCTAGGTTAATAAAACATGGGTATGTTGATTGTATGATTGCTGGCGGCGCAGAAATGGCTACATGCCCATTAGGAATTGGAGGCTTTGCCTCTGCTAAAGCTCTTTGCTCTTCAAATAATGATGATCCGGAAACTGCTAGCAAACCTTGGGATATAGACAGGAATGGTTTCGTACTTGGTGATGGCGCAGGAATTTTAGTCCTAGAGGATTACGAGCATGCAAAAAAGCGCGACGCTAAAATTTATTGTGAAATTGTTGGCTTCGGTATAAATAGTGATGCTCATCATATGACTCAACCCGCTACAGGAGGTGCTGGGGCTGCAAAATGTATGAAATTAGCTCTTAATGAAGCATCTTTAAATGAAGATGAAGTTGACTATATAAATGCTCATGGAACATCAACTCCTGCAGGAGATAAAGCAGAGACAGATGCAATTAAAACAGCGCTTGGAACTGATAACGCAAAAAATACTCCGATAAGCTCAACTAAATCAATGATAGGACATTTATTAGGAGCTGCAGGAGGCGTAGAAGCTGTATTTTCAGTCCTTGCAATTAAAGATAATGTAATACCACCGACAATAAATCTTAATAAACAAGATCCAGAGTGTGATTTGGATTATGTTCCTAAAATTGCAAGAGAAACTGATATTAAAGTAGCAATATCTAATTCTTTCGGATTTGGTGGTACGAACGGAACTCTAATATTTAAACGTATGTAATCATGAATCTTGTAAATGGAAAACCAAGCTCAAGTATTTCAATATTTGACAGAGGTTTTTTATATGGAGATTCTGTCTTTGAAACAATATTAGTCCTAGATAAAAAACCAAAAAATATAGATCTTCATTTGAAAAGGTTAAAATTAGGTTGTAATAAACTTAAGATAAATAATCTTGACTATAAGATTCTGTCGAAATATATAAAAAAAGCATTAAGCGATATTAATAACTGTATTTTAAGTATAAGTGTTACTAGAGGAACTGCAATAAAAAGGGGTTATAATATTAATTTAGCAAATAATCCAAATATTATTATAACTACAAGCAAAATACCAAAATACCCAAAAGAATTTTCAACCAAAGGCATAAAAACAAAATTTTCCAAAACAGATCTTATGAATAATGAAAGATTATCACAAATAAAACATTCAAATAGAATAGAGCAAATACTAGCATCAAAAGAAATAACTAAAAGCTTTCCGGAATTAATATTATGTGATCCTAAAGGCTTTGTTGTAGAAGGTATATCAAGTAATATTTTTTTTGTTAAAAACAAAAATTTTTATACACCATTAATAAGAGAGTCAGGTGTCGAAGGTATAATGAAATCACTTATTATTAAAAATATAAAAAAAAGACGATTTAAGATAATCGAAAAAAAAATTCATAAAAAAGAAGTCTTTAATTATGACGCTGCGTTTTTCTGTAATTCCATTCGATTAGCTTGGAATATATTATCTGTGAATGGTAAAAAATATAAAGGAAATAAATTCGCTACTGAAATAATACGTATTACAAATAATGAATAATCTAAATAAAATTAATTTAATTAAAATATTTTTTTTATTATCGGCTATAATAATTTTAATGTTACTATCTTACTTAAATTTTTCACTGAAAAAAAATATCTATGATGAAGATAGTAAATTTTTTTATATTAATCAAGGCGATAGTATATCGAAAACACTAAAAGAGCTTGAATCAGTTAATCTCTTTGACTCAGTATTAAGGACTAAAATTATTCTTTATCTTCACGATATAAACCCTAGATTTGTTAGTGGAAAATATTTTACAAGTAAAAATGAAACAGAATATTCTATGCTAATTAAATTACTTGACGGAAAAGTTGTGCAAGATTCCATCATAGTTTTTGAAGGCACTACCCAAAGTGAGATTATTAGTACTTTAAAAAAAAGCAATCTTGTTAAATATCTGGATGAAGAAAATTATGTTAAAAAAATATACCCATCTAAAATTAAGTATTTATCATCTGAAGGTTCGTGTTTTCCTGATACTTACAAATTTTCTTCAGGTATAGACATTGATAATTTTTTAATGAATTGTGTAAAAAGAATGGAAAAAATTGTTCTAAAATATTGGAATAGTCGTGATTATTCATTACCTTATAAATCTCCATATGAGATGCTAATTATGGCATCAATTATTGAAAAGGAAACCTCTTTAGAGTATGAAAAGCCAATAATATCAAGTGTTTTTGTCAACAGGTTGAATAAAAATATGAGATTACAAGCTGATCCGACTGTTATATATGGGATGAAAAATTATAAAGGCAATATTACAAAAAAAGACTTAAAAGAAATTAATGAATATAATACATATAAGATTGATGGTTTGCCGAAAACTCCTATATGTTCACCGGGTGAGATTTCAATAAAAGCTGCCAGTAATCCAGAGAATAGTGAATATTTATATTTTGTTGCAAACGATAAAGGAAAACATATATTCTCAAAAAATTACAGAGATCATGTAAATGCGGTTAATAAATATCAAAAATAAATATGAGTAAAGGAAAATTTATAAGTTTTGAAGGTATAGAGGGTGTTGGAAAATCAACAACGATAAATCATATAAAGAAATTCCTAGAAAAAAAAGATATTGATGTATATTGCACAAGGGAACCAGGGGGCACAAACTTTGGTGAATCTATAAGAAATATCTTACTCAATAATAAATCAATAATTTATCCAGAAGCAGAACTATTATTGATGTTTGCATCAAGAAATCAACATATAGAAGAAGTAGTTATACCAAAACTTGAAAAAGGAATTTGGGTTCTGTGTGACCGATTTATAGATGCTTCATATGCGTATCAGGGATACGGAAAAAAAGTTAAATCAAATAAAATAGATCTGTTAGTAAAAAACTTTACAAAGAAAATTCAACCAGACTTAACAATCTTTTTCAATCTTAATTATGATTTAGCAAAAAAAAGATTTCCAAAAAATAAAAAAAAAGATAGATTCGAAAATTTAGATAATGAATTTTTTTATGATGTTTATAGTGGTTATTTAGAACTAGTAAAATCTAATAAAAAAAGAATTAAAGTTGTAGATTCTAACCAAAGTAAAGAAAAAGTATGTAATGAAATAAAAAAAATCATAACAAAAACTTTTAAAAATTTTAATATTTAGTCTAAATTAAATCTATATTTTTTTCTAAAATTGCTGTTAATAAAATTATTTCAGTAACTCCATTCTTTATTGCTTCATGAAAATCTTCGTTGCCACGTATTCCGCCAGAAACTACTATTTTCGATAGGGGGTATATCTCTCTTAAGGAATTAAGATTTTTAATATTTATTCCCTTTTTTTCTCCAATGCAATCTATATTCATAGATATAACTTTTTTAGGTTTTAAATATTTATACTTTGTATTTATTTGTAATATCTCGTTATTCATGAAGTCAGCTGATAGGATATAATCCGTATAATTTTTTTTTATAATAGTTTCATAATCTTCGAAACACTCTGTTGCTATTATCTGCTTGAAATTGCTATTTTTATATAGATTTAAATGTGAAAATTTTCTAACCCCATTATCCACAATAAATCTAATGTTTTCATATTCTTGAAGAATTGTTTTGATTAGATTGTTATGTTTTTTAAATTCTTTAATAGAGTCTAAATCTGCCAAATATATTGTGTTAAAATTGCCTAATGTGAGAATATATTCTATAAATTTTAAAGGATTAGATGTTGGTGAAAGCTTTAATGAGATTTCTTGATATTTTCGGCGACTTCCCTTAGTAGTAGTAACAACTTTGTTATCTTTCAAATCTATTGCAGGTATTAATTTCATAAAATTATGGACATTTTAATTTACGAGCATTTTTTAGGTGAAAATTTTAGCGAGCGACCTTCACCGTTAATTCTAAATGAAGCAAAATTAATTATAGATATTATAATTAAAGACTTAAGTTTAGAATTTTCAGACTCAAAGATATCATTATTACTAAATAAAAAAAATAGAAATTTAATACATTCAAATAATCATATATATAGAAACTATGAAGATGACGTTATAACAGATATAAGTAAAAAAATTAAAGAAAATGATAAAGTTTTAATATTAGCACCCGAAGAAAATTTAATATTATTTGATTTAATAAAATCTCTTGAAGATAAAAATATAGGTCATTTTAATACGAATAGTAAATTTATATATAGCTCAACGAATAAATTTGAATTAAATATAAAGCTAAAAAATTCCGAAAAATATCAGATTAAAACCTATAAAGATTATTCAAAATTTTATATGGATAAAGAAATTGTTGCAAAACCAAATGATGGAGTTGGGGCACAAAATTTATTTATATTTAAAAACAAGTTTGACCTTGAAAAAAATAAACATAGGCTTAATGATTTTCATATTTATCAGGAATATATAAAAGGAACAATTATTGGAATAAATATTGTTATTACAAAAAATAAAATTATTATTTTGTCAATTAATGAACAAATTTATAAATATTCATCTAGTAATGAAATTTATTTAAGTAAAATACATATCGGCAAATACAACTATATGTTCGATGATTTTAAGGTTTTTGTTGAAAGTATCTTGTCCAATTTAAATAATTTTTTTGGTTTTATTGGTATTGATGCTATTCTAACTCAAGACAAAAAGATTGTATTTTTAGAAATTAATCCAAGATTGACAACCTCATATATTGGATTAAGAGAAAGCATAGGGATAAATCCTTTTTCTTTTTTACAAAAAAATATTTCTAATTTTAATATAGCAAAGAATAAATTAATAATATTAAGAATTTCAAAATGAAAAGTAATTTTTTTATAGGCTGGGATATTGGAGGAGCTAACACAAAAGTCTGTATTTTTGATGAGAGTTTAAATATTATTGAAGTTAAATCAAAAAATATCAATTTGTGGAAAAATTTTGAAGCATTAAATTATTTTTTTCAGGAAATTTCAAAACCATATATAAATTATGATGTACAAAATTTTATAACTATAACTGCTGAGTCTTGTGATAATTTTAATAACCGTCATGCTGGCATATATTCAATTTTAGAAAACTGTAACTTAAATATGTATGGTAAAAAACTATATTATTCTAATATCGATAAATATTTAATACATGATGATGCTTTAAAAAATCCTGACTCTCTTTTTTCTACAAACTGGATGTTGACCTTAAAATATCTTAATACAATTAAAAATGTGGATCTTATTGTTGATATAGGCTCTACAACAACAGATATAATATATAAAAACATGAGTATAACTGAAAATATAGATGATCATAAAAGACTAGTTAATAATTCTCTTTTTTACGCTGGTGTAATAAGGACGCCATTACCAATGATTGTAAACAAAGTAAATTTTCTTTCAAATGAGGTGCCTTTGATTAATGAGGTCTTCTCTACTACAGGAGACATTTTTAATATTACAAATGATATTGATTTTAATCAATTAGACTATATAGGTGCTGATAATTTAAATTATACAAAGAAAAATTCTTTTGTAAGAATTGCCAGATCCTTGGGCTTAGACTATGACAATAGTATGAAATCAGAAATTATAAAAGTTAGTAGCACTATCAAAAATAATTTCATTGATATAATTTATGAAAAGATAAAATTAATATTTAAAGGATATAAAAAAGAATTAAAATTATCATCTATTGGAGAAGGTAGTTTTTTAATCGAGGAACTTGCTTTGAGACATAATTTGAAATATCTTTCTTTAAAAGATGATAATATTTTTCCTAATAAAAAAATAAATAAAAAAATTTTAAATAAAAGTTTTACAGCAATTTTAGTTGTTAAAAATTATTTTATTAAATAGTGGTGACTTATGAGTAAAATTGAAATTCAATATCATAAAAATTCATGTATATATGGTGAATTTCTTAAGGATAAAAATTGGTTTATTTTTTTAGATAGCTGTAATGATATTAGCTCTTTTGGAAAATATGATATCATTACGTGTGATCCATACTTAACAATCACCAGTAAAGGCAATCATATTAACTTAGTNAAGGATGGTATTGAATCATCNTTCTATGATAATCCATTTGATATAATTAGAAAATACTTTAAAAGAAATTCTAACTTTACCGATCTTCCCTTTAACTCAGGTATGATAGGCTATTTNGGTTATGATTCTCTAAGCAGATTAAATGATAACAATAGTGAATTCCCTGATATCGCAGTTGGGTTTTATGATTGGTCNATAGTTGTAAATCATGATAAAAAGAAATCTCATATTGTTTTTAAAAATGAAAATTTCTTAATCAGGAAAATTATTGAAGCTTTTACAGGTAAAATAGATGACTGTTTAACNTTAAACGAAGAATATATTTTTTCTAATTTCTCTCAAAATATTTCAAAAGAAAAATATATTAAAGATGTTATTAGAATTAAAAACTATATTACTAATGGTGATTGCTACCAGGTTAATTATTCGCAAGAATTTTCTGCTAATTATAAAGGGGATCCTTGGAACATATACAAGAGTATAAGAAAGTTAAATCCAGCTCCATATTCATCTTTCATTAGATTTGATGAAAAATATGTAATTAGCTCCTCTCCAGAAAGGTTTATTTCGATTGTTAAAAANCATGTCGAAACAAAACCAATAAAAGGTACTTTAAAACGCTTGGAAGATCCGTATTTAGATAAAGAACAAATTAAAATTTTGAAAAATGATGAAAAAAATAAAGCTGANAATTTAATGATTGTTGATTTATTGAGAAATGATCTAAGTAAATGTTGTGAATTAGGGTCTGTAAAAGTCACAAAATTATTCGATATTGAAAGTTATGCTTCAGTACATCATATGGTTAGTACGATAGAAGGTGATCTTAATAAAAACNATTCCTCAATAAATATTTTAGAAGCTTGTTTTCCTGGAGGTTCAATTACAGGGGCACCAAAAATAAGATCAATGGAAATAATTAGCGAACTTGAAAAAAGACGAAGGGGTGTATATTGTGGCTCCATAGGATATTTCGATGAAAATAATAATATGGATACAAACATTTGTATTAGAACAATTATGATGCANAAAAATAGATTAGTATTCTCTGCCGGTGGTGGAATTGTTCATGATTCAGATCCAGAAGATGAATATTATGAAAGTTTAGAAAAAGTAGCTATTTTTATTAAATATTTTTCAAACGGCAATTATAAATGGTAGTTATTAAAATTGGAGGAAGCTTACAANCTTCNAATTATATAAAAAAATGGATTAAGTCAATTGAGTTAAACTTTAATAACAGCTTCTTTTTGATGTTTGGCGGTGGAAAGTACGCAGATCAGGTTAGAAGTGACCAAAAAATCAAAGGCCTAAGTGATTATGAGGCTCATATTTTGGCAATTAAAGCCATGAATAAATTAACTCTTGATAATTTANATTATCTTAATAAATTTTCTAAGATAGATACTCTAGAAAATATAAAAAAAANTTATAAGAAAAGAAAACTNTTTATATGGATGCCNAAAGTTAGCGATATTGACAATCTTGGCGTCTCAAAAAACTGGAACTCTACATCTGACTCAATATCTTTAGCAATTGCTAAAAAGTTTAATTGCCCCTTAGTGATAGTAAAATCTGTAAAATTTAATAAGAAGCAATATTTAAATAATTTTTTTTTAAAAAACGACTTAGTTGATAAAGATTTTTTAAGATATTATCAATATACAAATCAAAAAATATCAATNGTCTCAAAATTTAACTTTNATAAATTAGAAAAAATATGTAAAAATTTTTAATTAAACNGTTATTTGCCGATATTTCTACTAAGTAATACTGCAATCCATTTTGTATCTTCGTTACTTTCTAAAGCTATTTTCATGATCATTGTAAGTGGAACAGATAGAAGCATGCCTACTGGACCTAGCAACCATCCCCAGAATATTAATGATAAAAATATTATTAAAGTGGAAAGTCCTAACTCTTTACCAAGGTATCTAGGTTCAACAATACTTCCCATTATTACATTTACGACCAGATATATGANTGCAACAACTATNGCATAAAAGGCATTAAATTGGATGAAAGCAATAATAATTGCTGGTATTGAAGCTATAATGGAGCCAATATTAGGTATGTAGTTCAAAAAGAAAGCAACTAGTCCCCACATAACAGCATGATCAATGCCAGTAATCATTAATGAAAAATATATTAAAANCCCGGTTAACATACTTACAACTGTTTTTATTGATAAATACTTATTCATATTTTCACTGAAGGTATGGAAATTTGAAATTGACCTATCACTACTTTTAAAAGCAAGCTTTATTTTATTTGAAAAGCCTGCTGCTTCTAGAAGAGTAAACATTACTATAAATAGTATGAGAAANTAATTTGTCAAAACATTTCCAAATGCGCTTATAGTATTAGCTACAGATTGTATGATGAAATTTGGATCAACGTACTCGTTGAGAAAACTNGAGTCAATGTCAATATTATACTTTTCAAGAACTAACGCCATACTATCTATTTCATTAGTTATTTTTTCTTTATATTCTGGTAGTGACTTTCTAAAGNTGTTCAAAGAGGTTCCTATTAAAGCTGCAATACTTAAACTTACAGAGATAATTGTTATTAATACGAGAGAAACCGAAATCGGTGTATTTATTTTTTTTGACTGAAAAAATTTTAATAATGGAAAGGATANAAGAGCTATAAACATAGAAAGAAAAAACGGGANTATAATTTTATCTGCTGTTTTGAGACCAGCAAAAATTATTATTAAACCACTTATAGTTAATATTCCTTTATAGATAGTATTATTTTTGTTCTGCATTATTTAATCTAATTTTTAAAATTACATAGCCAATAATACCAGATAAAATTGATCCAAAAAATATACCTGATTTTGAAAATTCTTGACCAAAGTACATCACTTGACTACCTTCAGGGAATGCCAATGCATTTATAAATAAACTCATTGTAAACCCAATACCGCAAAGAAATGATACTCCTAATATNTCATATAAATTCACATTGTTTGGTAACGTACAAATTTTTAGTTTGATAGATATGTATGTTAAGAATGTAATTCCTATGGGTTTGCCTAATAAAAGTCCAAGCATTATACCTAAAGGAACAGGATTTGATAGTGAGCTAAAATTCATAGAATCTAAACTTATATCAGCATTAAAAAATGCAAANAACGGTAAAATTATAAAACCAGAAAATGTGTGAAGTTTCTCTTCTAGATATCTTGCAGGCGAATGGTTTGTATCTTTAATTGATAATGGTATTGTTGCTGCTAATATTACCCCTGCGATTGTTGTATGAACTCCAGAATGTAAAATAAAATACCATAGAAATAATCCTCCAAATAAATATATGCTTACTTTTCTTATATTATTGAAGTTAAGCCACATTANAATCGTAAAAATTCCTAGGGCGCTTAAAAGGTTTCCGGTTGATAAGTCTGATGTNTAATAAAGTGCAATAACTAGTACTGCTCCTAAGTCATCAATTATNGCGAGTGAAAGTAAAAATACTTTTAAACTTACTGGCACTCTGTTACCNAAAACTGCTAAAACTGCAAGAGAGAAGGCTATATCAGTTGCTGTTGGGATAGCCCATCCAGACATCGCTAATGGATTATCTATATTAATTAATACATACACAAGAGCAGGTACAGCCATTCCNCCAACTGCCGCAATTCCAGGTAAAAGAACTTTTTTCACGGATGATAGTTGTCCACTTATCATCTCTCTTTTAAGTTCTAAACCTATAACCAAAAAAAATATTGCCATTAGNCCGTCATTTACAAAATGATGGACTGATTCTTTTATGGTTAATTCACCAAGACCTATTGATATATAACTATTTTTTAAAGAATAGTAGTAAGTAGATAAATCAGAGTTTGCAAGAAAAATAGCTAATAAACTAAATATTATTAAAAGNAATCCAGAAGATGACTCTGTTTTTAAAAACTTCCAAAGAAATTTAGCGGGATTAATATTAGNNTTAATTTTTAGAGTATCTTTATTTATTATCATAATTCAGACATTATATGTAACTTATGTTAAGTTTTGTAAAATTATTATAACAAAATATTGAAATGCAGGAAATTTATAACCCAAAAATTATTGAGAGTAGAATACAAGAAAAATGGTATTCAACGAAAGCCTTTAAAGCAGANGAAGANACATCCAAAAAGAANTTCTACTGTTTGTCTATGTTTCCATANCCTAGNGGAAACTTGCATATTGGTCATGTAAGGAATTATACAATAAGTGACGTTTTGGCAAGATATCACAGAATGTTAGGTGAAAATGTTCTCCATCCNATAGGTTGGGATGCTTTTGGCTTGCCCGCTGAAAATGCAGCAACGGAAAATAATTTNTCTCCTAAAAACTGGACTAATTCAAATATTAAGAATATGAGNGAACAACTTAAAAGTATGGGTTTTAGTTATGATTGGGATAGAGAAATTTCTACTTGCTCGGAAGATTATTATAAATGGGANCAATGGTTTTTTATTGAATTATTTAAAAAANATCTTGTTTATAAAAAAGAATCGCTTGTCAACTGGGACCCCGTAGATTGTACAGTCTTAGCAAATGAACAAGTAATAGATGGAAAAGGTTGGAGATCTGGAGTTGATGTAGAAAAAAAGAAAATATCACAGTGGTTCCTTAAAACTTCTAGCTATTCAGAGGAACTCCTTAAAGATCTAGAAGAACTAAAGGGTAATTGGCCTGACAACGTTATAACTATGCAAAAAAACTGGATTGGCGAATCTTATGGAGCAGAAGTATCATTTAAAACTACTATTAACAAAGAAATTTACGTATTTACGACTCGTCCAGATACGCTCTTTGGTGTCTCTTTTTTAGCTATTGCTGCAGATCATAGTTTTGTGGATGAATGCAATAGAGATGTCCAGGAATATTGCGAAAATCTAATTAAACTCCATACAAGTAGAAATAATAGAGAAAAAGAGACTCCCAACGGCCTATTTACTGGTATTTTTGCAATTCATCCTGTAACAAATAATAAAATCCCAATATGGATAGCAAATTATGTTTTAACCGGGTACGGGACTGGTGCTGTTATGGGCGTACCGGCTCATGATCATAGAGATAATAAATTTGCTCGAAAATATAAACTAGAAATAATAAAAGTAATAATGAATGAAAACACAAATGAAGAGGTTTATACTGGCCATGGAAAGCTGATAAATTCAAATATTTTCAATAATTTAGAAAGTAAATCTGCAGCAAAATCTATTATTGAATATTTATCTGAAAATAGTATTGGCAAACCCGTTAAAAATTATAAATTAAGAGATTGGGGGGTATCAAGACAAAGATATTGGGGTTGTCCGATACCAATAATATACAGAGAGGATGGTAAAATTTTGCCAGTAGATAATAGTGAATTACCTATTAAATTACCTGATGATATAGATTTTTCAAAAGGTGGAAACCCTCTAGATAATCACCCAACCTGGAAATATACAAAATGTACTGAAACTGGTCTTAAAGCAATTAGAGAGACTGACACTTTAGACACTTTTTTTGAGTCGAGTTGGTACCAGTCAAGATTTTGTTGCCCAAATGATAATGATAATATGATTGGACCCGAGTCCAATTATTGGCTTCCAGTGGACATTTATATTGGCGGAATAGAGCATGCGGTCCTTCATCTATTATATGCAAGATTTTTTCATAAATTATTAAGAGATCATGGAATGCTAAACTCTAATGAGCCATTTAAATCATTAATCACCCAAGGAATGGTTTTAAAAGATGGATCTAAGATGTCTAAATCAAAAGGCAACACTGTCGATCCAAAAGAACTTATAGATAAATATGGAGCTGATACACTAAGATTATTTGTAATCTTTGCTGCTCCTGTAGAGAATTCTTTAGAATGGTCTGACCATGGTGTTGAAGGCTCTTTTAAGTTTCTAAATAAACTATGGGCAACTGGATACAAGATAAAAAACTTAATTCCAAAAGATGAAAAAAATCATAGCGAGGATGAAAAGAAACTTAAAGTAATTATAAATAAAGCCATACTAAAAGTATCTGGTGATTATGGGGATAGAGTTAGCTTAAATACAATCGTATCTACATGTATGGAGGTTTTAAATAGCATTAATAAATATATAAAATTAAATACTGTTTCGAATAATATAATTTTTGACTCGTATAAAACTTTAATATTAATGCTTTTTCCCATAGTTCCACATATATGCGAAGAATTATCAGAAAACTTAAATTTAATTGATAATAATAAAGGTCATATATGGCCTAAAGTCGATGAAAATTATATAAATGATGACAAGTTTTTAATAGTTGTTCAAATTAATGGAAAAGTAAGAAAAAAGATTGAATTTTCTCGAGGATTATCTCAAAAACATATTGAGGAGCATATTCTTTGTTTAGAAGATATAACAAAATATACAAATAATAAAATCATTAAGAAAATAATTCATATAAAAGAAAAACTTGTTAATATAGTAATACAATGAATCTGTTAAAAAAAAGAACGTGTGTTGCCTTGATATTTGTAATATTGCTAAACGGTTGTGGATACAAATTAGGAGGTCTTGAGGTAATTGGTGAGAACTCCTCTAAAACAGCTGTGTTAAAAGTCATATCTTCGAAAGAATTTACTCGTAAGCTCAAAAACTCCGGATTTATCATAAAAGAGGAAAATTTTGAATATTTAATCCAGACAGAAGGTCCATTTCGCAAAAAAGAAACTTCATCGGTGTCCAGCAGCGCTGACGATAGAGAATTCACTCTTACTGTAAGTATGATAGTATCGATATTCAATAATTCCGGCGAGACAATTATTGAAAGAAAAGAAATATCTAAATCCAAAGATTATGATTTCTCATCATCTAGTATTAATAGTTCAGAGAGTGAAGAAGCGATAATTTACTCGGATATTGAAAAGATTCTTCAAGTGGAAATAATCAATATAATTAGAAGTATAATGTAAAATTATTTATTTTTGTCCTCAATATCTTTATATAAATAGCCAACTAATGACGTGCTAACTATTGTAAAAAATAATTGCATTAAAATTGATATAAATATAAAAATTTCTTGATAACTTAAAAGATTTGTATAATTTGAAATTAAAAAATTTATAAGAACATACGGTCCAATTAAAAGAATATACAGTAAAAAGATTTTAACAGACGAACCTCTTGTGAATATATATGAATCTTTTAAGCTTTTTTTTAGCCCACATGCTGCTCCTGGAAGTATAAACATTATTCTAGAATAAATATAAATCATATAAGCGAATAATATGTAAAGATAGAAAGTCATTTTTGCAATATCTGCCGGGAAAAAAGGAGATAGTATTATTACATGAATAATATAAATTATTAAAATACAAAACAATAAATAAAATATTCTATTTAAAAAAATTTTTGTATAGTCTTTTTTAAAAAAATCAATATATATATTTTCAATATTATTATTTAAAATAATATTTCTAAATATATTTATTACCAAAGGTGAAGAAATAATAAGATAACCAGTAAAAAAAAAATAAAACCAGATATATACTCTGAGTATACATTACTAAAAATTGACTAAAAACTAAGTATAGAAAAATTGGAACGTAGTTTTTTAGAGCTACTGGAATATAGTAAGCAGTGTATAGTAATGATTTTAGTATAATTCTCATTTATTTTGTTTTTTTACGATATAGTAATATGCTGACGAATCTTTTTCACTATGGCCACTTTTATTGCACTTGTTCATATTTTTATTTACTAAATTTGTACCAGGAAGCTTTAGATTTTTTTTCTTTGCAATATTTTTTACAATTCTTAAGTCTTTCGCATGCAGTTTTGTTTTGAAACCTGGTTTAAAATCTTTTTCCAATATTCTTTTAGCATGAGTATCTAAAACTTTGCTATTCGCAAAACCTCCCAACAATGCAGATCTAATATTAGATTTATTTACTTTAAACTTGTCAGCAATAACAAATGCTTCGCTAACTGCGTTTAATGTTTGGGCTACAATAATTTGATTACATGCTTTTGCAACTTGTCCAGAACCTGAACTTCCTATATAAGTTATCTTATTGCCAAGAATTTTCAAAATAGGCATTACTTTTTTAACGGTAATTTCCTCGCCTCCAACCATAATTGATAATGACCCATTAATTGCCCCAATTTCTCCACCAGACACTGGAGCGTCAATCATAGAAATGTTATTTTTCTTTAGTACATTAGCAATTTTGATGGTTTCTATAGGACATATCGTGCTCATATCTATAACTATCGAAGGCTTTAAAGCATTTTTTACCAATCCATTTCGTCCAGTTAGAATTTCCTTCACGTCCTTTGTATCTGATACCGCTAGAATTAATATATCAATTTTACAAAAAAATTCTTTTAAATTCCTTATAACATTAATACCGTTTTTTATCATATTCGAATGATATTTGGCATTCCTTGAATAGGCAGACACATCGTAATGATTTTTTGAAAGATTTTTAGCCATAGGTAAGCCAATAATACCTGTTCCTATAAATCCAATTTTTACTTTTTTCTTAAGCATTTATAAATTAATATTAGTTAAATAATTAATAAGTTAATATAATTAAAATGCAGATATATTACAATCAATTAGATAGCAAATTAAAAGATAACTTAAAGCCAATATACATAATAGCTGGAAGCGAAATTTATCAAGAAGAGATTTGTTTACAAAAAATTATCAAAACTGCAAAAAAAGCGAGTTTTTTCGACCATGAGGTAATTTATGTCGAAAAAAGTTTTGACTGGGACAGTTTTAATTCTTCAAACTCAAATTTATCTCTTTTCTCAAGTAAAAAAATTATTGAACTAAGATTTCTTACAAAAAGTGTAGGCATTACAGCAGAAAAAAAAATTTTAGAAATTATAGAAAATTTCTCGCAAGATAATTTAATAATAATAAGACTTCCAGAGCTAAAAGCTGCAGATTTTAAGAAGAAATATTTAGGGATTAAGAATAGTAATGTGGGTTTAATACGTATATATCCAATGACTAGAAAAGATATAATTACGGAACTTCTTAGTTCATCAAAGTCATTAAGATATAAGATTGATTTAAAATGCATAAATTTTATTGCAGATTTATACGAAGGTAATATGGTTGCTGCAAATCAAGCTCTTATCAAATTAGATTTAATGATGACTGATGACCAACAGATTGATTTAATGTTTCTTAAAAAAGTTTTTTCTAAAGATGTTGATTTTGAGGCAAGTAATTTGGTAGATTATGCAATTGAAGGTAATATTGAAAAAGTTAATACATGTATTAATTTTCTGAAAGAGAATGATTATCCAACACAATATATTATTTGGTCTTTCATAAGACACTTTAGAACTACTTTATGTAATTTGGAATTACTTGCTTCTGGAAAATCTAAAGATGAAATATTAAAAAATGTATGGCCTTTTGAAAGGAAGAATTTAATGTCATTTTCTTTAAATAAATTATCCCAAAATAAGATAGAGGCTTACATAGGAATATTAGTTAGATTGGATATGCAATCAAAGAATATTCTAAATGGGAATATATGGGATTCCATTCATGATTTGTCAGTTTCTATATCAAAAAATAAACTTTCAGTTATTAAATATACTTAATATAATAGAAATATGAATATAAAAGACTACGTAAGCACAATATGTATAAATGCACAGAATTCTTCAAAGGAAATTTCTTGCTTGAGAGAAAAAGCAAAAAATTCAATATTAAATTCTCTTATAGAAGAAATTAATCTAAATAGAGATTTAATTAAATCATCAAATACGATTGATATCGAAAACTTTAAATCGTCAGATAATTATGGAGATGCTTTTTTAGATAGACTTTTACTTGATGACAATAGAATTGATGGAATGGTAGCAAGTATTAAAGAAATAATAGAATTCAAGGATCCTGTTGGCCAAATAAAAGGCTTAGAAAAAATGAAAAGTGGAATAAAAGTTGGAAAAATGTCAATGCCACTCGGAGTTATAGCAATGATTTATGAATCAAGGCCAAATGTTACCATTGACGCATCTGCTTTAAGTATTAAATCTGGTAATGCAATAATACTTAGAGGAGGGTCTGAGTCTATAAATACGAACATAGCTTTAGACAAATGTATTAAAAATTCTTTAATTAAAAATAAAGTAAACAAAAATATAGTTCAATTAATAGATAATACGGACAGAGATATTGTCAATGAACTTTTATTGCAAAATAATTACATTGATATTGTAATACCAAGAGGCGGTAAAAATTTAATAAAACTAATTGATGAAATCTCATCTATATCTGTATTAAGGCATCTAGATGGAATCTGTCATGTTTATTTAGATAAAGATTGCGATTTTGATAAAGCTTTAAACATAGCTATTAATTCCAAAACACAAAGAACCGGAGTTTGCAATGCAATGGAAACTTTGATTATTCATAATGATATTTCAGAAAAGTTTCTTCCATTATTACATAAAGAGTTATTAGAAAAAAATGTTGAAATTCGAGGATGTAAAAAAACACAATCTATTTTATCTTCTATCGCATTAGCTACAGAGGATGATTGGAAGACAGAATATTTAGACTCAATTCTATCAATTATAATAGTAAGTTCTATGAATGATGCTATAAAACATATATCAAAATATGGCTCTGGCCATACAGATGTTATAGTAACGGAAAATAAAGAAAATGCAGAAACTTTTTTAAGAAATGTTGATTCTAGCTCAGTAATGCATAATGCTTCGTCAAGATTTGCAGATGGTTATGAATATGGACTAGGTGCCGAGATAGGAATTAGTACTAATAAACTTCATGCACGTGGCCCAGTTGGAATAGAGGGTCTTACCAATGAAAAATTTATTGTTTTGGGTGACGGGAACGTAAGGTAAAAAATGGCTAAAAATGAAAATGATTATGAATCTCAATTATCCTCTATTGAAAAACAGTTAGAAGATATTAGGAGGTTCCTTTGACATTGATTCAAAAAATAAAGTGCTTACTAAACTTAATGAGTCACTGCAAGATGAGTCTGTATGGTCAGATAGAGAAAAATCTTTATCAATTACGAAACAAAAATCTCTTATAGAAAAAGAGCTTAACGAGTACAATTTAATTTTGTCAGATTTTGCTCAACTAAAAGAATTTAAGGAATTATATGACGAAGACCAATCATCAGAATTATCTGATTACTTAGATACAGAAATAAAAAAAATTTCTATCTCCACTCAGAAACTATCTTTTTTAAAAATATTTAATGGGAAGTCAGATCTTTGTAATGCTTTTGTCGATATACAATCAGGCTCAGGGGGAACAGAAGCACAGGATTGGGCAGAGATGTTATTAAGAATGTATTATAGATGGGGTGAGAAACATGATTTTGATGTTGAAACTATTGATATCACAAATGGTGAGGTAGCCGGAATTAAGAGTGCTACACTTAAATTTAATGGAAAATATGCATTTGGCTGGTTAAGGACAGAAACAGGAGTACACAGACTTGTAAGAAAATCACCTTTTGATTCTGGAAATAGAAGGCATACTTCTTTTGCCTCGGTATTTGTTTCTCCAGAGATTGATGACGATATTGAGATAGAGGTAGATCCTAGCGATCTAAGAATTGATGTTTTTCGAGCTAGCGGTGCAGGCGGGCAACACGTAAATAAAACTGAATCCGCAGTAAGAATTACTCATTTAAAATCCGGCGTAGTTACACAATGTCAAAACGGTAGATCTCAGCATAAAAATAAAGATACCGCCATGAAACAACTTAAAGCAAAACTATATGAAATAGAGATTCAAAAAAAGAGAAGCGAACAAGATAATATTGAAAATGAAAAGGCCGATATTGGATGGGGTAGTCAAATAAGGTCATACGTACTGGATCAATCAAGAATTAAAGATTTAAGAACAAATATTGAAACTAGTAATACTCAATCTGTATTAGATGGTAATATTGATGTATTCATAGAAGCAAGTTTAAAAAAAGGTGAAAAATAATGGAAGAGAAGAAAAATGAGTTACATAGACTTATTCTCGAGAGAAGAAGAAAATTAGAGGATTTAAAAAATTCAGGTAATAATTATTTAAATAATTTTTCAGGAAATATTAGTTGCTCAGAAATTAGAGATATTTCCATGGATGAAAACATTATTGGTAATGATAATAAGGAATTTATTCTTTTTGGAAGAATGATGTCGAAAAGATTAATGGGTAACTCTAGTTTTGCAAACATTAAAGATGAGTCTGGAGTTATGCAGTTTTACGTAGATAAAAAAAAGCTTTCTGAAGAAAAATTTAAAATTTTCAAACAATCAGATATTGGTGATGTAATATATATTAAAGGTCATTTATTTAAAACAAAAACAAAAGAGCTTACAATTTTTTTAACAGATTTCGATATTGTTACGAAGTCTTTAAGACCATTACCAGAAAAATTTCACGGTTTATCAGACCAAGAAACAAAATACAGAAAAAGGTACCTTGACTTAATATGTAACGACCAAAGCTGGAATACATTTAACGATAGATTCAAAATTATTAAAGCAATCAGGAATTATTTTGATTCTCAAGGTTTTATAGAAGTTGAAACTCCAATGATGCAAAAAATACCAGGCGGTGCAACTGCAAGACCTTTTATAACTCATCACAACACCCTTGATATTGACCTATATATGAGAATTGCCCCTGAACTATATCTTAAAAGACTTATTGTAGGTGGTTTCGAAAAGATTTATGAAATAAATAGAAACTTTAGAAATGAGGGTATTTCATCAAAACATAACCCTGAGTTCACCATGATTGAATTTTATAAGACATATTGTGATTATATAGATATGATGAACTTAACCGAAGATCTATTAAGACAAGTTGTAAAAGAGGTAAAAAACAAAAGTTCTATAACTTATCAAGGGACAACTTTAAATTTTGATAAGCCATTTGAAAGAATGACATTAATAGAATCAATCTCTAAATTTAAAAAAGATTTAAAAATAGAGCATCTTAAAAGTATTGAAACAATAAAAATTTATTGTGATGAAAATAAAATCGATATAAGTAAATATAACTCTTTAGGAGAAATCCAGTTCTATTTATTTGAAAAATTTGTCGAGACTAATTTAATTGAGCCTACTTTTATTACAGAGTACCCAATAGAAGTCTCACCATTAGCTAGAGTAAACAATTCAAATCCTTTAATAGCTGATAGATTTGAATTTTTCATCATGGGCAAAGAGATTGCTAATGGTTTTTCAGAACTTAATGATCCAGATGATCAAAAGAAAAGATTTGAAGCTCAGGCTGCAATGAAAGAAAAGGGTGACGATGAGGCTATGTATTTTGATGATGATTATATTGAAGCTTTAGAGTATGGAATGCCTCCAACTGCCGGAGAAGGAATTGGTATTGACAGATTGGTTATGATACTTACAGACTCACCATCTATAAGAGATGTCCTTCTTTTCCCTTTAATGAGATAAAACCTTAGTTAAAATTTAATATCCAATAAAAGCTAATATAATTATTACCACAAATATTATTGTTAATATTACTAGTGGTATGAATAAATCTCTCTTTTTTTGATTTATGTATAAAAATATTAGTAGTAATATTACAAAAGCTATTATTAAATATTTAATCATTTTTTGTTACTTGCTCCATAATTTCAACAGTAGCGCCATTTATAGTTAAATTTTTATTTAGCATATCTTTTCTAAGAACTGCTAATGAGTTGTATTTTTCATTGTTTATTTTAACTAAATTTAAAATTTCTCCAGCACTTTTTTTATCATCAGCAGTTTCTAATTTATCATTTATAGAAATTTCTTTCTTTGATGCAAATGTAATTTTGCATAATGATTTTTTTGCTTCTCCTAAATAGTGCGTTCTTGCTACAATCTCTTGCCCTGGATAACATCCCTTTGAAAAAGAAACCCCATTTAATAAGTCTAATGAAAGCATTTGCGGAGTATATGATTCTACTTGCGAATCGTTTATAAATGGTATTATTGAATCAATATCCATAAAATCAAATGATTTGTATCCCAATATGCTTGAATCTTCTATATCTAAAAGACTTTCTATTTCTTTGGGATTTGTTTGAAGAACAATTTGATTATCATCAATTTTAAACACTACAGACTGATCAATTTTTTTTGCTTCTTTAGTGTTTAATACGCAATTAATTAATGAATTGTTCTCGTTTTTAGCTGCTATACCTACTAAAATATCTTTTTGTATAACAAACTCTACTTTTGACATCATTTTATACATATTTAATTTCTGTAACAAAGGTTCAAAAGTATCTAAAGTTGTATATAAATAAAATTCTTTATCTAATTGAATTATATACAAAACTGATATAAGCCTTCCTTTTGGATTACAGTATCCGGAAAGCATAACACTATTGTTTTTCATATTTTTTACGTCATTTGTAAACTGCGTATTTAAAAAATTCTCAGCATCATCTCCAGTGCATTTTATTAAAACTTTATTGCTTAAAATGGACATAGTTTTTTGTGAATATATTTTACTTATTTCCTCAGAAAAATTGAAATTCGTTTTTAGACCGTATTTATCAATAATAGCCTCTTTATTGAGGAATTTTTTAAAAAAATCGTTTATCATATATGGCTTTAGTTATGTTGAATTATTTATTATTTAGGAGAAACAATGTCACTATCTAAAGTTCCACTATCCCNACANTNGCAANTATACAGATTACNNCTTGTNGCGCTTGTGTCAATATCAAGCAGAATTNGTTTNGNTGCAAANAGNNTGACTTATGCATTATTTATAATTTTCTTAATTTCGATTGCATCAGGAAGTGAANTCTATAGTATNAGCTATACNATATTNACNAGTACTATNGGAAAAGTGTTANCGAGTNTATGGNTATTTTCTTTATACCTTTATATGNCCAATGAAATCAGACACCTTTTTTGGGACTTCGGTTATGGTTTTAGCGGAAATACTCCATTAATAGCANCNTATATAGTGCTATCAGCTACAGCACTGATAACAGTTATAACAGTTTTGCTTTATTTGCNATAGAATAAGCATTAGGAGAATNAAATTGTTACTTAAAGTTTTNCACGGGAAAAAACATTGGTTATTTCATAGNTTTACCACAATANTTCTTTTCCCATTAATACTTTGGATAATCTACTCTTTAAGNCTTATCCCAGAAATCACTCATGAAAATATGGTNCTTTGGGCTAGTAAGACTCCAAACTATATATTTCTTTCAATNTTAATTNTTGTTTCAGCAAGNCATTTTCAGCTTGGCNTACAAGTNATTTTNGAAGATTATATTTCTACTATAAAGTTTAGAGANTTNTATATAAAACTNANAAATATCANCTTTTATTTTCTNGCTTTTTTAGGTNTAATTGCTATTACNAAAATATATTTTGGAGCGCATGTTTAAATGAATAAGAATGATTATGAAATGATNACACATGAGTATGACGTTCTAGTTGTTGGTGCTGGNGGTGCTGGATTAAGAGCAACNTTAGGTATGGCAACTGAAGGTTTAAAAACTGCATGCATATCAAAAGTATTTCCTACAAGAAGTCANACAGTTGCNGCACAAGGAGGNATGAGTGCTGCACTTGGNAACATGGGTGAGGATGANTGGCGTTGGCATATGTATGACACAATCAAAGGGTCAGATTGGCTTGGAGATCANGATGCCATNGAGTATATGTGCAAAGAAGCTATNCCTTCNGTAATAGAACTTGAACANTACGGAGTNCCTTTTTCGCGAACAGAGGCAGGTAAAATTTATCAAAGACCATTTGGTGGTATGACCACTCGTTATGGTGAAGGCATAGCGCAGCGTACTTGTGCNGCAGCAGATAGAACAGGTCATTCTATTCTTCANACNTTGTATCAACAATCTNTAAAATATAAGGCTGAATTTTTTATNGAATATTTTGCCATTGATTTGGTAATGAATGATGGNGAATGTACTGGNGTAATTGCAATTGATTTATCANCAGGAAAACTTCATCATTTTAAAGGNCAGGTTACTTTGCTAGCAACAGGAGGCTATGGTAGGGCTTATTTTTCTGCNACATCTGCNCATACATGNACNGGTGATGGAGGTGGNATGGCTCAAAGAGCAGGNGTNCCACTNCAAGATATGGAATTTACNCAATTNCATCCAACCGGGATCTACGGTGCTGGTTGTTTNATNACTGAAGGNTCTAGAGGAGAAGGGGGNTATCTTACAAATTCAGATGGCGAAAGATTCATGGAGCGTTATGCNCCAAATGCAAAAGACCTTGCTTCAAGAGATGTTGTAAGTCGATCAATGACNATTGAAATNAATGAAGGNAGAGGNGTNGGGAAAGAAAAAGATCANATTGANCTNCATTTAGAACATTTNGGTAAAGATGTTATAAACGAAAAGTTACCTGGAATNGCTGAGTCTGCAAAAATATTTGCTGGNGTTGACGTGACAAAGGCTCCAATTCCCGTNATACCAACNGTTCACTATAATATGGGAGGNATTCCTACAAATTATTTAGGNGAAGTCTTAAANCCAAAAGATATTAATGATGAAACAGTTGTCCCAGGATTAATGGCAATNGGTGANGCTTCNTGTGTATCGGTACATGGTGCAAATAGATTAGGATCNAACTCTCTTTTAGATTTAATAGTTTTTGGAAGAGCTGCCGCAAAACAAGCNNCAAAATTAGTAAAACCTGGCGCGAAGCACATGGNTGAAAATAAAACTGCAGTTGATAAAATAGTGGGACGTTTGGATAAAATTAGATACTCGTCAGGAAAAAATTTACCATCTAAACTAAGACTGAGACTTCAAAAAGAAATGCAAAGAAGTGTTGCTGTTTTTAGAACTGAGAAGACTTTAGACGAAGGAAGAAAAATCATACACAATATTTATAAAGATTTTTCCGATATAAATCTAAGTGATAATTCACTAAAATGGAATACAGAACTTCTAGAAACATTAGAATTAGAGAATTTACTTACGCAAGGAATAGCTTCTGTAGAATCAGCATATAATAGAAAAGAATCTAGAGGAGCTCATGCTAGAGATGATTACCCGGAAAGGAATGATAAAGATTGGATGAAGCACACAATTGCATCAATAGACGATGATGGTATAGTAGACATAGGTTATAGAAAAGTTGTTTTAACAACTTTAACAGATGAAGTCGAAGCTGTTCCACCTAAGAANAGAGTTTATTAATCATGGCCGAGTTTACATTACCCTTAAATTCTATTGTAAAATCTGGTAAACATTTTAAATGTGATACTGCAGATAAAAAAAATATCCGAATTTTTAAAATCTATCGGTACGATCCAGATGACGAAAAAAATCCACGTGTAGATACTTATGAAATCGATACTTCTGACTGTGGGCCAATGGTTCTTGATGCGCTTCTGAAAATAAAAAATGAAATTGATACATCTATTACTTTTAGAAGATCTTGCAGAGAAGGTATATGTGGTTCTTGCTCAATGAATATTGATGGAAGAAATGCATTAGCTTGTACAAAAAGTATTGATGAAATCAAAGGCGATATAAAAATATATCCATTACCACACATGCCAGTTATTAAAGATTTAGTAACAGACTTAACAGATTTTTACAAGCAATATGAATCTGTTCAGCCCTGGCTTCAAGCCGAAGAGCCAAAAGATTTGACTACTGAAAGACTCCAGTCAAAAGAAGAGTTAGCAGAATTAGATGGGTCTGACGAATGTATTTTATGTGCATGTTGTTCCACAAGTTGCCCAAGTTATTGGTGGAATAGTGATAAATATCTTGGTCCAGCAACCTTAATGCAAGCTTATCGTTGGATTGCTGATTCTCGAGATGAACATCAAAAAGAAAGATTAGAAAAATTAGAAGACACATTTAAGCTTTATAAGTGTCATACCATAATGAATTGTACCAACGCATGTCCAAAAGGACTAAACCCTGCAAAACAAATAGCAAAGATAAAATCATTAATAGTTTCTAACAAAATTTAAGATGGATGATAAAGAAATATTGTGGAAATGTAGAAGAGGAACAAAAGAACTCGATATATTAATGACTANTTTCTATNATGACTTTTATAAAACTGCTTCNCAGGATCAAAAAGACGGTTTTATAAAACTTTTATCCTTAGAAGANCCAGTAATATACGATTTATTATTAAATAAAATATCTTTAAAAGACATTGCAGTTAATGAAATTGCTGATATGATACGTAATATGAGTTTAAAAGCTAAGTAATACTTTTACTCATAAGTAATAAATTAGTTAAATAATAATAATAAAATTATATAATTAATTTTTTTGATTAATACAATATAGAAGAAAAATATGTCAGATAGAGAAAGCGGTACAGTTAAATGGTTTAATGACTCAAAAGGTTATGGTTTTATCCAGAGAGAAAGCGGCAAAGACGTTTTCGTACATTTTGGGGCAATTAAAATAGAAGGTGACGGGTATAGAACTTTGAAAGAAGGTCAAACTGTTGAATTCACTGTTACAGAAAGCGAAAAAGGTTTAACTGCTACAGACGTAGAAGCTAAATAATTTAAATCAGCTTAAAATAACGTTAATAAATTTTATAATCTGCAAATATATTTGTAGTTAGTAAATCCACCAGAAGATTTAATATTAGATTTTTTCATAAAAAACTAATCAATTTCAATCTTTTAATTATTAAATTATTTTAAATAATTTAATGCCCACATTTGCGTTAAAATTATTAGACACATATTTAATTGATGTGTATTATATTTTTATGATACAAATTTTCCAAAAAAACTCTGTTAGTAAAAATAATTTTCTTTCGTTAATGAAGTCTTACGAAGTTAATTATCAAGATTTTATTAAATTAGTAGATATCAAAATAATAAATCATAAAAATCTAAATAAAAAATATGTATCAATGCCATCTAGGTCTAAGAAAAAATTATCTTTATCTATACAATCAGTTTCAAATCACACTGCAATTGTTAGATTTTCATATACTTTTTTTTCTAGTGTACAATCTCTTGATTATGTTGATTTGAAAATATATTTTGATTCGAAGCAAGTTGAGATTATTAGTAGTTCAAAATCAAGAGCTTACAAAATACATAAAGATTTAAAAAGTTATCATAATCAAAGACTGTCAAGATGGTATAAGAATTATTTTGTTTCCCACTGGATTTCTAGTTGTTTGCAAGATGGTTATTCATTTAATGCTTGCTCTGAAGTATAATCATTTTTTTTGTAAACTTGTTATATAAACTATGTCAAACGAATTTCTAACTAAAGGTGTAAATATCGCTAAACTTCCCAGTGATTATGGAAGCACGGGTTTTAAAATGTTTAAGGGCTCAACTTTAAATAATGTTGAGATTGCATATGAAACCTGGGGAGAGTTATCAATTAACAAGGACAATGTAATACTTCTATTCACTGGTTTATCTCCATCTTCTCACGCAGCTTCATCAGATATAAATCAAGATGAGGGCTGGTGGGAGTATATGATAGGGCCTAACAAACCAATTGATACTAAAAAATATTTTATAGTTTGTATAAATTCGTTAGGCAGTTGTTTTGGTTCAACCTCTCCAGCATCTTTAAATAAGACTACTAATAAAGTTTACGGACTTTCTTTTCCGGAGCTATCAATTGAAGATATTGCTAAGGCAGGACACGACACACTTCTAACTTTAGGAATTGATCACGTGCACACTGTTATTGGACCGTCTATGGGTGGTATGACAGCTCTTGCATATGCATTGTTGTATCCTAAATCTCTTTCAAATTTAATCGTTATATCAGCAGCTGCAAGAGCACTGCCATTTACAATCTCTATTAGATCCCTCCAAAGAGAGCTTATTAGAAGTGATCCTTTGTGGAATCAGGGTGACTATAGTAAACAATCTGCTCCATTAAACGGTATGAAATTAGCAAGAAAGCTTGGTTTAATGTCTTACAGAGCAGCTAATGAATGGCGTGAAAGATTCAATAGAGCAAGAGTTCCAAAAAACGAAACAAAGAAAATGTTTGATATTGAATTTGAAGTAGAAAATTATTTAAATCATAACTCTGAAAAGTTTGTTTCGATGTTTGATCCTAATTGTTATCTATATCTTTCACGAGCAATGGATTTATTTGATGTTGCTGAACATGGAGGAACTGTGAATGCAGGGTTAGCTAAAATTCATACAAAGAAAAATTTAATAGTAGGTGTTAAGTCAGACATTCTTTTTCCAATTGATCAACAGACCGAGCTTTTTGAAGGTTTTATGAAAGCAAAGAAAAATGTTCAATTTGAAAAATTAGATTCTATTCAGGGACACGATTCATTTCTTGTTGATGAATCAAATTTTTCTAGAGTAATGTATAAATTTTTTAAGGATTAGCGATCCTCAATTTTTTTATAACTTGTTTTGCTTTTTCCTGTATATAATTGTCTTGGTCTTCCAATTTTGAAATTTGTATCTTCAATCATCTCATTCCAATGTGCTGCCCATCCAACTGTTCTTGCTAGAGCAAATATAACGGTATACATACTTTGAGGAATACCGATGGCTTTTAAAACTATTCCAGAATAAAAATCTACATTTGGATACAATTTTCTTGAAACAAAGTAATCATCTTCTAAGGCATACTTTTCTAATTTCATTGCAATATCAAAAAGAGGTTTATTGGGATTTTGTTCATCAAGTTTCTTAAGGTATTCATGAGCAATCTTTTGAATTATTTTTGCTCTAGGATCATAATTTTTGTAAATCCTGTGACCAAAACCCATTAATCTAAATGGATTCTCTTTATCCTTAGCCATATTAATGTAATGCTCAACATCTTTATCAGAATTTTTAATTTCTTCAAGCATATTAATTACAGCTTCATTTGCTCCTCCATGCGTAGGACCCCAAAGAGTCGATATACCTGCTGCTATTGCCGCATAAGGGCTAGTTTCGGAACTTCCAGAGAGTCGTACAGTTGAAGTAGATGCATTTTGCTCGTGATCTGCGTGCAAAAGAAATATTATATCCATTGCCTTCGAAGATAATTTTTTTTGGTCATCACTTATGTTTGGAAAAGACATACTTATGAAGTTTTCGGCTATAGACAGATTTTTATTAGGATTTTCAAATTCTTTTTTATGTATAAAATTTAAAATCCATGCAGCCATTATTGGCACCGAAGCAATTAAATTTATTGTAGAATTATATCTATAAGTTTTATTTTTAATATCGAGATCTGAGTGGTATTTTGCTGATAAATAAGTTAAACAAGCTGTCATTATAGCCATTGGATGACTGTCAATATCAAAAACTTCAATTATATTTTTTATTGAATTATCAACATCATAACTATTACAAATATCTCTAGAAAAACTTTTTAAATCATTTATTTTAGGAAGATTTCCATATAGAAGTAAGTAAGCTGTCTCTAAAAAAGAGCTATTTTCTGCAAGTTCTTCAATAGGGTATCCTCGATACCATAACTTACCTTCATTTCCGTCAATAAAAGTAATTTTACTTTCGCAGCTTGATGTAGACATAAAACCAGGATCATGTGATAAGTAGCCTAGGTTTTTTTCTAAAGACCTCATATCTACAACATTTGGCCCTAATATTGAGTCAATTACTGGTAGATCAATTTCGTTATCAGATTGACCATCTTTGATTGTAATCTTTTTATCAGTCATATTTGCATGAATATTATTTTCTTAAATAATATTATTTTTGCTACCAATGTATTTATCAAGAAATCTTAGGATAACACAATTACGCGTGTATTTTAAGGAAGACTTTATTTGTAAATATCAAGAAAATTTACAATAAAATTAACAATATCTTGTGGTTTATTAATATCGAGCACAGTTAAGTTAGTATTAAGTTTTGTTGCACTTTCAGCTGCTATCGCAACAATATTCTCGTCGGATTCACTTAGTAATCCTCTATTTTTATTTATTTCCTCCCTATAAAGCTCAATTTTTGGAAATGGTTCTGTTTTAAACCCCTCAATAAGAATCAGGTCATATTTTAAATTATCAAGTTTGCCAAGTAAATCAACTAAACTTAACTCATCGTGATAATTGTTTTCATGCATTAATGCCCATCTATTCTTAGATGAAACTAGCATGTTTTCTGCTCCTGATTTTCTAATTTCATAACTATCTTTTCCAGGNAGATCAATGTCAAAATCATGATGAGCNTGCTTNATANCTGAAACTCTATAATCTAGTTCTTTTAAAATCTTTANTATTTCTTTNATAAGAGTTGTCTTACCNGTCCCACTNTAGGCTGCAAANCCTATTATNTTTTTATTTTGAATTANATTCATTTAATTGCTCGATAGTATTAATATTATCAAAATAAATACTNTCTNTATCAAAATAGACATATTTATAGTTATTTTGTTGGTAAAAAATGTCAATTTTTCTATCACCACTACTAAGGAAATTTTNGAGAGGTTCTAACTTATTTTTTGATATTANCATAAAAACTGGCTGAGATCTTACGCTATTATGTGCAATATATATTTCTTTTGTTTCATCATATTCNTCNATAATTTTTTNNGTTACATCCCAACTAAAGTTTGGGCAGTCACATGGTATAGTNAANAAATAATTTGTATCTATTTTTTCAAGCATACTAAANATTCCTGATAACGGACCCTGAAAGTNTTCTAAATTATCTTNAATNACAGGAAATCCATATTTTTCGTAATCATTTATATTTCTATTAGCATTTATGATNATTTTTTTTGTNTGAGAAGATATTTNATTTATAAGATTTTCTACCANAGGTAATCCATTTACAATTACTAATCCTTTGTCATTATTATTCATTCNNGTAGCTTTTCCGCCTGCTAAAATTCCAACAGTAATATCTTTTTTTGTTAGCATAAAACACCTCTGTAGAATTTTTATTTATTACCTTATAATAGACATANCTAAGTAAAAATTATGGAGTTAATTTATTATGAATGATACCAATAAAAATCTTACAATGGAAATTCAGTCAGATGTTTTTGAAATGCTCGTAAAGCATTTACAAAATAAAACTGAAGTTCAAAATATTGATTTAATGAATCTTGCTGACTTTTGCAGAAATTGTTTATCTAAATGGTATGTATCTGCAGCAAAAGAAAAAGGTATTGAGATATCGTATGATGAAGCAAGAAAAATTATATATGGGATGCCTTATAATGATTGGAAATCAATGTATCAGAAAGAAGCCACAAAGGAACAATTGGAAAAATTTAATTCTAAAGAAAATAAATAATGGAATTCAATTATCTAAATGACAAAGACTTAATGTACTATTCAAGGCATATTCTTTTGCCAAACATAGGTATAGAAGGGCAGCAAAAACTAAACTCATCAGAAGTTACAATTTTTGGGCTCGGAGGCTTAGGAAATTTACTATCAACATATATTGCTTCCTCAGGGATAAAAAAAATTAATCTAGTTGATTTTGATATTATAGAAGAAACAAATTTGCAAAGNCAGATAAACTTTTCTTCAGATGATATTGGGCTTTTAAAAATTGATGCAATAGAGAAGTTTTTAAAAATTAAACATCCAGATATACTAGTAAAAAAATATTATGAAAAAATAATCTCAAGTNCGCAAGCTGAAAATATAATTATTAACTCAGATGTTGTTTTAGATGGAACAGATAATTTTGAGGTACGAAAAATTATTAATATGGCATGTTTACAAAAAAATAAGAAGCTAATCATTGGAGCAGTTGAAGGTTATTCCGGACAACTAATGTCGGTAGTATCAAATAAAAGCGCATGCTATGAATGTGTTTATGAAAATTTAGTTGATAATAACTCGTGTTCTGATTCTGGAGTATTAGCACCTTTAGTAGGAATGATAAGTTCAATGATGGCTATTGAATGTATAAATATAATTACTGGTAATAAATCTTCGTATGAAAACAAGTTATTAATAATAAATGGATTAACAATGTCTATTGATACATTAAATACAAAAAGAAATTTATCTTGTAAAGAAAATTGTGTAAAAGCAATATGAAAAAAGATAATTGGCCTAAAACAAAAATTAAAAAACCTGAACCAAAGAATATAAATTCCGATGATTGGATAATATGGGCAGGGTGGGCTGACAGAATAACCTTTGAAGAAATATATGAAAAAACTAAAAAAACTGAATCTGATGTAATTAAAATTATGAGAAAAAATCTTAAACCATCTTCTTTTAAATTGTGGAGGAAGAGAGTTAATGAAAAAAGCATAAAACATAGAAAAAAATTCTCTGATAAAAGAAAAAATCTCAAAAAAAATGATTTTTTTTANCCCAACAGTGTGTCTCGAGCAGCATTTATTTTTGCAGCCATTTCTTTTGAGCCTCCTTTATCTGGATGATGTTTTTGCATTTCCTTTTTATGGGCAGATATAATTTCTTCTTTATTTGAGTTTTCATTAATACCAAGTATTGCAGCTGCTTCAGCTTTAGACATGCCGCCTGATTTCCTAGCTCTTTTTTTTGCGTTATTGTAGCCAGATGCAAATCTTTGTAAGATTGGCAAATATCTTATTATTAAATATAATTTTTTAAATATTGGTATTAATGCTACAAATATTGCTGATATCCAATGAGCTCTTCCAGTTGCCACTAAAAATAAAACTATAACTGCTAATATGATAAAAATTAATTGAGATCTATTTTTTATCCTTTTTGATAGATAAATTATTGAAATTAAAGCTAAAATTAAAAGTATTATATAAATCATATAATTAATGTCTTTTTTAAATGTATTTGGTATTATTTTCTATAAGTCCGTTTTCATTATATATTATAAAAAAAAGAAATTGTGGGGGAAATATGAAAGTAAAAATAAATGCTTGTGATCAAGACCTTGAGATACATCTAGAGGAGTATGGAAAAAGTAATAAAGGAATGCCTATATTGTTTGTTCATGGAATTCCAACTAATGCAAGGTTATGGAGGCACGTTCAAAAAAACTTAGAGAATGATTTTCATTCATATGCGATGGACATGGTTGGGTATGGCCAATCTTCAATGCCACTAGATAATTTTGAGCATACATTTAATAATCAGGCAGAAGCGATAAAGGGAGTTATAGAGGAATTAGGAATAAAAGGTAACGTAATTTTAGTGGGGCATGATCATGGTGGAGGCGTTTGCCAAGTTTTTGCCTCAAAATATTGTGATTATATAAGTCGTTTAGTGCTCTTAAATCCTGTTGCTTATGATTATTGGCCTGTACTTGAAGTTGAAGCTTTTAATGGTTTGGTTGGAGCAAGCGATGAAGTGTTAGCTGGAGCAATGCCTGGTGCAGTTGCTCAATTTGCAGGCTTAATGAGAACTGGTAGTCATGACAAAATAGCTTTTACGGATAAAAACGTTAAAGAAAATTATTTATGCCATTGGGGAAGAGATGGTTTAACAGGATTCAAATCTTTAGTTAAAATTTGTTCTCAACCTACCAATGAAGAAACTCTTGCTGTAGATCATAAAAAAATAACATGTCCAACTGCAGTATTTTGGGCCTTGCATGATGCTTGGATGCCAAAAGAATCTGGCGAGAGATTAAAGCAAGATATTGCGGGACCCGTTAGACTTCAATTTATTGAGAGAGCAGGGCATTGGTCTCAAGAAGATAGACCTGACGAGGTAGCAGCTATGATAGAAGATTTTATAACTGAATGGGAAGGTGTAAAAATATAAAATCTAAATATTTATATTGTGCAGAATTAAATATCTGCACCTAAATAATTTTTATAAAAGATCAAGTACCGAATCTCTTTCTTGAATTAGCTCTTGTTCCGTAATTTTAATATAATCATTTAATATATCAGATATGTTTACATCTGCTATTTTTTCGTAAACTCCATTTGAACAAAGAGAAGGAAAGGAAAACATCAAATTTTCAGAAATACCGTATGAATTTCCGTTCGATATTTGGCCTATGCTTAGCCACTCATTACTACCTTGTATCCAATCTCTCATATGAGTTACAGCAGCATTTGCAGCAGAGGCTGCAGAAGATAAACCTCTGGCCTCTATAATTTCAGCGCCTCTTTTTTGAATTCTTGGTATAAAATGATTTGTATACCAAGGGTCATTGATTATTTCTTTGATATTTTTTCCAGAAACCTCAGCATAAGAAAGATCTGGAACTTGGGTATTTGAATGATTTCCCCAAACTATAACTTTTTTAACTTCGTTTATATTTGTTTTATATTTATTTGCAACTTGAGCTAAAGATCGGTCATGATCAAGGCGCATCATTGACGTAAACTGTTTAGGATCAATGCTCGGAGCATTATGCATAGCAATTAATGCATTTGTATTTGCTGGATTTCCAACAACTAAAATTTTTACATTTTTATTAGCAACATTATTAATTGCTTGGCCTTGAGGTTTAAATATCTTGCCATTATCTTCTAACAAGTCTTTTCTTTCCATTCCTTTCATTCTAGGCTTTGCGCCAATTAATAAAGCATAATCACAATCTTCAAAACCTTGATTAAGGTCATAAGTAATTCGAATTGAATTAAGCAAGGGAAATGCACAATCTTCGACTTCGAACATAACCCCTTTAAGCGCATTCATGGCGGGCTCGATATCGATTAATTTTAAATTAACTGGTTGATCATTTCCAAGCATCTGTCCTGAAGCCACTCTAAAAATAGCAGAATAAGCAATGTTTCCTGCTGCTCCTGTGATTGCAACGTTAACTGGTTTTTTCATATTTTTTCTCGCTTATATTTTATGCTCTTTTTTCATATAATCACTGGATTGCATTTCATTTAATCTACTTTTTGTTCTTTCAAAATCCTTATTAATCTTTTGTATATCGCATAAGTTATCAATAGAAGTTTCTGCTGAAATTATAACTTTAACATTTCTATCATAAAATTCATCTATCATATTTATGAATCTTCTTGCCTCATCAATAGAATTATTATCCATTTTTGGGACATCAGATATAAATACATTTTGATAGATTTTTGAGATTTCAATATAATCATTTTGCGATCTTCCATCACCACATATTATTTGGAATTTAAACCAAACTGTATTAGATGATAAGAATCTTACGTCAATATCTCTATTATTTAATGGTATAGTTGCACCTTCAAAGACTGGTTTTCTTGTAAACCAATTAAACCAATCAGGCGATATGGATGAAAAGTATTGTTGCATATTCAAATCAGTTTGTTCGCTATTTGGATAATGATAGGTTCTTACATTACCAAACTTTAGTAATCTATAATCTTTATTACTATTCAAATGAATAACTTTAGTATTCTGTTCTATTAGTTTGATTGCATAAAAAAACTTTTCTCTTTGTAATCCATCTGAATACAAATTTTCAGGTTGTGTATTTGAAGTGAAAACAATTATTACTTTATTTGCGAACAAGCCTTTTAATAATTCACCTAAGATCATTGCATCTGCAATATCATTTACTATAAACTCATCGAAACACAAAACATCTATTTCTTTTGCAATATCGTTTGCTATTTGATCAATTGGATTTATTACATCTTTTTTTAAATTTAATTTTTCATGAATATCATTCATAAATCTATGAAAATGTATTCTTCTTTTTTTTGTAATGGGTAGTTCTTTAAAAAACATATCCATTAAAAAAGTTTTACCTCGACCGACACCACCGTATAAATATATACCTTTGCTCTTAGAACTTTTTGTTCTATTAAATAAACTGGCGCCTATATTTCCAAGTATCGATTCTCCTGGGTTTCTAATCCCAAGGATACGATTGTATAGTTCCTGAAATGATTCAATTGTCTTTTGTTGTTCAATGTCAGCAAAGAAATCGTTTCTTGAACTCAGGGCTTTATATTCATCTATTAACATAATATGATTGCAGTCTATATTTGAAACAAATTAAAATACAGCTCTTAAACTAAATTTTCAAGGTAATAATAATGGTCATAACTAGATTTGCGCCAAGTCCAACAGGTAATCTGCATATAGGTGGTGCTAGAACAGCATTATTTAATTGGCTGTATGCAAAAAATCAGAGCGGTAAATTTTTATTAAGAATTGAAGATACAGATATAAAAAGATCAGAAGACAAATATGTAGAGAATATCTTAGAATCCCTTGAGTGGCTGGGAATTGAATATGATGATAATTTAATATATCAAAGTGAAAGAAGTGATTTATACAAAAAAGCTGTAAATAAGTTATTAGAGATGGATCTAGCTTATTATTGTGACTGTTCCAAAGAGGAACTTGAAAAACTCAGAACAGAACAACAAAAATCAGGACTAAAGCCAAAATACGACGGAAGAAACCGCGAAAAGGGCTTACAAAAGGGTCCAAATACTGTTGTTAGATTCAAAACGCCATTAAATGGGGAAATTATTGTCAGAGATACTTTAAAAGGTAATATTTCGGTTAATAATGAAGAGCTAGATGATTTGATTATTCAAAGGGCAGATGGTTCAGCAACTTATAATATGTCAGTTGTAGTTGACGATATTGACATGGGAATAACAAACACAATAAGAGGCGACGATCATTTAAATAATACTTTTAGACAAATGCATATAATGAATGCATTAGGTTATAAGGCACCAATATACACACATATTCCTCTTATAATGGGTGAAGACAGGAAAAGGTTATCTAAAAGACATGGGGCTACGAGCACATATGAATTTAGAAAAGAAGGCTTTCTCTCAATATCAATTATAAATTATTTGGCAAGATTGGGTTGGGCAGAAGGTGACAAAGAAAAATTTACCGTAGAAGAGCTTATTGAATTATTTAATCTTAAAAATCTTAATAAATCACCATCAATTTTTGACTATAAAAAATTATACTCACTTAATAAATATTTTATAAAAGAAATAGAAACTATTGATTTATATAATGAATTTATTAATTTAACAAGTGCTTTTAATGTATTTTCTGAATCCAAAATAATGGAAATTATAGATTCCCAGAGAGATAGGTGTAAAACTATCGGAGAAATCATTGAAGAAAGTAAGTTTTTATTATTTGATGAATTTCAGATTGATGCCAAATTAGTTGAAAAATTTATAACAAATGAGAATCAAGTCATATTTGATGCCGTATTAGATAAATTAAACAAGATTGATAAGTGGAATATTACTAATGTTAAGGACATAGTAGATGATGTAATTCAAATGTTAGATCTTAAATTACCTAACTTCGCTAAACCAATAAGGGTTGCGCTAACAGGGTCATTATCGTCACCATCAATAGATCTAACTATATATTTACTGGGCAAAGAATCTTGTATTAAAAGGATTTCTGCTGCAAGGACTTTGATAGCTTGACATTATTCCTAATCCGCTACAAAATCACTGACTTTCTAGTGTCCCCATCGTCTAGAGGCCTAGGACACCGGGTTTTCATCTCGGCAACAGGGGTTCGACTCCCCTTGGGGACGCCAATTTAGGCAAAAGCATATGATTTATTATCATAATCCAAGATGTAGCAAGTCCAGAGAAGGGCTAAAGCTCATTGAAAAAAGTAAGAAAAAGGTTGAGATTAAACTCTATTTATCCGAAGACATTACTAATGCAGAATTAAGTGACGTTATTAAAAAATTAGAAATTAAGCCTATAGAGCTTGTTAGAAAAAAGGAAAAGATTTTAAAAGAAAAAAATATTGCCTTAGATAAAATGTCTGACAATGATATTATTTTGCTATTACTTAAATACCCAGTTCTTATTGAAAGACCAATTTTAATCTCAGATACAAACGCTGTAGTTGGTAGACCCCCAGAAAATTTAAAAATTATGCTGTAATAATAATTCTGTAAAGCCCAACACTATCAATTAAAGTAAGNGCNATGTAATTTGCTAACATTCCAAANGACCCNCGTGTCCATGCAGACCANGTATATAAGACGCAACCAAAAATCCANACAATATATAGTTCAAANAAAGGCGGATTAGGGACNGTTATCGCCATTACAATTGAACATCCTATAGTAATAAGCCATGCTAGAAANTCTATACCAAATCGAAAAGGGTGAGATNNATAGTCTTTCTTAATCCAATTTATAGTCGTAATAAGTTGTTTCATNAAGAATCCTGTTNAAAAAATCGAAGTGTACTATATATAATAATAATTAAATATAAATTTAATAAAGATCTGGATCAAAATATAAAAATTATATATACAGTATACATAATTTATTTTTTAAATTAATATATCATAATGTATANAGTTACTATTATTTCGATTATTTTTTTGTCTTCAAACACTTTTGCTTCAAGTTATTATAATAATTTCTACTCAGACTTTCATAATTCTTCAAAAACATTTACTGATAATAGCAAAATGCTAGANAAAGATTTTTTAAACCCTGACGAACTAAATTTACCTTGGATAAATGCTCTTGTAAGGATACCAAAACGCAATGGTAATGTTTTTAGAACCTCAATAGGTGAGATCAATAACAATGAAAAAATTTTAAAAAAGAAATATAAAACTATAATTTATCTTCATGGTTGTTCTGGTCATTGGAGTGGCACTGCAAAAAGGATAGATTTTTTTGCTAAGAATGGCTATGCAGTTATAGCTCCACCTAGTATGGCAAGAAAAAAATATGCGCAATCATGCGATACTACNATAAACAGAGNAGGNATGTATCGAAAAGTTCTCAAAATTAGACAAATTGATGCTGAATANGCTGTATTAAGAGCAAAAAAATTAGATTGGGTAGATGAGAATAATATTTTCTTAATTGGGTTAAGTGAAGGAGGTNTAACNACAGCAACATATAATCCAGAANACCCNAAAGCNAACGTANATGCAAGAATAGTTGAGGGNTGGACNTGTAATGCAGGGTGGCCTGAATATATAGGTGTAAATACTCCAAATAATGAACCGGTGCTATCNATGGTTGCAAAANACGATCCGTGGTTTCAACTTGATATTTTGAAAGGACATTGCGGCGAATTTATTAATAAAAATTCTTTAAGTAAATCTATAGTTATCGATAAAGGAGCTTTATCAAAAAAACATGGACTCTTACATGATAGTAAAATGAAGAAACTTACTTTGGAATTTTTAAAAAAAGTAAGTAAATAAATTATTTACATTGAATAGCTTTAGTAATTTCTATGTTCAATCTTTCAGTATTTGCATCATCATAATTTGTAATATCTTCAAGTGTAATTTTAAAATTAAGATTATCAACACCAGGATTTTTTGCTATGTGACCTACAATAGCTTCATCGGCCATAACTCCAAAAGTTTTTAACAAACCTCTAATATCTTTTTTACACATTTCATCAGTCATTTTATTGCTCCATATATAGTTTGATAAATTTTAACATGATATCCTGTAAAGATGGATAAAGAATTACTNAACACAATTCTTGAAGGTCTGTTCTGGCTAGCAACAGCTTGGCTAACAGTATTTATGTTTTTAACAATTTTTGCGCTATCTACTATANCTGGCCAAATGGATGAGTACAAAATATTGCAGGTGGGCAAGCTCGCACTTGTTGGGCTTTCAGTTTACTTATTTTTTTGGATCTTGAGAGGGCTTGTATCTAAAAAATGGTGGTACTAAATTATATTTTCAATCTCTGGACAATTTTATCGTTAACTATATGAGAGGTGATGATTTCGTCAATGTCATCTTTAGTTTCGTATTTATACCAGATATTATCTGGATATATTACAAGAACTGGGCCTTCAGTACATCTATCTAAACAGCCGGCTTTATTAACTCTCATTCCACCTTTTCTTTGAATTTTCATTGATATACATTTTTTCTTAGCGTAATCAAATATCTCAGACGACTTTTTATCATTACAACATTCTTTACCATCTTCTCTTTGATGAGTACATATAAATACATGCTTTGTGTAATAACTCATGGTGAAATCCAATTTGATTTGTTTTGTTTTAAATCAAANATTAATCTNTCATGTCCTTGGTGATTTAAGTTTANCCAATCTATCCTATCAATTTTTATTTTTAGCACAGCAAAATTACTAAATCCGTCATTTATATCTATATCAGAATTATTATTCATATAATCTTTAGAATTTTCNATTACTGTTCCAGGAGCATATTTGTTTANATAACATTTTTTGCTCATTTCTCTTGAATTGCTCCAAATATTTTTTAATATATTTAAGTTTGTTTCCTCTTCAATATTGCCATATATTCTAAGCTGAANTTTTTTTACTATATCATAAAATAATGCACACNCATTATTATTATCTTTTATATGTTTAATTTTACTTGANCGTTTATCCGTATTAAATAATATAGTTTTTTTTGCTGCATTAACGTTTCTTAAAACAACATATCTACTNTCTGGAAACTCCCCATTTATTGTCGTTANAGTAAATATATGAAAGGGATGTTTAGACTTTTTAAGGCTAAGCTCAAGTTCTTTCCAAATACCATCTAAAATTTTTTGCCTATGTTTCATATAATAATTCTTATGTTCTAAGTCCCTTACCTGCATTTAAAAAATAAAGGCAAAATGATACAAGTACAGTATTAAAAAGCAAGATTATAAATAATGAAAATATAATGCTTACATCTGTAATTCCCAACATTGAAAATCTTAGAGCATTTATCAAGTATAAAATAGGATTTAGTAACGCAAGATCTTGCCATATGCCCGGAAGCATAGATATTGAAAAAAATATTCCACCTAGATAAGTTAGAGGAGTCATTATAAAGGTTGGTATTACATTTATATCGTCCCAATCATTTGCAAATAGTCCATTTAAAAAACCACACATTGCAAATAATGTTGATGATAAAGTAATTATAATAAGCATTAATAAAATACTATGAACTGTAAAAGTTACAAAAAATTGCGCAGCTAATATAACAACAATACCAACTGAAAGCCCCCTAATTACACCCCCTGTAATNAAGCCTGCAAGAATTGTATAATTTTGAATAGGGGAGACCAGTAATTCTTCAATATATCTATGATATTTTGAGATATACAAAGACGAAACTGTATTTGTATAAGAGTGAGTTATAACAGACATTAGAAGCAAGCCTGGAAATATGAAATCTGTATAATTATATGCTTCAATCTGGCCAATTCTTTCGCCTATAAGATTTCCAAAGATTATAAAATATAAAATATTTGTAATAATTGGTGGTATTAGAGTCTGTTTCCATATTCTTGAGAATCTTAAGACTTCTTTTCTAACTATAGTTTTATATGCAGTAATTTGAATATTTCTATTATTTTTCATTTTTATCTACCAATCTCATAAATAATTCTTCTAATCTACCAGTTTTATTTTTTAATGATTTAANCTTTACATTCTTTGTCGAAAGATCATGTATTAATGAATTAATATTTGAATCAATAGATACAGATACCTCAATAGTATTATCATCAATTAAACTAAAATGGTGACCATTCAAACTTAGGTCTTTAGGGATTTTATCCTCTGTGTAAAGTATAAATTTTTCATTTTTTAATTTACTTAGAAAGGATCTCATACTTGAATTTTCTAAAATTTTACCATCATCAATTATTGCTATATTTTTACAGAGATTTTCAGCTTCTTCTAAGTAATGTGTTGTAAGTATTATCGTTGTTCCACTGTCGTTAAGTTGTTTTAAGTAATCCCACATTAGACGNCTTACTTCAACATCTGCTCCAGCTGTAGGTTCGTCAAGAATCAATAATTTTGGTTTGTGAATAAGTGCTCTAGCAACCATTAGTCTTCTTTGCATTCCCCCAGAAAGCTTCCTTGAAAATTGATCTTTTTTATCCCATAAATTTAATTTTTTTAATAGGTTTTCTGCTTCTGGGACTGCAATTTCTCTTGAGACGCCATAGTAACCAGCTTGATTAATAATAATTTCATTAATCGGCTCAAAGGTATTAAAGTTTATTTCTTGTGGAACAAGCCCAATAAAAGTTTTCGCTTTTACAAAATTTTTGTCAATGTCAATTCCATAGATGCTTATATCTCCGCTAGTTTTTTTAATTAACGATGTTATTATGCCGATAGTTGTTGATTTTCCTGCTCCATTTGGACCCAGAAGCGCAAAAAAATCTCCGTGCTGGATTTNTAAATNAATTCCATGGAGGGCTTTATGTCCATTAGAATATGTTTTGGTTAAATTATTAATGATTAGTGCTGATGAATCCATGATTATAAATTTTCCTAAAAGGACTATATAATAAACTACTAATGACNTTATGACTATGAAGAACAATTATTCGTATAAATTATGTGTAGCACCAATGATGGGGCACACAGACTTACACTTTAGATANTTATTAAGACTAATATCAAAAAAAACCATGCTTTATACNGAAATGGTGGCATCAAACTCAATACTTCATAATAAATCAAAAAAACTTAATAAATTNGAGCGAAATAAAGATAATCCTGTTGGATTTCAACTTGGGGGNGACAANCCAGAACAACTTGCTGAATGTGCTAAAATAGTAGAATCACATGGTTACAACGAAATTAATTTAAATATCGGATGCCCAAGTAAAAGGGCGCAGTCAGGAAATTTTGGAGCATGTTTATTTAGTCAGCCAGAATTAGTAGCTAAATGCGCAGATAATATTTCAAAAAGCACAAGTTTGCCTATAACAGTTAAAACAAGGTTAGGTATCGATAATCTTGATAATATCAATTATTTAAAAGATTTTATTAATACTGTATCTAGTGCAGGAGTAGAAACTTTCCATTTGCACGCAAGAAAAGCTATTTTGAAAAAAGGCATAAACCCGCGTAAAAATAGATCCATACCACCAATCGATTATAAGAGAGTCTATGATATAAAAAAAATATTTCCGCATCTGAATATAATTATTAATGGTGAAATAAATAAACCAAAAGACGTATTAGCTCATTTAAACCATGTAGATGGAGTAATGATTGGAAGAGCAGTTTGCAACAATCCTTTTTTATTAAATGATATAGATATCTTAATTTATAATACAGAGGCTTTAGACAAAGAGGCCATTATGAAAGAATATTTTCTTTATGTAATAAAAAACTTTAATAAAAATGTGAAAATAACTGATTTTACTAAGCATTTAGCGTGCATGTTTAAGGGCTATATTGGTTCTAAACATACTCGAGCATACATGTGTCATGAATTAAATTATGAGAAAGAGCCTATAAAAAAACTAGAAGAATTAATTTTTAAGGAGGATTTATGGAAAAATGGGCAAGATTTATATTCAAAGGTGATTTAAAATTTGGAAAAGTATCTGATGATGAATCAAGTATAGTAATTTATGAAGGAGACTTGTTTAATTCGCCAACATCTTTAAAAGAAACGGTGAAGATATCAGATATTGATCTTAAAAATCCGTGTGAACCATCTAAAATGATAGCCTTATGGAATAACTATAAAGCTTTGGCTGACGAGAAAGGCTTAAGTTATCCTGAAAAGCCATTGTATATATTTAAGTCACCAACATCCTTTGCTGGTCCTAATGATCATATTGATCATCCAAAAAACTATGACGGTGACGTATTTTTTGAAGGGGAGCTAGGAATTGTCATTGGCCATAAAATTAAAGATTTAGATTCGCCAGAACAAGGCAAAGAAGCTATTTTTGGNTATACGTGCATTAATGATGTTACTGCTTTTGGTTTGCTAAAAAATGACCCTAATTTTGATCAATGGACNAGATGTAAAGGCTTTGANAATTTTGGTGTATTTGGCCCTTACATANCTACCAANATAGATCCGAGCAATTTNAATGTNAGAACAATTATTAATGATTCTGAAANAAAACAAGATTANNCTGTNAGCGATATGATGTTNTCTGCTGANGAGATCGTAATGTATTTATCACAAAATATGACTTTATTCCCAGGAGATGTAATTTGTGTTGGNACATCTCAAGGTTTAGGACCCATGGAGAANGGGTCAAAAGTTACTATANCTATTGATTCTATTGGTTCTTTATCTAATACCTATGGTTAAACTATATATNATTTAACATAATAATGATTATACGAAGTNNNANGGATNAGCAATGAAAAGGATAGCAATTATAGGNTCAGGTATATCTGGATTGTATGCTGCTTACCTACTTCATAAAGATTATGAAATAACTNTNTATGANAAGGAAAATTANCTNGGCGGCCATACTAGAACGNTAACAATCANATACGAAAAAAACNTAGAGATTAATGTTGATACAGGATTTATNGTCTTTAATAAAAAAAACTACCCTAACTTTACNNANATGNTCAATAAANTAGACATTGACATAGGTAAAAGCGATATGTCATTTTCTGTNACGAGTAATGATANAAATGATCCAGANATAAAATATTGTGATCTTAANAGTTATTTTGCNAATAAAAAAAATTTATNTGANTTGGAGTANTATAAAAATATTTATAANATAANTAAATTCAATANTTTATCAAANAAAGCTCTAAAGANTNTAAAGAATGANTNNAATAATATTACGTTGGGTCAATATCTAAAAGAAAATGGTTTTGGCNAATTCTTTATCGATAACTATATTGTGCCNATGGGAAGCTCNATATGGAGCTGNAAACCAACTCAAATCCTTAATTTTCCCTATTTNTCNTATGTAAACTTCATGAATAATCATGGCTTACTTAACTTGAGCAATCAACCTCAATGGCATTATATTAAAAATGGAAGTAAATCTTATATATCCAAACTTGAAAGTATTCTAGATGTAAATTTTCAGCTAAATACGGCTGTTTCTGAAGTAATTAAAACTTCTAAAGGCGTAAAAGTAAAGACCCTAAATGGTGAAAATAACTATGACTATGTGATATTTGGTAGCCATCCTGATGAGGTCTTATCTATAGGGTCTAGCCTNACAGATGATCAGAAAAATGNATTATCAGGCATTAAATATTCCTCCAATGAAGTCGTTTTGCACAAAGATAGCACTGTGATGCCCAGAAACAGGCAATGCTGGTCTAGCTGGGTTTACAAAAAGACAAAGAATAACTTGCCTATACTCTCCTATTGGATGAATTCACTACAGGAAATTGATGAAAAGTACCCTATTTTTGTCTCGCTTAATCCAGGTGATCAGATAAGTGATGATAAAATTATAAACAAGCATACTTTAGAACACCCTATTTTTGATATGTCTGCAAGAGAATCGCAAAATAAGATACCATTAATTCAAGGAAAAAATAATAATTTTTTTTGTGGNGCTTATAACAAGTATGGATTCCANGAGGACGGAGTGGTATCTTCAATNAAAGCCGNAGAAAAGTTAAGAGAAATAGATATTTAAATGAAACTTATAAAAGCTTTAGTTTTTCACAGAAGAAATTGGCCTCAGGTTAATGAATTTAATTATAGTTGCAACTATATTAGTATAAAGCTTCCATCTAGTGACAACAAAAATATAAAATTTTTTAGTCTGAATAAAATTAATCTCATGTCTATTTATGAAAAAGAATTTGCAAATGGCCATAAAAATTTATTTAATTGGTGTAAGAAGATCATAGAAGATAAATATGAAGAAAAAATTGATTCTGTGGAATTAATAACTATGCCAAGAATTTTAGGCTATGCTTTTAATCCAGTATCCTTCATTTTTTGCTATTTTAAATCACAGCTAATTTGTACAATTTTAAAAGTAAATAATACATTCTCAGAAAATCACTATTATATAAATTATGTAAAAAATAGTGAGTTNAAACATGAACAAAAGTACGACATTGAAAAATTATTTCATGTATCTCCTTTCCTACCTAGGGAAGGATATTATAAAATAAAATATAGTAATGATATTGATTACATTCAATTCTATATAGATTATTATGATATAAATAATAAAAATATTTTACAAACGTCAATAAGTGGAAGAAAGAAAAGTGTTAATCAAAANAGTATTGTGCTAAGAAATATATTTACAACTNCTTATCTGGTCATGAGAGTAATATATTTAATACATTTGCAAGCTGTAAAACTATATTTTAAAAAAGCTAAATTTTACAAAAAGCCAAAACAAAATGAAGATAGAATAACTTAATAAGATGAACTATTTAGATAAAATTAAAATTGATTTATTTATTTCAACATTAANAAAATGTCGNAACGGTTCTATTAAAATAATAGATCCAAGTAANAAAGTAATTGAAGTAAATAATAAATCCGGTGTTAAGGCAGATATAAAAATAAAAGACTGGTCTATTGTTAAAAATATGATTAAAAATGGTGACGTTGGCTTTGCTTCAGATTTTAGAGACGGTAAATGGACAACCACAAATTTAAAAAATCTTTTTACTTTTGTAATTATAAATGACAAAACATTGAGTAAGCTTTTATTTGGGGAATTTATTACAAGGTTTTTTTCTAATATCAAATATATATTTAACAGAAATACAATTAAAGGTAGTAAAAAAAATATAGAATCACATTANGATCTTGGAAATAATTTTTATAAAATATGGCTTGATAAATCTTTAACTTATTCATCAGCCCTATTCCTAAAAAATAATTCCACTTTATATGAAGCCCAAATTAATAAATATAAAAGAATTTCCGACATTCTAAAAACGCAAAGTAGTAATAAACTTTTGGAAATTGGTACTGGGTGGGGAGGCTTTTTAAATAACTCAAAAAATGACTTTCAACAATTAGATAGTATTACTATTTCCAAAGAACAATATTCATATTCAAAAAATCTTCATAAAAATAATTCAAATATAAATGTCATATATGACGACTATAGAAAAATAAATTCAAAATATAATTCTATAGTTTCNATTGAAATGTTTGAAGCAGTTGGTCAAGANTACTGGAATACTTACTTCCAAAAAATAAATAATTTATTAGCTAGAAATGGTAAAGNAGTTATACANACAATTACNATAGATGATAATCTATTTGANTCATATAAAAATAGTACTGATGCGATNAGAACATTTATATTTCCTGGGGGTATGCTTCCTTCGCAAAAAATATTTTCTAAATACGCATGCAATAATGGCTTTAAAGTTTTAGATAAATTTTCATTTGGTGATTCATATGCTAAAACGTTGGATATATGGCATGAAACATTTAAATCAAATCTTGAAGACGTTAAAAAATTAAAATTCGATGAAAAATTTATTAGATTGTGGGAATATTATTTAACTTCTTGTTCATCAAGTTTTACTAACGAAAGAACAAATGTATATCAATTTACTCTTCAAAAAACTTAAATTATGAATAAATATTGGATCATCGGGTCTAGCTCGGGAATAGGTAAAGAGCTTGCTAAGAAACTCGATTCAAAAGGCTACAGTCTGATTCTTTCATCAAGAAATGAGGAAAAGCTTAACGAACTAAATACTAATCTTATTAATGATCATAAAGTTGCCCCATTAGATCTATCTGATAAAAGTGAATGTTTAGATGTTGCAAAAAAAATTACTGAAGAGGATATGAATTCTTTAAATATAATATTTATGTCAGCGGCTTATAGTCCCGACGACTATTCAGATTATGAAAATATTATTAACGTCAATATGCTTGGTCTACTACATATACTTTCAGTCACAAAAGAATACTTAAAAAATACAAATGAATTAAGTCAGCTAATAATTTGTTCGAGTTTAGTTGCTTACAAAGGATTACCCTATAGTCAACCCTACTCCATGACGAAAGCAGCTCTATATAATTTAGCGTCCTCACTTCATATTGAGCTAAAAGGAACTGTTGATGTGAAAGTAATTACACCTGGTTTTGTAAAAACACCTTTAACAGATAAAAATAACTTTCCAATGCCATTTATTATNAGTGCAAACAGTGCCGCACGTATTATTGCAAANGGCATGGAAACTAATAAGTTTGAAATTACTTTTCCTTTATCGATGTATTTAGTAATGAAGATGCTACAAACTTTACCAAATTTAATAAGTAATTATATTTGTTCTTTAGTAAAAAAAGGGACAGATAAAATTTAATTTGGCTTTACGGTTTTATTTTTTGCATTTATCCATGAAGCCATTCCGTTTGTTGCATCATAAACTCTGTGATAATTAAATTGCTCGTCCAGATATTTTGAAACATTGCCGCTTCTTCGTCCGCTTCTACAAATAATAATAAATGGCTTGTCTACATCGATAAATTTATCTAGTGNTGACAGCCACAAATCAAAATTATATTTTCCATCTTTATCGAAAAAAGTTAGCAAGATACTGCTATCAATAACTCCAGTATCGGCCCACTCATTAGNCCTCCTAATGTCTACTATTGGAACACCTTTTTTCATTAACTCAATTATTTCTGAATTGTTAACCTTAATTACTTCTGCAAAGGNTAAATGAGGTAAAAATAGACAAAATATTAATATTTTTANTTTCATTTATAAAATATATCAGAATTGGAAATGGTGTCTATATTGTATAGGTTTAGNAAAGATAAATATGTACAGATATGGCACAAGTAGATATTTAAGTAAACTTTGATAAATTATTATTTCAACATATGGANTGATACATGAAATTATTATTATTATTTGTTTATTTTTTTTCAACCATTGCATTTGCAAACCATTGTAATTCTGGAGCAAGTCATAATGGCCCAGACCGTCAAGCCGACCAAAAAGGTTACATGAACTCAAAAGAGTTCGAAGTAATTGAAGAAAAAGTTAAAAATGGCCCATCAGAATCTATTAACAATACCGATAAAGATGGCGAATTAAATTCATAGGAGGTTATTATGAGATATTTATTATTAGTAGTTTATTTATTTTCAACAGCATCTTTCGCTGGCCATTGTAGCGCAGGCGCTAGTCACGATCGCGATCATGATAAAGAAGCAAAGCAATCTGAAATGAAAGAAGAATCAACAATGAAGAAAGATTCTGAAGTCGATGAAGCAGAAGCAAAAGAAGATAAAGACACTGAAGCTTAATTTTTAAGAGATATAACTCTAGAAAAGGATCTTCTAGGGTTATCCNCTCTAATCATCCCCCTCTTTAACAAATATTCCATCTATCATCTTNCCTTTACGATCTTTAATATCATCATAAGCAGTAGATAAACACTCTTTCATTGTTAGGTTATTTCTAACCATGATATTAATTAAAACAACCATCATATCGCCAATATCATCTCTAATNTCCTTTCCTTTACANAGACTGTCCGATAGTTCACCAGCTTCTTGAATTAATTTCATATATTGATCCTTATCAGTACTTCCATCAATAAGATTTCTATCTCTATGCCATTGTCCAATAGCTTCTTCATAGTTTATGTCCGTCATAATAGCTCTCACTTATTTAATTAATTAATTTTTCGCTATATTTTGTCTGCTATTTGATTTCTTTCCTACTATTGCAGGAATTCCATCAGATTTTTCATAAATTCTTAATACTTCCTTCCAGTTTATTTCATATTCTGGATTTTTATCTATAAAATCCATTACTGCGGTAATAGGTTTATATATATTTTCTGTAGTTAAAATATTTTTTTGATTATTTGAATAAACTTCTTTATTGTTAAAAGCATGAACCTCCATATAAAGGAAGTTATTTAAGGCGCCTAATTTAATAGGCTCATTAATTATTTTTACTTTTGTTTTTAGAGGCGTATTATAAAAAATAGTTTCTATGTCCTCATTTCTCAATCTTATACATCCATGAGACACCATCATTCCAATACCATATTTCCTGTTTGTGCCATGTAATAAATAACCTCCATCAACATCGAGCTTTAAAGCAAAATTTCCTAAAGGATTATCTGGNCCAGCTTTGACTTCTCTTGGAAGTATCTCTCCCCTTTCTTCGTGTTCAAGAATAATTGATTTTGGCGGATACCAAGAAGGACTTTCAACTTTACTTTTTATGAAAGTTTCTCCCAAAGGGGTTTTCCAATCAAGTCTACCTATGCCAACTGGGAAAGTTAATACTTTTGTATTTTCATATAAATCTGAACTCTTCATATAGTAATACAATCTTAATTCAGCAAGATTTAATATTATCCCATTNTAATTTTTTTGAGGAAGTATATACATTGAAGGAATTACATATTTTGTATGTGGCTCTGGATTCCAATGATGCGCTTCTGGATTTGCTATAAGTAAATCTTGAAAGCCGGTTTTATAAAAATTTGCCATATCAGCGACATTATCATCTTCTTTAACATTAATTGATCTTACACTGCCAATAACGGTATTATTTTTATCTAAATAAAATAATTCTAATGAATATGTGTTTGTGCAAATTAAGAGTAAAATACTACAGGTCAGGATATTAGCTAACTTTAGATAATTTCTTAAATAATATACAAATTGAAAATAAAATAGTTTCATTGTTTTGAATGATTCCAATATTTTTTTTAATATTTATTAATTTATCATAAAATAAATTCAATTTCTCTGAATTATATTCCTTTAAAATATTATTATTATTATTATAAAATAAAGTGTTTTCGTCTAATATTTTNGATTTTTGAAAGTTAATAATAGTAAATAGCAGCATATTAATTAAATTTTCAATTTTATATGATGAGAATTTTTTTGAAAAATTAATTATATTTTCAGACGAAGTAATAATATCATCTATGTCATAAAAAAATTCATTTATTAATGTAAAACATTCNCCATAATATTCTGGATTGACATTTTTATTATTAAGATTTGAAAGCACGTAATAATTGTCAATATCAATTTGATCAAGATGTTTAAGATAATTATTAATATCTTCTTTCGAAGGATTTGAGCATTTTAAAACCATACTTCTGCTTATGATTGTTGGAATTACCGAAGATAACTTTGATGTTGTAAGGATAAATTTTGTTCCAAGCGGTGGTTCTTCTATAATTTTCAAAAGAGAGTTTGATGAACCTACATTTAAATTTTCTGCATCTTGAATAAAAATAACTCTTTTATCAACCTTCAGATAAATTTTTTCAAGCATTTCTCTAATTTGGTCTACTTTAATTACTTTNGACCCTTCTTCAATTTTAATTAGTTTATAATTGACATTACTGTCTATAGAAATGCTTGTTTTATCATCTAGGTAATATTTTGCAATTTCTTGCGCTAAATCCTTCTTTCCAATACATTTGTTACCAGTAATTATCATGCAATTTGGAAAACTATCTTCATCTATAAGATTTTTTACATAATTAAAGTTCTCTAAAAGCCAACTATGTTGCATACAGACTATCCAAAAATATTTTTTTCTTTCTCGTTGATTCTTCTATTTAAATTTTTAAAATATGTCAAGATTTCGCTCGGNCCATTCTTAATATAATTATCAAGACTTGTGCCTTCATACTCACAGTAGGATGTTTCTGTTTCGTAAATTTTAATCTTCTTTAAATTTGGCAAATACTCGATCAACTCTTCCCAGATAAATATTGAAAGAAATTCCGTACTTGATCGCCAAGATAACTCCGGGCAAGTGAGATTTAAAGTTTTATGATCGAATTTGTTTATTATAAGATTCTTTGTAATATTCTTTATCAATGAATAATCTATTACAAAACCNGTTGTAGGATCAATTCTATCTTTTATAGTAATTTCTATATCATATCTTCCGCCATGCAAATTTTTACATTTACCGTCATGATCAGTAATAAAATGTGCAGAGTCAAATACAAGTTTTTTTGTAATACTTGCTTTCGGAGTTTCTTGGTAAAATTTTTCATAAATGCATGGTATAACTTTAAAATAATCTTCTAATTTGGTTTTCAATTTTTGACAATCACTTTTTGTTTTTATTCTTGCTATCCATGAATCCTTTGAAATTTCTAATTTTGTAACTTGTATATTAATTTTGTTTAAATTCGTTCTAACTTCTTCAAATAAATATTCACTAATATTTTTGAGGTAAAGGTATTCATTTGAAATATAACCGTTACTCATAAGAACTATAGAAAGATACAAGTTAAAATCTGTGATCTTATGACTTTGTATATCTATTAAATTTATATTTTTCTTACTGGTTGATATAAAATTTTCAGTAATAATTTTATGTGATTCGTCAGAATAATTATTTTCTTCACAAAACATAAATCCGAGAGTTTTTAGCTTATTTTCAACCCAATACAAAAAATCTAGTTTTCTAACTTCCTCAAATATGCGAATTTCACTGTTAATACTTTTTAAGCGCTTTAAGTCATGATAAGCCTTCAAGATGTCTTTTTGTTGCTCGTTTAGCTCATCATTAGCTACAGTTTGCACATCACTTTTTTTATCTTCAGGTGAATTATTGGAAAGAACTGTTTCTATTGGTATTGCATGCTTGAAAGAATATTCCTGGTTGGTGAGTCCGTCTTTTTGAATTTTCTTATCTTTTGATGACATTTGTTAATTTTAATGGATGTCTGTTTTGTTTCAAGTTTCAAATTAATTTGAGGTATAAATTGCGCCAACCATATGGGTGGCGCAAAATAATACAAGATAGCTTTAGAATCCCTGGAAAGGATGATCTGTGCTGTCTTTTTTCGATAACATTTCATCTACCGAAGGAGTACCGTTTACTGCAGCTGCGATAGCACCTTTTGTAGCTTTGTAGTTATTTTCATATATAGCTTCGTCGCTGTTTGCTTCCCAATGGATGAATACTCCTACACAAATATATAAATCATCTGCTTCACCTTTTGGAATAACACCAGCTTCGACACTGTCAGCTACAGCCATAGCTACAGCTTTTTGAGCTGGTCCAAACATTTGCACAGCTTGTTTAGCACCTTTAATTGTAACTTTGTTAAACATCATTGTATTTGGTTTACAAACTAGGTTTGGGCCAACTACTGCTAATAATGATGTAAAACCATCTTTGTTGTTACAAAGACCATTACAAAATGCTGTTTCAACTGCTGAGCCACGTGGGCCNATTAGCAAGTCGATATGAGCAATCTCTGCCATAGTTCCTGTTGGGTCATTGTCGTTAACTAACGATTCCCCCACCATCACTTTATTTATTGCCATGATATAACTCCTATTATTATAATAATTTAACGTAAAAATAGCTTTCGCCATTGATTTCTGCGAAGAGCTAAGTTTTGTATTATAAACCCAAGCGGTTAAGAAAGATACTTGCCACTACAACATCAGCTGTCGTTCCAGGATTTAACCCTTGTATCTTAAGCTCTGAATCCAGTAATAACAACTTATTATTTAGTATATTTGGACTTTTTAGAGCGCAATATTCAACCGCTATCTCTTTAAACCTTTGAGAAACCTCTTTTGCGGTACTTAAACTGTGTTTTCTTGCTATTAGCGAATCTGGATTTGCACTTATTTGTTGTAAAAATGTTGCGGTAGTTGCATATTCATCATTTTCCATAAAATTAAAGTTATTTCTCCAATTTACTGATAAAACATTGATAATATTATTAAAAAAGCTAGTATATTCGTATGCAATGTAATCATACGATTTTGCATAGTTCATAGCTTCTATTAGTTTAAAATTTTGAGATTTACTTTTTTTTAAATCAAATTCTTGTTTGGAGCTCATGCCACCAGCATTTGCAATGTTAATTGCCTTGTAAATATCCTTGGTTTGCTTCGAGTCAATGCTGTTTATTACTATTTCTAGGTTTTTTTGATCAAACTTATGCTGTTTATCCATATAAATTGCTTCCACTATAGGGACACAAAGAAGAATGATACCCAGGTTTGTATTACATCCAACTACATCCATTGAAGCTTTGACACTTTCAAGGATTTTTTTGCCAATATCCATATTATGTTCGCAGATAATGTCGGAACAGGCCATTGAACTTTGCAAGAAATCTTTGTGAGTCATTCCATACGCTGGGTGATCTAAAAAGACATTTCCAGGTTTAATTGCAAACACATCAAGTTTGCAAGAATACTCGAAAGCCATTTTTACTTGATTTTCAGTTAGTTTCGACATTTATTTACTACATATTCTAATAAAATCTTTTATCATTTCCTCTGCTATATTCTTATCTTTGCATACTGACTGAAGCCCTTTCCATGCTGGAATACTATTTACTTCTGTAACGGTATATCCTTTTTCGAATAGCATTATATCTACNCCAGAATAATTCATCCCTAATGCGTCGGATGATTTGATAGCAAGTTTTTTCATTTCTTCATTCGGCTCAAACGCTTTACAAGTAGCTCCATGTGCAACATTATTAATCCAAGTTTCACCCTCTCTTGTCATAGCTGCAATAACCTCATTNTTAATAACAAACAATCTCCAATCTATGAATTTTTTCTCTGGATGCTCTAAAAATTCTTGCAAATAATATACGTTATTTAAATTTTCGTAATCAGGATGAATATTTTTTTTATCAAGTATTTCTAACCCCTTTCCTTGAGAACCAAATATAGGCTTGCATACACAAGATTCATCAAAAAATTTACTTTTAAGATGCATGAGATCCTTAATATTACTTGTAATGTAAGTGTTTGGTGTTGGTATATTATTAGCATTTAGTATGCAGGATGTTCGTACTTTATCTACACTTTTTTCTATACAAACTGCGTTGTTATAAACTTTTACTTTATGCAATTCTAAAAAATGTAATATATCCAAATGAAAACATATTTCCTCCAATGTACCCCCAGGTATACCGCGAACAAATGCCCCATCAATATCTTTTAAAGATATCTGTTTTCCTTCTACAATAATTTTTGAATTTTCGTTGACAACAATTGACGCTTCATTAATTTTTACAGTAGCAACTTCTTTGTTATATAATTCAAAGGCTTTTGTTAATTGATTGGTGTGCCAACCATCGTCTTCCGTAAATATAAGATACATTCTTACAGCCCAAAGGATTTCTTCATTAGTTTGCTATCGATACTTCCCGAAGTAAATGTATTCCCAGTATTCATGTTAGAAACAATGACTTTACTTGGGCTAAAAAGATTTGCATCTATTTTAAAAAAATCATACTCATAATCCTTAAATATATCGGCAAATGGCTTACCATAATCATCTGACGTTGAACTTGGCATTTTTAGGCAAAGTTCTTTAGCACTATCGTCTGAAGTATTTACAAAAAGTTGTGTAATACCGGCAAAAATAATTGCATCATTCGTTCTTCCCATTGCTGTTAAAAAGTCTGGAGAAGTTGGTGGAATTGGAGAACTTCCAAAACCTTCTATTATTTCACTCATTGGAAATTTTAGCTCATGCGCTTTATGAAGAGCGACTTCCAAAACTCTTGAAACAACTTGAATATTACCAACAATACTCGAAGTTGGAGTAATTATAATAGTTAAATTTTTCGTATCTACTTTTGTATCATTTGCGATTTTTTCAATTACGTCATCTGGTGGAAAAGAATCTACCTCCATAACGAGGGAAGTTCTTTCACTTTTATCAGAATAATTAATGTCTTTGAACAAAGGTTCTTTTAGTGCTAGAGATCTGGCTGGTCCTGAGCCAAGCGCATTAAATTTAGAATTTTCATCCTTCGATGATAAACTCCATCCAGCATACTGAGATCCTAGGCAGGCAATAACAGGGTCATTAGTATTTACATGGATTGTTAGTGGCCACTCATTATTTTGCAAAGTATTTAAAATATGAACCCTGCCTAGTCCGCCAAGGCATATTTCACTTATCACCCTGCCAGCTTCCATATTGCCTAAAGCATTAATACCTGCATCTACAATAGTACAATCACCATAGCCTTTTTTTATGCTAACTCTATAATAGTCATGGTTTTTTATTAAATCATCAACTAAGTCTTGAGATTTTTTATTTACACTGATCATATTAAATTATCTCTAAATTTTTAAAAATTTTCTTTATTAATGATATATTATTTAGCAATAAATTTTTTGCTTTTTTTTCATTGTTTGATCTTGAGCTTATTGTGCATATAGGTTCACCAACATCAATAAAAGTATTTGATTTTGGAATATTAGTGACAAAATCAAATTTTTCCAGATCTTGATTAAATACAAAAGATTCCTTAGCGAATAGATTTTCAAAAAAAATTACATCATCTCTCTTTTTTTTACATGATGGTAATTCTCCATTCAAAATTGAATTAATATGAGCCAATAAATAACCACCAGAAAAATATTCGTCATACAAAAAACATGTTTGAGTTAGTCTTGGATTAATTTCTAAAAAGTAAATATCATCTGATATTATAAAATCTATACCATTAAACCCAACTAGACCATACTCAATTACAAAAATATTTATTATTTTTTTTAAATATTTTATCTTAATATCACTAAAAGAAATATTTGAGCATGCTCCGGAAAAACTGAATGCACTATAGGCGGTCTTTTTATTAAAGATTTTATTAATTCCAATAATTTCAATTTTTTTTTCCTCATTTGCAACAAATAAAACAGAATAGCTATTGCCTTTAACATATTGTTCAAAATATTCATATTCATTATTAATTTCTAAACCATTTTTATATTTTTTAATTCCAAATCCGCCAGATAAGTATGAATTTTTGATTAATACAGGTTCTTCTATTGATTCTTTTGTAAAAAATTTTTTTGGATGAGTGATATTATTTTTATCTAATGTATTAATTAAATTTCTATGATTTTGAAGATTTGATATTGTTATGTAACTATTTCCAATAATTTTTCCATATGATTCAAGCAAACTATGATAATTTTTATTTTTACCATACTCTGAGGATACAATTATCAATGTATCTTCTCTTTTTAAGTCTAATTTTTTTAATATTTCTATGACGTTGTCATTAACATAGCCAAAAGAATCTGNGTTTANATAATTTTCACCTACTAGATCAATATCATTAAAAGAATCAATATTTATAACTCTTTTTTTTAAATACTTTATAGATTTACTTTGCTCAACTAAAGAGTTNCCTATTAAAACAATATTATTTTGATGAAACATATTCTCGTGCNAACTCTAAAGCGTCATGAAAATCTAAAAATATAGGTTCTTCACTGTTGGCCATTTTCTTTAAAAGTTTGCTTTGAGCTTGATACTTAACTTGTCCTATAGCAAGAGCACCTATTCCTAAGGCTCCAGAGGTAGAAGCAGTTAGTTCTTTACAATCTTGCATAGCATCTAATCCAGNAACACCTGATGGTGGGACTGCATTTACATCTGCAGCAACTTTTAAGCTTGTTGCTATATTAAGCTGCTCTTCTGATACAAGTTGTATTCCTGCAGCGCCGCTAGCTAAAACAATATCTACTTCAGCTATCTGAGAGTCAAATTCGTCATTGGAAGCGCCTGAGATATTTGCTGACGAATCTAAATAATTTTCCTTGCAAAAATTAGCTAATTCTTCACATTTTTCTTTTTTTCGTCCCATAATTACAACTTTTGCGCCAGCTGAAGCAGCTAGTATGCCTGCTATACAACCAACAGGGCCTGTACCNCCAAAAACTACAATTTTTTGTCCTAAAAAATCTTGATTAAATTTATTCTTTAGAGCATCCTCGACTTTTGCAATCATGCCTGCAGCAGTTGTAAATGCCCCGCTTGGATCGGCAAATGCAGACAAAGTAAATGGTGGAACAAGAGATTTTTTGCAAATTTTGAGCATGTCTATTGCTTTATGTGGATCTCTTCCACCAANAAATATACCGGTCTTATTTATGCCAGGTGGTCTTGAGAAAATTGCATCTTGTACAAGACCTTCAACATCATCAACTTCAATTTCTGTATATGGTACGCACTTATCCCATCCAGCATCGTAAGCCATGTTTACATCAAATGGGCTTAAGTTTTTTGCAGTAGTAATCATATGCATAATTAATGGTTTACTCATAATTTATTCCTTGTATGTATTTAAATTTTTATTTTGAATAATGTTTTCTCTGCTGTGAGATTTTATAATAGAGCCTTCATTTCTTCCTTTTATAATTTCTATCTGTAAATCTTTACATAAAAAATTATTTCTTATATTTTTTGCTAATTTGTGTGCCGAAGTATCACTATTAGTAAGAATAAAACCTGTTGGCCCCCAAGAACTTTGACCGATACCCATAAAGCCTTTTTTTTCAACGTAATTCATAATATTTGCTATATCTGGATTTGAATATACGCCCCCTTGGATTGGAGAAAAATGAGTTCCAACTATTTTTTGAAGTTTACCAATAGCNATAGAAAAATCATCAAAGTTTTTTTCTATTAAGCTTGGCAGTATTATCATATTTACTAGACGACAAAGTTTTTCAGCTAAATTATCAGGAAATGGCTTTAAAGTTTTAAAAGCTTTATATTCTTTTTGGCCATGAATTCCTTTTTCTCGACTATTAATAAGAAGTATGATTCTCCAGTTTTCGGGAAAATCATGTCTCACAGTTATCGGAGGAAGCTCAGCTGATTTTCCTTTTCCACCATCAATCAAAAAACCACCATTTTCAAATGCTCCTATACCTATACCAGATCTATTTCCTCTATCTAGGATTTTTCCAATATCCATTAAACTTAAATTAAGATTAAATAATTCTGACAAAGCTACGCCAATGGAAAGAGCAAGTTGAGTGCCTGATCCTAAGCCTGCATGTTCGGGTATTTTTCTATGAACATCAATTGAGACTGATTCGTCTAACTCATANGCTTTCAAAATAAGATCGGAGTATGCATATGCTCGTTTATTAGAGTCATTATGCTCTANACTATTTTGCAAAGAGTTTTTTGAAACGGTGATTGATGTTTCAATACTATCAATGGCAAGACCTACACTTCCAAATTTTCTTCCTAAAGAACCATTAAGATCCATAAAACCAAGATGAAGTCTTGCTGGCGAAGTAATTTGTATTTTAGATTTATTTTCCATTTTGCAGATATTAAATTATTTTTATTTTAGATGCATTCTAGCATTATAGAAAAATTTCGACCATGGGGATATTACTTCATCGTCATTTGTAGGAAATTGCTCAATATTCATAAATCTCTCGGGGTGAGGCATCATCAGTGTAACGTTACCACTACTAGAGGATACGCCCGCAAGGCCATTATACGAGCCGTTTGGATTAAAGGGGTATATGTCAGTACTAAGACCTTCATCATTTATGTAATTCATGCATATCTGCTTATTATTTTCTAAATTTANGTAGTCTGCCTCATTAAGATATGCTCTCCCCTCTCCATGAGAAACTACAATTGGAAGTTTTGATCCTTTCATATCTGATAAAAATATAGAGTTTGATTCTTCAATCGAGACCATGACAATCCTAGACTCAAATCTTTCACTTTTATTTTGAATAAAACTTGGCCAATATTCTGAACCTGGAATTATACTTCTTAGGTTTGATAAGGTTTGACAACCATTACAAATACCGAGAGAAAATTTATTTTGAATATCAAAATAGCTAGAGAAACTATCTTTTAAAATACTATTATGTAATATTTTGTTNGCCCAGCCTCTACCTGCGCCTAAAACATCACCATACGAAAATCCTCCGCAAAAAACAATACCTTGAAATTCATCCAAATTATTTTCTTTTGAAATTAATGAATTCATTGTAACGTCTAACGCATCAAAACCATTTTTACTNAAAGCATTAGCCATTTCATAATGCCCGTTAATACCTTGTTCTCGTAAAATTGCTATTTTTGGTTTCGTTTTAGAAATAAAAAAAGATTGATTAACTTCCGGGTCTGAAAAGTTTTTATTTATATAAAGTCCTTTGTTTTCAATTTTACCAATAGAGTGGTATTCGCTTTCAGCAGTTTCTGCATTNTCTCTAATTTTTTGTATTTCATAACTTGTTCGATGCCAAATTTTATGAAGAATTTCTAAATTACCATTATAAAATAAATTTTTTCCAGCAAATATATTTACTTCATATGTGTTATTAATGGTTGCAATAGTTTTAGATTCAATACCTATACTTGAATATTTTTCTTGGATTTCATTTAAAAGATTATTTGAAATTTGCATAACAACTCCAAGTTCTTCATTAAACATAAATTTATTTAGATCTGAAATATTTCCATTATATTGAACATCTATTCCAAGATGACCAGCGAATGCTGATTCTAAAAGTGATGTTATTAGTCCTCCATCTGATACGTCATGATATGATAAAACTTTATTTTCTTTAATTAATTCTTGCGTTATATCAAAAAAACTTTTGAATTTATTTATATCATTAACACTNGGACACTCTGAATCTTTTGTTTGAAGAACTTGCGAAAGCGCAGACCCTCCTGTTCTCATTTTTCCATCTGACAAACTAATAAAGATTATTGATGAATCTTTATTATTAATAAACATCGGCTTTACAATATTTTTTAAATTATCAACGCTGGCAAACGCACTAACTATAAGTGTATTTGGAGATTTAACATTTATCTCTTTATTTTCCTCTGACCATGACATTTTCATTGATAACGAATCTTTTCCAACTGGTATAGTTACGCCAAGTTTGTTACATATNTTTGAAGCGATTGATTCCGCAGTCTTAAAGAGATTATATTGGTCAAAATCATTTTCAAAACTTGACATCCAGTTTGCAGAAAGAGCAATTTTTTCAATATTTCCAACAGGTGAAGAGCATAAATTTAATATAGCCTCGCAAATTGCCATTTCTCCAGAAGAAACCGGATTGTAAACAGCAATTGAAGACTTTTCGCCCATCGACATAACTTCTCCTGTTTTATATAAAAAATCGTTCGAAGTTACAGCGCAATCAGCAACAGGGACCTGCCACGGTCCAATAAATTGATCTTGAATGGTTAAACCACCTACAGATCTATCACCAATAGTTATCAAAAATTGTTTTGATGCAACAACAGGAAGTGATAAAACTTTTATTAAACAATCNTCAAAAGCGAAATCACTATAATCAAAGCTATTTTCAACTCTTGCGCATGAGCTAGTGTCAATAATTTGCTCACCCTTTTCGCCAAATAACACCTTCATTGGTAGATCAATGAAAATTTCATTTTTGTTTTTCAAGACGAACTTTTCCTCGTTTGTAGCATACCCAATAGAAGAAAATGGGCAGTTTTCACTTTTGCAGATTTTTTTAAAAGTATCTAGATCTTCTTCTTTAATTGCTAGAACATAGCGTTCTTGTGACTCATTACACCATATNTCAAGCGGGCTAAGACTTTTGTCAGCGCAAGTAATATTATCAATATCGATAATAGCCCCTTTATGGCTATCATTTACAATTTCTGGAACAGCATTGGACAAACCTCCNGCACCAACATCATGAATTGATATAATAATATTTTTCAACGAGTTAGAGCATTTATCTATAACTTCTTGACATCTTCTTTGCATCTCAGCATTTTCTCTTTGGACAGAGGCAAAATCTAATTCCTCATTTTCTTTAGATGAGTGTTTTGAAGATGCCGCACCACCTCCTAGACCAACCAACATTGATGGGCCTCCAAGAACTATTATTAGGTCAGAGTCCTCTATATCATTTTTTTTATAGTTATTATGATCAATTGTACCTTGACCACCTGCAATCATAATAGGTTTATGATAGCCATAATAAGTTCCAGGCTTTATTTCTTGTTCAAACGTCCTAAAGTAACCATTTAAGCAAGGTCTACCAAATTCATTATTGTATGAAGATGAACCTAAAGGTCCTTCTATCATAATCTCAAGAGCTGAAGCTATCCTGTCTGGATAAGAAAGGCTTGAATCCTTTTCCCAAGATTGTATAAAGTTTGGAATATTTAGATTAGATACATTAAAACCACACAGGCCAGCTTTAGTTTTTGAGCCTCTGCCAGTTGCTGCTTCATCTCGAATTTCTCCTCCAGANCCTGTAGCNGCGCCTGAAAAAGGAGAAATTGCAGTTGGATGATTATGCGTTTCAACCTTAATCACAGTATGNGTATCTACATCTTTGTATACATAATTATTTTGATCATTAATTATTAATTTATTTGTTTTAAAAGAACTAATTACAGCTGAATTATCAGAATATGCTTTAATCACATATTTTGAATTATTAGGTTCAGTTGACTTAATATAATCGAACAAAGACTTTTCCTCCTTCGCGCCATCTATTATCCAAGTTGAGTTAAATATTTTGTGCCTACAATGCTCAGAATTAACTTGCGCAAACATCATCAGTTCCACATCNGTTGGTTTTCTTTTTAAAATTTTATAATTNTTATATAAATACTCAATTTCACTTGATGATAAGGCCAATCCAAGAACATCATTACAGTTTTCNATAAAAGGTAGAATCTCTTTATCGGTAACAGATAATACTCTAGATTCAGAAGCGGTAAAATTATAATCTTCAATATTAAAAAATATAGATTCTGTCATTTTATCAAAGAATTCAGAATAAAATGTAGGATCTTTAAGCATACTGTCATCTAAATCATCTTTAAAAACATATAACTTTGCTTGCTCAATTGTTTTCAATTTTGTTAAGCCGCTCGCGTAAAAAATATCTCTGGCTTTTGAGCCCCAGGAAGATTCAACGCCAAGTCTTGGCGTTACAAGGAAATATTTTGAACTTGTTATATCGGATCNGATCTTGTTTGCAGTTAATAATTTTTTTGTAATACTATACTCTTGTTCATCTAAATTTGATTCTAAATCGAGATAATAAATATAAAACATTGAAAATATTGGAGAAATTTTTAACTTTTCAGAAACTCTTGTGCTAATCTTATGATTAAATTGAGTTTTAGAAGTTTCATTTTCACATAATATAAGCATATTGAAACACAGAGTCTTTTAAAGAATTATGGGTCTAACTATATCATTTAATTATAGGAATTTATATTTTTAGAGTTTCAAAAGATAAACTTATCAATAATATTTACTTCTTCAATATAATCATAATTGAGCTTATTATTAACANAAATAAAAAGGAAAAAAATGTTTGAAACAATACTATTAATCGCCGTTCTAATATTNGGTTTAACCCTAGGATATTTTATTGGCAAACTAAAACTCCGAAAAACATCAAACTCGTCTAATGAATCTGATTTTACATCGCAAATTTCTGAGATGAAAGGCGAAATTAAAGGCGTATTTAGCGAAATGGAGAAAACCAGAGAAAAACTTGAGGATAAACGTGACGCTAAATTGCAAGATATGAGCAATACTATTGATTCTTTCAATAGAACAATGTCNGGCACCAAGACAAGAGGTATGGTTGGGGAGTCGGTACTAAAAGAAACTCTTCAAAATTCAATAAAAGCTGGTGTNGTGAAAACCGAATTAAAAATAGGCTCAAAAAATGTTGAATTTGCATGGGATCTGGGTGACGGGAAATATATACCAATTGACTCAAAACTTCCTGATGTTATTTCACTCGTTAATCAATATGAGGAAACTAAAGATATAAGTGATCAAAAGCTTTTATCAAGAAAAATTAAAGACAANGTTATAAAAGAAATTTTNAATATTCAGAAGTATCAAAATCAACCTAACACTATTGAAAATTGCATTTTGGTTGTCCCTCCATCAGTAATAGATATGGTGCCTGAGCTTATAGGAATAGGAAAAGACAGTAATGTTTTTATTTGTTCGTATAGAGATGTGTTTCCAATTGCACATATATTAGAAGAACAATACCTTCGGTTTAATGAGGACGGTGATATAGGTGAGTATAAGAAAATTGTAAAACAACTTAATGTTATCTTAGAAAAAATTCTCTCAAGGACCGAAACTCTTGACAGAGCAATAAAACAAATATCAAATGCAAATGACGAAATTAAAGACGAAGTTTCAAAAGGAAAGAGATTGTAAGTTTTTAAAAAATTTGATGTTTAAAGGTCTATAACTTATAATCGCACGCTNTTTTAACTATATTAACAGTATAGTATAATTTNGTTTCGGGGGCGATCTGGATTCGACGTGGATTGCAAAACCCTAGGTGCATGTCGAGTATATAGCTATTCTCGTTAAAAATGCTATAAACTTATAGTTGCAAACGAAGACAACTACGCACTAGCAGCTTAATCCTGCTGGTCATCATTCAGAAACGTGCTTGTGCATTTCCGTTTGGTGTCGCTTAACACAAGATAGCCTTTATTCTCGCCATTAGAATAACTGCGAAGCTTAATTGGATAGTGTAATTAAATGTCTGCTCGTTTACATTTTTTACATGAAATTTGATAACGAAGCTAAACATGTAGTACCAAAGGCAGAGGATTTGCGGACGCGGGTTCAATCCCCGCCGCCTCCACCAAATACCCTTCTATCGTATTGATTNGTANATATTATTTAATTTCTAAAAGAGTGCGGTAGACCAAATGAGTGTAATTATTCATTTATGAATTCTCTTAGCGCATGATGGNGCTTTGCAAATTTCTTAATCATTTTAATAAATTCATCTTTTTTTAGCTTAAATGGATTATAATTNATTGTTCTNNATGTTTTTCGTGATTCATAACTCAAATTGAAATTCCCAAAATAGCCCATAGCCCTATGGACGCTAAACCATAAAATGATAAAAAAACGATTATAGCAATAATAATATTTATATATTTATTGTATTTATTTTTATAATTTTTATACACTAGCCAGCTTATAACTGCTGCACCTANTGCTGTTATTCCAAGATATGCAAAAAATTTACCTAGAATTGAAGCAATAAAAAGTATAATCACCCAAAAGACTATATTTGAAAATTTTCCTTCTTTTTTATCAATCATTTGTAAAATTTTAAAATAATGTATCTATACAGANACTATAACAAAATAATTAGTTTGATNCCCCTCCTCGCCACTATAAAGNANTCTTCTNAGATGAAAATANTNAGNGTAGACCAAACGGTAGACCAAATTNNGCNCTAGACAGGTAAATTAGAGTATGTAATGATAATTAAAAGCNCTAATCAATAGGGTTAGAGTGNTACTGGACGCGGGTTCAATCCCCGCCGCCTCCACCAAATTAGGTCATATATTTTATTTTAGAAAGAAAATACTTGATAGCTGTATCAGATCTAGAAAAAAAACGCGAATCTAAGTACTCATCATGTTTAACATTATGTATGTAGAATTCCCATGTAACATAGAGAGAATCAAACTCGTCCGGAGANTAATCCTGTAAAATTAGTGAAACTTCAGTATCAGTATTATTAGAATTAAATTTTATTANACATCNCTCTATAGAAAAATCACATTTTTCAATAATTGGGTTATCCAAATAATTTTTCATTTGCGAATTAAAATAGTCAATTTTTTCTATAAGATTTTTTTTGTAAAGATTTTTACCANTCTTGGGTTCCGAGCTATATTTTGGCTGNTTTAAGGAATTTTTATAATCTTTAAAATTTACAACTGTCATAATCAAAATCTACTATAATATATACGATAATATGCTAACTTAATGTTTATAATAAGCTNAATTNATAATAATGAATAATAAATCATTACTCAACCAAATAATCCTAAATATAAGAAAAGATGTAAGTTCAACCCATATTGTCGTATTACCAAGAAGTATATCAAAAAGTTATGTCAAAAATATATTAAGACGAAGCCAAATTGAGAAAACCGANGTTACTAATTTAAATAGCTTTATTTTTAAACTAAATAAAATAAATCAAGAAAAGTTAAATACATCTGATATATCCTTCCTAGAAAAAGTTTTTTCTGAAAACAATACAAGTTTTGATAAACATAATATCACAAACGAAATAGAAAATATTTTACGTATTCTAGACAAATTATTTTTAGAGAAAAATATTCTTTTAAAATNAAATATTNCTAGTCATGAAACTTTATTAAATGATATGCAAAAAAATTTGCTCTCTAAGGAGTCAAAAATTTTCTTTGAGATATTTAAAATTTGGCTAGAAAAATCAAAAAATTTAGAAACATATATAGGAAATTATCTAAAATTACTAAATTCTAAGCCGACTAATGTTGATGAGATAAAATTTCATATTATTAATATTGAAGAATATGAAGAAATAGAAAAAGATTGGATATTAAAATATCTGCCAAATAATAATGTTTATAAATCTATTAAAGAAAAGAATATTGATAGTGATACATATATTCCAAAAAATATTAATCGTTACGAATCTTTNGATTTTGAATCACAAGAAGATGAGCTTGAATATGTAGCAAATGATATAAAAAATATTATAANGAAAAATAATAAATGTAATATTGCTCTAATAAATAATGACAGATATTTTGCAAGNAGACTAAGAGCAATTCTAGAGCGCNATGATATTNAATACAATGANTTTGGNGGNTGGTTACTATCTACNAGCTCATTTTGCTCATATGTTGAAAGTATTATTAATTATTTTATCATTGCTGATAATTACATAAATTTACATAATATAATNAAATCTCCATTCTTTTCTCCTAATATTAGTAGAAAAAGTAAAGTAGATTTTTTAAATAATGTTCTTCTAAAACATAAGAATAATATTAGTGCGTCCGTTAGTAACTATATTAAAAATACTAATGATGATTGTTTTAAATTCCTTCATAAGTTAGACAGTAATGATAAAAATTATAATTTTAGAGAATTTAGAGATTTTATAATTGAAAAATTAAATCAATGTAATTCTTTAGATGCACTAGAAAATGATAATGCTGCAAAAGAATTTATTCATTCGCTAAATTACTTAAATAAAATTAATTACGATAAGAAAATAAAGCATAATTTTGAAATATGGCATAAAAAACTTTTGAATTTTCTTGAGTCAAGAACCTTCAAAAGCTTAAATGAAAGCAATATTGATTATACTGATATTAATCACGCACTTTTACATAACTACGATAAAATATATGTAAGCTCTATGTCTAGTAAAAACTTTCCTAAAAAAATAACAAATCATTTTAATAAAAATAATATTATATACAACGATCTTTCAATAAACTCAAATTTAGAGCAGGATGAATATATAGAAGACTTTTTAAGTTTGTCTAATTATGCAGATTCCATATTAATTACATCACATGAATCAAATAGTAAGGATATCCTAACCAAGAGCAAATTTAAAATATATCTAGATTATTTCCTAGAAAAAAAACAAAATATAAAAACTGAATNTATAAAATATTCTAAAAATAATAAAAATTCTAATACTTTTATTCTGGATAAGAGTTTTTTAAATCTTACATATAAAGATATTGAATATTTTAATACCTGTGTCTACTGTTTCTATATACAAAAAAATTTACCAAGATTTCAATTTTCGTCTATTGAAGAAAATTCTATGCTGTTTGGAAGCTCTATTCATTCCATACTTGATAATTTTTCAAGAAGCATACAAATTGATTCAACCAAAAATGACTTAATTAATAATTTAGCTAAAGCGTCAGATAATATATTTAAAAAANATTATCTTTTTGATAATAGTCCGTATGAAATACAGCTTTGGTATAAAACTATTCCTAAAGTTGTAGACTATTTTTATACTGATATTGATAAAAAANACGACATTATCTCTGAAAATATTGTTCAAAAAAAACTGCCAAATGGCATTACTCTTANTGGTAGGTATGATTTAAAATATTCAATTGGTAGTAAAAAGTTTATTACAGATTATAAAACAGGCTCGTTTGTTCCAACAAAAACCTCTGTGGTAGATGGTATAAATCTTCAATTGCCTTTTTATACAATTTTAGAATCTAATATAAATTTTGCTGAATATTTATTTATTAATGTGTCAAAAAACACAATTAATAAAATGTCATTTAGTTATGAAGAGCTTACTTATGCTAGAGATGTAATAAATGATGCCACCGAGAAAATTTCTCAATATGTAAAAGATAAAACAGTTTTAACAATAGATGAGTTCTCGTGTGGCTGTGAAAATTGTGAATACTTTAATTCACACCATCCATAACCACCTAAAAACTTATTAAATAAATAACTAAAAAATATAANAATAGTACAAATAGTAAAGTTAAAGCTAATCCAACTATTATAAAGTAAATTGGTTTGTTAGCAGCAAAGTCGCGCTCNCTATTTTTATTTGTTTGAATACCAATAAAACTAGATAAAACACTCAAAATTATTCTAAAGAAACCAAGCTTATTCTTTGACATTTTTTGCCAAAATTAAAGCATCCTCATAACCGCTAGGAGCTGGGTAATAGTTTTTTCTAATNCCAACCTCATTATACCCTTCTTTTTTGTATAAGCTCAGTGCTGATTTATTACTTGGTCTGCACTCAAGAAATACAAGCTTGCAATTAAGNTTTATTATTTCATTATGTAATTCATTTAATAAATATTTGCCATAGCCATGGCTTCTATAATTCTTCTTGATGCATAAATTCATTATATGGCATTCATTTTGTACTAATGAAGTTATAACATACCCTACAAGGATTTCATCTAGCAGAAGTACTTTACAATGATAATTATGAGTTATGCAATCCAAAAATATTTTTTCTGACCATGGATATCCATAAGAATCTCTTTCAATCTCAAGAATATCTGCAATATGTTCATTTTCCATCTTTACATATTTAATATCTAATATTTTCTGTAAGCTACTCATAATCTTTTATTTGTAAAAAATCCTTCCATATTTGTTTCTTTATATCGTTTGTAATAGTTTTTGAGTCTAGTAATGTATTCAATAAATAAATATGATTACCATTAATTATCTTGCCTTCTGAGTTAACTATATCAGAAAAGGCCTCTAAAATATTATTGTCGCACATCACCAAACATACATTCTTTAATTTAGATGATGATTTGTCCTGAAAACTATCTAATAACTCTTTATCTTCTAAAGTCTCAAATTTTATATCTTCGAATGCATTTTTAGCTGCCGACATAAAATTTTTAATTATCTCTTCATGTTTGATCTTAATTGATTTTTGAATAATAATATATCTTGATAATTCTAAGAGGTTTACATTATCTTTATTTGACTCTTGTTTTGGTAGCTTTTTTTTAACCCAAAAATCAATATTTAAGACTTTTAATAATTTAATCTTATCAATACTTTCATTATTATTCATGATCTTGCGGGTGAACAATCTCAGTTTTATTACTTAACTTATTTATAGCATCCAAATAGGCTTTTGCAGATGCTATTACGATATCTGTGTCAGAGCCAACACCATTAACAATTACTCCTTCTTTTTCAATTCTAGCTGTAACATCGCCGAGTGAGTCAGTTCCATCAGTAATATTATTGACCGAATATAATTGTAGTTTTGAATTGCTTCTAACAATTTTTTCTATAGCTTTAAATGTAGCATCTACAGGGCCACCGCCATTAGATTCGCTTTTAAAATTTTTACCATTTTTCTCAAGAACAACTTCTGAATGTGGTTCTGAACTAGAGTCACTAGACGACTTGATACTTATTAAATTATAATTTAAAGAATTGTCATCGTTGGAGGTATTAGAAATTAATGCGTGAAGATCATCATCATAGATTTCATGTTTGATATCTGCAAGGTCTTTAAACTTATCAAAAAGAATATTTAATTCTTCAGAATTTTTTATCTCATATCCTATTTCAGACAGCCTGGTTCTTAGGGCATTTCTTCCAGAATGCTTTCCTAAAACTATTTTGTTTTTTAACCAACCTACATCTTCGGCTTTCATTATTTCATATGTTTCTCTGTGTTTTAAAACACCATCCTGATGGATGCCCGACTCATGAGCAAATGCATTTGCACCTACTATTGCTTTATTTGGTTGTACTGAAAATCCTGTAATACTAGACACTAATTTTGAAGCAGGAACAATAAAGTCTGTTACAACTTGAGTCTCACAAGAAAAGAGATCTTGTCTAGTTTTTACCGTCATTACAACTTCTTCAAGTGATGCATTTCCAGCTCTTTCTCCTAAGCCATTAATGGTACATTCAACCTGTCTTGCCCCATTGATTACTCCTGCAAGGGAATTTGCTGATGCCAAACCTAAATCATTTTGGCAATGAGTTGAAAATATTGCTTTATCTGAATTTGGTATGTTATTTATAAGTCTTTTAATCAAATCTCCATACTCGTCTGGAATACAATAACCAACCGTGTCTGGAATATTAATTGTTGTTGCTCCAGCTTTTATTGCTTTTTCAATAATTGCGCACAAAAAATCAAAGTCTGATCTTCCTGCATCTTCTGGAGAAAACTCAATATTATTTGTATACTTTTGAATCCTTTTAATTGCTCTAACAGCTTGATCTGTTACTTCTTCTTTGCTCATATTGAGCTTTTTTTGCATGTGGATTTCTGAAGTAGCGATAAATGTATGAATTCTTGCGCTATTAGCAGGTTTTAATGATTCTCCTGCAACATCAATATCTTTATTGATTGCTCTGGCTAAACCACAAATAGTACTATTTTTTATTGTCTTGGCAATATTTTTCACTGCCTCAGCATCACCCTTGCTCGCTATGGGAAAACCTGCTTCTATAATATCTACATTTAATTTTTCTAAGACTTTTGCTATACGAAGTTTTTCAGAACCTGTCATAGATGCTCCAGGACTTTGCTCTCCATCTCTAAGCGTCGTATCAAAGATGACTAGCTTATTATTTGCCATAGTCATCTCTTTTTTCATCTATATAATTAATTTTTCTTTTTTTGAATTGCCTTATTATATTTGTAGCAGGGCCAGACAAAGCATATATTAATGCCAAAACAAATAGTACCATTGTTGGATTTATTAACGTGATAACCAATAAAAGAATTATAAAAAATAGCCAGTAGAATTTAATTTTTTCTCGGTCGCCAAAATTTTTAAAACTAAAGTAAGAAAATTTACTAATCATTAAAAATGAAATTAAAATACTTGCTAAAACAGATAATTCTTTGTGAAAGGTAACATCAATTCCAAACTTATCAGTAACTATAAAACATAAACTTACAAGAATAGCTCCAAGAGGACATGGAAGTCCTATGAAAAAATCTTTACTCTTCGAAGTATTAAACCTGGCTAGTCTTAAAAGAACTGAGACTAAATATAGGGAAGCAATAATAACTCCTAACTCCAGCCAAGAATTTATTAAAAAATTAACATCTTTTAAAAACCACTGATATAAAAAAACTGAAGGAGCAACACCGAATGATACAACATCTGCTAAACTGTCATATTGAGCGCCAAAATCGCTAGTCGTTTTTGTGATTCTTGCAACTCTACCATCTAAACCATCTAAAATAAAAGCAGCTAATAGTAAATTTGCAGCTATGGCTAATGAGCTTTCAAAAGAGTATATTATTGATACAAAACCACATAGTACTGATCCGGTTGTCAATAAATTTGGTATTAAATAAATTTTATTTCTTATCATATTTTATAAAAATAAGCGCCAAGACATGTTTAATACATGCTTAGCGTTACTAAAAAAATTCTATTACTTTACAAGATTTACAACAAGATATGCTAGAAAAGCATAAAATCCCCAGAAAAGTATAAAATGTAAGATTCCGCTATCTAATTTCATATTTTTATCCTTTTATCCTTAATTATCACTTATTTATTAAAATGATATCCTAGTTTTTATTTTTATCAACTAATTTGTTTGCACTGATCCATGGCATCATTGACCTTAGTTCTTCCCCTACTGTCTCAATAGGATGCTTTTCTCCATCTTTTCGCATTTTGTCAAAATTACTGTTGCCAGTTTTATATTCATCAATATATTCTTTAGCAAACTCACCACTTTGTATCTCAGCAAGAATTTTTTTCATTTCATCCTTTGTTGAACCATTCACTATCCTTGGTCCTCTTGTTAAGTCACCGTATTCAGCAGTATTTGATATCGAATATCTCATATTTGCAACTCCTCCCTCATACATTAAATCAACTATTAACTTTAATTCATGCAAACACTCAAAATATGCCATTTCTGGTTTGTATCCTGCTTCAACTAATGTTTCAAAGCCAGCNAAAACTAAAGATGTAGCTCCACCACATAAAACTGCTTGCTCACCAAACAAGTCTGTTTCTGTTTCTTCTTTAAATGTAGTTTCAATTACTCCAGCTTTTCCNCCTCCATTCGCGGAAGCATATGACAATGCTAATTCTTTACTATTTCCTGAAGGATCTTGATCAACAGCTATTAAAGTTGGTACACCACCCCCTTCNGTATATGTTGATCTAACTAGGTGCCCTGGACCNTTTGGAGCAATCATAATTATATTAATTTCAGATTCNGGCTGTATAGTTTTAAAATGAATATTAAANCCATGAGCAAAACCTAGAGAGCAGCCTTTTTTNAAATTAGGAGCTATATCCTTTTCATATACNTCTGCTTGATTTTCGTCTGGAATTAATAACATAATTAAATCTGATTTTTTNGTAGCATCAGCCACTGACATTACATTAAAACCTGAGGATTTTGCTTTTTCTATTGACTTAGAATTATCGTGTAATCCTATTACTACATCAACACCAGATTCCTTTAGATTGTTTGCGTGAGCATGACCTTGTGAACCATATCCTATAATTGCAACTTTTGTATTTTTTATAATTGAAAGATCAGCATCCTTATCATAATAAATATTCATTTTTNTTATCTCCGATTTTATTTTTTTTTAATTACTATTAATTCCGACTGCACCTGATCTTACGATTTTTTCAGCAATATTCTCTAATGACTCTAAGAAAATATTAATATTTTTAGGGCTATCGACGCACTCTATTATAATTTCATTATTATTTGTTTTGTGTATCTTTAAAAATTCATTCTTNGAGATTTTATCCATCATTGATTTTTCAATACTACTCTCTTTTATTTTAACAAATGCTATCTCTCTCTCAACATGCTCCTTTGANGTTATCTCAGAAACTTCAATAACATCCAATAACTTATCAAGTTGCTTTACTATTTGCTCTATAANATTGTCATTTCCAGAAGTCACAATTGTCATTCTTGANGTGCTTTCATCCTCTGATGGTGCAACAGATAAAGATTCAATATTATAACTTCTAGCCGAGAATAGACCAGATACTCTAGATAGCGCTCCTGACTCATTTTCAAGAAGAACNGAAATTATATGTCTCATAGTGCACCAATACTTAATATTTACTCAGTTTTAGGAAAGTATCATTTTATTNTGTGCAGCGCCAGTAGCAATCATTGGAAACACATTTTCATTTTGATCTGTAATAAAATCTATAAAAACCAATCTATCCTTCAATTTAATGGCATCTTTTATTGCCGCATCTACATCGGATGGTTTTTCTACTTTTAAACCAATATGTCCAAAACTTTCAGCAAGTTTAACAAAATCAGGCAAAGCGTCCATATATGACATTGCATATCTTTTTTCATAAAAGAATTCTTGCCACTGTCTTACCATGCCCATGTATCTGTTATTTAAATTGATTATTTTTATAGGTAGCCCATATTGTAAGCAAGTTGACAGTTCCTGAATACACATCTGAATACTTGCTTCTCCTGTTACACAACATACTAGCGAATCTGGATTTGCAAACTGTACACCCATTGCGGATGGCAACCCAAAACCCATTGTTCCTAATCCACCTGAGTTAATCCATCTTTTAGGCTTATTAAACTTATAAAGTTGAGCAGCCCACATTTGATGTTGCCCAACGTCAGATGTAATAAAGGCATCTCCTTTTGTGATTTCATAAAGTCTGTCGATAACAAATTGTGGTTTAATGATTTCGTCATCTTGAGAATATTTAAAAGAATCTTTTTTTCTCCATTCATTAATTTGTTCCCACCATTTTTCAATATTCTGAGGCTTTCTTTTTTTACTTATAATTCTACTAGCAATTTTTTCTAATACCCCTTTAACATCTCCAACTATAGGAATGTGTGCTTTTATATTTTTAGAAATTGATGAAGGATCAACATCAATGTGAACAACAGTCGCATCAGGACTAAACTTATCAAGTCTTCCAGTAATTCTATCATCAAAACGTGCACCAACCGCTATTAACAGATCGCAATCATGCATCGCCATGTTTGCCTCATATGAGCCATGCATTCCAAGCATTTGTAAAAATTGCGAGTCATCTCCAGGATAACAGCCAAGGCCCATTAAAGTATTTGTAACTGGAAAATTAAGATACTTTGCAAGGTTAGTAAGCTCCTGAGATGCATTACTATTTATAACACCACCTCCAGCATAAATCACAGGCTTATTACTTCTTAAAATTTTATCAACTGCGATATCAACTGCATTCTCATTAATTTCTATATTTGGATTATATGATCTCATTGACACTTTGGATGGGTAAATAAACTCGCAGCTGTCTTCAGTGATGTCTTTTGGAATATCAACAACAACTGGTCCTGGACGGCCTGATGAAGCTACGTAGAAGGCTTTTTTAATTGTTGAGGCCATATCTTTAACATCAGTTATCATGAAATTATGTTTTACGCATGGTCTTGTTATGCCAACAGTATCAACTTCTTGAAAAGCATCATTTCCTATCAGAGCTGTTCTAACTTGTCCTGTAAATACTACAATTGGGACAGAATCCATATAAGCATCTGCAATACCCGTAATGGCATTTGTGGCTCCTGGACCGGATGTTACGAGAACTACTCCTGGTTTATCAGAAGACTTTGCAAAACCTTCTGCAGCATGAACTGCACCCTGTTCATGCCTCACTAAAATATGTGTTACATCGTTTTGCTTGTGAAGCTCATCGTAAATATGTAAAACCGCACCCCCCGGATAACCAAAAACTAAGTCAATGCCTTCAGCCTCAAGGCATTTAACAAAAATTTCAGCACCAGTAAATTTTTCTTTATTATTTTCAGTATTTTGCTTCATTAAGTTTGTGTAAATTATTACTTATGCTTTTTGAATAAGGAAGTAAAATTTACCACTGTCCTCTTTGGAATCCATAAGTTTGTTGCCAGTTTGATTAGAAAAAGCTTCAAAATCCTTTATAGCACCAGGGTCTGTGGCAACGACATGTAATATTTGCCCTGTTTCCATTGATGAAAGGGATTTTTTAGCCCTAAGTATTGGTAATGGGCAATTCAACCCACATGCATCTAGTTCTTGGTCATATTCTGCCATATAAAATCTCCATATCTAATTTAGTACAAAAATAACGTTTTCTAGCTTATGTGTCTACATAAGCGAAATAGGATATACTTATTAGTGTTAAGTGTAAACACAAACATAATCATTATAAAAAATACTAAGTACATATGAAAGTAAATATATACACTACAATATTAGCTGCTTATATAGCGTATATTCCTGCAAATTTATCTGCAAGTAACATCAAAATACCTATGATTGGGGACACTTCCTCAAGATATATGAGCATTTCTCAAGAGAATAAGCTTGGAAGTATTATATATTCACAAATTTTAGGTTCTTTTAATTTAATATCAGACCCATTAATAACAAGTTATGTACAAATGCTTGGAAATAGACTTCTTGTGTCAGATTATAACAGCCCTATAAAATATAGATTTTTAGTGGCCAATAATCCTACTATTAACGCTTTTGCTACTCCAGGTGGTGTAATCGTAATTAATTCTGGTTTGATACGGAAGACAAAAACTGAGGCAGAACTTGCTAGCGTACTTGCTCATGAAATCGCCCATGTTAAAGCAAGACATTTGTCCAGGATGCACGAAGAATCGTCAAAAGTTAATATCTCTACCGCTCTATCAGTACTTGCAACAGTAATTGCAGGCACATATAGCACAGGAGTATTAGGAAAGACTTTAATAACAGGCCAAAATGTTAAGGCGGCTCAACTTACAAATTTTATTCGAGAGCATGAAAAAGAAGCAGATAGGTTAGCAATTAATATTTTAGTTAATGCAAATATAAATCCTAAAGCCATGAGTGATTTTTTCGAAACTTTACAAAAGGAAAATGATGACAGAGGAGCTTTAGAATTTTTAAGGACACACCCTTTAACTGAGAATAGAATATCAGAAACATTAAGTCTTGCTTCAAAATACAAAGGAAACTTTACAAATGATAGCTTTGCATACCAATTTACATCGGTAAAAGTCTCAATAGAAAAAATAAATACAAAAAATTTCATTAAAAACTATACATACAACGCAGAATTAACTAAGGCTTCTTCAGGAAGAATTGTTGATGATTATGCATATGGTTTAGCACTTATTAAAGAAAAAAAATATAAACTTGGAAAAGAAGTATTAAATGATTTATTACAAATTCTTAGTAATAAAAATCAACTTTATATAATTAAAAATTATGTATCAATCGCTCTTTCTGAAATTTATATTAAGGAAAATAAATTTAATGATGCGGTGGAACTCCTTGAGAGTTTAAATGACATTTATCCAACTGATCCTACGATTTTATATTATTTGTCGCATGCTTATATGAAAAATAAGCAATATAAAATGGTAATAAGTAAATTACTTCCCTATGTTATAGAACATAAAGACCATAGGCTTGTTCTAAAAATAAGTGAAGCAGGATATAAGCTTAAGGAGCAATCTTTAGGACATGAATACCGTGCAGATTACCTAAAGTTACTTGGTAGTTTTACTTCGGCAATAAAGTATTACAAACTTGCCTTACAATATAATATGAAAGGTAAAACTATTGATGAAAGAATAACTTCAAAAATAGGCGAGATTAAAAAACTTCAAAAAAATAAAGAAATATTATAAATGATAGCTGCTTTCACCATGGCTACCAAAATCTAATCCCTCTGTATTTTCCTCTTGTTCTGATACACGTAATCCAACAAGTTTTTGTGTAACTATTACAATTATTGAAGTAACAATTAATGTGTACAAAGCAACACTAACTATTCCGATTATTTGTATTTTTGTTTGATCCCAAACAGTTGACTCTATACCTAGGCCTCCAAACCCTTTTGTTGCTAATAAACCACATAATAAAGCGCCCAGAATTCCACCTATGCCATGCACAGCAAATACATCAAGCGAGTCATCTATTTTTAATGACACTTTAACAAAGCCAACAAACCAATAACATACAATACCGGAAGAAATACCAAGTATTAAACCACCTAATGGGCCAATATAACCAGAAGCTGGAGTTACTGTAGCTAGTCCTGCTACCATTCCAGTAATCATACCAACTAAACCTGGCTTACCATTTTTATACCAGTCTATTGACATCCAAGTAACTGTGGCAGCGGCTGCCGAAATATGTGTAACCAGCATTGCCATTGCTGCATTTTGATTTGCTGCTAAAGCTGAACCAGCATTGAAACCAAACCAACCAACCCATAATAAAGCTGCACCAATCATTGCAATTACTGGACTATGAGGAGGTTTAATTGACTTAGGAAAGCCATTTCTTGGGCCCAATGCTTTTGCTATTACCAAGGCTGAGATACCTGCAGTAGTATGGACAACCAAACCTCCTGCAAAATCCATAACACCTAATTCTGCAAGCCAGCCCCCACCCCAAACCCAATGTGTTACAGGACTATAAACAAATATCAACCATATTGTTGTGATTAATATTACAGCTGAGAATTTAATTCTCTCAACATAAGCGCCAACAATAAGTGCTGGAGTAATTATTGCAAATGTCATTTGGAACATAACAAAGAGTGTTTCGGGTATGTCACCAGAAAGAGAATCTAATGTAATTCCTGATAAAAACATTTTATCAAGACTACCAAAATATAATCCTTCTCCACTGAATGCTAAAGAATAACCACATATAAACCAAATTATAGATGCGATGCATGCAATTACAAAACATTGCGCTAAAGTTGATAATGTATTTTTTGANCCAACAAGACCAGCNTAAAAAAGTGCTAANCCAGGTAATGTCATTAAAAGAACTAATGCGGTNGANACAAGAATCCACGCANTATTTGCTTCNTTCATAGAGTTCGCTCCTCTTATTTTATTATTATTATTNCTTTTTTATATTTCTCTAAAACTACTATTTTTAATATTTAAGCTTCTACAGTTTCTCTTAATGTTTTTGGCTCTAGATCATATTGAGGAGAAATTGCTTTTGCTGGACATGCATGTACACACGCGTAGCATCTTATACATTCATCTTCATTTATGTATAACGTATTATAGTACAAGCCAGATGTATAAGCTGGATCTATCCTTTCTATATCTGCATACTTACCATTGTCTTTTAATTTGCCAAGTTTTGCAGTTTCTACTATACAGCCAGCAGTTGGCTTCACCAAAAGACACTCATCGCACAATACGCATTTTGAGTTATCAATTACCGGAGCAGGCGATCTAGCATCTTCAAATTTATCAAAAAACATTGAGCTTTCTGCTACTCCAGCCTCTTTAAGAACTTTTGCACCAGCATCTATCATTGGTGGAGGCCCACAGAAAAAGGCTTTGCATGAATCAGCTGAAACAATTCCTTTTTCTAAATAATTATCTTTAAAGTAATCTGTAACGAAACCTCTTGCTCCATCCCAATCTGAATCTTCAGGTTCCTCACTTAACACTGGAATAAATTCAAATTTAAAATCTTTATCCCATTGCTCTGCTATTTTTGTTAACTCATCAACTAAATACAAATCGTTTTGAGTTCTTGCTCCGTAGAAAAAATAACAATTTCTTTTTACTTTTTGATGAATTGCTTCTTCGACTATTGCATTTACTGCGCTCATTCCACTTCCTCCAGCAATACAAATCATATCATCCTTAGAATCATCTAGTTTAAAGTAACCTAATGGTGCTGAAATTATAATCTTTTCACCTGTTCTATTCTTGTCAAGCCAATTTGAAAATTCTCCTCCAGGAACTTGCCTTATAAAAAAAGTATACTCATTTTTGTTTTCACTCTTAGGAGATTTTGCAAATGAGTAAGCTCTTGGCTTATCTAAACCATCTACCTTTAAGGTTGCATACTGCCCTGCATGAGAATTAAAAGGCAATGCATTGTCATGACATTTTATAACAAGCTTATATGTGTCACTTGTTAAATTATCCATTGACTTCACAACAGCCTCATTTATTTTAACCCTGCTAATTTGAACAT
>PAGR01000011.1 GCA_002705445.1 Gammaproteobacteria bacterium | reverse complement strand
AACTTCACACTCATATTTTGTATGAGGTTTAATAGATCCTGGTTTACATAAAACTTGTCCTCTTTCTACTTCTTCTCTTTTTGTTCCTCTAAGAAGCACACCAACATTGTCTCCGGCTTCACCTTGGTCAAGAAGCTTTCTAAACATCTCAACTCCAGTACATACAGATTTTTGTGTATCTTTAATTCCGCATATTTCAATTTCATCGTTTACGTTAATTATGCCTCTTTCGACTCTTCCTGTAACAACCGTACCCCTTCCTGAAATAGAAAAAACATCTTCAACTGGCATTAAGAAGTCACCGTCAGTAGCTCTCTCTGGCTGTGGAAAAAAGTCATCCATAGCTGCAACTATTTTTTCGATTGATGGTGCGCCAATATCAGATGTATCTCCTTCAAGTGCTTTCAATGCAGAACCACTTACAAAAGGAATATTATCACCATCGAACTCATAAGATGTTAATAATTCTCTAATTTCCATTTCTACTAACTCAGTTAATTCAGCGTCATCAACTTGATCAGCTTTGTTTAAATAAACAACAATATTTGGGACCCCAACTTGACGAGCTAAAAGAATATGCTCTTTTGTTTGAGGCATTGCTCCATCCGCAGCACTTACCACTAAGATTGCTCCATCCATTTGCGCAGCACCCGTAATCATATTTTTTACGTAGTCAGCGTGTCCTGGGCAATCAACATGTGCGTAATGACGATTATCAGATTCGTATTCAACATGAGCAGTCGCTATAGTAATACCTCTTTCTCTTTCTTCAGGAGCATTATCAATATCACCATAATCCTTAAATTCACCACCCATTTTTTCTGCCATAACTTTTGTAATAGCAGCAGTTAATGTAGTCTTTCCATGGTCAACATGACCAATTGTTCCCACATTCATATGTGGTTTATTTCTTTCAAATTTTGCTTTTGACATCTCTATCGCCCTCCGCGGCCTATAGTATTTTTATTCATGGAGCCCATAACCGGATTTGAACCGGTGACCTCTTCCTTACCAAGGAAGTGCTCTACCTACTGAGCTATATGGGCGTGATTGTATACTGTTTTTAACAGGATTGCTCTAAATTTTTGCTAATTTTATTGGAGCGGGTGACCGGGATCGAACCGGCATCATCAGCTTGGAAGGCTGAGGTTCTACCATTGAACTACACCCGCATTAAAAAATTAGCTTAAAAATCACACAAAACCCTAATAAAACAGCAAAGTAAACCCAAATATCTCATAATTTTAATATTTTAACAGACATATTAAAATTATAGTAATTAATGGTGGAGGGGGGAGGATTCGAACCTCCGAAGGCATAGCCAGCAGATTTACAGTCTGCCCTCGTTGACCGCTTGAGTACCCCTCCGTCAAGGCAAGAATTTTGAAGTACAGGTTGATAGTAGTCAACAAAAATATTGCTAAAACTTTTAAAATATCAATCAATTGTGTTTAAGCACTCTTGAAAAGCTAGTTTTGGAATTATGTATTAATATGCTAGGATAATTTNTATGAGCGATAATATGTTTACTAATGCTTCAAAATATTTNGATGTAGTTGAGAAAATAATACTGGTTATATTGTTATTTGCNACACTTACAGCAATAGGTCAGGAAATCTCAAAAGTTATNGCNCTAGGNAAAGTAAATCTTGCTGANATTCTATTATTNTTTATTTTTCTTGANGTNATTGGGATGATTAAAGAATATTACGTAACAAATAGAATAGCAATTTCACATCCNATCTTTATTGCAATTACAGCTTTAGCNNGATTAATTATTTTACAACGAAANGATTTTGATCCAGTAATCTTAATATATGAATCAGGTGCTATTTTAATNCTTGCTTTAGCAATACTCGCTTTAAGNGCTAGAAAAAACGCTTTCTTTAGACCAGATNGACCAGATTAAAAAGATATTGATTTTTTTCTAAAAAAAATAATTTAAAANTTAATAATATCTATTTGGTAATGAGGAGTGGTGCATAACGATTTTCAAATCACCATTTGACAGTCTTTTATAGACCCAGCTTTTATCTACTTTTACAATATCGCCGTTCTTGTTACTTAAAGTCACCCATCCCATCCATATTGCAATATCATTTTCTATAAAGATATCTGAAGTTTTGGAGTCAAATTTACTCCACGAGTTAATTCCAAAGCCATTATCCATTGGATATTTTGAATTATTTCCAACGAAATAAGATAGAGCTCCCTCCAAACTCGAGCGAAATGTTTGANTACTCCCACTCATGGTCGGTTTAAATAAAATTGGACCGAGTTCAAANGCATATAATTCCTGTAAAATTTTCTTTGCAATTATAGTAGCTTCTTCAATACCTTTTTCATCATAAGTCTTAGAAATTAAAATTAAGCCATCGCCCCAAGCATTGCGTGCTTTATTCATATCTTTTTTATTAATCATTATGCAATTACTCTTCCATTATTTTGTAGCTTTGCTTAGCTATATTAAATCTGTGAGACATTTTCATAAAAAGTTTTTGCATGTTTTGAGATATTTTTAAGTTAGTAGACCAAGCATTTCTTCNGTATATGTAAACTTCTCTCTTGGCTTACCTTTTGGTTTTCCATTTTCAACTTCATGTTTATCAATAACTTCCCATTCAATAAAATTGATGTATCTTACTTTTTTTGCATTAAGAATTTCGTGTATTTTTTTACTACCAAGCTTTTCTTTTTTATCATCTAATTTTTCTAAATCTGTCATAAGTTCTTCAATAGTTTCATTCGCGCAGGCTTTGTTCGTTCCAATAATTCCACTTGGGCCCCTTTTGATCCATCCAGCTGTATAAAGTTGTGGAACGACAACCTTAGTTTCATGATCTTCGGTAACCCTTCCTTTTTCATTTGGAATAACGCCCCAAGCATCATGAAAAGGTACTCCTTCTAAAGCTACTCCTCTATAACCAATACTTCTAAATAAAACGCCCGCCTTTAGTTCTTCAAATTCGCCAGTACCTCTTGCCGACTGTTTAAATGGCTCGCCTGATAGAGCGTTCTTTTCAAAAACAACTGTTTCTAACTTTTTTTTACCTTTTAACTCTACAGGACTTCTCAAAAATTGTATGTGACATTTACGAGGTTTCACATATGGTTTTGTCCATGGAAAACTTCTTGCCTTATGAGGACTTTTAGGCTCAGCATAACTTGCAAACAATTCGTATATTTTTTTTGCTGATCTACCTTTTCTATCAGCTAGTTCCTCTTCACTAGATTTATTTAAAATTGCTTCATCAGGATCAACAAAAGTATCACATTCTTGTAACTCACCAAATTCTTTCAGTTCTTTCGAAGTCATTGCCCCTTGTGCGGGACCTCTTCTTCCAACAATAAATATATTCTTTACTTTACTTGTTTCTAAAACATCAAGCGCATGTTGTGAAATGTCAGTATATTTTAATTCATCAACTGTCTTTGAAAGTATTCTGGCAACATCAGCAGCAACATTACCTTGACCAATAATTACAGCATTTTCATGAGATAGATCGAATTCCCTNTCTCTATATTCTGGATGTCCGTTATACCATGCAACAAATTCCGTAGCTGTATGACTTCCTTTTAAATCCTCACCAGGTATGCCAAGTTTTCTATCAGTTTCCGCGCCCATAGTTATAATGACAGCATGGTGAGTTTCTTTTAGAGCATCTACAGTTATATCTTTACCAACACTTACATTTCCAAAGTAATTAAATTCTTCGGGTTCTGCCATTACTGCAAATTTCTCAATACTTTTTTTAATTAAAGCATGATCAGGTGCAACTCCGGTTCTCACTAGACCATAGGGCGCGCATAACTTTTCAAGTAAATTGACTTCTACTTTTAATTCCGAATTAATTAAAGCATCTGCCGCATAAAATCCGCTTGGGCCAGCACCAACAATTGCAACTTTCAAGGGATTATCTGAACTTCCTAATTTGCTCATTTTTTCACTCTTTATAAAAAATTATAAACCTAATGCTTCTCTTTTGTCTTCTGCACCTTCAAGAGGTTCAAGAGTTTCAGTAATGTTTGGAGTTTCTTGCGATCTTTCTTCATTTATATCTACCCAATGTTCTTGACCGTCAGGAAGATCATCCTCTTCAAAGATTGCTTCTACTGGACATTCCGGAACACACGCGCTGCAATCAATACATACATCTGGATTTATATATAACATTTCGTCATCAACGTGAAATGCTTCAACAGGACAAACCGAAACACAATCGGTAAATCTACATCCTCTACAATTATCTGTCACTACTGTTGTCATAAAATAAATACTCCTAAAAACTTTACTTAATTATATACCTACGCAGAATAAACTAAAAGTTCTCCGCGATTCATTTCAATAGCATCTCCACTCCACCTATGGAATGAACCATTGATAATTTTATCCTCAATATTAATTTTTGTATTTTCTTTTAAATACTTAAAGAAAATTTTTAAATATGTTGGGTTATATAAACAATCATATGAAAAAGTTGGTAATATTTCTAAATTGTCTATACATATAATAGAACCCCTTTTCATTCCTGCTCCAGTTCTGATACCCATTTCACCAAATATTAAAATGGTACCTGATACCATATTAACGCCCGCAAAATCTCCACAATTTCCACCAACTACCATAGTAGCGCCTGCCATAGCATGACCTAATTCATTTTTGACATTACCCTCAATAATAATTTCTCCCCCGGAAACACCTTTTGACGCACCTCTATATGCACTTGCAACGCAATGTCCAGCGTTTCCAGAAATATGAATTCTTCCCCCTGACATTTCTGGTGCAATCCAATCACCAGCATTACCATTTACGTTTATAGATCCACCAGACATTGCTGAGCCTAAATGGGCACCCACATCTCCTTCGATATGCATCTCCCCTTCAGACATATTTGCTCCNAAATATTTTATTCGGTTCATNTCTCCTTCGACTTGCAATANATCTAATTTACTCTTTGAGACAGAAAAGAAATCAGCTATATTCACTTCTCTATTNCCATGAAAAATTTTAGTTTTTTCAATNTCTTTTGNCTTTAAATTATTAATAACTCNNGGAGTTATACTCTCAGCTTCTAANGGAACATCTGGTTTTGTNTGTAATTTTAATTTCATCGNACTANTTTGATTTAATCTACTAAATCNTTTAANTAAAATTTATATTTACCAAGTTTTCCGCCAAAATTNCCAGCAGTTATTTGNATAACNCCTTCTTTNGCTGCAGCATGCATTCCNACTTTCATAGCTTNTGCAACTGCNTTCTCATCTGCACCGTCTACGACAATTTCGTAACANGTATGANCGCTTTCAGGCACAGCNGAATCTTTAACTACTCCTTTTAAAGTAGGNCAATAAATATGNTTTGTCGAGGCAACTAGATCTTTGTATTTTGACCCAACTTTACTACCACTTCTAACTACTCCTTTNGGAAATGGCATTATAACATTTTCAACTCTCTTCATAACTTTTACAGCATCGTAACAAGCATCTANACATTCTTTTACATTATCACCAAGAATATAAAAATTTCCACCGCCAACNGATTCTNTTACNCCAAAGTTTTCATGTATTATAAATTCTCCGTCAAAAACTGGAATTCTCCAGTATCTTTTATTTTGAATTTTTTTCCCTATTTGATGNCCATCACCAAAGTATCTTAATGCTCCACCAACATTTACAGTGTCTTCTGAATCGTAACCACTAAAACATGCCGTTGTTGGACATGTCATTACACATTGTCCTATTCTTTCAATTAATCTTTTACCAAGACTCGCTTTATCCATTGTAAAAACTAAAATACTATAACCTGGTCTGCCATCAGGGGTTTCCTCGGGAGTAAGCTTCATATCGATACCTGCTTCGCATTTGCAACCTATTACAGAAGTTGCCATTCCAGTCATGGCTCTTGCAGCACCTTCAGCCCAATAATCATTTTCTGCAGTGATAATTACTTTTGCCGACCACATTGAAAAAGCTTCTGCATATGTATCAACAATTTCTGTATTATTAATTTTCATAAATACTGTTCTTTTTCCTTGTTTCTATTACTTTGCCTGTGCCATGTAAATATTCATCCTGAATTGCATAATTNCTATACGAAACAGAATAAAAATCATCAAANAANGGTTTTATAACTTTTTCAATTTCTCTATCAAAATCAGGTGCCACTCGTANAACTTTTTTGTCAGTATAGTCACTGACAAATTCATGATCNGCNATCAANAATTGTCCTGCCTTCATAACGTATCTTGGAGCATTAAACATTTCTTCTTTATCCTCAAGCATGTCNTATATTGTTATGTCTGCGTCNGCACCAACACCTANATGACCTTTATCTTTTAATCCTAAACACTTTGCAGGNCCTGCCCTTGTAATGATGCAAATTTCATTTAATGTATATTCCCTTTTTAACTCTCCCAATATCGTGCTATTCATTGCTTTTTGATTAACACTTTTCATTGCTACTTTTCTAAATTCATAATCCATCAATAATTTAATTACCAATGGATAATTTGCAAAAGAACCGCCATTTGGATGATCGGTAGACAAAACTATTCTCCAAGGATCTTTTGATAACAAGAATATTTCTAAACCAATAGCCCATTGAAGTGCATGAGTGTAAATCATACCCTGATAATCGAATGGTAAAATTCCACAGCCACTCTCACATTCAGTATCAGCATTCACCCATTTTTCTTTTTTATAACCTCTAAGTAAATATGTTAAAGGNGCGTCAGCAGTCATAAACATTGCTTTACCAAACATTACTTGCCCAACATCGCAGGTTATATTTTGGTGGTCGTTTACATAATCAGTAATTTCTTTTGAGGCTGATTTTGGTGGCTTGCCAAGTTCACCCGCGTAACTATTGAATTGAATATGAGCAACATGTAATCTTCTATCCCCAGCAGTCTTCATACTTTCTAAGGTTGTATCAAAGTTTCCACTATGACCAAGATTATTACAATGAATATGCGGAGGATGAGGTAATCCTAGCTCATGTACAGCATCAATAAATGCTTCGATCACTTTTCTTGGTGCAATATCTGTCGCCTTACTATCTTCGTCGATATCTTTTACATTAAGATTTTTGTGACCTTTCCAGGGTTCATCTCCTCCTGGATTTACTAATTTCACAGTGTACGCTTTTGTTGCATTTAACCACCATGCAACTGCCTCTTTGAACTCAGCATAACGCCCCTCGGCAATTAAACTTTGTAAAAAAAGATTATTTCCAAGTAAAACATAAAAGCCATTGTCAATAATTGGTGTGTCGTACATTTCTTCCAGCGCATGCCTTGCAGTCAATGGCGGGACAGCTGCTTCCATAGCAGTTGTATATCCTAAAGTTGCATATCTATATCCAGTTGCAAAAGTTGAAGGAACAATTCCTCCAGTACCAGATTGTGTGTGTGGGGTTTTAAAGTGCGGATCTAATCTATGATCCTCGGGCATTAATTTTCTTGCTAGATTAACTTTTGGTCCAGTAATATGACAATGAATATCTACACCGCCAGGCATAACTGCCATTCCTTTTGCATCGATAACCTTTGCCGCTTTGGAAACCTTTGAGACAATTTTTCCATCCTTTACGAGGATGTCACAAACTTTTCCTTCGATTTCATTTGTAGGATCAAAAACTATGCCGTTTATGATACGAAATTCATTACTCATAATTAATTCAAACCTTTTTTAATTTTTATATTTATTAATTAGCTCAATGTACTTACATATATTTTTTAGTTGCATAAGGTCTATTTGCTTTTTTAGACAACTCATTAACTTTTTTTCTAAGTTTTGTTAGCACCTCTAGATCACTAGGAAATGGTGAATCAAATGCAGGTCTTAAACTAATTGGAACATCATCCATTCGATAAACTGTTCCACCAGTGTTAATTCCATAAGTACTGGTTTGAATTGAAACATGCGCAGCTTCACTTGTCGGTGTGTTTTTTGTATCTATTGATATTAATTTACATTTGTCACTTGTAATATGATCAATTGCAGGCTTTGGAAAATTCGCAACTGGATCACTTGCAATTATTAAAGCTGCATCAGCTTCTTTTCTTGTTAAAGTATCAACAGTTGTAAATTCACCAGGATTAAACCTTGGGTGCCCTCTGCTAAAATTAACTCCAAACGGATACCCAGTTTGCCAAGAAACAACATTATCGGCACCTGTTACGTTACCATGTCCTCTTGCAGGTTTTGCTACAAAATGCGTAAATTCATTTAGATCTGTTGCTAAGGCCATTAATGCTCCAGAGTTAAAGTGTCTTCCTCTAGTCATTGTTAATCCCATTCCAAAAAATATAACTCCATAAGTACAGTTTTTCATTTTATTAAAAAGATCTTCAGCAACTTCTTTTTCGATACCACAAATTTCTTTACAATTATCTGGAATAGGAACACCTTTACATGCAGCCCTGAGTATCCATAAAAACTCAAAATCTTTTCCAGGTTTTACTTGTAAAAATATATCAGCTACTCCTGCTGTTTTTGTATGTCTCACATCACAAATTACAACTGTACGATCATCTTTTCCATTTGGAGTAAACATACCTTCTGGTGTAACAGCATATCTTGCGAAATGTCTTGGGTGCGCTTCAGCTGGATTACCACCCCAATACATTACAAAGTCAGCTCTATTTTTTACTTCTCCTAAAGTCATGCTGGGTTCACCAACACCTTGGAAAGCCATGCCGGATGGACCGTGACATACAGAAGTTGTTGTATCAATAGTTCCACCACAATCGTCCATGATTGGAGCACATTGTCTTTGAGCTTCACATATTGTGTCACTCATACCATATAATATTGGAAACTTTGCATCCATTAACACTTTAGCCGCTTCATCAATTGCATCATCTAAAGGAACTTCTTTTCCATCTATTCTTGCTATTGGCTTATCTTCTATAACATGATTTAAAAACCAAGCCTTTCCAAGTATGCAAGCATCTTTAGCTTTTGTGATAACTTTTTTGTCCATATCAACAGTCAAAGTAATATCATCACAACAGCATCCACAAAAAGTACAAGTTGCGTTCTCTACAATTTTCTCATTTACAATTTTATTATCTTTACTTACTGCACTCATAATATCTCCTTGATTGTCTCCTTAACTCATTAAGCAACTTCAGTTTTAGGCGGTAAAGCAGTTTTCTTTTTTACGCCTTTTTTGACAAACTCTATATCTATTGTCATTCCTTTTGAGGCCGGCATGCCCGATGCACATGTTTCACCATCAAACAAACAACTTGATGGCGGGCCATATGGAATGAATGCATAACCTACAGGAATTTTTCCTTCTCTTAGAACTTTTAGTTGAACTTCGGTTTCACCAATGTGGTTACTAATTTTGACTATGTCAGCTGTTTCTAGTCCTAGCTCAGCTGCATCTTCGAAACTAATTTCAAGCGTAGTTGTGACTCTAATGTACTCTTCCTTAAGCTTACCCTTATTCAGCCCTACTCCTTGTTTGGCGGAGCGGCCTGGTATAAGTATTAGTTGTCCTTTCATTGCATCATTACGTTTTTCCTAAGCCTCTTTTAAATACTCAAATATTGTTTACTACCTATATTAACGTATGCTTATTAAGATAACCTATTATGGGTAATAAAACAACTATTTTATATTACTATAGTAGTATTTAAGCAGTATTTGGAGCCGCCTGTCAGAATCGAACTGACTACCTGCTGATTACAAAACAACTGCTCTACCAAATGAGCTAAGGCGGCAATTTTTACGCTTCAAATACTAAAATTCCTTCAAAAAGAAGAGATTCTACATGTATTATTGGGTAGTTACAATTATCCAAAACGCTTTTAGAATTTCCTCCAGTTACATAAATTTCTGGAGTGACACCCCTTCCTTCAATCATCTTATCCAAAGTATTATTTATTGAATGGTATGCAGAAATTGTAGAACCATTTTCAATGCTAGATCTTGTGTTAGATGAAAAAATTCCTTCAATTAATTCTTCATTTGAAAAATCAAAATCTAGCATTTCAAAAAATACGCTATCAATGAGTTTTTTACTAGGGAGAATAATACCTCCTATATGATTTTTGTTGAAGTCCAAATAGTCAATTGTTGTTGCTGTTCCTGCATCAATAACAATAATATCTTTATTTGTTTTTACAGATGCTCCTACTAAGTTTAAAGCTCTATCTACTCCTAAATTATTTAAATTATTTTTATATGCTAAGGAAATATATTGATTACAATCTTCCGAATTAATAAATTTAATAATTTCATTAATATCACTGGGCAGCTCGTTCATAATAAGTTGTAAATCAGCTTCCTTAAGAACATTACAACAAACTATTTTCTCGCAATTAAATTTTTTAACAATGGTGGCTAAATTATTCAGCTCAGATATATTTTCATAATTATTTTTTTGAACCGAAATAATGTTATTTTCTTTAATAAGAGCTAATTTGTAATTAGTATGTCCAAAATCAATTGCGCAAAAATTCATCTTTAATTATTTCAACCTCGTTAATATNATATAAATGTATTTTATCANCGTGAGAGCAACATAATTGGCCTAAATTGTTTATGCCCATCAATTTTGTTTTTATTTTCTTATTGCCGACTTTTATAGTTTTCAGTNTATTATAATTATAATCTATATTATTCCAATCTTCAGAAAGTTTTTGGTAGTCACAATGTTGAAATTCAGATAAAGATTCTATTACCGCATTTAAAAGAATTGCTGATATTTTATTTCTATTACAGTGATCTATATTTTTCAAAGATAAAAGATCTGCAATATTTTGATTTATATTTTTTTTATTATCTTNGGNAACTTTAATATTTATNCCAACACCAACAACTAAAAATATTGTTGAGTCCTTTTTATAAACAATGTCTATCAATATTCCCCCTAATTTTGATCCTTCAAAAANGAGATCATTAGGCCATTTGCATTTAATTCCTAAAAAGCCATTGTTGGATAAATTTTCCACCAATTTAATAGCTACATGATAATTCAACATATAAGGAATTTTTAAGGCTTTATCGTAATTCCATGCAACAGAAAAACAAACATTACTTTGTGCAGCAATCCATGATTTGTTTGATAGCCCTCTACCCTTGTATTGNTTTTCNGCAAAGCATGCATGTCCATTAGGGTAAATACAGTTTTTTTGCATCAAGACATTATTCGTAGAATCAACTTCTTCATATACCTGAATNACAGGAACAAGCATTTTTGATTCTAATGANAGAGAATCACGTATATAATATGGATTGAGTAAATCATCAGTATTTTTCATGGAAAAACCTACAGCTAAAAATTTTATTACCAATATAATTGATAATGATAATAACACTAATAAATTTGGTGGGCGAGTAAACACTCGATTTCCACCTGAGCCAAATGGGTATCTTCATATAGGTCATGCTAAATCAATTTGTTTAAATTTTGAAATTGCCAAAAGCTACGGTGGTAAATGTAATTTAAGATTTGATGATACAAATCCAGAAAAAGAAAATATAGAATATATTGATTCAATAAAAAATGATATTAAATGGCTCGGATATAAATGGGACTCGATACATTATGCCTCAGACTATTTTGAACAACTCTATACATTCGCACAAATGCTAATTAAGAATAACTATGCTTATGTTGATTCTTCTTCCCCAGAAATAATAAAAAAAGAAAGAGGAACACTTACAGAGCCAGGAATAAAAAGTAAAGATAGAGAAAGATTGCCTGATGAAAGTTTAAAAATATTTGAACAAATGAAACAAGGAAAATTCGATGATGGTGAATATGTTTTAAGGCTAAAAATAGACATGTCCTCACCAAATATCAATATGAGAGATCCAGTGATATATAGAATAAAAAAAGTCGAGCACCACAGGACAAAAGATGAATGGTGTATTTATCCAATGTACGATTTCACACATTGTATTTCCGATGCAATTGAAAATATCACACATTCTCTATGCACTTTAGAATTCGAAGATCACAGAGATCTATATGAATGGGTGATTGAGAAAATTAATCATGAAAATAAGCCGCAACAAATTGAATTTGCTAGATTAGCTTTAGAACATAATCTCATGAGTAAAAGAAAATTAAATGAACTTGTCGAAAAAAAATATGTCGAAGGTTGGGATGATCCGAGAATGCCAACGTTATCAGGTATGAAACGAAGAGGTTATACACCTAATGCAATTAAAGATTTCTGTAATCGAATAGGAATTACAAAAAAAAATAGCGCAATTGAAATGGGTGTTTTAGAAAATACTATTAGAGAAGAGCTAAATCTTACTGCGAAAAGAGTTATGGGTGTTTTAGATCCTATAAAAGTAACATTAGTCAATTATCCAAAAGATGAAAGAGAAATAATAAAAGCAGCATACAATCCAAATGATATTAACTCTGGAGAAAGAAATATTAGTATCTCAAGAAATATCTTTATTGATAAAAACGATTTTATGGAATTCCCAGAAAAAAAATATTTTAGACTTGCGCCCGGAAAAGAAGTAAGACTAAGACATGCATTTAATATCACATGTGAAAAATTAATTAAGGATAATAACGGCGAGATACTCGAATTAGAATGCACTTACGATCCAATTAGTAGAGACATGAGCAAAGGAAATAAAGTAAAAGGGATGATACATTGGGTTGATGCCAATAATTGTATAGATGCGCAGATTAATGTGTATGATAGACTTTTTTTAGATTCTGATCCAACGAGTGTAGACGATTTTAACGAGAATTCTTTAATGGTTAAAAAAGGTTCAAAATTAGAGAAGAATATTGACTTAAATAATAATGATGAAAGATATCAATTTGAGAGGGTTGGATACTTTATAAAAGATAGTAAATCTTCAAACGATAAGATTAGTTATAATAAGATTGTCTCTTTGAAAGATTCTTGGAAAAAAATNAACAAAAAAGGAATTTAAATGAAAATAATTAGATGGGTTTTAGGAAGAATTATTTTAATTTTGGACTTCGCGACTAGGCCAAAAAAAATGAATAGAGATGCCGATGAACAAAAAAAATTAGACACACTTCTAAAGAATCATAGTATGTATCAATTTCATACCTGCCCTTTTTGTGTGAAAGTAAGAAGATATTTAAGAAAAAATTCATTAAATATTGAAATTAGAGATGCTAGAAATGATTTAAAGTATCGTGAGGAATTGAAGGAGTTCGGCGGAAAGATTCAAGTACCATGCTTACGCATAGAAAAATCTCAGGATGATATCAAATGGCTTTATGAGTCTGATGATATTATTAGCTATTTTGATAANATGCTTCAATCTTAAGAACTAGACCTTAAGAACTAGACATATAAATTAAAGATATGTAATCTAATTGAAATCTTAAACATACAGGAGCTATTATGACGCAGGCAACAGCAAGACATATATTAGTTGAGACAGAAGAACAATGCCTTAGCTTAAAAAAAGAAATTGAAGANGGNCTTGATTTTGCAGAAGCTGCAAAAATAAACTCCTCTTGCCCATCAGGCGGGAATGGTGGTGATCTTGGTTCATTTAGTCCAGGGCAAATGGTAAAAGAGTTTAATGATGTAGTTTTTACTGGAGAACTTAATAAAGTTCATGGGCCTGTTCAAACTCAATTTGGCTATCATTTGATTGAAATAACAAGCAGAGAAGATTAGTTTTAATATTTTTTATAAATACCTGTAAAAATATCAATATCTGATTCCACAAATATNTCATTTTCATCAAATAAAAATATTTTTATGCCATCCTTTATAATTTTTTCTCTAGATAAAATATTATTCTGAAAGGTGTAATTTATTTCACTAAATCCATTTAGGTAATGCCATGCATAACCTTGTAAAATATATGCATTATCGTTTTGCTTCTTAAATACAAGTTCAATATTTTTTTGTGGGTCAACCTTATTTTTTCTCCAATCCACAGAGTCAATATGTCTGTATCTTATAAATTTTTTATTTATTTTTTTTTCCACTGAAATAAAGTCAGAAAAAATGAAACCTTCAATGTCTCCATGAGATACTAAGTACCATTTTCCAAATCTATAATTATTTACAATCTCAACTTTATCGGAGTTCAAAAGCCTCAATCGAACACTAACGTTGGGCTTAAGAAAAAAAACTTTTTTTATTAAAACTTTATCATTTTTTTTAATTTTCTTTAATACTTCGCTATTTTTTGAGCTTATTAATGGGATATCTCTTAAATTTATATTATTTTTATTANCGATACCGTGCGAATTAACTTCTTGATGATATGTAATCATATCTTTTGGTATATTTTCAAAGCAACTTTCATATATATTTTTACAGNTATATAAGTTTGCATGCGAGGTTAANGTTACTAAGAACAATGTCNGAACCATTATGAGCAATCTAATCATATTCGATATCTTTCCATTGTCTAGTATATTTAAAAACTTCAGATTCTTTATTTAGTTTAAGATTAAAGTGATTTTCAACTGAACTTATAACGTNCTTATGATCAAATCTTAAAAAAGGATTAATTTTTAACTCATTTTCTAATACTGATGGAACAGAATACCCACCTTCTTTTAAAATTTTTTTAACCTCTTTCTCTNTTGCNATTAGATCTTGATTATTAGGATCTAACAGTTTAGCAAAACCAATATTNTCNAAAGTGTATTCATGGGCACAATAAATTAAGGTTTCTTTTGGTAGTTTTTTTATTTTTGTTAGAGCTTTATGCATATCCTCATGCGTACCTTCAAATAATCTGCCACACCCACATGAAAACAAGGTATCCCCACAAAAAAGTTTTTTATCAAAGTAATAAGCAATATGNCTATTTGTATGTCCTCTAACGTCTAGCACTCTAAANTCCTCATTAAGTGAGTCTAATTTTATTATATCTTCACCCTTAACGATGTTATTCGTAGGGATTCTAGAATCCAAAGGGCCAAAAATATTTACCTTGGGAAATACATTTTTTAAATTAGATATTCCACCAATATGATCATTATGATGATGAGTAATTAAGATGTCTGTTAATTCTAAATTATTATCCATCAGGGATTTTATTACTGGAGCGCTATCACCTGGATCAACAACAACTGCGCTTTTATTATTATCTTCGAACATCAGCCAAAAATAATTATCTGTNAATGCTGGAATTTGAATAATATTCATAATTTTTATTTTACTTTGATATTAATTCTTATTATAAAGGGCNAATCTTAAAAAACTATATAAATATAAATACTAATACTTTTTATAAAGGGATTTTAAATTTGAATCAATTTTTTCATATAATTGATTAATGCTTAACATTAATTTCTTGTTATCTTTTTCTCCAACAGGATCAGCTAACCCCCAATGAATCATATCCATTTTGTTTGGCCAAATTGGACATACTTCTTTTGCTGCACTATCGCAAACTGTTATCAAGATATCAATTTTAGGATATTCTTTTTCTAGAAAAACATCCCAGCTTTTAGAATGCAATTTTTCAACTGGATAACCAAGTTCCTTACAAAAGGTAAGCACGCCCTGGTTTATTTTTCCAGAGGGTTGTGAGCCAGCAGAAAAGCCATTAAATTTATCACCATAGAAGGTATTTGTAATAACTTCACTCAATATTGATCTTGCTGAGTTACCAGTACATAAAAATAAAATATTTTTTTTATCCATTATTTATTTATATATTTTTATTCTGAAAAAGATTATACAGGACACCTTCTCGAAGTGCTCCATTTGCTTTAGCTATAGTATTAATTTCTAAAATTATCGTTATTGTTTGTAAAATTGATAATCCTGATAACATTATGTTTAGTCTATTTATATCTATGGTGTTTTTTAATAATTTTTTTTCCTTATCATAAAGGTTTTCATAATTTATCAAAACATGTCTTAAATAATCTAAGTCCTCTAAGGAATATGTATTTTCAGTCTTATATCCAAAGGAGTCTAGAGCTCGCATAACTGCTTTTACTGTTCCCGAAGTACCAAAAGCGAAAAAATTTTCTGATTTTTTTGAGTCTATATTATCCCTCCTTAATTCGTGCAATTCAGAAAAAACATCGCTTAAATATATTATTGATTCATACCAGTCTTTAATGGAGCCGCTAGTTAGAAAAAATTTATCGTTTAAAGTTAAACTACCAATATTAAAGCTNAGGATTTTATTTATTAAACTATTNTTNACNGAAATAATTTCAGTGCTNGATCCTCCAATATCTAAAATATAATAATTTTTTGGTAANATGTTAGTTGTATTTACTACTCCATCATAAATTAATTTACCCTCTTGATCTGAGGATATAACTTCAATAGATGANCCTAAAGTATTTTCCATATCTTCTAAAAAATCATTATCATTAATATTTCTTAATGAATTAGTACCTATCACCTTTAAATAATTTGGTGGATCTTTTTTTATAATTTCAGATATTCGTGATAAGGCCTCAATTGACTTTTTTCGATACTTATTTTTNACTTCTCCNGAACTTTTTGTAGCTAAACCAAACTTTACAAATTCTTTATGTTTAAAATTATTAACTATTTTTTGATCCTTAAATTCAACTATTTTTAAATGAAAACTATTTGAACCAAGATCTAAGACTCCATATTTATTTGCCATCAAACTCTCCATGTAATTCACATAAATTTTCTTGTGAAAGATTTTTCTTGTTGCCTCTTCCCGCACGCTTTCTAAAATATCGCCCTTTTGAATCTAATCGCCATGCATTACCATTGTCTTTTAAAGGCAACTCAAAACACTCTGCAACTATTCTTTTTTTAAAAATATTTGACTCTATTGGAAACATGATTTCAACTCTATTATGAATATTTCTTGTCATCAAATCAGCACTTGAGAGATATAAATCTTTCGAGCCAGCATTATGAAAATAATAAACTCTTGAATGCTCTAAAAATCTACCAATTATAGAATAAACTTTAATATTGTCTGATAAATTTTTGATCCCAGGCTTTAGCCTACATTCACCTCTTACAAATAAAATTATTTCTACACCAGCCTGGGATGCTTGGTATAGATTATCAATAATCTTTGGCTCTGTAAGCTGGTTTAGTTTTGCCATAATCATTGAATTTTTGCCAGATTTTTTATTTCTAATCTCTTTTTTAATCGAAGAAATAATTCTTTTACCAATTTTAAAGGGCGCTACTANTATTTTTTTGTATTCTAACTCTTTATTNGAGCCAGTTAATTGTATAAAGTANTTTTGAATATCNTTTCCAATATCTATATCGCTGGTAATTAATCCATAATCTGTATACGTNTTTGCAGTTTTTTTNTTATAGTTTCCTGTTGACAGATGGGTATACTTTATCAATTTTTTATTCTCTCTTCTTATAACTAATAATGCCTTCCCATGAGTTTTAAAACCTAAGATTCCATAAGTAACTTTAACTCCACTATTTTCAAGTAATTTAGAAATTTTTATATTATGTTCCTCGTCAAATTTAGCTTTTAATTCGACAACAACTAAAACTTCTTTGCCTGATTGTGCAGCTTTACAAAGTAACTTTATAATTTCAGAATTTTTTTCAACCCTATATATAGTTTGTTTAATTGATACTACTTTTGGATCACTTATAGCAGCCTTTAGGAAATTTATAATTGATGTAAATGAATCATATGGATGGTGATATAAATAATCATAATTAGAGATGGTTTTAAAGGCTTCTACTGGTGATGATGTCATTATATTTTTTTTATTTGGTAAGTATTTTCGGAATTTTAAATCCTCTCTTTCAATAACATCATAAATTGTTTGAAGCCGCATTAAATTTACAGGACCATTAACTTTATAAACATCATTATCATTTAGAAAAAATTGTTTTTTTAAGAATCTAATAATATCATTCGGACAATCATTTACTACTTCTAACCTTATGGCCTCATTATAAATTCTATCTGGAAGTATTTTTGATAAAGAATCTTTAACATTTTGTAAATCTTCGTCATCAAACACCAAGTTACTATTCATTGTTACTCTAAATTGGTGACAACCTCGAACTTTTAAACCTGGAAATAATAAATCAATATTTTCATGAATTATTGAAGAAAGAAAAATGAATTTATTGGCTCCGTTAAATATATTTTTAGGCAACTCTATCTGTCTTGGTAATACTCTTGGGGCAGTAACAACAGCCATTTTTTTAACTTTTCCAAATGCGTCACTTCCAGTTAGTTTTACCATAAAATTTAAGCTTTTATTAGGAACTTTTGGAAATGGGTGACTGCCACTTAATTCAGGCGAGGTACTGTCAAGACCAACTGGGTTTAATATAGGAAGAATATTTTCTATAAAATATTTTCTAAGCCATTTTTTTTGTTTTGAATTTAATTCTCTTCTTCTTAAAAATGCTATATTTTTTCTTCGTAAAGCAACAAAAACACTTCTTTGAAGGAGATTATATTGTTCTTTAAGAATTAAATTAGTCTTTTTTCTTATTTCTTTGTAAAGTAAATAATTAGGATTATTTTTTTCTTTGATGGAAGAATCTTTTATGTCTATAATTTTTCTTAAATAGGCTACTTTTGTCTCAAAAAATTCATCTAAATTATTGCTAGCAATACACAAATATTTTAATCTTTCGAGTATCGGGACATTTTTGTCTGCAGCTTGTTTGACAACACGATGATTAAACTCAAGAAGACTTAATTCTCTTATAAAGAGGTTATTTTCTTTCATTACTTTCAAATAAACAATGAAGCTTTTTAGTCTTCATAATAATCCTTAATAAATGTTTGGTCAGATATTGGCGGTCGGGCATATCCAATATCGGATTGTCTTTCTGGTAAAGTGATTGACTCATATTTAATGTCATTATACGGTATCGAAGATAATAAATCTCTGATGGTATTTAATCTTGCTTTCTTTTTGTCGTCAGCTAAAACGACTCGCCAAGGTGATAATTTATTATCGGTATAATTAAACATATGATCCTTTGCTTGAGAATACTCAATCCATCTAGATCTTGACTCCAAATCCATAGGACTTAGTTTCCACTGTTTTGTGGGATCTTTTATACGATTTTCAAAGCGACGTTCTTGTTCTTCATCGCTTACTGAAAACCAATATTTAATAAGAATTATGCCAGCCCTAATTAACATTTGTTCGAAAATTGGACAAGAGCGGAGAAACTCCTCATGCTCCTCATCAGTACAAAATCCCATAACTTTTTCTACACCTGCCCTATTATACCAGCTACGATCAAACAGAACCATTTCCCCAGCTGCAGGTAGATGAGGCACATACCGCTGAAAATACCATTGAGATTTTTCTCTTTCTGTTGGAGTTCCAAGCGCAACTACTCTACACACTCTTGGATTTAATGGCTCAGTAATTCTTTTTATAACTCCTCCCTTGCCAGCTGCATCTCTTCCCTCAAAAAGTACAGCAACTTTCAAACCTTCTTTTTTTATCCATTCTTGAAGCTTCACAAGCTCAACTCTTAAGATTTTCAATTCTGAGTTATATTCTTTATTTTTCAATTTTTTTTACTATTTATGGAATTTACTTAATTATTATTGATACATATTAAAAACTGATGCAAATTCAATGCCATATAGAATATATATAAAGTATTAATAGTTATATGAACATACAAGGTTAATATTACAAAATAATGAAATTATTAATTCTTTAACAATAGTGAAATAAAATTTTAAAATAAATTTAATAAAACTATCAAATTTCCTTAATATTTCGCAATTAATATNTTGAAACATGATACTAAAAGAACCATTTAAATATAGGTCCGTTTTTATATCTGATGTACATCTTGGCTTTAGGGGTTGTAACGCAAAGCTACTGACTTCCTTCCTACGNAATATTGAATGTGANTATCTCTATTTAGTTGGAGATATTATAGATATTTGGTCNTTAAAAAGTAANAAATTTTGGCCTCAGTCTCATAACAATGTTGTAAGAACAATTCTTGGTAAAGCTAAACATAATACAAAAGTTATTTANATCACGGGCAATCATGACGAAATGATAAGAGATTACGGAACTCTGATGCTTGGAAATATCTATATAAAAGAAAGAGAAATTCATACAACTGCTGATAATAAAAAATTTCTAGTATTGCATGGAGATCAATTTGACGGAGTTGTTAAGTACCAAAAATGGTTATCAAAAGTTGGCAGTGTTGTATATGACTATCTTCTATTGATTAGTGCATTCATATCTCATATCAGAAATAAATTTCAGTTGCCGCATTGGTCTTTATCTAATTTTTTAAAATACAAAGTAAAAAATGCAGTAAGTTATATAAGTAGTTATGAAAAAGCAGTNTGCCACACTGCCGAAAAAGAAGGTGTGGACGGAATTATTTGTGGACATATTCATCATGCAGAAATAAGTANGATAAATGAAGTTAAGTATATGAATTGCGGTGATTGGGTTGAAAGCTGNACCGCACTTGTAGAAACATATGATGGTGAAATACAGCTAATTAAATGGGCAGANGTTTACGAAAATTTATTAAAAGAAAATAATCCAGTTGTCGAACTTAAAACAGGATAAATTAATAAATGAAAATTCTAATAATTAGTGACGCATGGAAACCTCAGGTAAACGGAGTTGTAAATTCACTAAATATGACATGTATAAAACTTAGAGAAATTGGACATAAAATCGAAGTTATTGGACCTGACAAATTTAAAACATTTCCTTGTCCTAGTTATCCATCNATAAGACTTTCTTTGTTTCCAAAGAAAAAACTTTTATCTATTATTGATGAATACAAACCAGATTCTATTCACATTGCTACCGAGGGTCCATTAGGACAAGCTGCGAGAAAAATTTGTTCGAATAATAAATGGCGATTCACTACGTCTTACCATACTCAATTTCCTGAATACATNAAAGCAAGAATCCCAATACCTTTATCAATCTCATATTTTTTTTTAAAAAGATTTCATTCTAAAGCAGAGAAAACCCTAGTACCAACAAAGTCGATGGCCGAAAAGCTTAAAGACAAAGGTTTTAAAAATATAGCTATCTGGTCAAGAGGTGTGGATAAAAATATCTTCAAACCGAGTAAAGTAAAAATTAATAATAAAAGAAAGAAAGCTGTATATTTTGGAAGAGTCTCTCCGGAAAAGAATATTGAAGCATTCTTAAATACTAATCTTAATATAGAGAAAATTGTTATTGGTGATGGCCCATCATTAGCTAAGTTAAAAGCAGAATATCCAGAAGTGATATTTTTAGGGGAAAAGTTTGGCCGAGAATTATCAAAAATTGTTGCTGAATCTGACGTTTTTGTTTTTCCAAGTAAAACAGATACATTTGGAATAGTAATTATCGAAGCACTTGCATGCGGAGTCCCTGTGGCAGCTTATCCAGTAACCGGACCTAAAGATATTATAGAACACGAAGTGACTGGGTACTTAAGTGACAATTTAGACAGAGCTATTATTGGAGCTCTAAAAATAAATAGAAATAACTGTATACAAGAATCCATGAAATATTCTTGGGAGAACTGTTCAAAACAATTTGAAAACTCACTTTCATTAATTACATAATACTTATATGAATATATCGATTATAGGATGTGGTTATGTAGGACTTGTTACAGGCGCATGTCTGTCTCAAGTTGGAAACAATGTATTATGTTACGATATAAATGCAAGTAAAATTAAATCATTAAAGAAAAATAATATTGACATTTTTGAACCTAATTTAGAAAAAATTATTGGAAAATCTCAATCTAGTAATAAAATTCAATTTACTTCATCTGTCAAAGAAACTATAAAACATGGAGAGATAATATTCATATGTGTAGGCACTCCACCAAAAAAATCAGGCGATGCTGATTTATCAAGGGTATTTGATGTTGCAAAACTAATAGGAAAAAATATAGATAATTACAAAATAATCACTACCAAATCGACAGTACCACCAGGAACAGCAAAAAAAATTAATAATATTATTCGTAAAGAGCTTAAGGTTAGAGGAAAGAAACTTAATTATGTTGTTACTTCAAATCCAGAATTTTTAAAAGAGGGATCGGCTGTAAATGACTTTAATAAACCAGATAGAATAATTATAGGAACAAATGACACAGTCGCAAAGAAAAAATTTTTAGATTTATATTCCCCTTTTAACAGAAATCACCATAAAATTTTCTTTATGAGTCCTGAATCTGCGGAATTAACAAAATATGCTGCGAATACAATGCTTGCATCTAGAATCACATTTATTAATGAAATTGCTAATATCGCAGATTTGGTTGGTGCAGATGTTGAAGATATTAGAAAAGGTATTGGATCAGACCCTAGAATTGGATATAACTTCATATACCCAGGATGTGGTTTTGGCGGATCTTGTTTGCCAAAAGATATAAAAGCTTTACACCATATTGCAAAAAAGAAAAAATATGATGCTAAGTTTATAAAGAATATTGATGTTGTAAATGAAAATCAAAAATTAATTCTTTTTAAAAAAATTACAAAACTTTATAAAAATAAATTAAAAGACAAAACATTTGGAGTATGGGGATTATCATTCAAACCAAATACAAATGATATTAGAGAAGCACCAAGTAGAATTTTAATAGACCACCTATTAAACAAAGGAGCAAAAATTATTGCATATGATCCAATAGCTAATTCAGACTTTAAAAAAATATATAAAACTGAAAAAAATTTAAAGTATGTTAACAATATGTATTCTGCTGTAAAAAATACAGATGCACTAATTATCAATACAGAGTGGCAAGAATTTAAATCACCTGATTTCGATATGCTTAAGGCAAAACTTAAAGAACCAGTAATATTTGATGGGCGAAACATTTATGATCCTGAAAGTATATATAAAAAAGGGTATAAGTATTTCTGTATCGGAAGGAATTACTATACAAAATAATTTATAAATTTTGTATATTTCATAAGGAAAAATTATTTGGTAAAGTGGTTGTTTAAAAATAAACTTACCATGCCAAAAAAAATATTCATAATCCTCGGGAATCAACTTTTCCCAGTAAAAAATCTAAAATCATTCAAAGATGATCATACTTTCTTCATGTGTGAAGATTACGGTTTATGTACTTATGAAAAACATCATAAACATAAAATTTTACTTTTTTTATCTGCAATGAGGTCTTACGCGGAGGATTTAAAGACAAATAAATATAAAATTATATATAAAAAAATAGATGAAAAAGATTTTAAAGATTCATATGAGGATAAATTAAAAAAAATAATTTCATCAAATAAAATTCAAGAAGTCTCTTTTTTTGAGATTGAGGACAAAAAATTTGAAAAAAGAATTATAAGTTTTATGAAAAAATTGAATATAAAAATAAACATGATTACTTCACCAATGTTTATGTGTTCAAGAATAGATTTTAAAGAGCATATAGAATTAAATAAAAATAATTTAATGGCAAATTTTTATAAACACATTAGGAAAAAGAATAATATTTTAATTGAAATCAATGGTCAGCCGGTTGGAGGAAAATGGAGCTTTGATAAAGATAATAGAAAAAAGATTCCTAAAGATACCAAAATACCTTTGTTTCCTAAAATTAATGAAACCAAACATACACAAGCCCTTAAGCCAATTATTGAAAATATGTTTGCTAAGCATCCAGGCAGTACAGATAACTTTTGGCTTGCAACCCATGTTAATGACGTGAATAAGCTTTTAAATTTCTTTATTAAAGAAAAATCAAATTTGTTTGGCGATTATGAGGATGCGGTAACACAACAAGATAATATAGTTTTTCATAGTGCACTTAGTCCCTATTTAAATCTTGGTCTTGTTACACCAGATATAATTATTAAAAAAATATTGTTACATCATGATAAAACCNCAATTAAATTAAATTCCCTTGAAGGTTATATCAGACAAATTTTGGGGTGGAGAGAGTTTATGCGTGGAATTTATCAGAATTATAGTCATGATATGGAAAATAAAAATTTTTTTAACCATGCCAATAAGATGAGAAAAAGCTGGTATGAGGGTAATACTGGATTGCCACCATTAGATCACGCAATTAAAAATGCTGATAGATATGGCTGGTCACATCATATTGAAAGACTTATGATTCTCTCAAATATAATGAACCTTTGTGAAATTAAGCCAACAATTGTATATAAATGGTTTATGGAAATGTTCGTTGATTCTTCTGATTGGGTTATGGTACCAAATGTTTATGGNATGGGTTTATATAGTGATGGCGGAATATTCTCTACCAAACCATATATTTGTGGTTCAAGTTATTTTCTAAAAATGATGGATTTCCAAAAGGGAGAATGGTGCGACACTATGGATGGTTTATACTGGCGCTTTATAAATAAAAATAGAAAATTTTTCTTAAGTAATGCAAGGCTTGCAATGATGGTGAGAGTCTTTGACAAAATGAAAACTGAAAGAAAAAAACATATTTTATCAAGAGCTGAAATTTTTATAAAAGAAAATACGTTATGAAAAAAGAAAATCTCCCATCAAAAATTTGCCCAACATGTAATCGACCATTTCTATGGAGAAAAAAGTGGAAATTAAACTGGGATCAAGTTAAATACTGCTCGAAAAGATGTTCGTCAAAGAAAAAAAACTAACTATTTATTTCTCATCCGGGATACTATTTTCTAAGTCTTTCAAATTCTTTGCGCTAAGTTTTTCATCTGCAAATTTATGATTTGTATCGCGATGATGCATCTCATCTTTTCGAATTGCGATTATCACATCGCTTAATTTTGCAAACGTATCAAGATTCCAATAATCAATTGCTAATTGTGGTGCAGGAATATTTTCTATGGTGCCATTTTCAACAAGTGCTAAATATTCTGTATAACTAATAACAGCTTCTTCTTCAAAGTAGCCTGTTAATCTATGAGCTGTCCTTGGGAAAAATATATATAAGATAGAATAAAAAAATATAAAAATGAACTGAGCTAAAATCACTAATATTCTTTCAAATTTACTTGGTTGTGCTATTTGGATGAATGTCATTAAATGCATTCTTTCATTCTCAGCCTCCGCAAGCATTTCTCTAAGCTTTGGCCCATAACCCATTTGCATAGATCTTAAAGATTTAAAATGCATGAAAACACCAGAAACCATGCCGGGAACTGCAGCCACTGTTTCTAAAACAATTGCTCTATGCCCATATCTTTTCGCAAAAAAAGTGTCCGCACACCATCTAAGAAGCCTAGTGACTTTTTTTGCAAACTTATCGCTAAATGTTACTGGTGTATGTCTGTTCATAAATCCATTTATATTAGTGTTTCCTTATATATTACTTTACAAAAAATAAACTGAAATTTCAACAGATAAAATATTATGCAATGAGGATAAAAAAATATAAAAAAATTTGGATAAAAAATAAAGCCTGATAGTGTCCTACTCTCACATGGGGAGACCCCACACTACCATCGGCGATGCACCTTTTCACTTCTGAGTTCGAAATGGTATCAGGTGGTTCAAGTGCTCTATAGCCATCAGGCAATTCTTTTTACAATGCAATCTTTAGTACTTAGCGTTTTTTAACAACCAATATACTTGGATGTTATATAGTCAAACCTCACGGGTAATTAGTACTGGTTAGCTTCACATATTACTACGCTTCAACACCCAGCCTATCAACCTAGTCGTCTACTAGGGCCCTTTAGGGAACTTAAAGTTCCAGTGAGAACTCATCTTGAGGTAGGCTTCCCGCTTAGATGCTTTCAGCGGTTATCCCTTCCGAACATAGCTACCCGGCAATGCCACTGGCGTGACAACCGGAACACCAGAGGTTCGTCCACT
>PAGR01000010.1 GCA_002705445.1 Gammaproteobacteria bacterium | reverse complement strand
AATTGGCCTTATATAATCAAAACAAGCACCTTTGGATATGATGGTAAAGGTCAAATTATTGTGAATAATTATAATGAACTTATAGCTGCTCATTCAAAATTAAAATCGGATAATTTTGTATTGGAAAAAAAAGTCGAACTCAAAAAAGAAGTTTCGCAAGTAGCTGCTGCATATGATGATGAAATTATTTATCTTCCAATTAGTGAAAATATTCATATTAACAATATCTTACATAAATCTTTAGTACCAGCGGATATAAATGAGGACTCTACAGAACAGATTAAAGACATAACAAAAAAAATTATTCGAGAGTTAAATTACAAAGGAATAATCTGTATAGAGTTCTTTATAGATATGTATGATAACATTTTAGTAAATGAGATTGCGCCAAGAACACATAATAGTGGACATTATTCAATTGAAGGTTGTAGTATTTCTCAATTTGAACATCAAGTAAAAATTATTTCAAATCAGAAACCAGAAAATTCAACTTTAAAAAGTCCTTCTGTAATGATTAATTTACTTGGCGATTTATGGGATAAATCTTCCCCAAACTTTGACGACACTAACAAAAGCGTATTCATTCATTTATATAATAAGACTACACCAAAAAAAGGAAGAAAGATGGGGCATATAACTGTTTTGAATAAAAATTTACAATCTGCGAATAATATTGCAGAAGAAGAATTTAAAAAATTAAGTTGAAATGAAAAACAAATACCAAGCACTTGAAATAAATTACAAAAAAAATAAGCATAATGTATCAATAATTGATAAATATTTTAGGAAACTAAAAAAAAATGAGGTTTTAGTTCAAATAAAATATTCTAGTTTAAACTATAAGGATGCATTGTCTGTAACTGGTAGAACCAAAATTATTAGAGAAGAAATATTGGTACCAGGTCTTGATTTTTCTGGAATAGTAGTTGAAAGCTCTTCAAAAAAATTTATTAAAGGCGAAAAAGTTCTCGCTACTGGGTCAGGTTTAGGCGAGACAATGGATGGTGGGTTTTCAGAATATGCATATGTTCCAGAAAACATACTTATTAAAATTCCAAAGAATTTAAGTTTACGAAGTTCTATGCAAATTGGTACCGCTGGTTTTACTGCTGCTATATCTATAGGAAAAATGCTTTTAAATAAACAAAAAATTAATTCCGGACAAATAATAATTTCTGGAGCTTCTGGTGGTGTGGGCAGTTTTTGTATAAATATATTAAATAAAATAGGTTTTAAAACCATAGCCATTACTAGGAATATCAAGCAAAAATCTTATCTTGAAAAGATAGGGGCAAATGAAGTCATTACTTATCCGAAAGAATTAGTAAAAAAACCTTTAAATAACATATTGTATGCAGGAGCGATAGATAATGTTGGTGGTGAAATTCTAGATTGGATTATTAAAAGTACAAAAGATAGTGGAAATATTGTTTCAGTTGGAATGGCATCAAATTATCAACTTAATACGACAGTTTTCCCTTTAATAATGAGAGGCATTAATATATTAGGTGTAACTTCAACTAATTACCCAAATAGTAAAAGAAAAAAAATATGGCAAAAACTATCAACTGAGTACAAACCTACAAAACTCAAAATCATTACAAAAAATTGTATTAATCTAAGAGAGATAGAAAGTTTCTCAGAAAATGTAATTAAAGGAAAAATTAATGGAAGAACAATAATAAAAATTAGTTAACTTATTTTTATATCTTCTGTAGAGGAGAAAACAAAATCTTTTATCCTTGATATTTCATCTCTAATTTTTGAAGCTTCCTCAAACTCAAGATTTGTAGCATGATCATACATTTTCTTTTCAAGTTTTTTAATTTTTTTCATGGCAATGGAAGGACTTATTTTAGAATATTCCTCTAAAAAATTTTTATCGATATATTTTTTTTCATTTTTTTCTATTTGTTCAGCTTCCATGATATCTGAAACTAATTTACTAATTCCCTTAGGCTTTATATTATTTTCTTTATTATATGAAACTTGCTTTTTTCTTCTTCGATTTGTTTCATCTAAAGTTCTTTGTATTGAGCCTGTAATACTATCAGCATAAAGAATTGCTCTACCGTTGATATTTCTTGCAGCCCTTCCAATAGTTTGCATCAGAGATCTATCCGATCGTAAGAATCCCTCTTTGTCTGCATCAAGAACTGCTACTAGTGAAACTTCAGGTATATCTAAACCTTCTCTTAATAAATTTATTCCAACTAGAACGTCAAAATCACCCAATCTCAAACCTCTTATTATTTCAACTCTTTCTACAGTATCTATATCTGAGTGTAAATATTTTACTTTTACATTGTGTTCTTTTAAATAACTCGCTAAATCTTCAGACATTTTTTTAGTTAATGTTGTCACTAATACCCTTTCGTCTTTTTTTATAACCTTTGAGATTTCACTTAACAAATCATCTACTTGACTTCCAGCTGGTCTTATTTCAATCTCAGGATCTACCAATCCTGTTGGCCTGACAACTTGCTCCGCAATCTGATCAGACTTATTTATTTCATAATCTCCTGGTGTGGCTGAAACGTAAATAAGTTGCGGCGATAATAATTCAAATTCCTCAAACATTAAGGGTCTATTATCTAAAGCTGAGGGCAATCTAAAACCAAAATCAACTAGTGTTTGTTTTCTTGATCTGTCACCTCTATACATTCCTCTAAATTGAGGAACAGTTACATGACTTTCATCCATAATCATTAAAGCATTTGCAGGCATATAATCAACAAGACATGGAGGTGCTTCTCCAGGATTTCTTCCTGACAAATATCTTGAGTAATTTTCAATTCCAGAGCAATATCCAATTTCTTTGATCATTTCTAAGTCGAATTTAGTTCTTTCTTCTAACCTTTGTGCCTCAACAAGCTTATTTTGAGCTCTAAATTCTTTAAGTCTTAAGTCTAATTCAATTTCGATATCTTCTATGGCTTTTAGTAACACCTCTCGTGGCGTTACATAATGGGTCTTTGGATAAATTGTAAGTCTTGGAACAACTTTAATCTCTTCGCCAGTTAAAAAATCAAAAAAACTCAGTCTCTCAATTTCGTCTCCAAATAATTCAATTCTAACAGCTTCATTTTCTGAATCTGCCGGATGAACATCAATGATATCTCCATTAACCCTAAATGTTCCTCTTTTTAACTCTAGTTGATTTCTTGAATACTGAAGTTCCGCCAGCCTCCTCAAAATTTTTCGCTGGTCAATTATTTCTCCTCTTGATAAATGAAGAACCATTTCCTGATATGATTTAGCGTCACCAAGTCCATATATAGATGATACTGAAGCAACTATGATTGTATCGCCTCTCTCAAATAAAGCTTTTGTAGCTGACAATCTCATTTGCTCGATATGCTCATTAATTGCTGCGTCCTTCTCAATATATGTATCTCTTGCCGGCACATAAGCCTCAGGCTGGTAATAATCATAGTAAGATACAAAATATTCAACTGCATTATTAGGAAAATACTCTTTCATTTCTCCATATAATTGGGCTGCTAATGTTTTATTTGGAGCGAGCACTATTGTTGGTCTTTGTAACTTTTCAACTATATTAGCAATTGTAAAAGTTTTACCAGAACCAGTGACACCTAACAAAACCTGAGAACTTANCCCTGATTCAAGCCCTTCAGTTAACTTATTAATTGCTGTCGGCTGATCACCTGCAGGTTTATATTTTGAAATTAATTTAAATTTTTTTTTATTCATTTATANATAAATAAATTGTTTTAATTAAAAAAAAGGCTATGATTGTAGATTAGAATATCATAATATCCAAGTAAGTTTATATAAACATTTTGTAATAATGAAACTTTCAAAGAGAATCTCAAATACAAAAACGTCTGCTACTATCGCTATGAGTATGAAAGCTCGTGAATTAAAAGCACAAGGNAAAGATATAATATCCTTAAGTGCTGGTGAGCCCGATTTTGATACACCTAATCATATTAAAGATTCTGCAATTGAGTCAATAAATAAAGGAAANACGAAGTATACACCTGTTGACGGAATGCATTCATTAAAAGAATCTATNGTTAAAAAATTTAAAAATGAAAATAATTTAGACTATGATCATAGTCAAATATTAGTTTCNACTGGCTGCAAACAAAGTATATATAACNTATGCCAAGCCACTTTGGATAAAGGAGATGAAGTATTAATACCGTCGCCNTACTGGGTATCATATCCNGAAATAGTGAAATTATCAGATGCATCTCCTGTTTTTATTGAAACAGATAGCGATAATGATTTTAAAATAACTGGAAAAATGTTATTAGAAAACATTACTGGAAAAACAAAAATGCTACTTCTTAATAGTCCCTCAAATCCATCAGGTTTTATTTATAACGAAGATGATTTGAAAGANATAGGTAGAGTTTTAAAAGAATATCCAAACATAATAATTGCNTCTGACGATATTTATGAACATATAATTTTTAATGAAAAAAAATTCATAAATATTTTAAACGTATGTCCAGATTTANATAATCAAACAGTTATTCTNAATGGAGTATCTAAAGCATATGCTATGACAGGCTGGAGAATTGGTTATGCTGCTGGANNTAATGAAATTATTGGAGCAATGAAAAAAATTCAATCACAAAGTACATCCTGCACANGCTCAATATCACAATCAGCTGCAACTGCAGCATTAAGTTATGGGAATGAAGAGGTTAAAAAAATGGTNGCAGAATATCAAAGAAGATCAGATTTTCTTCATAATGAATTAAATAAAATTGAAGGNATGGANTACAAAAAACCTGATGGATCATTTTATGCTTTTATTAATGTAGATGGTTTAATAAATAATCTTGATGGCATTAACGACGATTTTGATCTCGCTGAATACTTTTTAANTGAAGGAGAAGTCGCTGTTGTTCCAGGAACAGCGTTTGGCTCCAAGAACCATATTAGAATTTCCTTCGCCACCAGCATGGAAAACTTAAAAAAAGCCGTAGATAGATTTAAAAAGCTCTTATCAAGATCTTGATAATTCTTTTAACACTCCGTTCCAAAGCTGAATTCTTTTATCTATTGCATCAATAGCATAACCTATAGCCTCATCATATTTTTTTTGATTATTTTCNCATGTATGCTCAAATAACTGNATAGANANTGGACCATGNCTTGAACTATCTATTTCAATATGACGATTTATATATAATCTTAAATTCTTATATTTTTCATTTTTNTTATCGATTTTATTTAAAATCTTTAAAAACATATCTGGTATGGTAGTTTCTCTACCAAATGTGAATATAGCTGCAATATTTGAAAGTTTAGAAGTTTTTATACAATTAAAAGTATTCTCGATAAAATTTAAGCCCTCTTNCGGAATGCATATANTTAATTTATTTTTTATTGAATTATTATAATCATAATTTTCAATTAAACTCATAATNTNAGATGTATCAGCGCCAACATCGTTCATTGCTTTAATATATAAATCAAAATGCGAAAAATATCTTCCTTTATCATCAACATCTGACTCTTCTGAATATACTATTTCATTTATTAAATGAGCAATACCATTTTTTGTATACTCTGATGGTTTCCATGGAAAACTTGATGGACAAATATGNTTTTGCAAAGATTTTACTATACTCATAAAATCCCAAACTGCATATACATGATATTGCATAAAAATACTTAACTCTAATTCAGAAAAGTTATTACTTGTTTCAAACAATTTATGNGAATTTAATTTTNNAATCTTATTTTGNAGAATTAAAAATTCATTTGTNCTTTTATTCATANTTNTACTTTAATACNTAAAANCTCGTGTGAAAATATCTATGATTATATATATTTATATTAAGAATATATATTTAAGCTTTAATAAATTATATTAATATCCAAAAAAATAAGTATAATAACAGATCTTAGTATATTCCCCTGTAGCTCAGTTGGTAGAGCGGGTGACTGTTAATCACTAGGTCGGCGGTTCGAGCCCGTCCGGGGGAGCCATATACTTTTTAATCAATTTTTATATTTTTAATATACTCTTTTAATTCCAAAGAAATTTCTTCATGATTTAGACCATACTCGATTGTTGCTTTCATAAACCCAAACTTGTTTCCGCAATCAAATCTTTTTCCTTCAAATTCATAAGCATAAACTTTTTCTTGCTTAATTTGTGATGCAATTGCGTCAGTTAATTGAATCTCATCTCCAGCGCCTTTACTTGTTGTTTCCAATATATCAAATATTGAAGGCTTTAAAATATATCTTCCTACAACTCCCATATCGCTTGGTGCATCATTGTTATCCGGTTTTTCAACTATGTTTGAAAGCTCCCAGTCACTTGAGCTATTTTTTGAGCCATCTATTATTCCATATTTATGAAGATTTTCTTTTTGAACTTTCTCTACAGCTAAAATAGATGATCCAAGTTCATTGTATCTATCGACCATTTGTTTTAAGCACCCTCGCTTCTTAGATAAAATCATATCATCTGCTAAAACAACAGCAAAAGGATTATTGCCAACAGCTGGTTTAGCGCATAGAACTGCATGACCTAAACCTAAGGCCTGATTTTGTCTTATATATATACACTTAACATTACCTGGAACAATATTCTGAACTAAATCTAATTCAGCTTTTTTATTTCTTCTTTCTAGTTCTGTCTCAATTTCATAAGCTTTATCAAAATGATTTGGTATACTGACTTTATTTCTTCCAGTAATAAATATTAAAATTTCTATACCAGCATCAACAGCTTCTTCAGTTGCATATTGTATTAATGGCTTATCAACAATTGGAAGCATCTCTTTTGGATTTGCTTTTGTTGCAGGCAAAAATCTTGTTCCCATTCCGGCAACAGGAAACACTGCAATCTTTATTTTATTATTTTTCATTTTTTTTTAAACCATTGTCAAATTCTTTTTTTATACTAATAAGCGATTCTAAAGGATTTTTACTTTTAATAATAGGTCTTCCAACCACAATGTAATCTGCACCATTTTTTGCAGCCATTGCTGGGGTTATTATTCTTTTTTGGTCATTACTTTCTTCGTCTTTTTTTCTTATGCCAGGGCAAACACAAATAAAATTTTTTGGAAATTTTAATTTTATAGATTTAGCTTCTTCTGCAGAACATACTACCCCATCAAGTCCTGACTCTTTACATAATGTTGCCATCTTAAGAACTTGCGACCTAATGTCATTTTTGTATCCAATCTCATCAATATCATTTTCATCCAAAGAAGTTAAGATAGTAACTCCCAAAAGTAAAGTAGCATAATTATTATTTACTAGATTAATTTTAGAATTTACCATCGTATTTTTACCACTGCTTGAATGGATATTAAGCATCCATACTCCTAGACTTGAGGCTGTAACGCAGCTTTGTATCACCGTATTTGTAATGTCATGAAACTTAAGATCTAGAAAAATTTTATAGCCCAAAGAGTTTAATTCTTCGATAATTGATGGTCCGCAGCTTACAAAAAGCTCAAGCCCAACCTTAATTTTGCATAATTCTGGTGTGAATAGTTTAGCCATTGATATTGCTTCTTTTCTATCTTTAAAATCTAATGCAACAATTACTCGTGATTCGTAATTATCTTCAAACGACATAGTGGTTACTAATTGGCTGGTTTAATTCACTTTTTTTAATTGTTGACCAATGGTGACAGCTTGGGCATTGCCAGAAATGTTTTACACTTTTAAATCCGCATTGTACACATTTGTGTAAATTACTTTTTGCAGTATGTTCATCTATACAGCTCTTTATATTATTCAAACTTTTGTTATCAAAAGCTACTTTATTTTCTTGAATTAAACTTAAATAGTCTGATAATTGCGATAAATTTACTCTCTTGTTGGCAAACTCATTTTCATATATTTCAAAAATTTCTTTACTACTAAGATTTTCTGAATAAGATTGATCTACATTTGAAAAAATATCTATTGGACTGTTTATATGTGAAAAACTTTTAACAAAATCTAAAAAGCTTTCCTTTTTATTTAAATTATCATATGTATTTTTAATTTTTTTGATAACTAAATATGAGCTATCAGGATATTTTTCGTATACTAATAAATATCTTTTTAATGCATCTGCATAATTTTTGGTCATATATGAAATATCTCCAATAAGTATTAATGTCCTTAAAGATTTTCTGTTATATCCAAAAGCTTTATAGGCAAGTTTACTTGCTTTATCCAGATTTCCATCTTTTAATATATTTAGTTCAAGTTCAGCTAATTCACAATAATAATGTGATATAGTATCTGACATGTCTTTATTAGTATTTGATTGAATCTTATTAGCTATTTGAATAGCTTTATTCCATTCTTTTTCAGTTTCATAAATTTCTTTTAGATAATTTAATATTTGTCCAGGTTTTTCAACTTCGTTTGAAAGTTTTATTAAGATAGTTTCCGCTCTGTCTAAAAAACCTGATTTTAAATAGTCTTTAGCAAGTTCTAACGAACACTCCTGCCTTAATTTAGGTTGCAACTCAGGTCTTGCNATTAAGTTTTGATGTATTCTAATTGCTCTATCNACTTCTCCCCTATTTCTAAACATATTACCTAAAATAATGTGAGTTTCAACTGTATCCTTATTTAGATTTACCATAGACATAAAAGAATCTAAAGCTTTATCATGTTGCTCTGACATAANATAATTCATACTCTGCAAATATTCAACTGGAATAGAATTAGAATCTTTTTTATAAAAAGACTTTATTGCAATATAAAATAAAATAGCTGATATTGTTATTATAAAAAAAATTATTGTTGATATTGCTATATACATATTCTACTCTTGAATTGGTATTCTTCTCAANTTTTGAACTTCCTTGTTAATTAGTTCATGATCTTTCTTTAAATTTTTATATTTTTTTCTCAAGCTAAACACAATACCAATAATAAAGAAAGTTGCTANAAGAACTCCGAACATCATTGATAAAAATAAAGAAATTCCTAAAGGTATATTAGTAAATTGAATTATATATAGGTCTATGAGAAGTGGGTCTTTATTATAATAGACTGCAGCTACACTAACCGCGCACATAATGATTGCTAATAATAGGGCTATTAATCTAAACATATAATTAATTCAGTTTTTTAATTATATTATATTATATGTTTTTTATTAATCTATGTCGTGTAAATTATTAATTTTATTACGNAAGACTTTTCCAGGTTTGAAATGAGCAGCATTCTTCCCGGGCAAAGATACAGAATCACCAGTTTTAGGGTTTCTACCAATTCTCGGCCTTCTGTAATGGACGGAAAAACTTCCAAAACCTCTTACCTCAGTTCTATCTCCCTTTGCGAGAGAATCAATTATTTTTTCTAATAAAGTCTTAACCGAAAGTTCAACATCTTTGCTTCCTAATTGAGGAATTTTATCTGAAATTTTCTCAATTAGCTCAGATTTTGTAACTGTCTGTCTTTTTTCTTCCATTTTACGATAGGCTCTTTTATTGATTTTTACTTGTCAATTTGCTCTTTTAANATATCTCCAAGGGATGATCCAACGGAATCATTACTTTTATTATAGTCATCCAATGCTTTCTCTTCATTTTTCTTTTCTAAAGCTTTCATTGACAAACTAATTACTTGATTTTTTTTGTCTATATTTGTGATCATTAGCTCACACTCATCATTATTATTAATGGAATCTATGCTTTTGTCTAATGGTAATTCTGATAGTTTTAGTGAGCCTGTCACAGAATCTTGAAGTTCTACAGATATTACTTTTGATGATTTATCTCTAATTTTTCCATTAACAATTGATCCCTTCGGATTAGCTTGAATATATTCTTGAAACTTATTAACCGTAAGCTGCTTGACACCTAATGAGATTCTTTCTCTTTCAATATCAGCAGATATAAGGGTTGTCTTTAAATCATCACCTTTTTTATAGTTCCTTACTGCAACATCTCCACTTTCTGTCCATGAGAGATCAGATAAATGAACTAAACCATCAATACCATCATCCAAACCAATAAATATTCCAAAATCTGTTATCGACTTGATTTTACCAGTAATAATGTCTCCAATTTCATGGCTTTCGATAAATTTAGCCCATGGGTTTGATTGACATTGTTTTATACCGAGAGAAATTCTTCTTCTTTCAGGATCAATGTCAAGAATCATAACTTCAATTTCTTGTCCGATTGTNACAAGTTTTTCAGGATTAGCATTCTTGTTTGTCCAATCCATTTCAGATACATGAACAAGTCCCTCNACTCCGTTTTGTATTTCAACAAAACAACCGTAATCAGCTATATTTGTGATTTTACCTTTTAATTTTGATCCTTCAGGATGCGCTTTACTAATTTCAAACCAAGGATCTTCATTTAACTGTTTTAATCCAAGAGAGACTCTTGTTTTTTCTTTATCAAATTTTAAAACTTTAACGTCTATTTCGTCTCCAATAGATATAAGTTCTGAGGGATGTCGTACTCTTTTCCATGCCATATCTGTAATATGAAGTAATCCGTCAACTCCGCCCAGGTCTAAAAATGCTCCGTAATCAGTAATATTTTTAACAATACCTTTTACATTTGATCCTTCCTCTAAATTGGATATTAATTCGTCTCTTTCTTCGCTATTTTCTGACTCAAGAACGGCTTTTCTAGATACAACCACGTTATTTCTTTTTTTATCAATTTTTATAACTATGAATTCTAAATCTTTTCCTTCAAGATAAGTTGTCTCTCTTACTGGTCGAACATCAACTAATGACCCAGGTAAAAAAGCTTTTATATCTGCTAAATCAACAGTAAAACCACCTTTAACTTTTCCAGTAATTCTACCTTCAAGAATTTTCTTTTCTTCGTATGCTTCAGATAGTGAAACCCAGGCTCTGGCTTTTTTAGCTTTTTCTCTTGATAATTTTGTTTCTCCAAAACCATCTTCTATTGCATCAACTGTAACTTCTACGGTATCACCTTCTTGAACTTCAACCTTCCCATCAAAACCAATAAACTGATCAATGGGTATCATTCCTTCCGACTTCAAGCCTGCATTAACTATTACTAGATCTTTTTTTACATCTATTACTGTTCCATTTATTATAGTTCCAGCTTTAACTTGTAATTTAGAAATACTTTCTTCTAATAATGTTGAAAAATCTTCACTCATATAATTTTTAATGTTTCCCTAATTTTGTTTATAGTTATATTAAATACTTCAGAAGCATCAATATCACTTGTATCAATTATTATTGCATCTTTAGCCGGCATCAGAGGAGATATCAATCTCTCAGTATCGGCCTTATCACGTGACAAAAGTCTTTGTATAAGATTCGGCAAGTTAGCACTAATTCCTTGATCTTTCAACTGATTTAAGCGCCTTTCTGCTCTTTTTTCTACTGATGCAGTTAAATAGAACTTGATATTTGCCTCAATAAAGACTTTTGTGCCCATATCTCTCCCATCAGCAACTAAACCTGGTTCTGCAAGATATTTCCTTTGATATTCTTCAAGCATATCCCGCGCTCGTTTATCTTTAGCGATATTTGCTGCAAGTATTGCAACTTTTTCTGTCCTTATCTTTTCTGAGAAATCTTCATTATTAACAAATATTTTTGTCCCAAGTCCCTTTTTATATTGAAATTCAATATTTATATCAGAAATTAAATAGTCTAAATTATTAATTACATCCTCAAAATTATGGTTTTTTTCGAACAATTTTAATGCTAATGCTCTATAAAGCGAACCGCTATCCAAATAATTTAAACCAAGCTCATCAGCAATCATTGTGGCGACTGTACCTTTACCAACACCACTAGGACCATCAATTGTAATTATTTTGTAAGTCAATTATTTTCTCGAATAATATTAACTCCTGTATCTTTAATCAAACTATAAAAATCGGGAAAAGAAGTCAAAATATTTTTTGTATTCAAAACTGTTATTGGTTCTTTGGCAGAAATACCTGCGATTAAAAACGACATTGCAACTCTATGATCATCAAAGCTGTTTACAGTTGCTCCACGCATTTTACCGCCTTCTATTTCTATTCCATCATAAAATAATTTATGAGCTATATTACAACTTGATAGACCTTGTGACATAGCATCAAGTCTNTCACTTTCTTTNTATCTTAATTCNTNAGCATTTNTTAGTACTGTTTTNCCAGATGCATTAGCTGCTGCAATAAATAGTATAGGAAACTCGTCTATGGAGCTTGCTACATATTTTTTTGGTATCACAATGCCTNGTAATTTAGAAGATATTACTTTTATATCTCCGAATTTTTCTGGTCCAAAATTTTTTATATTTGAAATATAAATTTGTGCACCCATTAATTTTAAAATATCNANGCCTCCAGTTCTTANATTATTTAATCCAACATTTTGAATGAGAATTTCTGAATTTTTTGAAATCAAACANGCAACTATTANGAACATNGCTGATGATATGTCACCAGGTATATTNATATCTCTTGAAATTAATTTAGTTTTTGGATCTATTATGATTTTATTATTTACTTTNANAATATTTCCATTTAAAAAATTTACCATATTTTCGGTATGATCTCTTGTAGGANTATTTTCAATAATNTTTGTTTCACNATCAGCATAAAGACTCGCAAGNATAATNGAAGANTTTATTTGTGCGCTATCTATTGGCATTTNATACTCTATTGGTAATATTTTTTTAGNACNATTTATTTTTATTGGTGCTGTTTTGTNATCAGATAAATTTATATTTGCACCCATCCTAGTTAAAGGTATTGNTATNCTTTCCATAGGCCTTTTGTTAAGAGAGCTATCACCAACTAANTTACTTGAAAATTTTTGAGCACTCAATAGTCCTGCTAAAAGCCTCATNCTTGTTCCAGAGTTNCCGCAATCAAGATTTTTTTNAGTTTCTTTTAAACCATATAGTCCTTTTCCCTNAATTGAATAGGAATTTTTATCAATCTTTTCAATTTTCACCCCAAGCATTTTNAATATATTTANAGTTGCTAAACAGTCTTCAGACTCNAGTAAACCNGAAACATTTCCTNTTCCTTCNGAAATTGANAATAAAATCAANGCTCTATGAGATATNGACTTATCACCTGGGACATTANTAATGCCACTTATGTTATTTGAAGGATGTACAGTNTATTTTTCTACCATAAAATAATTACTTNAATTTNGTACTTTTTGGTTTAGATGCCGCTAGGTAATTCANTAANTCNTCGNGTTTTTTTGATTTTAAAATTAATTNAAGCTTATTTAATTCNTCAAGATATTCATTNATGTATGATATTAAATTATNCTGATTATCTTCAAATATACTTAACCACGCAACTGGATCACTACTTGCTACTCTTACCATCTCAGCTAAACTNCCTTTGTTTTTACTCCAAGGCATTTCATTAAATAAATCTTTTTTATTTGCCAATTTTGATAGAGCAAACGATATTGCATGAGGCCCATGACTTAAAGCTGCTAAAACNCTGTCNTGATTAANGGCNTCTTCACTAATAATATGACAATTGACAGATCTCCACATAGCTTTTACTTNATCCACTTTATCATTATCTGATGATTCTAATTTACAAANAAATGTAGCTGCTTCATTAAATAAGTTTTCTTGTGAACTTNGTATACCANAATTTTCTGTACCTGCCATAGGATGAGATAATATAAAATTTTGAGTATTTGAAATTTTATTATCAGCAAGATATTTNAAAATTATACTTTTGCTACTTAANGTNTCTGTAAAAACTTTATTNNTATTAAAGAAAATTTTAATTTCATCTAAAATATTTATAATTGAATAAACAGGAACACATAATACTATTAAATCTGAATTTNCTATACCCTCATTAAGATCTNTTTTAATATCATGAACNAAATTATTATCTAAGGCAAATTNCATTATATCTANATCCTGGTCATAACCATATATTTTTTCGTATTTAGATTTTTTTTTTAAGTCTCTACATAATGATGCNCCAATAAGACCTAATCCTACTACAAGAATTTTTTTTACTTTTATGATATTTTTTTNAGACATTTTATTTAAGTNATGCTGCAGGATANGANCCTAAAAATCTATATAAACTAGCCTCTTTTTTAATTTCTTCGTTAGCCTTTTTCAATGGTTCATCTTTAATNTGACCGTCTAGATCTAAATAGAATAAGTACTCCCAATTATTATGTTTTGANGGTCTTGATTCAATCCTNGTCATNCTTACATTGTTTTTTGATAAAGGCTTTAGTAATTCATATAAAGCGCCAGAGTTATTTTTTGTAGAAACTATAATACTTGTTTTGTCATTTCCAGATGGTTCAGTATCTCTATTTCCAATAACTAAAAATCGTGTTGAATTATTTTGATTATCTTGGATATTTTTACTAAGCATATTTAATCCATATATATCTGCCGCAGCTTCACTAGCAATTGCTGCAGTACCCTTTTCTTTTGAAGCTATTAAAGCTGCTTCTGCATTACTCAAAGCATTTACTTTGTCGCAATCTGCATAATTTTTATCAAGCCATTGTTTGCATTGAGAAAATGATTGCGGATGTGCATAAATTTTTTTAATATCAGATGGATTATCTGATTTTGATAGCATATTATGATTTATAATTATTTCAATTTCTCCTGCAATTTTTAATGAAGATTTCATAAACATATCTAAGGTTGAAGACACAATACCTTGTGTAGAATTTTCAACGGGAACAACTCCATAATGAGAGTCTCTTTTTTCAACCGAAGTGAACACTTCTTCGACAGAAGGAAATGCATTAGATAAAACAGAATTACCAAAATGATTTATAGTTGCCAAGTGCGTGTAAGTACCCTCCGGCCCCAAATAAGAAACTTTAAGAGGTGATTCTAAAGATAGACATGATGACATAATTTCTCTAAATAATTTTAAAATACTTTTGTCTGATAATGGGCCTTGATTCAAATCCTGAATACGTCTCATTACTTGGGCTTCACGTTCAGGATTATAGAAATTATCCAAATCTTTTGTTTTTTGTTTTTCTTTTGATATATTAACCGCTTCTTGAGCTCTTTCATTTAGTAGCTCAAGAATTTTAGAGTCTAATGAATCTATATTATCTCTAATTTTTTTTATATCTTTATTCATTTTTTAAATCTCAATAAATTTTTAAGAGTTTTAAACTTTTTCTTCTTCTACTTTTTCTATTTGTGATAGTTTTTCATCTTTACCAAGTTTTTGCAATCTTACCCCTTGAGTATTTCGACCCAATTGAGAAATATCCTTAATAGATGTTCTTGCTAAAGTTCCATGATCTGTAATTAACATTAAATCATCATTCTCCTTTACCTTAAGAGCCCCAACTACATTTCCATTTCTATCTGTAGTCTTAACAGCAATATTTCCTTTACCAGATCTTTTTTGTAAAGAAAATTCGTCTATCTTAGTTCTTTTTCCATAACCATTTTCGGTAGCAATTAAAATGTCATCTGAATCATTTTTATCACTTGTTATCATACTAATTACAAATTGATCTTTTCCAATACTAATACCCTTTACACCAGCAGCACTTCTTCCAACACAACTCACATCAGACTCATCAAATCTAATTGCTTTTCCAGCACTTGAAAAGAGCATTATTTGTTTTTTTCCGTCAGTTATACTAACTTCAATTAAATTATCTCCATCTTTTAAATTTATTGCTATAAGGCCAGATGATCTTGGTCTTGAAAATTCTACTAACTTGGTTTTTTTAATTATTCCTTTGCTAGTTGCCATTAGAACAAACAAATTCTCATCATAATTACTTATTTTCTGTATAGCTGTAATTTTTTCAAACTGTGCTAATGAAAGTATATTGACTATCGCTTTACCTTTAGCGGATCTTCCAGATTGTGGAATATCATAGACTTTAAGCCAATATACTTTTCCTAAACTTGAAAAGCATAAAATTGTATCATGAGAATTAGCAACAAATAATTTTTCAATAAAATCTGCATCTTTTACTGTTGCAGCTGTTTTTCCTCGGCCACCTCTTTTTTGCGCACTATATGTATCCACAGGTTGAGCTTTAATATATCCTGCATTTGAAAGAGTTACGACTAGATCTTCTTCTTTTGTTAAATCTTCTTTAGAGAAATTTACAAATTTTTCAAACTTAGTTCTTCTATGATCACCGTATGTTTTTTTTATTTCTTCTAATTCAGTTCTTATCAAATCCATAAGAACATTATTATCACTCAAAATAAGTTGAAAATTTTTTATATTTTCCAAAAGCTCTTTAAAATCGAGAATTATTTTATCTTGTTCTAAGGCGGTTAACCTACTTAATTTCATTTCCAAGATAGCCTGCGCTTGATTTTCTGATAATATATATTGATTTTTTACTAAACCAAGATTTTCATTTAAATCCTCAGGTTTTGTAATAGATCCTTTTGACGAATCTAACATCTTAAGAATAATACCAGCCTTCCATTTTTTAGAGAGCAATTTTTCTTTTGCTTCTTGAGAATTTTTAGATTCTTTAATTAATTTTATTATTTCATCTATATTAGATAATGCTACAGCTAAGCCTTCTAAGATATGAGCTTTCTCCCTAGCTTTTTTCAATTCAAATATAGTTCTTTTGGTAACTATTTCTTTTCTATGTTCAATAAAAGCTGACAATATTTCTTTTAGATTTACCGCTCTAGGTTTACCATTGATTAATGCAACCATATTGATACTAAAAGATGTTCTCATTTGAGTCTGCTGGAATAAATTATTTAAAAGGACTTCTGATATCTCTGATTTTTTTAATTCTATTACAACCCTCATTCCGTCTTTATCTGACTCATCTCTTAATTCAGAAATACCTTCTAACTTTTTGTCTCTTACCAATTCGGCAATTTTTTCAATTAACCTAGCTTTGTTAACTTGATATGGAAGTTCTGAAATAATTATTTTTTCACGAGATTTCTTTTTATCGGTCTCAATATGAGTTAATGCTTGCATTATAACTTTACCTTTTCCTGTCTCATATGCAGACTCTATTCCATTGTCAGCCTTATCAGTTGTGATAATTCCTGCTGTTGGAAAATCTGGGCCAGGAATATATTTCATTAAATCTTTTATTTTAAGATCTGGCTTTTTACTTAGTGCTATTACAGCGTCAATTACTTCGTATAAATTATGGGGAGGAATATTAGTTGCCATACCTACAGCTATACCTGAATATCCATTTACCAATAAATTTGGAACTCTAGTAGGAAGTACTACAGGTTCAATTTCTGTTTCATCATAATTAGGTCTAAAATCAACAGTTTCCTTATCAAGATCTGATAAAATTTCATGTGCTATTTTAGCCATTCGTACTTCTGTGTACCTCATTGCTGCAGGTGAATCACCATCGATAGAACCAAAATTACCTTGGCCGTCTACCAAGATATATCTCATTGAAAAATCTTGCGCCATTCTTACAATTGTATCGTAAGCTGCAGTGTCTCCGTGAGGATGATATTTACCGATTACATCTCCAACAACACGGGCAGATTTTTTATATGGTTTATTAGAATAATTACCCATTGACTCCATAGCATATAAAACTCTTCTATGAACAGGTTTCAATCCATCTCTAATATCTGGTAAAGCTCTTCCAATTATCACGCTCATGGCATATTCTAAATATGCTTTACTTGTCTCTTCTTCTATGGATACAGGCACTAATTCTTTTGCAAAATCTACCATTATGACTCTATTTTTTGGATGGTTGGAATACCTTTAATTCTAACATGAGTAGCATTTTTTCACTAGATTATCAGCTAAAAAAACCCTCATATAACCCCGCTATTAATGCTTATTTTTAAAAAATAAGATAATATATTGTGCATGAATGTAGATAATAAAGAAGTACAAAAATTTGACGATATTTCTTACAGTTGGTGGGATCCCGAAGGCCCTTTTAAGCCCCTTCATATGTTAAATCCCGTGAGAGTAAACTTTATTAAAAATAGTATAGATCTTAAAAACAAATCTCTAATAGATGTCGGTTGTGGCGGAGGTCTTCTTTGTGAAGAATTGTTTTCAAAAACAACAAAGGTTAAAGGCATAGACATGTCCAATGAAGCAATAGAAATTGCTAAAATCCATCAAACCTTAAGAAATTTAGATATAGATTACCAAAATATAAGTTTAGACAAATTAATTAAAGATTCAAAAATTAGATATGACGTTCTCACATGTCTTGAGCTTATTGAGCACGTTCCTGATCCAGAAAAGCTTATTCAAGATTGTATTAATGTTACTAAGAATGAATCTGATTTATTTTTTTCAACATTAAATAGAAATTTAATTTCATATCTCATTTCAATAGTTGGCGCCGAATATATATTTAATATTTTACCACGTGGAACTCATGATTATAAAAATTTTATTAAACCCTCTGAATTTTGTAAAATCTTAAGAAAAAATTCTTTAGAAGTACATAGTATTAAAGGTATAAATTATAATTTTCTTAATAATAAATTTTATGAATCATCAAATCCTATTATAAATTACATAATACATTGCAAGAAAAATAATGATTAATAGAAATATTGCTGCAATGCTTTTTGATTTTGATGGCACTATTGCAGATACATCATTTGATATGATTAATTGTCTAAATATTTTATTAGAAAATCATAAAAGAAAGAAGGTTGAATTAAATATTGCAAAAAACTATATTTCAAAAGGTGCTGCCGGTTTAATAGATTTTTCTTGCCCAAAAGTGTCTAACTTAGAGAGAAGTAAATTAATTTCAGACTATTTAGAAATTTATAAAAAAAATTTATTTATTAATACACATTTATTTAATGGAATTTCAGAAGTTATAGATACCTTAGTAAGCAAGAACATTAAGTGGGGTATTGTTACAAATAAACCGAGCTATCTTGTATTGCCTATTATAGAAATGCTTAATTTTACTCATGCACCAAATTGTATAGTTGCTGGAGACACTCTTAGTGTTAAAAAACCTAATCCTGAACCATTGATATATGCTTCAAAACAAATATCAATTGATCCAATATTTTGCGCTTATGTTGGTGATGACCTAAGAGATATTGTTGCTGCAAATGCTGCAAAAATGTTTTCTGTTGCAGCAGCATATGGCTTTATAAGTGATACAAACCAAATTAAAGAGTGGGAAAGTGATTATATAATTGATTCCCCATTAGATCTAAAAAATTTAATTAGTTAGCTTAAATTTAATGCTTGAACAATTTCTTCGGTTGTTTTTTTAGCATCTCCCAGTAACATCATCGTTTTATCTCTAAAGAACAGATCATTGTCTACTCCAGCATATCCAGAAGCCATAGATCTTTTTAAAAACAATGTTGTGGCTGCTTTTTCAACATCTAATATCGGCATTCCGTAAATTGGACTTTGTGGATCAGTTTTTGCCAATGGGTTTGTGACATCATTAGCACCAATTACAAATGCAACATCTGCAGTAGCAAATTCATGATTTATTTCTTCGAGTTCAAATACTTCATCATACGGGACATTTGCTTCTGCCAAAAGAACATTCATGTGACCTGGCATTCTTCCAGCGACCGGATGAATAGCATATCTAACTTCAACACCTTTTTCTTTTAATAAATCACACATTTCTCTCAACGCATGTTGTGCCTGAGAAACTGCCATGCCATAACCTGGTACAATAATAACTTTTTGGGCATTACTCATAATAAAAGAGGCATCATCTGCGCTACCTTGTTTTACATTTCCTTTTGGTTGTGCTGCTGCAACTGATGCTGCATCAGCATCTCCCCCAAAGCCGCCAAGCAAAACGCTTACGATGGAACGATTCATTCCTTTACACATAATATAACTAAGTATTGCTCCGGAAGAACCCACCAAAGCTCCAGTAATTATCAAGGCTGTATTTTGTAAAGTAAAACCTATACCACAGGCTGCCCAACCAGAGTAAGAATTAAGCATTGAAACGACGACTGGCATATCAGCTCCACCAATAGGTAAAACAACTAGGAAACCAATAAAAAAAGATAATCCTACAATCGCCCAAAAATATTGTTCAGTTACTGCATCCATAGGAGCTATAGCTGTCATATATATTAGAGATAATATAGCTAAAAATATAATTAGATTAATTAAGTGTTGCCCTTTAAAAACCAATGGGTTTCCACTTACTAAACCTTGAAGTTTAGCAAAAGCAATAACTGAGCCAGAGAATGTTATAGCACCAATTGCTAAACCTAAACTCATTTCAATCATACTTCCAGTTGTTATTATGCCGCCAGCGAAGAAGGCTGCTGGATTCTTGTATGCTCCAATAGCAACAAAAACTGCCGCAAGACCAACTAAGCTATGAAAAGCTGCAACTAGCTGAGGTAATGCAGTCATGCTAATTTTTCTTGCGAGTATAGATCCAAAAATACCACCTATAGCAACTGCAATAATAATATTTGTGTAACTTGATAACTGTAGTCCCGAACCAGCACCATAAAGGGTTGTTGCTACAGCAATTGCCATGCCTAGCATTCCATATGTATTACCTTTTCTAGCTGATACAGGAGAAGAAAGTCCTTTTAAAGCCAGAATAAAAAGTACTCCAGAAAGAAGATACGCAAAACCAATTATTGTTGTGTTCATTTATATTTTCCTATTTATTTTTTCTTTTTAAACATTGCTAACATTCTTTGAGCAACCATAAAACCACCAAATATATTTACTGAAGCTAAAAGAACAGCTATTAATCCCATTGAACTAGATAAATCTAAAATGCCTTTACTAGCAACAGCAGCAATAAGACCGCCAACGATTATTACTGATGATATTGCATTTGTTACAGCTAGAAGGGGTGAATGAAGTGCAGGAGTAACTCCCCAAACGACATAAAAGCCAACAAAAACTGATAACACGAATATTGAAAATAAACTTAAAAAATCCATTATGAAACTCCTTTAACAATTTCACTTACTATATTGCCATCTTTTGTAACTAAAGTATTTTTTACTGTTTCATCCTCCCAATCCAACTCTAATTTCTTAGTTTCGCTGTTAAAATGAGGTGATAAAAAATTTAGTAAATTTTTTGCAAAAAGTGTACTTGCATCTTTTGGAAGCTCGCCTGGTAAGTTATCATATCCAACTATTTTTACACCATCAGCATCAAAGACTTCGTTTCTCTTAGTTAATTCGCAATTCCCACCCATTTCAGCCGCTAAATCCACAATTACCGTTCCTGTTCTCATTGATTTAACCATTTCAGCAGTTACAAGTCGGGGGGCAGGTCTTCCAGGAATAAGAGCCGTTGTTATTACTATATCCTGATCACTTATGTGCTTTTTAATTACTTCCTGTTCTTTTTTCTTATATTCTTCGGTCATTTCTTTTGCATAGCCTCCTGAAGTTTCAGCTTCTTTCATTGCTTCTTCGTCAACAATAAGAAATTTACCACCTAAACTTTCTACTTGTTCTTTTGTTGCAGCTCTTACATCATATGCTGTAACGATTGCGCCCATTCTTTTAGCTGTTGCGATTGCTTGAAGTCCTGCAACACCAACTCCCATTATAAAAACTTTTGCCGGAGCAACCGTGCCAGCCGCTGTCATCATCATTGGAAAAGCACTATTAAAATTATCTGCCCCTTTTATTACTGCTTGGTAACCAGAAAGGTTAGATTGGGACGACAATACATCCATCGATTGAGCTCTGCTAATTCTTGGCATCAAATCCATTGCAAAAGTTGTCAATGATGCTTTGGCGTATTCTTCGGAATCTTTTTTCGTACTCAAAGCTGACATGTGGGATAAAATCATCGAGTCTTTTTTACACATGGAAATTTCATTCATGGAATCGTTTGAAGTCATCAAACGTTGTATTTTAAAAACTAGGTCTGCATTTTCTAATGTCGATTTTGTATCAGCAGCTATTTCTGCTCCAGCATCTTTAAATATTTCATCAGTAAACCCTGCATTTAGTCCTGCACCACTTTCTATTGTGACGCTAAAACCCATCGAAACAAATTTTCTTACAACTTCTGGAGAAGCCGCGACTCTTGTCTCGCCTTTCCTATTTTCTTTTGGAATTGAAATTTTCATGTTGTTACCATTAATTTTTAATAATAATTAATCTTGATGGTACGATAATATATTCTAATATTCCGGAATACTCAAGACAAAAATACCCAAAAAGGGCTATAAAAACTAAAAAACTAAAAAACTAAAAAAACTTAGTTTTTTTAATGAATATTATCATTATTAAATTCTTCTGGTTCATGACCATCAACATTTGATTTAGCTTCATCATTATTACTTAAATCTAACAAACCCAACTGAGTTTTTTCTTGATCTGATAACTCAATTATATCATCAAGTTTTGGTAATTGGTTTAAAGACACTAAATTATGCGAATTTAAAAATTCTTTAGTTGTTCCGAATATGGCAGGTTTTCCCGGCACTTCTTTGTAACCTAATATTTTTATCCATTCTCTTTCTAGAAGAGTTTTTATAATATTGCTACTTACACTTACACCTCGAACTGCTTCAATTTCAGTTCTTGTTATAGGTTGTTTATATATGATTAATGCTAAAGTTTCCATTAATGCTCTCGAATATTTTTGAGGCTTTTCTGGATAAAAATTTGTAACCCATTCATTACAATCATCTGCTACCTGAAATCTATAGCCAGATGATACTCTAATTAAATTTACACCCGATTGAGAATATTTACTTTGAAGCTCTATAATTAACTCTTCAATGAGTTTTAAAGAAATTTTTTCCTCAGCGAAAAAATTTCTTATATCTTTAGCTTTTATTGGAGAAGGTGAAGAAAATATCAAAGATTCAATAATTTTCTTAATTTTATTATTTTCTAGCATATTTTTACTCAAATTTTATTTTAATTTAATAAATATTGATGAATCATAGTTTGCTTGAACACAATCAATTAATGCCAACCTGATTAATTCTAATATAGCTAAAAAAGTAACAACTATACCTGACTTCCCCTCTTTAAAATTTAAAATTTTTTTAAAGTCTATATACTCGTCTTTTTTTAATTTATTCATTATCAAAGTCATTTTCTCCCTTACAGATAAAAAATCTTTTTTTACATCATGTGGAGAAAGAAATTTTGTTTGTTGCATTAGTTGATGGAATACAATAACAAGTTTTTCTAGATCAACATTCTGATATTCTTCATTTTTTTTTATGATCTCATAAGGAACCTTTTTAGCTAAATAGAAATCTCTGTTAACTCTTGGTAAGGATTCTATTTTAAAGCTTGCTTTTTTATATCTTTCATATTCTTGTAATCTTCTTATTAATTCTGCTCTTGGATCATCTTCCTCTTCACCCTCATCATCAATTTTAGGTAATAATAATTTAGATTTTATTTCTGCAAGAGTCGCTGCCATTAACATATATTCTGCAGCCAGTTCTAATTTTAATTCCTGCATCAAATCAATATATTGAATATATTGATCAGTAATTTTGGCAACTGGTAGTTCAAGTATGTCAAAATTTTGGCTTTTTATTAAATATAATAATAAATCTAGAGGTCCTTCAAATGAATCTAAGACTACTTCCAAAGCATCTGGTGGTAAGTATAAATCTTTCGGAATAGTTAGAAAAGGCTGCCCTTTAACATAAGCTAGTGGAACATTAACATCTTTAATTTCTTTATGTGTATCAGGTTTTATATCCATTAACTCATATTGTGTTATTATTCAATAATATTATAGCATTATATAGGCTTACACTTAACATATTTCTAGTTTTTTTTGAGGATTATTTTGAAGGCATTTGTTGATTTTATACCAGTTTTTTTCTTCTTTATATCATATGTTTTTTATACAGATATTCCTGTAAACTATATAAACGACGTTAACGCTCTGTTTGGTATTGATCTTAATCCAAAAAAATCTAGTGGTATATACTTTGCTACTTTAGTGCTAATGGTTACTTACTCAATTCAATTCCTTGTTTTATTATTGATCAAAAAAGTTAAAAAAATACACTATATAACTTTATTTATAATTTTAATTGCAGGTTTAAGTACTTTATATTTTAAAAATCCACTATTTATAAAAATTAAACCTTCAATCGTATATTGGGGCTTCGCTTTATTTTTTATTCTTAATAACATTATCTCCAAAGAAAATATAATTAAAAAACTTCTCGAAGAACAAATAGAGCTTGATAATAAAAAATGGTCTGTTTTATCAAATTCTTGGATAATATTTTTTGTTTTTTGTGGTATTTTAAATCTTTATGTCGCTAACTTTTATACTGAAGAAACATGGGTTGAATTTAAATTTTACATTTTAGGAATTATTTTGCCAATAATATTTATAATACTTAATGGCATATATATCGGAATTAGTACTAAAAATAAAACTTAAGAGATAATATAAAATTTAATCANCTATATCAGAAGTCAAGTCGGAATCATCCAAGTTTCCATCAGNTATTTCAAATTCCCTTTCCTCGAGATAAGCATCTTTATACAAAGTATATTTATCTTCAGAAATTTCACTTGCAATATCTTCTTTTGCAAGTAGATTTGATCTTGCATCTACAGCATTTACTCCAACCATTATATTTCTAAAAGAAACATCATCTAGCCATGCTAGTGGATTTAAATACATAGATAAAATTGTCCCTGGAATATCTCTTACGCTATTTGAACCAAGAAATGGCAATACTACATATGGTCCAGCACCTGCTCCAAGTACACCTATAGTTTGTCCTAGATCCTCAGGAGTATGAGTAAGTCCCATGTGAGAGGCAACATCTATAATACCTCCCAATCCTATTGTTGAATTAATTGCTAATCTTCCAACCGAAGTTGCAAATGCTTCTGGCTTACCTTGAAATAAATTATTTATAGCATTATCTATTTCNTTTAAATTCGAAAAGAAATTTGTCACTCCATCTTGAATAGGTTCTGGTGTGATTGCATTATATGATTTTGCTAAAGGCTTAAATAAGGCTTGGTCAAATGCGTCATTGACAGCAAATACAGGTCTATTAACTGCCTGCCATGGATCATTTGGGTCAGCCATAGAATTACCTGAATAAGTAGCACATCCACTTAAAATTAATGAAGCTACTCCAATTAAAAGTATTCTCAAATTTCCCATGTTTTCTCCTCTTATTGCTTAAAATGCCAATATTCTTGCTTTTCTTTTTTATATAATATGCCGGATATTACTATAAGTACAGTATTACTTTTTATACNTATTTTTGAGTCTTAACGCGTTTAATTTAATAAAACCCTCAGCATCTTTCTGGTCATATGTCCCTTTATCGTCTTCAAAAGTTGCTAAATATTCCTCATATAAACTAAAATTTTCAGATTTTCTACCCTCGATTATTATATTTCCCTTAAATAATTTAAGTCTTACAAAGCCACACACTACTTTCTGAGTTGAATCAATAAATTCTTGCAAACTTTCTCTTTCAGGGCTCCACCAAAAGCCGTTATAAATCATGCTTGCATATTTAGGCATAATTTCTGTCTTTAAATGTGTTACTTCCCTATCTAACGTAATAGATTCTATTGCTCTTCTAGCATGTAAAATTATTGTCCCCCCTGGCGTTTCATAACATCCTCTAGATTTCATTCCTACATATCTATTTTCAATCATATCCAATCTTCCNATACCATGTTTTGCACCAACATTATTTAAAAATTCCATTATTACTGCTGGGCTCATTTTCTTATCGTTTATGGAAACAGGATCACCCTCAAAGAACTCTATTATTAATTCTTCTGCTTCATTTGGAGNATTTTTAGGCGNAGTAGTCCATCTCCACATATCCTCTGGTGGAGAGGACCATGGATCTTCCAAAATTTTTCCTTCATAAGATATATGAAGTAGATTTGCATCCATCGAATAAGGTGGTGTATCTTTTTTATTTGCATCTACTGGAATATTATTTGAAGTAGCATAAGATAAAAGCTTATCTCTTGAATTTAAATCCCACTCTCTCCACGGAGCAATAATTTTTATATCGGGATTTAAAGCGTAAGCAGATAATTCAAAACGCACTTGATCATTACCTTTTCCGGTAGCTCCATGAGATATAGCATCTGCTCCATACTTTTCAGCGACCTCAATTAATTTTTTGGATATAAGTGGACGGGCTATTGCAGTACCAAGAAGATATTGTTCTTCGTAAAGAGCATTTGCTCTAAACATCGGAAAAATAAAATCTTTTGCAAACTCTTCCTTTAGGTCTTCTAGAATTATTTTCGATACACCAAGCTCCTTTGCCCTTTTCTTTGCAGAATCAATTTCATCTTTCTGACCGAGATCAGCTGTGTAAGTAATAACTTCACACTTATAATTATCATGAAGCCATTTCACAATTACTGAGGTATCTAGACCTCCAGAGTATGCTAAAACAACTTTTTGAATATTTTTATCTTTCATCTAGATTACGAAGTAGCTTCATCTATCATCTTTTTTAATTCGCCTTTTTCGTGAAGCTCAAGAGTTATATCGCATCCGCCAATAAATTCACCATCAATATATACTTGGGGAAATGTAGGCCAATCTGCAAATTTTGGTANGTTTTGAAATATTTCGGGGTCCATTAAAATATTGACATAAGCGAACTCTACTCCACATTGTTTTAATGCTTCTGCAGTTCTGCTTGAAAAACCACATTGAGGCATCTGAGGCGTACCCTTCATATAAATAATTACCTTATTATTTTCAACTTGCTCTTTTATTCTATCTAAAACGTCCATAATTTCTCCTAATCGAATATTTTAATCTATATTTACCTGAAACCATAGTTCTGTAGCAGCGGCATGCCAAAGTTTATTTCCTTCTATTGCAGTTTTATGATCATTCGGTTTTTCCAATAATTTATTTATATAATCTTTATTATATAAATTTCTATTATAACATTTACTAGAATTAAGAATATCATAAACAAAGTCATAATAATCGCCCCTAATATACTTTAGTGCTGGCATTGGAAAATAGCCTTTTTTTCTTGTTATTACTTCTTTTGGTAATAATTTATCTGCAATNACNTTTAATATATTCTTACCATTTCTTTTCAAATGAACTCNAGGNTCTATTTTAANAGANAGCTCAATTAGTTTATGATCTAAAAATGGCACTCTTGCCTCTANNCCCCAAGCCATTGTCATATTATCAACCCGTTTNACTGGNTCATCNACAANAAGTGTTGTTANATCAAANTTTAAAACATTACCNAATAATGTNTTTGAATTTATACTATTAAATTTATCTTTTACAAGTAAAGCNGTATANTTATNTTTAAGTTCAAGATTTAAAAATTCTNTTANTTCCTCATCACTTCTATCTNCATAATGTTTTAAAAAATTCTTNTAATTATTTTTTTCTGAATTTATTTTTTGATACCAAAAATANCCAGCAAATCCNTCNTCTGCTCCCTGNCCGGATAATACAACTTTAACTTCCTTCTTTACTAATTCCGATAGCATAAAAAAAGCAACCGCATCTTGCCCTAGCATTGGCTCAGACATAAAACTAAAAGCACTAGGCAATTTATCTAAAGCAAAACTATTTTTAATAACAAATTTTTTATGATCAGTATTAAATTTTTTTACAACCTGGTCAGAATAATAAAATTCATTACCCTTTTCCTCTTTATCATCTTCAAAACCAATACTATAAGTTTTTAAATTTGGAAATTTTTCTTTTGCCAAACCAACGATAATGCTTGAATCTAAACCACCCGATAGCAGAACGCCAACATCAATATCGGAAGCTTCTAATCTTTTTTCTATTGACGCTTTAAGCAAAGATTCAATTTTCTCTGTTGCCTCATATTCATCACCTATAATATCTCTTGATTTTGGACTTTCTAAATTCCAATAATTAAATGTAGATAAGTTTTTTTCTTGGTCAATAATTAAATAATGACCTGGTGGAACTTTTTTTATATTTTTAAATATAGTATCAGGTGCAGGTACAACTGCGTGTAAAGAAAAATGTAAGTGTAACGACTTATTATTCAAATCTAAGCTAATATCTTTTTTTGCTATGATTGATTGTAATGTTGAGCCAAATCTAAAAAAGTTTTTTGAATTCACGTAATATAATGGTTTAACGCCAAACCTATCTCTTGCAAGAAAAAGTTGTTTTCTTCTGGCATCCCAGATTGCAATTGCAAAATCTCCGTCAAAATATTTTAAACAGCCTTCGCCCCATTCTTTATAGGAATTTAGAACAACCTCTGTATCTCCAGAGGTCTTAAATACATGACCTTTATTGATAAGTTTATTTCTTAATTCAATAAAATTATAAATACACCCATTATAAACCATACTCAAATTTGCAGAATTGTCTTCAAAAGGCTGGTTTGAAGCATTAGAGAGATCTATTATCGATAGCCTTGAGTGTCCAAGACATATATTTTCTAAAACTGAAAATCCTGAGAAATCTGGGCCCCTAGATTTAATTTTATCAATTAACAACTCAATATTATGATCATAATCGATACATTTATTTTTAAAATAATATTCGCCTACTATTCCGCACATTGTATAATTATAACAATAATATTTNAAAANACTTTAATGAAATATAAATTATTAAAAAATAAAATTATNGAATGGGCTGAAGAACTTGGATTTGATGGNGTAGGTTTTTCTGATATAGACCTTCANGAAGATGAAGCCTATTTNTTGAGCTGGCTNAAAAANAAATTTCATGGCGAAATGNATTACATGGAAAAACATGGTTTNAAAAGATCGCANCCTNATAAGTTAATGCCTGGAACCGTAANAGTAATNTCTTTNAGAATGAACTATTTACAAGATAATACAGTTGANTCATCAAGTGTATTAAAAAATAAAAACTTAGCTTATATTTCCAGATATGCTTTAGGAAAAGATTATCATTCTGAAATGAGAAATAGACTTCACAAAATTGCTAAGAAAATAAATCAAGAAGTTGATAATTTTAAATACCGAGCATTTGTTGACTCCGCTCCAGTCCTAGAAAAAGCGATTGGCCAAAAATCTGGTTTGGGCTGGATTGGAAAAAATACTTTACTTATAAATAAAAAGAGTGGCTCATATTTTTTTCTTGGTGAAATATATACAAATATAGATTTTGAAGTTGATAAAAAGTCAGAGAATTTCTGCGGTCAATGCAGTCAATGTATCGATGTTTGTCCAACTAAAGCAATTATTGCTCCAAACGTGTTAGATGCTAAGAAATGTATCGCTTATCTTACTATAGAGTTAAAAGGATCTATACCAAAAAAATATAGAAATAATATTGGAAATAGAATTTTTGGATGTGATGACTGTCAATTAGTTTGCCCGTGGAATAGATTTAGCTCAGAAACAAGAATTGAAGAATTCACGCATAAACATAAACTTGATTCACCAACATTAATTAGCCTATTCAAATGGTCAGAACAAGAATTTAAATCAAATACAAAAAATACTCCGATCAACAGAATTACATATTTTCAATGGTTGCGGAATATAGCTATAGGTTTAGGGAATTCAGAAAAGAACATTAATACTATTAATGCTCTTAAAGAAAAAAAGCAAAAACAAAATGATCCAATATTAAATGAACATATTACTTGGGCTATAGAAAAGCAGGAATGTTCTAACTGATATATTTTTTTAATATTTTACTATTAATTTTCTTATTCTTATTTTTTAGTAATTTTATATTTCTATATATTTCTTTTGCTTTTATTTTGCCAATTTCTACTGCCCACTGATCAAATGAATTTATTCCATATAGTAAACCCAATACATACGTTTTATGCTCATAGTATGCTAATAATTCACCCAATGCTTCTGGTGATAATTTTTTTAGTAAAAATGCATTAGTTGGTTTTTTACCTCCTAACATCAAATTCTTAACTACAAGATCTCTTTGCAAACCTTGATTTGCAAATTTTTCTACGTATAACTTCTGAGCATCTGACATTGAAAAACCAATATTTAGAATATTAATGTGGCTTAAAAAATTTGAAAACAACATGTCATGATTATCTTGACTACCTGAATCAGTTTTTTTAGAGATTATAAAATCAGCAGGTATAAAGACATTACCCTGATGAAGTAATTGGTAAAAAGAATGTTGTGAGCAACTACCCGAACCACCCCAAACTATATTCCCAGCCTTACTAGATATATTTTTCCCATTCATGTCAATTGACTTCCCATTACTTTCCATTTCAAGCTGTTGAATATGGTCATGTAAAAATCGTAGTCTATAGTTATAGGGAAGTATCAAATGACTTTGTGCTGCAAAATAATTTGAATAATAGAAAGACAAAAGTGCCATGATAACTGGTATGTTATTTTTGTACTGCTTTTTAAAAAAATGTTCGTCTGCTTTTTGAGCACCATATAAAAATTTAGAAAAATTATTGTATCCAATAGCAATAATTAACCCAATACTTACTCCTGACCATATTGAATATCTCCCTCCTAACCATTCCCAAATCTTAATAATATTTCTTTGGTTTATGCCAAGTTTTTTTGCCTCAGATTCATTTTCAGTAACCGCTAAAAAATTTTGCATTACATTATAATTTTTCGAATATTCTTTTAACCAAAATTTAATTTTTTTTATATTTTCTANTGTTTCAATTGTTCTAAAGCTCTTAGATACAATTATAAACAANGTTTTATTGGGGTCCAGTGAACTAAGTAAATCCTTATTTTCAGTAAAATCTAGATTAGAAATAAAATGTAATTTAATATTTTTTGAACTATAATTTTTTAACGCCTCATATGTGGCTTTGATTCCAAAGAATGAACCACCTGTTCCAACAGAAACAACATCTGTATATTTTTTGTTACTAAATGATTTATTTTTACCCGAAATTACATCTTGTGATATTTTTTTTAAAATTTCTTTATGTTTTCTAATATCTTCAATTATATTTTTATCTAGTAAAGATGGCGCACTTCTCATTGCAGGATGAAGAACTTTTCTATTTTCTGATTTATTAGAAATATGACCAGATATTAATCTTTTATAATTTTTTTTAATATCTATTAAGGATGCTAGCTTTANTAGATTTTCAACTGATTTCTCATCAATTATATTTCTTGAATAATCGAAAAAAATATTCTCTGTTTCTATACAGAAATTTTTATTTTCATTTTTGTTTTTTGAAANTTTTTTAAGTCTTGAGGTATCTTTTTTTATTTTTTTTAATTGTTCTGAAAAAATTTTATTCATTTANTATTTGGCAAAATCTTCATACAAGTTGCATTGCAATGCTAGCAGTTTTTTTAATAATTTTATTATTATCATCTAGGTAAACTAGTATAGGTTTGAATTTTTTTATTTGATCTTCTGATAAATCAACATATGCGCAAATTACAAGCTTGTCTCCAGGTTTAGCTTTATGTGCNGCAGCTCCATTCACAGAAATAATACCACTTCCTGGTTGAGCTAATATTGTATAAGTAGAAAACCTTTCTCCGTTTGTGATGTTGTATATATCAATTTTTTCATATTCATGAATTGAGGCTTGTGCCAATATATTGCTATCTATAGCGCATGACCCATCGTATTCTAACTCAGAATGGGTAACTCGAGCTCCATGTAATTTTGATTTTAGAAAAGTTAAATTCATTTAAATTCCTGGTAAATAGTACAGAACATGTAATCAATACCTTATGGATGNGATCTTATAATTATATTGTCAATAAGTCTAATCTTACCTATATAAACTGCTATTAAAGCTATTAAATCATCATCATATGTATGNTGCAATGTTTTTAAATCCCTAATAGAAAAATATTCTAATTTGATAGAAGATGTATTATATATTTCATATATTTCTTTGGTAATGGCATCAATAGAATAACCTTTATNAAAAAGGTTTTTAGCTGCAATAAGAGTTTGNTAGATGTTATTAGCTAATAATTTTTCGTCATCAGAAAGTCGTTCATTTCTTGAACTTAATGCTAGTCCCTCATCAGTTCGAATGGTTGGCGAGGAAATAATATTTACTTTATTATTGGTAATCCTTATGAGTTCTTGAANACAAAGTAACTGCTGAAAATCTTTTTCACCTAAAATAATATTTTTTGGGTTAATTATTTGTAAAAANCTGTAGATAATATCAATNACTGCGAAAAAATGGCCAGGCCTATATTTTCCACATAAGTCAGTTGTTAAATTTCTTGGCTCATCCTCTTTGTTAAATGCCTTTGAAAATTTTTCTATGTCTATTTTCTTTGGTATTAGTAAGTAATCAACTTCTTTTGATCTAAGATTATCGATATCACTTTCTAATGAGATAGGATATTCTTCAAAATCATTTTTTTCTGTAAATTGTGCCTCATTTATATATATAGTTACGCANATAGGTCCTGAAATTTTTTTTGCTTTATCAATTAAAGATAAATGTCCTTTATGCAAATTTCCCATNGTTGGGACAAAAGATTTAATTTCTATTTTTGATTTGATAAATTGTTCAACAGATTTAAAAATTTTCATAAATTTAATTTTTTATAGACTTAACATAGTTATGAAAATCTTTTATTGCTCCCTCGATATTTTTTCCATTTATTAAATAATCTTTGGCAAACTTTGGGGGATTATTTGATATACCAATCAAATCATAAAGCACTTGGACTTGTCCATCACAATATTCTCCTGAACCAATACCTATTACAGGTATCTTTACAGAATTTGTAATATTTTTAGATAATTCAAAATCTACACATTCCAAGAGAATNAAATCGACTCCAATTTTTTCTAAATGGTTTGCTTGTTGAAGTATTNTTTCCCCTTCTNATTTATCTTTACCATATATTCTGATGTCTTCATTTTTTGATATATATTGCGGTAATAACCCGATGTGAGCACATACAGGCACTGATTTTAAAACTAAGTCTTTGATTATCTCATCATACTCTTTTNGATATTCTATNTTTACTATATCAACGTTATTATCTAATAATTTTTTAGCATTTGAATAAGCTGATTTACAATCTTCGTAAGAATTTTTTGGCATGTCAGACATCAAAATAAAATTGGTCTTATTTTTTGAAACACATGAAACATGATATAAGATATCATCCATTTTTACTTTATGAGTATTGTTTTCACCCTGAATAACCATACCCAGTGAATCACCTACAAGAACAATATCAATTTTTTGATCTGCNAAAATCTTACTAAAGGATGCNTCGTAACATGTCACACAAACAATTTGATTNCCTTCTTCAACAAAAGCATTAAGTTTTTTTTTNATNTTATTCATTGATAATACTTGCTAATGGATTAAAGTAATGTTTTCCTTTGTCTATNGAATAAATTTTTTCTAGAAGATTTTTATANTCNATCTCATTATTTACAAAATCNATNTCTTCCGCNTTAACTATCAGNAAAGGTGAGGCATTATAATTATTAAAAAATTTTAAATACATTGAATTNAGTCTNTCTAGATATTCAGANTTAATATATTTCTCAAAACTTCTNCCTCTTTTTTTTATCCTTTNCATCAAANTNTTAANNGGGGCTTGTAAATATATTAATAAATCAGGAGTTGGTATATCAACTGTCATATATGAATATAGTTGGTCATATAAGTCATACTCTTCATTATTTAGCGTTACTTGCGCAAATAGTCTATCTTTTTGCAACATAAAATCTGAAACTCTTGCTTTTGAAAATATATCTTGTTGTTTAAAACCTTGGACTTGTCTAGTTCGCGTTAATAAAAAATATAGTTGTGTTTGCAAAGATACTTCTCTTGGATTTTTATAAAACTTTGTTAAAAAAGGATTATCATCTACATTTTCTAAAATAAGTTCAGCATCCCACTCTAAAGCCAATTTATTGGATAAGCTAGTCTTACCAACCCCTATTGGGCCTTCTATAACAATATATTTAGACGTTAGATCTTTCATTATTCTTAAGTTTTTTTATTTCTTTGTATAAACAACTTTTTACTAAATTCTTTGCAAACCCTTTCATTGGTATAAAAACATCAGGATTTATATCCAAGATTGGAAGTAACACAAATGCTCTTTCATGAGCGAGCATATGAGGAATCGTAAGTTTATCTGTGCAATGTACGATATCTCCATATAAAATTATATCTAAATCAATAATCCTTTCTGACCACTTATCTTTACTTTTTTTTCTTCCCATAGAGGACTCTATTTCTTTTAATAATTTTAATATATCTTCTGGTGATTCGCTACTTTTAAACATGACAGCAGCATTTATATAATTATTTTGATCGGCTGGCCCCATAGGAGGGCTTTCATAAAAGCTAGAAATATTTTTATTATAAAAAAAATTATATTTTGAAAGAATATTTAACGCGGTATTAATATTCTCAATAGGATTACCCATATTACTACCAATACCTATATATAAGTCTTTATGATTATCTTTTGTTTCCACTTTTTTTATATTTTTTTCTTTTATTTATATTTCTATTATCAACATTTTTTTGTATATCAAACCATTTATCAGCGTAAGGCTTTAAATCATTATCAATTTGAGATCTTATATAAAAAAAATCATATGCCGCTCTAAATTTATCTAAATTTGTTAAGTAATAGATATTTCTTTTGCTCAAGTTTAAGAAGCTACTTTGTAAGGACCATATAGTAAATATTGTATTTTGAAAAAACTCTGGAATAGCAATATATTTTCCTTGAGATTCAATTATATGTCTAAAGACATCATCTATCGTTCTTGATTCATTATTTATATATTTATCCTCCAAGACTTTAAAGTAAGGCCACAAAAAAACTGCATAAATAAATGAAGGATTAACATGAAGCTCATCGCTAATTCTTTGATCTGTGTTTCTTAAAGCACATATAAAAAAATCATCATAAATAGAAAAATCTTTTAAAATTTTATTTGTAAAAGGAAATAAGTATTTAAATAGGTTCATTTCTTTTAATTTTTTATAACCTTTTTCGCCTTTACCTGAATGTACAATTTTCAAAATCTCATCAAATAGTCGATAAGGAGAAACGTTATTTATTAAATGCGACATATTAATAATTGACTCTTTACATTCACTTGTTAATTTGAAATCTAATTTAGATTCAAATCTTACAGCTCTAAGCATTCTAACAGGATCTTCTTGGTAGCTTATAGATGGTTTTTTTATCAATTTTAGTTTTTTTGCTTTTATATCCTCAAATCCATTAACATAATCGTGTAATATTTTACTATCTAAATCTAAATATAATGAATTTACGGTAAAGTCTCTTCTAAAAGCATCTTGGCTTATGCTGCCAAAAAAATTATCTCTTCTTATCATGCCATGNGTCTTTTGAAATTTTTTTTGAGAGCTTTTATTTTTAATATCAGATCTAAATGTAGTAACTTCAAAATATTTTTTTTCAGATATATATACATGTACAATTTTAAANCTTCTTCCAATTATTTTTGCATGCGAAAANATCTTNCATATTTCTGATGGATTCGCATCAGTTGCTATATCGAAATCTTTTGGCTTTNTNCCTAGTAAAATATCTCTAATNCATCCACCAACTAAGTAAGCTTGGTAACCATTACTTATTAGAGATTCAGATATTTTATATACATCAGGATCAATGTCTTCATGGGAAATTTTGTGATCATCTATGGAATATTGCTCTAATCTCTTTTTCATGTTCATATTAAGTTGTGATGAATCAATGATATAACAAAAATAATTAATAAAATATAAATTTCTAATTATCTTCTAGTTCTAATAATTTCTTTTTAATAAAAAACATATTNCCANNTTTCCTAATATCATCCCCAGAAAATCCACCTAAATTATTTTTTCCAANAACTCTGTGNCAAGGAATTAAAAGCTGTATTGGATTATTTCTGCATGCGTTTCCTACAGGCCTNGCATGNCTTTGTATTTTNGATGCAATATCAGAATAGGTTTTCGTATCACCNAAACTTATTTTTTNGACTTCCAAAAGAACNTTCTTTTGGTATGCNGTTNCAAGANNAACATATGGGATATCAAATTTTCTTANCTTATTATTAAAATACAGATTTAACTGATAGTGTACNTCTTTTAAAAAAGAAGTCTTNGGTTTAANTTCTGTTNTATTTNTATCAAATNTTAACTTTATGATTTTNTCTTCTTTAGNTTTTATACCTANTGGCCCTAGNGGACTAATAAAAACCATATCATACTTNTGTGGCATTTTACTTATTTTGAGGATAACTTTTCTTTAATTCTTGCTGCTTTNCCTGACAATNCTCTTAAGTAATATANTTTTGAGCGTCTCACTTTTCCTTTTCTTTTTATTTCNATACTTGCTATTAGTGGNCTATGAGACTGAAAAACNCTNTCAACCCCCTCNCCATGAGATATTTTTCTNACTGTAAAAGATGAATTTATNCCACGATTTTTTACTGAAATAACNACNCCTTCAAANGCTTGTAATCTTTCTCGTTGCCCTTCTTTAACTCGAACTTGAACAACAATGTCGTCCCCNGGAGAAAATNCTNGGATTTCTTTCATTTGTTCTTTATTTATATCGTCTATTATATTCATTTTCATTCTCTAATNAGAAAACAGATGATATCTGTTGGGAGNGTTTTATGAAAGCTTTTTTTTNNTTAAATCACTTCTTTTCTTATTTGTTAGAGATATAGCCTCTTTTTCTCTCCATTTTCTTATCTCTTCATGATTNCCGCTTAATAAAACTTCTGGCNCAGCCATATTTTCAAGTACCTCTGGTCTNGTNTAATGAGGGTACTCTAGNAGATTGTTAGAAAAAGATTCATCTTTATTTGANTCNTCATGCCCTAAAACTCCAGGNATCATTCTTGCAACTGCATCAATTACTACACACGCAGCAACTTCGCCTCCACTTAAAATGTAATCACCAATAGACCATTCTTCNTCTACTTCTANGTCAATNAATCTTTGATCCACTCCTTCNTAACGGCCNGCAATAATTATTAAATTATCATTATCGGCAGTATTCACAATCATTTNTTGAGTAACTTTTGTTCCTTTNGGAGATANGTATATGCACTTANAGTTTNTCAATTTAGATTTTACGTATCTGGTTGCATCAATCAAAGGCTGNGCTTGNAGNACCATNCCTGCTCCACCGCCATATGGCTTATCATCAACGTAACCATTTTTATCNGAAAAATCTCTTAAATTAACAGCNTCAATATTTATTAAAGATTTATCNTGGCCTTTTTTTAAAACACCATAATTAATAAAATNNCTAATTAATTCAGGGAATACTGATATTACATAAATATGCTTCATTTCATTGCTCGTAATAATCTTCACTTATAATTATTTTTTTTTCTTCAGTAACTACTTCCATAACTGTGTCTCCAAATATATAAGGGATTAGTATCTCTTCTGCTCCCTTTATAACTAAAACATCATTTGATCCTGTTTCTATTATATCGCTTACTATACCAATTTTTTTTCCATTATTTAAATATGCTGTCAAACCAATAAGTTGGTTCCAGTAAAACTGGTTCTCTTCCAATGTATCTAATTGATCCTCTAAAATAAAAATTTCTTTCCCAATATATTGTTCTGAGTCTTCGCGGCAATTAAAATTTTTGAATTTTACTTTTATTGATTTTTCAATTGATATATCTTCAACATCTAAACGTAAAGTATTATTATCTTTTTGAATAAAAAAATATTTATATTCCGAAAATTTTTGTTTGGTTTCTGAATACGAATACACTTTTAACCAACCATTTAAACCTTGATGGGCTAAAATTTTTGCAATCAGAATTTTTTTGTTTGAACTCAATGCGCCATAAAGTTAGGCAGAATTTTTTAGAAGTTTAGCAACTCTGTCAGAAGTTTGAGCACCAACCGATAGCCAATAATCTATTCTTTCCTGATTTATGCGAAGTTTTATTTCTTGGCCAGTTGCCATTGGGTTGAAGAAACCTAATCTTTCAATATAACCGCTGCCTCTTCTTTTTCTAGAATCAGTGGCTACTAAGTGATAAAAAGGTTTTTTCTTAGCACCGCCTCTTGATAATCTTATTTTAACCATACTCTTATATATTACTCTTGCTTATTAATTTGTAAGAAACGCTATTCTACTTGAAAACGCACTTATAAGTAAAGATTATACTTCATCAAAGTGTATAATAGTTTAAAATGCCGCTGTGGTGGAATTGGTAGACACGTCGGATTCAAAATCCGATTCCCGCAAGGGAGTAACGGTTCAAGTCCGTTCAGCGGTACCATTTAAAAATCTATGCTTTTTAAAATATGACAATTATAAATACAATTTCCTTGCCCTGATGGCACAACTGGATAGCGCGTCCCCCTCCTAAGGGGAAGGTTGCAGGTTCGACCCCTGCTCAGGGCACCATTTTAGAAAAAATTAAAATTATTTAGACTATTTTCTAAATGTTCCAAATTTCTATTGATTGTTTTTTTGAAAATTGATTCCCCAAAGACTGGTGGTAAAAAAATGTCTGCTACAAAGTCTGATTTATAAGATATTTTTGACCCATCTTTATTGCTTGCTTTAATCACCCAGGAAGTCTTTCCGGAATAAACAGGACTTTCTTGATTTGGAAGTACTTCCGCATTTATTACACAATGTAATTTATCATCAATGCAATAACTTAAAATGGATTCATACATTATCATTTCTCTACAAAAAAAATGTATGCAATTTCTAAAAGTTGTTTTCAATACAACNCGTTCAGGGCCGTCCCTGCCAATTATTTCTGTTTCGTAAACTGATGGATTGAATCTTTGGATTTTNAGAAAATCCGTTAAAAGATCAAAATTCTGTCTAACATTATGTTTTGATTCAAAAAGAAATTTTATATCAAAAAACCTTGTACCATCATTATTTTTTTCATGAAAGATAAAAGTGTCTGCATATGTATTGGAACTAAGAAAAATATAAATTATAAAAATTTTAAATATTTTTCTCATGGAGAAAGCCTATCTAATTTCCATTTTTGNTCTNCCCTTCGAAATTTTAATCTGTCATGAATACGTCCTTGATGTCCTTGCCAAAATTCTATTGTATCAGGAACTATAATAAATCCACCCCAATGCTCTGGTCGCGGAATCTCTTGATCTTCATATTTTTTTTCCAGTTCTTTTAGTTTATTCGTAATGACATCGTAATTTTCTATCACTTGACTTTGATTTGAAGCATGNGCACCNAGCTGACTTAATCTAGCNCTCGAGGAAAAATATTCATCAGAAATTTTTGGATCAATCTTCTTTATTTTTCCTTCAACTCTAACTTGTCTTTCTANNGCATCCCAAAAAAAATTTAAAGCTACGAGAGGATTATCAAGTATTTCTCTTGATTTTCTACTTGTATAGTTTGTATAAAAAATAAAGCCATTTTTATCATATGATTTTAAAAGAACCATTCTAGATGAGGGTACTCCATCTTTAGTTGCTGAAGCAACATTCATNGCATTTGGATCTTTTAGTCCAATATCATGTGCATCTTTAAACCAAATATCAAATTGTTTAAAAGGATCTGCGTTTATATTATCTTCAGTCAAATACATAATCAGAGTTTATACTAGATACATTTAAAAATTAAGTTTATAATCACTTATACAAATAATTACATTTTATNATAATGNCTGAGACACTTTTAAAAAAGAATTCCGACNCAGGATATATAATTGCATGGAAACATAAGCAAAATCATAATGATTTAGGCAAATTTGATAAAAAAATGACTTATGGTGAAGCCTTANAAGAATGTGACAAGTTAATTAGCGANAATGAAGAAAAGACTTTTTGGCCTGAAAANGCAGATGATAGTAAAGAAGGCTTTGCATTCCCTTANTCAATATNTAAATCTAATCCTAAACCTTTAATNTTACANTANCCTTGNGGATTTTTTGCTAAATATTGCTGATGATAATCTTCCGCGTAATAAAAATCTATGCCCATCTTTATTTCTGTAGTAATTAATTTATTAAANTTATTATCTTTTAAAATATTTTGAAATTTTTCTAGCAAGCTTAAAGATTTTAAATAATGCGCTTCATTCTTTAGAAAAATACATGATCGATATTGTGTGCCAATATCATTACCTTGTCTCATGCCTTGAGTAGGATCGTGATTTTCAAAAAAAACTTTTACTATATTTTTAAAGTTATTTTCGTCATCTTTAAACACAACTTTAACTAACTCAGCATGCCCTGTTTTTCCCGAGCAAACATCTTGGTAAGTAGGATTTTTTGTATATCCTCCTCCATAACCTACAGATGTAATNTAAACGTTTTGTAAATTCCAAAATAATCTTTCTGCTCCCCAGAAACAGCCCAAACCTAAATATATTTCCTCATAACCGTTCGGATAATTTTCTTTNACATTATTATTATTTACANAATGAAATGATGAAATTTCAATTTCACTATTTCTATCAGGTAATGCACTATCTTTTGTAACCTCAATCATCTTCACCCTTTCCNAAAAAAAAAAATAATTCAACANTTNAAATATATCAAAAAACATAAAATCTTTGCATTAACNTGCGCAACAAAGTNCAAATGTATATATTTTGTGTATAATTTTAAATATAAATATATTATATATTATTAGTTTGTTGTGATTAAGATTTTTATTAATTAAAGGAGTTTATTATGAGATATCTATTATTAGTCATGTACTTTTTTTCAGCCGTATCATTTGCTAGTCACTGTAGCGGTGGTAGTGAGCGTGATCATGATCATTCAGAANAGACCTCGGAAGCTAAAAGCCAATGCAGTANAATGGATAAAGAGAATAAAGAAGTTAAAAGCGAGAGTCAATGNAGNTCAATGGATAAAGCNAGCAAANAAGAAGAGTAATAAATTTGTGACCCTTNGAGTATGTTATTTTTAAATATACAAGGGTCTCNTATTACCCATCGTAACTNTCNCCAAGAAACTTATTNTTTTTAAAAATGCCNGCCTTTTTACTNCCGTCTTTAAANGTATATACTCCNTTNCCATCTCTATAACTATCTTTCCACTCTCCAACGTANTTNGAGCCATCCGGAAAATTATATNTACCAATNCCATGTTTTTGACCATTTAAAAAATCACCGACATATTTAGCTCCGTGTTGCCAACAAATAAAAGTTCCCTTTCCNGACTCTTTGCCATTCTTGAAATCACCAAAGTATGTTGCNCCATCTGAATAGGTGAATGTTCCTTTCCCATGCATTCTTCCATTTAAAAAATCTCCTACGTAAGCTGTTCCATTTTTTGATATAGAACCAAAACAATTAGTCCATTTTGAATCATCANNGCCTTTACATTTTGGAACTGAAGATTCAGCAAAGATAATGCCTGGANTTAACATTAAAATTATGATGATTATTTTTTTCATAAAACTCAACCTATTATAAAATTTCAAATTTTGTTTGACAAAAAACAAAGGCCGCAAAAGCGACCTTAAGAGCTCAACATATATTATTATTATTATTATTCTTTAGTTAGGACCATACGCGAAAGGAGATGCTAATCCAACTTTTCCAGTTTGAGAAAAGTTTTTACCATTTCCTGTGTATGTATTCTTAACAGATTTAAATACTTGAATATCATAAGGAGGCGCAACAGCTAAAGGCATGTTGCTAACTTTTACAGCACCACCATCCATACCAACAACAGCAGCAAGTTCTTCATGTCCGACATCACCAATCTTTAAAACCTTTTTCTCTGCAGTATCTTCTATGGTTATTGGGGCTTTTTCTGCACTCATGACTTCACCTACCAAACTTGCAATTACCGCAAGATGTCCGCCATGATTACCGCTCCACAATTCACATATAGCATTAAACTGCTCGTCAGTTGCTCCGTCATCGACGTACAATGCGAGTGACCATCCGCCATCTGTTAGGTTTTTATTTTCGCCTTCACATGGTGCATGCAACCAAACACCAACTTTTCTTCCACTAAGATCAACGCCATCTAAATGACCTTCGTCTATTGACCAACCAACTTGCGCTTCACAGAAACCCTCTGTTGGTGGTTCTAAAAAAATACATGGGCATACTAGGTCACAATTACATGACTCAAAATAATTACCTTTTACACTCCAATTTTCGGACATATTCACTCCTAATATTTAAATTACCTATTTCGCATAACTTTAGTATACCTAGTGAAAATGTCAATGTCTTATCTTGATTTGATATAACTTGTTGATTTCATGATTAAATTTTTATAGCAATATATCAAATATCTTTTAAATTGATATTTATATAGCATGATTTAGAATCTACATATTTTATGTGAATTGAGAATTTGTACTAACAAAAGGAGAAAAATTGTCTAATCAAGAAAGCCTAAGTTCAATGCAAAAAAATACAGTAATAGCTGGGGTTTTAGCTGTTGCGCTCGCTGGATGGTATTTTCTTTTTACAATGGACAACAACATGTCCCATATGAATATGAAAGGAATAGGAATGGGAATGGATATGAAGCCACAGTCTGAAATGAAAATGGATATGGGCGACAAAAGTCAATGCAGCGATATGATGATGAATACTTCTTCCACAACATGGCTACCAAATACTTATTGGATGCCGCCTATAAATAATAATTGGAGCTCAAATGATTTTTATCAACTAATCGTAATGTGGGCAATAATGATGGTAGCTATGATGAGNCCAAGTATTATTCCAACTGTTTTAATGTTCGCAACAGTAAACAAATCAAAAAGAAAAAATAATTTACAATACACTCCNACTTACATATTTTATTTTGGNTANNTAGNNTCTTGGATTTTATTTTCAATAGGAATCTCAATAATACAATATCCGCTTCACCAAGTAAGTTTAATGAATCCAATGATGGCNTCTATTAATGGAATNTTTTCTGCTATTGTNCTTATTGCAGCNGGAATTTATCAGCTNACACCATATAAGAATGCTTGTCTTGAAAAATGTCGATCNCCTCTTTCNTTAGTGATGGCAAATTGGAGAGATGGTAATTACGGTGCTTTTCGAATGGGTCTTGGGCATGGATTTTATTGTGTATTCTGTTGTTGGTTTTTAATGGCAATTTTATTAGCTGCTGGTGTTATGAATATGACATTTGTTATTGCTCTTACTATTTTTGTTTTGTTAGAAAAATTGATCTTAACTCCAGATTCTTTTGAGAACACTTTTCGTAAATTAATCACTGTAATACCCGGTATTGGGCTGATTATTGCAGGGATATACTTTTTATTTGTCTAAATATTGTTTTCTTGCAAAAATCAAAGATATTCTATTTAATAAAATCAATTATAAAATTTCTTTTTTATATAGCCATAAAGCATGGGAAAAAAGCTTACCTTAAGTTAAAACCAAGGAGGCAAATATGTATACACTTGCAAAAATAATGGCGGCACATCCAAATAGGAAAATAAACGGACAGTACAGAAGATTGTACTATCGTGGATTGATGCCTCATAAGCTGTAAGCGATACTTAACCTGATGTTAAGAAAGAGTTCATCTATTTATAGGTGGACTCACTTAGGTGGATAGTCTAAAAAAAAATTTTCTACTCTCTTTTTTAGATATATTTTAGATAAATAGAAGGGCAACATATCACGATACTGTAAACCTAATTTTTCAGCCGCTATTTTATCCTTTTCTTTATTAGATGCTGTTAATTCTTTAGCTTCTATAATCTGAGGGTCCTGTTCTTGAACCTCTTTTTTAAGAACGCCACCCAATAAAAAAATAACTCTACTTGCGTGTCTATTGCCGAGTAAGAAATCATCTACATCTTTGGAAACATCTTTTGAAGTATGATTTCCCAAACTATCAAATTCTAATTTTCCTTCTTTTTTAGCAACAAACTCTTTATTCATCAGTTCAAACAATTTTTTTTCAAATTTACTAAATTCGTTTGGACAAATGTAATTTTCAAAGCATAACTTTGCTATCATCTGATCTGGACTTGCGCTATATGGTTTTTTATTTGTTATTAACTCTGATAATGCTACTGTTTTAAAAAAATAACCAATCATATATGGGTCTGTCCACATATCTTCAGGAAGCTTTTTATTTGGCGTCCAATCTTTTAATGACTGTAGCAAAGACGATAAAGAGTCGTAAATCTTTTTTGCTTTAGAGGCTTTTGATAATCCAAACATTTAAATATTATATTATTCGCCAAAAATATTAACAATTACTTTTCTATTATGGCTTTGATTTCTATGCTCATATAAATAAATACCTTGCCAGATTCCAAGTTCTAATTTTGAATTAGTTATTGGTATAGAAAGACTTGAATTAGTTAAAAGGCTTCTTATATGCGCAGGCATGTCGTCAGGTCCCTCAGAATTATGCTCATAAAGATCACTATCTTCAGAAACTAACCTACTAAAAAAAGATTCAATATCTCTTAAAACTGCGGGATCTGCATTTTCTTGTATTAATAATGAAGCAGAAGTATGTTTAATAAATAATGAGCATAATCCATTTGAAATTTTTGATTTTCCCAAGCATTCATTAACATCCGAAGAAATATCATTAAGATGCCTTGATTTTGTTTTAATATTTAAATAAAACTTTGTAATTTCCATAATTTAATCTAGAGAGCTTTAATTAATTAAAGTATTATATTGGTAATATTTTTGCAAATTAATTAAATACTAAATAAATATACCTTTCAAAAAAATGATTATAAAAGAAAAATGTGAATATCAAATTGGCACGGATACTTTCCAAGGTATTTTTTGTTACGACAATGAAATAGAAGGTCCTCTACCAGGAGTTTTGGTATCACATCAATACTCAGGGTGCTCTAAATTAGAAGAAAGAAAATCNGAATTTTTAGCAAAAGCTGGATATTTTGCATTTGCTATTGATCTTTANGGAAAAGGAATAAGAGGAAAGACACCAGAAGAATCTCTAAATTTAATGAACGAATTATCAAAAGATAGNACTGTTATATCAAATAGAATAAATCATTGTTTAAACTTATTAAAAGATCAAAATCTTGTTGACAGTAATAAAGTTGCAGCCATTGGATATTGTTTTGGGGGGAGGTGCGTCCTTGATTTAGCTAGATCTGGAGCAGAATTAAATCTAGTTGTTTCTTTTCATGGAATTTATGACAAACCAGATATTATTAATCCCGAAAACATAAAAACTCCTATCTTAATACTGCACGGCGACGAAGATCCATATGCAACAGAAAATGATCTTAAAAATCTTCTTACCGAGTTAAAAGAAAAAAATGCAAAATGGTTTGTTCATATATTTGGTGGTGTAGCCCACGCTTTTACTAACCCAGATGCCAATGACGAACCAAATGGCCTTAAATACGATAGGGATGCAATGCATATGTCTTGGAAAATAATGAAAAATTATTTTAATAGATTTTTACACAAAAAATTATAAATAAATACTTTATTTACTTAGTTTCGATTTACTTAATTTACTTAGTTTCGATTTACTTAGTTTCGTATAATTTAATTATAAGTTGAATTTTTCAAAAAATTATTT
>PAGR01000016.1 GCA_002705445.1 Gammaproteobacteria bacterium | reverse complement strand
TACTGAGATTAAATTTTTTAATTGCCTTAAAAAAAATCTTGTTTTCGACCCCTTTCCAACCAATATGTATAACTCCCACTTTCTTTCCATCAGATATGACTACTGGCATACAATCAGCAGTTTTGACAACAAGTTTTAGGTTTTTTGTTTCAGTCACTAAAGCATCTGCTTCGTATGTACCTTTTTTATCAATTTCTAAGACTATGTCACTGTGAGTTTGATTCATATCGGCGAATGAGCCAAGTTTCAAATTTGGTTTTGAATTGTGTTTATTTAGAAATTCTGCGTTTTTGATTAAATTTGAATTAATCATCCCNTGATGAAATCAGGAAGACTTTCTCCTCCATTTTCATCAAAATCAGAAGATACTCTTCTATTAGGTCTCTGCCCAAATCCAGCAGCAACAACAGTGACTTCTACAGCATCACCTAAAGAATCATCTACTAAGTGGCCAAATATAATTTCAGCATTATCATCAGCTCTTTCAGTAATAACTCTTGCTGCTTCATTTACTTCTTGAAGTTTCAAGTCTTCGGATCCAGCTATAGTTATTAAGACACCTTCAGCTCCATCCATGTTTGCTTCTAATAATGGAGATGATATTGCAGCTTGTGCAGCGTTTGGAGCTCTTTGTTCGCCAGTTGAACGGCCAATTCCTAAAACAGCATTACCCGCATCTTTTAATATCGTTTTGACATCTGCAAAGTCAACGTTTATTANTCCTGGATTTGTAATTAAACCTGTAATGCCTCTAACACCGTTTGCTAATATTTCATCAGACTTTAGGTAAGCTTCGCTAATTTTTATATCCTTGTCACTTATTTGTAATAACCTGTCATTAGGAATAACAATAAGTGTGTCAACTACATCTCTTAAAGCTTGAATACCTTCTTCTGCCTGAACAGACCTTCTTCTGCCTTCAAAACCAAAAGGTCTTGTCACTACTCCAACAGTTAGTGCACCCATTTCATGTGCAATATTTGCGAGTATAGGTGAAGCACCTGTTCCTGTACCTCCACCTTCACCTGCTGCAATAAAGACCATATCAGCACCTTTGAGAGCCTCATTTATTAATTCCTCAGAATCGACTGCGGCTTGTCTNCCCACTTCTGGATTAGCACCTGCCCCTAAACCTCTAGTTGATTTTCTACCAAGATCTAATTTAAGGTCAGCTTTTGAACCAAGTAAACTTTGAGCATCAGTGTTACATGCTACGAAGTCGACACCTTTAATACCCATTTTTATCATTCTATTTACGGCATTAGTTCCACCGCCACCAACACCAATAACTTTTATAACTGCTGCATAATTTCTTGGTCTCATATTTAAATTGACTCCTCTTTGTTTATTATTTTTTCTAGAAACAGNTTTTTTTGACTTAGCAACTGTTTTTTTTGGCTTTGGCTTAGCAGCCTTAGCTTTAGGTTTTGATTTAGTTTGTTTTTTATTTGCCATAATTTTTCCTTAATAAAGAGATTATCAAATGTAATGATTTATACAAAAAATTTTTTTATTTTTATCTATATCTATACTTTAGATTTAGATTATTTAGCAATTAAACAAAGTTTCAATATCCTCATTTGAACTTTCAAGAATCTTTACGCTCCCCTTACAGTCATCTTTTTCGAGAATGTAACCTACTACGCTTCCTTTCCTTGAAAGGTCTAACGCTTTTCCTGCTTCAATGATCGTATCAGAATAGTTTACGACAAGTGTATCTCCGTTAAAAGTCATAGATATTTTACCTAGGTCAATTTCGTATTTTCCTACAGTTAGGATAAATGAAACAATTTCATTGTAAAATCCATCATCAATTGGACCATTTGTAATTACTAAATGTGCAAGGTTTTCTTCAGACACAGCAACGGTGCTATATAAATTTTTATATAGGACTCTTTGTTCGGGACTAGAATCTCTGAAGTCTGTGTAAACAACCATTTTTTGGTGCAAATTAATATTTACGTTTATAACATTCGGCAATTGNTTTGAAATTTCTAAGTTTTCGACATTTTGATTATCAAAATAAAATTTCTCGAAATCACCATCATTAACTAGCCAAATTGATAAGTTTTTGACTTCTTGTAGACCTTCATAATTTAGATCTAGTCCATTGTCATAATTAATGACTGATACTCTGTACTTAGAAGAAAAAATTGAAACTACGAGACTAAAAATTAATAATCCANCAAAAATAAAAAGAGTGAATGTTCNAAAAGATTTACTTTCAACTTCACTTGAAAGACTCATAAGTCAAAATCACCGATAAAGATAATTTCTTCTTCTAATCTTATTCCAAATTTACTATCAACTACTTCTTTTACGTATTGTACAAGTTTGTATAGTGAAAGTGATTTAGCATCTTTTTTTGCAATAAAGAAATTTGCATGTTTTTCACTCACGCTTACACCATCTATTTCGTAACCTTTGAGACCAGCTTCATCAATCAACTTACCGGCTGTAAAGTCTTCCGTATTTTTAAAAACACTTCCAGCATTATAAATTGCTGGCGGCTGACTATTTTTTCTTATTTTATTAAAATTTGCAAGATTACTATTAATTTTATTAATATCACCTTTTTCAATTTGGAGAGTTGCGCTCAATATAATTTTATTATCAAGGTGTTGTGAAGATCGATATGAAAAATTAATATCATTTTTAGTCAATTTTATTTCGCTCGATGTATTTAAGTCAAAACATTCTATATATTGAATAAGATCTGAAAATTCCCAATCGTACGCTCCGGCATTCATTTTTACAGCACCCCCTACTGTTCCTGGAATGCCAATCAAAAATTCACCATTTGAATATACATTTTCTTTAAAGTATCTCGATAAGTCTGGCAAAAATACTGATGCACCTACGGTAATTTCCGTTTCACTTTTCTCTTCGATTGAAGTAAATTTTGGAGAAATAACATTGCCTTGGAATTCTTTATCAGAAAATGCTAAGTTAGAACCTTTTCCTATAATAATGTTTTCTTTTCCAAGAACTGTTTCACTTAGCTTACTTAAATCATCATTACTTTCTAACTCAATAAAATTATTACAAACTCCACCAAACCTATAGGTTGTTATTTTTGATAAATCTACGCTACTTATTTTCATTTATATACTTTAGTATTTTAGGTCCAAGTAAAGTTATATCACCAGCACCAAGAGTTAAAATTACATCACCTTTATTAACTTCTTGTGATAGGTATTCCGGCACATACCTTGTTGATTGTAAGTATTTTATATTATCACCTTCAAAATTTTTACTCGAAATTCCAGGAATAGGATCTTCACCAGCAGGATAAATATCGGTAACAATTGAAAAATCTGATTTCATTAAAGAATTTTTAAACAAATTGAAGTACTCTTTTGTTCTAGAATATCGATGCGGTTGAAAAACTACATATAATTTATTTTTAGTTATCTTTTTTAACGAGTTGATTGTTGCATTCATTTCTGTGGGGTGATGACCATAATCATCATATATTGAAATTCCTTTTGCAATTCCTATAAGTTCAGTTCTTCTTTTAACTCCCGGAAAAGAGGAAATAGCATCAAGAGATTTATCAATACTGATTCCATTTTTCATTGCTAATATAATGGCACCAACCATATTTGATCTTAAATGGTCTCCTAATATTTGAGAATTAATAATATATTCTTTGCTTCCGTATAGGAATTTTTCTGGAGTTAAAATTAAGAAATCAGAACCTTTACTTTTTCCATACTTTACTGATTTATTAAATTTTTCAAGGCTTTGCAATACCGGGTCATCATTATTAATGACTAAGTTATTTTTCACATTTTCCATAACTTTAAGAAATGCATTTTTATAGTTATTAAAGTTTTCAAAAAAATCTAAATGATCACTATCTATATTAAGAACTAAAAGATCTGAAATAAAAATATTTTCAAATGTATTAAATGCTTCATCAGTCTCTAAAATAATCGGAAGATTTGAATCCCCATAATGCCCTCCAATACCACTAAAATTAGTCACACCCCCGTAAATATATGAGACATTGACATTATTGAAATGAAAAATATGTGAAAGTAATGCAGTCGTAGATGTTTTGCCATGAGTACCAGTAATTCCAACTATTTTATTTTCACGTGATAAATTTTTTAAAAATTCTGGACGTGAAATTACATTTTCCTTGTCGTGCAATTCTAAGAATTTTTCTGATTCTATAGGTATTGCACTTGAAAATATATATAAATTATTTTTATCGTATGGAATATCAGATTCAGAAAATACAACCTCAATTCCGTCTTGTTTGAGTAAATTTGTAACATATGATTTTCTCTGATCGTAACCTATTACATTAAGTCCTTTTTGTTTGAGATATTTACCAATAGAGCTCATTCCTGAACCACCAATTCCTAAAATATAAATATTTTTATAATCCATTTTTGATTTCCTGAATAATTTTTTGAACTATTATTGAATTCCCACTCTCTATTGTGTTTTGTGATTTGAATTTATCTAACCAATCATTATTTCCATTATCGATAAGTAAAAGTTCTTTTTCAACGTCAGTGTAGTTATTGCATATTATGGCATATTCATTATCTACAAGAAATTTAGCATTCATCTGCTGATGTGAAGATGTAGTTCCTAATTTATAGGGTATGAGTATTAGAGGTATATTTAGATATAATGCTTCAAGAATACCACCACCAGCTCTCGAAATCTGGATATCAATTTGTTGATAGAAATCATTCATATTTTCTACGTATTCCAATTGTTCATAATTAATAAAATTTTTTGATTTATCAATATTTGATGGGCCAACAATATGTAATATTTTGACTTTATTCAATTTATGATTCCCTAAATATTCATATATTAAATTATTTATTTCGTTAGAACCTTGGCTTCCACCTTGTACGCCAATCACAATATTTTTATTAACATCTTTTTTAGATTTTTTTATATTTTTATGTATCACAGGACCAACAAATACTAAATTTTTTTGATTAACATTTCTTGTATCCGGATATGATGCAAACACTGTACTTTTAAAATAAGAAGCAATCTTATTTCCTAAACCTGTATAAATATTCTGTTCTTGAACAAACAATTTTTTTTTGTTTCTCCAGCTTAAGTATGCCGCAATAGGAGCAATGTAAGAGCCAGTAGTAAAAATTAATTTTGTATTTTTAAAATCCATTTGCCTATTTATATTCGAGATTGTCTTAAAAATTTTGGTTAGATTTATTAAATATCCTAATATTCCAATATCTGATCTATAAACATCAGCCTTATAGCATTTTACATCAATTTCATCTAAGAACTTAGAGCCTCTACTATCTGTCACTATTTCAATTTGATTTTTTGATATTCCTTTATTCAATAATTCATCAATAATATTTTTCACTGGAAGTACATGCCCTCCAGTTCCAACGCAAAAAAACATGATTTTATTTTGATTCATATTTTTGAATACCCTATTGCAATTCCAGTAAATAGTGCAACCATCGCACTACTACCGTATGATATAAATGGTAAAACCATCCCTGTTATTGGTAAAAGACCTACTGCTCCACCCAAATTTATAGCTGTTTGAATAAATACCCATGAACCTAGTCCAACAAATATTAGTTTTTTGAATTCACTCTTGGTTGAAATTGCTAAACCATAGAATGAGATAATTAAGAATCCTAGGATGATAACGAAAATTAAAAGTCCAACAAAGCCATATTCTTCCCCGATTATAGATGCTATAAAATCTGTATGTGAGTTAGGTAGCATTCCCCATCTTGCACGAGAGGTACCAGGTCCTAATCCAAACATTCCACCCGAACTAATTGCGATTCTACTTTGATTCAACTGAAAACAGGCACCCAGCAAATCAATACCGAAATCACAATCTCTTTCTAGCCAAGTAGTTATTCTATTTAACCTATAACTTCCAGAAATAGCTAAAAAGTAGAGAGGAACAACGGAGAGGGATAGTATTCCAACTGGGTATTTGAAATTAATCTTTGAAAATACTATCTGAGATAATAAAATCCCAAATATTGTAATTGTTGTTCCATAATCTGGTTGAAGATATATAAAGAAACAGCAAACAATTGGTAGAAACATCGCTCTGCGTAAATAGAAAATATTGTTAAATTTTGAATCGATATTAGATAACTGGTAAGCAACCCAAAGTATAATTATAGGTTTTGCAAATTCACTTGGTTGAAAATTAACTATTCCAAGATCTACCCACCTTCTACTACCACCTCGAACAATCCCATAAGTTAAGACAAAAAATAAAGCCGACGTAGCAAATAAAATTGAAAAGTTAATTAACTTGCTGTAAAAATAAAAATTAATTTTTTTACCTATATTAAAAATTAAAACTCCAATTAAAACAGCAGTTATATGCCTTTTAATAAAGTAAAAATTGTCATCAAATTGATTTAAGCCTTGTACTGATGACGCGGATATATTTACTAAAATTCCAAAAGTTACCAAAAACCATATACTAAATAGATTTACTCTTTGAAAAAATGAATATGTTAGATTCATCTTCTATTTTCCTTTAGATTATTTACTATTTTCTTAAAAAATAATCCTCTATCCTTATAATCTTTAAAATCAGAAAAACTTGAACCTCCACAAGAAAATAATACTGTCTCAAAGTTTTGATATTCCTCTGCAAGATAGGTTTCTAAACTTAAAATAGAATCTAACTTAACAATTTCACAGTTAAGAACGTCAATATCAATATTCATGTTTTTTGGAATAAGTATCTTTTTTATTTCATCAGAAACATTTATCTCGTCTTCTGGAACATTCTTTGTTATTCCATGCATGATTAATAGTGCATTCCTGACTCTGGATGTAGCTACGGACATGGAGTGAAAATTGGTAGACTTTGAATCATTAATAAAATTTGTACCATTAATTGAATCAACAAATTCAAATCGATGTTCAGACTGAACTTCTTTTTTCAAATATTCAAATCCTTCGTCAGGATTTATATCTAATTTTTCAATTATCTTAATAAAAGACAGGCACGTATCTACTGGAAAATTCGTATCATCAAAGTCATAATTATTCATTAAAAGCTCATCTTTGTCCTTATCAATAGAAACATTCAAAATATCCTCGAGATGTTTTTTTGAAAATGTATTAAAACCAGTTACTAAATTTTCGTTTGAATTCAAAAAAGTCAATAATTTTAATTTTGATTTTCTATATTCTTTCTCATCTTTGTGCCAGTCAAGGTGATCAGAATGAAAGTTAAGAAATATCCCAAAATCAATTTTAAGACTTGATGCATAATGAAGCTGAAAGCTTGAAAGTTCTACAACAGCAAAATCTTTATTTTCAAAATTAATACTTAGTGGAGAAATACCAACATTTCCACATGCAACAGCATTGAATCCTTTTGAAATTAGAAAATCAGTCAACAAATTTACGAATGTAGTCTTTCCATTTGTTCCAGTAACACCAATAAATTTTCCTTGAAATTCTCTCGAAAATAAATCAATATCTGTAATTATTTTCTTTTTTGTTCCAAAATTCTTTATTTGTTTGTGACCTGGATTTATACCAGGAGAAATTACAATTTCATCAATTATATTAATTTGCGATTCATCAAAAAGGAGCTCTTTTTCGATATCAAGAAGTACGGTTTCGTTATCGTCATAAATTAAATATTCTATTGATTTATTTTTTAAAAAGTTTTCTACAGCTTTTCCAGTTATGCCATAGCCAAAAATTAATGTTTTCACTTAATTTCCAAACAATACCCAGTCTCCATAAAACAGACCAAGCCCTATTACAATAAATATTCCATTGATGATCCAAAATCTTACAATTATTGTGGTTTCAGCCCATCCACTCATCTCAAAATGATGATGGATTGGTGTCATTCTAAAAATTCTTTTTTGATTTAATTTAAAAGAAGAAACTTGGATTATTACAGACAAGGCCTCGAAAATATACAGAAAACAGAAGAACAAAATTAGGCCATCAGCACCGATTGAAATCAATATAATTGGAAACATTGAACCGATGAAATGAGAGCCAACATCTCCCATAATGATTTTTGCGGGATTAGTATTCCACCATAAAAAACCAAGTGCTGAACCAGCTAAAGAAGAAATTAGTATAGATAGATCTAGATCAAGAATTTGGTTGTTCATAAAACTTGAATAGTATTCTGGATGTCTAAATATCCAGAATGAAATTATTAGAATCCCTCCAAAAGAAACTGATGACGATCCAGCCACTAGCCCGTCAAGTCCATCTGTTAGGTTTACCGAATTAGTAATTCCAACTATTAAAAATGTAATGATTATCCATTTAAGAAAACCTACTTCGAAACCAAATCCACTAAAAAAATAAAATGTTGATGAGTAGTCAAGATAGTAAAAATAAAAACTTGTAATAGATGCTACAAGAATTTGCAAAAATAATTTGTTTCTTGCTCTAAGCCCTAAATTTCTATTCTTTCGAACTTTTAACAAATCATCAATTAAACCTACGCATGCCATTAGCGTCCCTAATGAAAGTGATATTAAAATTACCGGATTAATATCTATAAATTCAACCTTGAAGCCTTCACCGATTGTCCAGAAATTGATATGTGAAAGAATATATCCAGAGTAGGTACCAAAGATTATGAACACTCCCCCCATAGTTGGAGTTCCTTTTTTATGATCATGAAAAACAACTTCTTTCTGTATTGGTTGTCCAATATTTCGAGTTTTAAAATAATTAACCCCAATAGAAGTTGATAGAATTACACAGATAAATGAAATTGCTCCTGCGACAATAATTCCAATCAACTTATGCCTCCTAAAAGGTCCGAGATATAATCAAAGTCATTGAAATTAATTTTTTTATTATTTATCTCTTGATGCATTTCATGACCTTTACCTAATACTAATAAAACTGAATTGTCCTTGAGTTGGTTAATGCCATAAGATATTGCTTCTTTCCTATCAAGCATTACAACAGTTTTTTCTTTATCACATCCTCCTAGAATATCATTTGCAATCTTTTCAGGATCTTCATGCCGTGGATTGTCATTTGTAATAATTATTTTATCTGCATTTTTTGTTGCATTGCCCATAAGTAGACGCTTTTCTGTGTCTCTATCGCCTCCTGCACCAAATATTACAATTACATTTGAGAAATATTGGGTTACAAAATCCACTGTTGTTTTGATAGCGTCAGGGGTATGTGCATAATCTACAACTATTTTGTTACTCTTGTAATTAATCATTTCAAACCGGCCCTTAGGATTTTGAATATTTTGAAAATTTTCCTCATAGTTTTGAATATTTAATTTTTCAGAAAAATGAGCCATGGACAAAGCAAGTAAGAAATTTAAATTGAATTTTGGTCCAGTAACGTTGAGATTTATATCGTGCTTAACTTCATTGATTTGAATTTTTAGATTAATATTTGGAAATAATTTTTCTCCAAGGATTCTAAGATTTGAATCATTATTATTTCCTATTTTAAATGATGGGATAACAGACTTCTCTTCTATTTTATTTCCCCAATCACTATCAAAATACACAAACTTATCAGATAAGTTTTTTGAAAAGAGTTTTAGCTTAGCTTCAAAATAGTTGTTTATGTTTTTGTGATAATCGAAATGATCCCTTGAAAGATTCGTAAATCCAGAAGTATTAAATTTAATACCCTTAAATCTTTCTTGATCAAGAGCATGAGAAGAAGCTTCTAAAATTATATTTTCATAAGTTCTGTTTTTAGGTTTACTTAAAAATTTAAGAATATTGAACAATTTTGGCGATGTTAGATGCTTCTCATTTGTGATATCACGAAATAGATTTTCATTGTTAGTTCCTATGAAAATAGTGTTATTCCCTAAAATTTGTTCTAAATAATAACCAGTTGTAGTTTTTCCATTAGTTCCAGTTATCCCAAAATAAGTTTTTTTCTGATAATCGGGGCAGATAAGACTGTATGCTTGATTTAAAACTTCTTCATAATTTGATACTTTTAAAATTTTTTCATTATTTATATTACATTTTTCGGATGTGAGTATTTTTTTTGCATTTTTCGTCAAAGCATCATTAACGTACTTATTAAGCTTTTCAGCATTTACATTATCTATAAAAAGAATTGAATCACGTTCAACATCTGCTGAACTATTTACAAATTTATCGATATCATTCTGTGATAAGTTCAAATCTCTCAAATTTAACTTTTTCATATTAACCTCTTGGAAGAAGATTTCTTACTATAGTTTTGAATATAGGAGCAGCTGTAGATCCTCCTGTTACATATTCAGAGATTGGTGAGCCCTTTGCCCCCCATAATATTACAGAACCTACAATTGGACCATTGGATGTCTCAATAAATCCTGTAAAAGAAGTTGTAAATCTGTCATTTGAATAACCTATGCCTTCTAGATAAGTTCTGCTGGTTCCTGTTTTTCCACCAATAACGAAATCATCCATTTTTAATGATTTTCCTGTTCCATTAGGACCCTCTACAACGTTAATAAGAAGCATCTTTAGCCTTTTTGCAAGATTACGATCTATAATTTTTTTGTCATTGTTATTTTGTTGATTACTTCTTGTTAATGAAAGATTTAAATCTGATCCTTCGTTCGCAATTATGCCATATGCTTTCACCATTTGGTATTGTGTAGTGTTGATTGAATATCCTATTGATAAAGAACTTAAACAAGTTGTGCAGGTTTTGTTTTCAGTAAATACACCTTTTGACTCTCCCGATAATTCAACTCCTGTTTTAGAACCAAAGCCAAACCTTTTTAAGAACAACTCTACTTCATTTATATTTCCTTCATTAACAATTTTAACTGTTCCAACGTTCGATGATCTTTCAATAATTTCTTTCACTGAAAGGTTAATAGGTTCATGCTTAAGAAAGTCCCTGAAACACCCTTTATAACCTTCAAAATCTTCTTTGCATGATCCCTCAATAATTTCTATCTTATCTTCAACTAAATAAACATCATTTTCATTAACAATCCCATTTTCAATTAACGAGCCAATAGTAAAGATTTTTAATGATGAGCCAGGTTCATAATTTGCTCTTGCGCTAATTAAGTCAATATTAAAATAATCATTATTTGTTGATGATTCCTCTGCAGAAATAAGAATTTCTCCTGTCAAAGCATTAGCAAAAACAACAGAACACATGAAGGCTTGTGTGTCTTTTAGTGCATCTTGACAAAGATTTTTACTAAGATATTGTAATTCTGAATCAATTGAAAGAATTAAATCTTCCCCGTGCTTTGGTTGAATCGTTATTATTTCTCCTTGTGGAATGATTGCACCATTAGGGGCCGATTCATATCTTAATTCACCATCTTCTCCTTTAAGAAGATTATCATAATAAAGCTCTAACCCTTCAATTCCATTTCCATCAGGATCAACAAATCCAACAATATTTGAGGACGAGGAATCGTAAATATTCCTTTTATTGGAATGTTCCAAATGAATACCGTTAAATTTCCAAGATTTTATTTTATTTCCAGTTTCATAATCAACATTTCTTTTTAAGTAGAAAAATTTTGAATTATCATTAATTTTTTTTAAAATTTCAGCTTCATCTAAATTAAGCAAAGAAGACAAAACACTAACAAATCCTAAATCATCAATTTCATTCGATTTAACTACAACATTGTAAGATTGGACACTACTTGCTAAAACATTAAAATTTTTATCATATATAGTTCCTCTTTTAGCTTCGAGTATCTCGACTCTCTGTCTATACGACAACGCTTGATTTTCAAAAAAATCTGATTCAATAAATTGCAATGTATAAACTTTTTGAATGAATAGATATGAACCGAAAATAACAAGAATTATGACCAACACAAATAGAAAATTAAGTTTTATTTTATTTGAAGAAAGTTTCATCTTCCAAAACCCATAACAATTGTTTTTTTAGCATCTTCGGTGTTGATTTTATAAGGAGTTTCTAAATCTAAATTTAAATTGCTGACTCTTAATCGTACATAGGATTTTAATTTTGATAAATTTTCTATATTTTCAAAAGAGTATTTTCTAATATACTCAATATTAAGATTTGCTTTTGAACGTTCTAACTCAACAATTTCAGCATTGATTAATGAAAGTTCTTTTGAAATTTCATTAATTCTCAAATTTATAAACAAAGATAAAATTACTGAAGCTGATAAAAGAATGTAAGCAAATCTAAAAATATATTTTTTTCTCATATTTTTTTTACATACCTTAATGTTGCTGAATTGGCTCTCGAATTTGAATTAATTTCTTCTATGTTTGGATAATATTTTTTTCTTTTTGGGTATTCAAAATTTTGTATATTACTACAAACACATATTGCGATTGAAGGATCGCAAATACATCCCAATGTTAACTCATTCATAAAATTTTTAATGATTCGATCCTCCAGTGAGTGGTAGGAGATACAGATAATTACGCCATTTTTTTGAATCAAATCACTTACTTTTAATAAAGAATCTTTTAATTCGTTAAGTTCATCATTTATATATATTCTTAAAGCTTGAAATATTCTTCTGATACTTTTTTCAATAAATATTGGATTTTGCTTCGGTACAGAATTTTTAATTATGTTTGATAATTCACTAGTTTTATTTACAGGTCTATTTTCTATAATTTTTTTGGCAATACTTTTTGAATACCTTTCTTCTCCAAATTCATTAAAAATTGTATAAAGATTTTCATATGAAAAAGTATTCAAGACTTTTTCAGCTGTAAGTTCGTCTTTTTGATTCATTCTCATATCAAGATTTGAATCAAGCGAAAAAGAAAATCCTCTACTTGGGGTATCAATCTGATGACTTGAAACACCAAGATCATATAAAACACCGCTAATAGGTGTTAGAGAATTATTATTTACATAATCACTTATCATTGAAAAATTAAGATTGATCACCTCATGAGAAGGATTACTACTATCAACTGCTTCTAGGTCTCGGTCAAATCCGATGGCTGAAAGGTGGTTGTGTTTCAAAATAATATCGAAATGAGAACCATAGCCGTAAGTTGAATCGATAAATATACCTGGAGGAACATCATCTAATATAGAAGATATTTCTTCTTTCATCACACCATTGTGTGGCATGTACCCAACCCTGTTTTTGTTCATACCCAGCTCTCTAGAACTGGCACCAATTGGAAAGTTGGGCGGAGTAAGGGTGTTCCAATTTAGTT
>PAGR01000003.1 GCA_002705445.1 Gammaproteobacteria bacterium | reverse complement strand
ATAAATTGGTAAGCTCATTTTTATATTTAATATGCCTAATAATATTTGAGCAAATAAGAAAAATATAAGTAGAAAAGACAATAATTTTTGGGTGGGAATTTTAATTGTTCTAAAAGATACAAACGAAAAGTATATTAGCATAGCAGCAACAACTAGTGCCCATACTCGATGCGTAAAATGTATTGCGACTCTTGCAGGACTATCAAGCCTACCAAACTCATAATTTAAGTCTGTGGCAAGCTCAACGATAAATGCATTATAAAAATCCATATGTGGCCACCATGAATTATGACATCTTGGAAAATCTGCGCATGCTAAGGCTGCATAATTCGTACTTGTCCAACCACCTAACATAATTTGTATTATTAATACTGCAAATGCTGAGTATCCCAATAAAGACAACTTATTTATTTTTTTTAAAGATATATTCGACAATAACTGGTATTCATTAAAATAATTATGTTTGTTATATCTTAAGAATAATAACCACAATAAAGATATTATTGTTAGTCCTCCGACAAGATGAAACATTACAATTAATGGTTGTAGTTGTAAGGTTACAGTATATGCTCCTAATGCAGCTTGCATTATCACTAGGAAAGATATTAAGAATGCAAGTTTAAAAAGTTTATGAGTGTTATTTTTATAAAATATAAAAGAAATAATAAATATGAAAATACCAAGCGCTCCAGCAAGGTATCTGTGAATCATTTCTTTCCATGCTTTACCAATATCTACATTCCATCCTTGCCAATTAGTTTCAGCTTTTAAAATCTCTAAAGTATTATCAGGAACTCCAACCAGGATTCCATAACATCCAGGCCAATCCGGGCACCCTAGTCCTGCATGAGAAAGCCTTACATAGGCGCCTAAAGTAATAACTGAAAAAGTTATACTTATAACGAAAAGCAAATAATAGTTAATTTTTTTCATAATACTTTTATCCAATCCTTGATATTCTAAGCATCTTTTTAATATCTTTTTTTAATCCTTTTGCACTAAAATCTTTATCATAATAAATAAATATGTTTCCTAAGGGATCAACAATATATAAATGATTTTTTTCTAACTTACCAAAAAAATTATTCTTTAAAACATTTAATAATTCTATTTTATTATATTTTTTTATAATTTTTTTGTTATCCTCATTATTAAAGTTATTATTAACAATAAGAATATTTTTTATTCTTGATCTCTCCCTACCGACAGACTCTCTAACTTGTTGCATCATATAAAGAGTGGCTTCGCAAATTAGATCACACGTATCGTCTTCATAGACATACATGAAGGTCCATTTTTTATTACTCAAAATATTGCCAAAATCTTCTTCTTTTGAAATAGTTATAACAGGAGTTATAAGATTTCCATTTGATTTTGGTTCAGCAACTGGAATAAAATCACTATATTTATACATAAAAGTTGCAAGCATTAAAGGTCCTGCGAACGATAATATTATCAACAAAAGATATAATCTTGTTTTAATTAGGGAAAAGTATTCAATCTTTTTGCTCATTTTTTTTTCTCTTAAAAAATAAAACTGTCAATACTATTAACGCAATAGCCATTGCGAACCACTGGAACGCATAACCTAAATGCTTAGCACTACTCATTGATATGATCTCCCAGCTTCTATTAAAACCAAATTTATTTTCAAGCCCTAACCTGAATACAACTCCGGAGACAAAAGAATCTTTTTCATCAATTGTATTTTCAATAGCTTCAAAGTTTACAGCTTGCAATAATCTTGGCCAATTATTATCTGTTGAAATATCACCAATAGTATAACTCTTATCTCGAGGAAAAATATACCCGTTAATTTCTTGTACATCTTTTTCAATATTTTGATTATTAAGGAATTCGAAATTTTTATGTATGTTTTTTCTATCACCCTTCATCTGAATCCAGCCTCTATCAACAGCAATTATTTCATTCGTTATATTTAACCTGAAAAGACTAATGACATTAAAACCAGGCTTTTTATTTTTTATTTTATTATCAATTAGAAAAGTTTTATTTATGTATCTTCCGGTAACCTTATATTTTTTATAATAAGTATTCTTAATATCAGTTTTAAAAAAACTCTCTAATTTTTCTGGAGCTGCTTCTTGTCTTTCTTGATACAATTGAATTATATTATCTTTCTCTTTTGCTCTATCTAATTGCCAAAATCCCAATGATAAAAATAAGGATATACACAAAAGAAAAATAATGCTAGAAAGTAATTTAAGTCTCATCAATAAAAAATTTAATTATGTTTAAAACGATATTTCTTATCTTATTTGTACTGATAATAATAAGTTTATTTAGTTCATTATTTTTTTTAGTAAAAGATAAAGGTAACAAAAAAAGAGTAGTTAATGCACTAAAAGTAAGAATAGGGTTATCGGTGCTTTTATTTATCATTCTTATTATCATGTATATGAATGGGTATATCCAGCCACATGGTATTGGAAAGTAGTTATATCCAATATACAAAAATAAATAATCCTAACCATACAACGTCAACAAAGTGCCAGTACCATGCTACAGCTTCAAAGGCAAAATGATTTTTTGGATTAAAATGCCCATAAATTGATCTGCCAAGAATTACCAGTAACATAATTGTTCCTATTGTTACATGAAAACCATGGAAGCCAGTAAGCATGAAAAAAGTAGAGCCATATATTCCACTTCCCATATTTAAATTTAGATCATTAAATGCGTGGCCNTACTCAAGAGCTTGTAAGTACATAAATATTGCACCTAACGNAACAGTTAATCCTAATCCTATAATTAANTGCATCCTTTTCATTTCTTTTAAAGCATGATGAGCCCAAGTTAGTGTTACTCCACTTGTTAATAAAATGGCAGTGTTTATTGCTGGCAAACCCCAAGCTCCCATAGTTTGAAAAGCTCCACCAACTTCCCCAGGACCATTGCCAGTGTTGGGCCATACATTTTCAAATTCAGGCCATAAGAAAGTATTNGTGGACAAACCAGAGCCTTCTCCACCCAACCATGGTAAAGAATACGTTCTAACATAAAATAGTGCCCCGAAAAATGCGGCAAAGAACATGACTTCTGAAAAAATGAACCAAATCATCCCCCAGCGAAAAGACGTATCAACTTGATCGTCATACATACCTTTTTCACTTTCAGATACGACCGTACTAAACCAACCAACCATCATGAAAACAACCATGGCTAGGCCTANAGCCAAAATGTATTTACCTGAGTCATTACCATTTAGTAGTGACGAGCCGCCAACCATAGATGTAAATACACCTATAGTTGCTATAATTGGCCACTTGCTACCATGTGGAACATAATAACTTCCTGATTCAGACATTTACATCTCCCTTTATCTAATTACTTATACTTACTTTTTTTCGAAACATTAAGAGATTCAAAAAATGAATACGATAATGTTACTGTTTTTATTCTATTTGGTAATTTCTCATCAATGGCAAAGTAAAGAGGAAGCTTCACCACCTCGCCAGGCTTAAAAGTTTGCTCTTCAAAACAAAAGCATTCTATCTTTTTTAAATACCTTGATGCCTCATTAGGAGACACACTAGGAATTGCTTGCCCAATAATTTCTGAGCTTGTTTTGTTAGTTGCTATATACATTGTGCTATAAACTTTTCCAGGTGAAATCGTCATTTCAAATTCTAAGGGTTTGAATGAAAGTTTATTATTATTTGTTTGATGCGAAATAAATTGTATATTAAGTTTTTCTGCACTGATATTTTCAGAATACTGCTCAACTTTTTCTTTTAAATTAGATGTATTTCCGTTTAAACCAGTAACATCGCATATAACGTTATATATAGGTATTAANGCAAATGAAAATAAAAACATTGAAAAACAAATAAAGATAAGTTTTTTCGCTGTTTTAATATTTAATTTTTTATCATTCATACTTATTTACCTACTAGACATTATAAAGTAAAAGCCAATATAAATTGTTAATGCAATCACAATGAGAACTATCGCAGTTACTTTCACTTTTTGTTTAATTTCCAAAAAATCTCCTAANCAATATTATCTNTCGCCTATTTAATTACTGGTGGCGTATTAAAAGAGTGGTAAGGAGGAGGAGACGATAATGTCCACTCTAATCCTTCCGCGCCTTCCCAAACTTGATCTGTAGCTTTACTTCCACCNTTGATAGTCTTAATTATAATGTATAAAAATATTAATTGTGCAAATCCAAAACCAAAAGCCCCAATACTTGCAATCATATTATAATCCGCAAATTGAAGAGAATAATCTGGAATTCTTCTTGGCATTCCAGCGAGACCCACAAAATGCATTGGGAAGAAAGTTAAATTCACAAAGAATGTTGAAAGCCAAAAATGTATTTTACCAAGTGTCTCAGGATACATATTACCTGTCCATTTTGGAAGCCAGAAATAACATGCCGCCATTATTGCAAAGATAGACCCAGGAACTAAAACGTAATGAAAATGGGCGACTACAAAATAAGTGTCATGGTACTGAAAATCTGCAGGGGTAATCGCAAGCATTAAACCCGAGAACCCACCAATTGTAAACATTACTATAAAGCCTATCGCAAATAACATTGGGGTTTCAAAAGTCATTGCTCCTTTCCACATTGTAGTGACCCAATTAAACACCTTTACTCCTGTTGGAACAGCAATCAGCATTGTTGCAAACATAAAGAATACTTCCCCAGCAAGAGGCATACCAACNGTAAACATATGATGCGCCCAAACAATAAATGATAAAAATGCAATTGAAGCAGTTGCGTAAACCATAGAGCTATAACCAAATANTGGTTTACGTGCAAACGTTGGAATTATGGCCGAGACGACACCAAAAGAAGGTAAGATAAGTATGTATACTTCAGGGTGACCAAAGAACCAGAAGATATGCTGGAACATTACTGGGTCACCGCCACCTGCAGCATTAAAGAAACTAGTGCCAAAAAATTTATCTGTTAGTAGCATTGTTACACCACCAGCCAGCACTGGCATAACAGCAATTAATAAAAATGCTGTGATTAACCATGTCCACACAAATAATGGCATTTTCATTAAAGTCATACCAGGTGCTCTCATATTTAAAATAGTCGCCACTATATTAATTGCACCCATTATTGATGACAAACCCATAAAATGTATTGCAAATATTAAAAATGGAAAAGCATCACCTGTTTGAAGACTTAATGGGGGATACAATGTCCATCCGCCTGCTGGTGCACCTCCATCCATCCAAAGAGTTGAAAGAAGCATTGCAAATGCAAAAGGCATAATCCAAAAACTCCAGTTATTCATTCTAGGTAGAGCCATATCTGGACCACCAATCATTATGGGAATCATCCAATTAGCCAAACCTGTAAAGGCAGGCATAACAACTCCAAAAATCATGACAAGAGCATGCATTGTTGTCATTGAGTTAAAAAATTGTGGATCCACAAATTGTAAACCGGGTTGAAAAAGTTCTGATCTAATAACTAAAGCCATTAGGCCGCCAATAAAAAACATAATCATTGCAAACCATAAATATAGAGTTCCTATATCTTTATGATTTGTGGTGGTTATCCATCTCATAATTCCTGATGGATGCTCATCATGATGTGTATCTTTTACAACCGAACTCATAATATTTCTCCCTTATTCATTAATTTTAGCTACGTCAGCTGTCTTTGGTTTGTTAGCATTAGCTAACCATTCTTCATATTCTTTTTCTTCAACCGCTTTTATAACAATTGGCATAAAACCATGATGTCTTCCACATAGTTCAGCACACCTACCTCTATATATTCCAGGCTCATTTATTACTACTGACATTTCATTTATAAATCCTGGTATTGCGTCTTTTTTTAAGGCTAGATCAGGAACCCACCAAGCATGTAAAACGTCATTTGAGGTTAGCAAAAATCTAATTTTTTTATTGACTGGTAAAACGAGTTGTTTATCTACTTCCTGCAGATAATTAACGTTTTTTGTCTCTTTATTATAAATTTCGTTATATGGAGTAGATAGCTTACTGTAAAAAGATACGTCTGTATTTAAATACTCGTATTCCCATAGCCATTGGTATCCTGTAATTTTAATATGTATTTCAGAATCACTGTGATCATACATTTTTATAAGAGTTTTTGTGGCTGGCACAGCCATACCAATAAGGATCGCGAAAGGAACAATAGTCCACAAAAATTCAAGTTTTGTGCTTTCATGAAAAGTAGCTGGTGTAACCCCTTTTGACTTTCTATGCATTAGTATTGACCAAAACATTGCGCCAAAAACTATAACTCCTATTACAACGCATATCCACAAAATTAACATATGAAGATTAAAAACTTCCTGGCTTAAATCAGTTACTCCTTCAGTCATATTTAAATCTAACCAACCTGCGTTAGCTATACTAAAGGTAAAAAATAATGCTATAAACGAAATTAAATTTTTAATCAAAAACATCTTGTACCTACTCCTTGTAAATTATTACTACACATTTCTTTTTAGCATATTTGCTAATTTTATTCTTTCGTCGTCAGTTAGCAAAGCTCCAATCTCCATCTCTCTACCGGCAGACCTAAGAAGTAATTTGTGCGGATAACCATTAATGCGAGGTTTGTCTAAAACAAATTTCGCCCAATATTTATTACAGTCAAATACTTTCTTGCTTCTCATGTTAATCAAAGCTACTGAAACTTTTTTCTCATCAATTTTTACAATTTCACACTGAGAATTTTTTATATAACAATATGTAAGTGCAGAACCTAGTAAAAGCATTTCTAAGCCAGCAAATGGAAGTATCATCCACATACCAACCATTGCAAAAGAAATAGCTATTATGAAAGAAACAAAAAAGAGCATAAAAAAGAATATCTTATTACCTCTCCAGGATAATGAGCTATTTGGCCTTATAATAAATTCTTTAAAATCTCCTTCTGTATACTGAATCATATTGTTAAATAATCGTTAAATTCAATGGCGTCAGTATACTAAATTAGGCTTTAATAATATAGTGTACAAAACAAATAATTTCATAATTTATTCACTTATTTAGCGTACTCAATAATATTATCCATCCTTTTCCAAGCTGAGCCATATATTACTTCATAAGTTGCTGGTAAATGTCCCAATTTCGATCTAAATTTTTCATATTCTTGGTACATCGCGCTCATTTTCTGACTGCTGTATAAAGGTATCTTTTCAGTGTCATCATAAAAAACTTTTGATCCAATATTCTTTAAGTCTTTTTGAAGCTGAGAAACTTCATCATACTGTATAACAATTTTTTCAACGTCTAGAACCGAATCCATAAAATTTAAGTTTTGCATTAAGTCTCCAATATCATGCATATCATAAAAATCGTTTACATGTTTTTGATTGTCAATTTGTGCCCAAGCCGACCTAAGCTCAATTAAAGTATCTGGTCCATAGGTTGAAAATAAAAAGAGCCCCCCAGGTTTTAAAATTCTATAAATCTCCTTGAAAGAATTTTGTATATCAATCTCCCAATGCAAAGCAGAAGAGGAAAATACAAAATCAAAAGTGCTATTTTCAAAAGGTATATTTTTAAAATCTGCACAAACAGGTAAAATATTTTTGTCGTAAAGGATGTTAGAATTTAAAGATTCAGAGGAATGGTCCACCATAAAAAATTCAGCTTTAGGATAAATTTCAAATAAACTTTTTGTACTTAACCCAACTCCTGAGCCAATATCAATAACTCTTCTTGGAATTAAATTTATAAAAGTTAATCTTTCTATTAACCTATTTATAATTTCTTTCTGAACAATAGCGGAATTTATATATTTTTCTGAAATAGATTTTTTAATTTTATTCATATATATTTATTTAAAACCAAAAGAAAATCTTTTGAATTAGATATAAAAGGTATATGGGATGAACCAGACAAAATAATTGTTTTGGAATTTGGTTCCAAAGTTTTAATAAATTTTTCCACAGTTGGTGGAGTAATTAAGTCTTTATCACCATATATATAAAAATTTTCAATATTCTTATCTTTGCAAAAATTTATNTAGTTTGATTTTTCTAAAATTTCAAGTGCCGACATCAATTGTTTTTGTTTAATTATGTTAGTTTTACTAATGTAAGGAATAATTTCTTTATATACAAATGTTTTATTTTTGAGATCGCCAATCATTAATAAATAGAAATTCTTCAAAGTCTTTACCAAATTTCTATTAAGATTAATTTTCAGTTCATCAATAGTGCTTTGATCAAAACCAAATTTCCATTCAGGAGACTTCACAAATTTTGGCAAATAAGATATATAGACCATTTTTATGGAATTTTCTATATCCAAAGTTTCAATTTCTTTTGCTAAATGACAACCTAATGACCATGAAATGACTAAATCAATATCTTTATTNTCCCTTAAGATTTTTGATGCAGCTTGTTTTAGATCGCCTTCAGACGCTTCGAAGCAACTATATAAATCTAAAAAAATACAATTTTCAACTGGCATAAAAGACTTTGCAAATTTCTCCCAAATTTTATAATTAAAGCCCCANCCATGTATGAATAGTATTTTTTTATATTTTTCTCTAATTTTATCTCTATAATTGGTCATATTAGGTTAAAAACATTATAAATTTTCGGGGNCAAAGTGGATAATATTTTTATTTCTNTTATTTTCTTAGCAATTCTTAGCTATATCATTGGTTCTGTAAATAGCTCTATAATTTTTTCCAGGATTTTCAAAATGCAAGATCCAAGAGACTATGGCTCAAGAAATCCAGGTGCTACAAATATTCTTCGAACAGGAAATAAAATACTTGCTGCAATAATACTTTTAATTGATATTTTAAAAGGTCTTGCTCCGACTTTAATAGCTTACTATATTTTTGAAAATATATATTATGCGCAAATTATAGGCGTTATTGCAGTAATTGGCCATATATTACCAATATTTTATAAATTTAAAGGAGGTAAAGGAGTTGCTACAGCATTAGGCGCAATATTGGGCTTTGATATTATTTTGGGATTTATTTGTCTCTTAACGTGGTTAATAACAGCATTCCTATTTAGGTACTCAGCTTTATCTGCTATAGTCACATTTACTTTTTTACCTATTTATGCNTGGTTAAGTTATGAAAACATAGTAACAACTTCNGTATATTTAGCTTTATCAATTATAGTAATATACAAGCATAAAACGAATATTAAAAACCTTATAAATAACGAAGAAACAAAGATTGGCAAAAATAACAGACAATNACAGAAAAGATATGGCAAATGCTATAAGGGCTTTGTCAATTGATGCTATAGACAAGGCAAACTCGGGACATCCTGGTATGCCTCTCGGAATGGCTGATATAGCACAAGTACTTTGGAAAGATTTTTTTAAACATAATCCAAAAAATCCTAACTGGATTAATCGAGATCGGTTTATTNTGTCAAATGGTCATGGTTCTATGCTGTTGTATAGCCTTTTACATTTAACAGGTTACGATCTAAGTTTAGATGAAATCAAGAATTTTAGACAACTTCACTCTAAAACTCCAGGCCACCCTGAGGCGCATCTTACTGAAGGGGTTGAAACAACGACNGGTCCACTTGGGCAAGGACTTGCAAATGCTGTCGGTATGGCAATTGCTGAAAAAACATTAGCATCCAAATATAACAAGCCCGATTCAAAAATAATTGACCACCATACCTATGTATTTACTGGAGACGGATGTTTAATGGAGGGAATTTCACATGAAGTTTGCTCATTAGCTGGTACTTTAAAACTCAACAAATTGATAGTTTTTTACGATGATAATGGCATATCTATTGATGGGAAAGTTGATGGGTGGTTTACTGATGATACAGTTAAGAGATTTGAATCATATAATTGGAACGTCTTAAAAAATGTGGATGGACACTCTCCAGAAGAACTTGAAAATGCTATCGAAACTTCTTTGAAATCTCAAGATAAACCTACTTTAATTTGCTGTAAAACAAAAATTGGATTNGGCTCTCCAAATAAAGAAGGTAAAGAAAGTTCACACGGCNCACCATTAGGTAATGATGAAACAAACTTAACAAAAAAGAATATTGGGTGGGACTTCGGCCCTTTTGAAATACCAAAAAATATTTATGATGTTTGGAATTGTTCAGAAAAAGGCTCTAAACTTGAAAATGATTGGAATGAGGAATTTAAAAATTATACAAATAAATACCCTGTCGATGCAGAAGAGTTAAAAAGAAGGATTTCTTCTAATTTGCCAGAGGAATGGTTGGAAAAATCGCAAGCATATATAAAATCATGTAATGAGAAAGAGGAAGTTATAGCAACTAGAAAAGCGTCGCAAAATTGTATTGAGNCGTATGCACAAATTTTACCAGAAATGATTGGTGGGTCAGCAGATCTTGGTGCTTCTAATTTAACTTTATGGTCAGGCTCAAAAGAAATTAAAGAGTTTACAAATGGTAACTACATAAACTATGGAGTTAGGGAATTTGGTATGTCTGCAATAATGAATGGTTTAAGTGCTCATGGTGGGTTTATTCCTTATGGAGGGACTTTTTTAACTTTTTCAGATTATTCAAAAAATGCAATTAGAATGAGTGCGATAATGAAACTTAAAAATATTTTTGTATTTACACATGATTCAATTGGTCTTGGAGAAGATGGTCCTACTCATCAAGCTATTGAACAGATAAATAGTTTAAGAGACATACCAAATAATACTGTTATTAGACCATGCGATACTTTAGAAACTGCTTTTGCTTGGAAATATGCAATAGAAAATAATTCTGGGCCGACTTGTTTAATATTATCGAGACAAAATTGTGATTTTCAAAAGAGAAATGGAGAACAAATTGCCTTAATAAACAAAGGAGCATATATTCTAAAAGACACAAAAAAATTAGATATAATTTTTATTGCAACAGGAAGTGAAGTAAGTATAGCAATGAGTGCAGCAAAAAAGTTAGAAGAAAAAGGCATTGGGGTAAGAGTCATATCTATGCTCTCGAACGAAATTTTTGATAATCAAGATAATGATTATAAAGAAGCAATTCTGCCCTCTCAAATTGACAAAAGAATATCAATTGAAGCAGGATCAACTTCTTCCTGGTATAAATATTTAGGTATTAACGGAAAAGCTATTGGAATCAATTGTTTTGGTGAATCCGCTCCTGGNGGAAAACTTTTAGAATATTTTGGTTTTACATCACAAAATATTATCGATCACGCTGAAATAATGCTTCAAAAAAAATAAATACAGGATATAAAAAGATGACAATAAATATTGGAATAAATGGTTATGGCAGAATTGGGAGAAATATTCTTCGAGCANTNTATGAGTCTGAAAAGTACAGTAAATTAAAAATTGTTGCCATTAACGATGTTGGAGATAACTCTGTGAGCGCTCATCTTACAATGTATGATTCAGCACATGGGAGGTTTAATAAAGAAGTAAGAGCTGACGAAAATTTTATGTACGTTGGCGATGATAAAATTAATATCACATCAGAGAGAGATCCAAGTAAAATTATTTGGTCCAAATATAATGTAGACGTTGTTTTTGAATGTACAGGAAAATTTAATTCAAAAGAAGATACAGAAGTTCATTTAAAAAACGGTGCAAAAAAAGTAATCATATCTGCCCCAGGAAAAAATGTAGACGCAACTGTAGTTTTTGGTGTGAATGAGAATATCTTAACTAAAAAAGATACGATAATTTCTAATGCTTCTTGCACAACAAACTGCATAGCTCCTGTCATAAAAGTTTTAAATGATAAAATTGGAATTGATCATGGATTAATAACTACTATTCATTCATTTACAAATGACCAAAGACTTACTGATGCTAATCATAANGACATGAGAAGAGCAAGAGCAGCAACAATGTCAATGATACCTACAAAGACGGGAGCTGCAAAAAATGTTGGGCTCGTAATCCCTGAACTTCAAGGGAAACTTGATGGTCTTGCTGTAAGAATTCCTACGGTAAATGTTTCAGTTGTTGATCTTGTTGTTAGAACCAAGAAAAATACATCAATNGAAGAAGTTAATGAGGTTTTACTTAATTCCTCTCAAAATGAAATGAAAAATATAATTGAATTTAATTCTATACCTTTAGTTTCAACTGATTTTAATCACAATCCTGCTTCAGCAATATACGATTCAAATTTAACAAAAGTAATGAGTGACAAACTGTTAAAAGTTTATGTTTGGTATGATAATGAATGGGGCTTTTCAAACAGGATGTTAGACGTAACAGTATCCTTAATGAATGCAAAGTAATGTCAACTTATAACGAACTTACAGATATTGATATTCGAAATAAGAATATATTAATTCGTGAAGATCTCAATGTGCCAATTAAAAATAATAAGATCATTAATGATGCTAGAATTAAAGCTGCTATTCCAACAATAAATTACGCGTTATCAAAAGGAGCGAACGTTGGAATNATTTCACATTTAGGCCGACCAATTGAAGGAAAATTTGACTCAAAGCAAAGTCTAAAAATAGTCGCTGAAAGATTGTCAGAAATTTTAAATAAAAAAGTTTTTTTTGAAGAACAGCCATTAGATATCAAATCGCCAGAATATAAAAATAAATTAACACTATTTGAAAATACAAGATTTCTTGTAGGAGAAAAATCTGGTGATGAAAAACTTGCAAAAAAAATAATAAAGAACTGCGATGTTTTTGTTATGGACGCTTTTGGCGCCTCACACCGTAAACATACATCAACCTATACCGTTTCTAAGTATGTTCCAGTTTGTTGTGGAGGACTACTTCTAATGAATGAAATCAAAAATATAGAAAAAGTCCTTAAAAATCCAAGTAAACCAGTTCTTGCAATCATTGGAGGTTCAAAAGTATCCACAAAATTGAACATCCTAAAAAAATTAACTGAAAAAGTTGATACAATAATTTTAGGTGGGGGAATTGCGAATACATTTTTACTTAGTTCAAATCTCCCTATTGGAAAATCCTTGGCTGAAAAAAATATGGTATCTGACGTCAAAGAGATTTTACGTTTAGCAAAGAAAAATNATGTTCTTATCCCTCTTCCAAAAGATGTAATGTGTCAGANCTCGACAGGCATTAGAAATAAAAATGTTAATGAAGTCCTAAAAGAAGACTACATAAAAGACATTGGCTCAAAAACATCGATAATATACGAAAAATTAATCGAAGAAGCTGCTACAATACTTTGGAACGGTCCGGTGGGGATTTTTGAAGATGCTTTATTTGAAAATGGAACAAAAAATATAGCAAGATCAATTGGTAATACTAAGGCTTTAACTATTGCAGGTGGTGGAGATACAATTTCTGCGATAGAGAAATTTATTAGTATGGAAAAATTAGACTATGTCTCTACTGGAGGAGGTGCCTTTTTAGAATTTTTAGAAGGAAAAAAATTACCAGGAATTGAGATTATTAAAAAATTATGACTGCTATCAACGAACAAATTTATAGGCAAACAAAAATAATTGCTACATTAGGACCATCAACTTCCTCAGAAAAAGCTATTGAAGGTTTAATTGATGCAGGTGTGGACGTTGTAAGATTAAATTTTTCTCATGGGAATAAAAAAGATCATATTGATAGAGCAAAATTGGTAAGAAAAGTTTGTGAAAAAAAGCATTATCATGTAGGCATTATTGCAGACTTACAAGGGCCTAAAATAAGAATTACTAAATTTATAAATTCAAAAATTGAATTAAAAAGTGGCTCCAAGTTTACTATTGATGATAAACATCCATATGATAAGGGTACAGAAGAAATTGTAGGCACCACATATAATAATCTTTCTGCACAACTTAAGACGAATGACGTTTTGTTATTAGATGACGGAAGAATTGAATTACAAGTAGAAAAAATATCCGAAACTAAGATAATTACAAAAGTTATCCATGGGGGGCTTTTATATGATTCCAAAGGGTTAAATAGAAAAGGTGGTGGACTTTCTGCGTCAGCTATAAGCGATAAGGATNTAAGCGATATAAAAACAGCTGCTGAAATTGGGGTTGACTATCTAGCCGTTTCATTTGCTAGAGAAGCAAAAGATATTAATATGGCAAGAAAATTACTAAAAGAAGCCGGTAACCAGGGTGGGATCATTGCAAAAATTGAAAGAGCGGAAGCGTTACAAAATATAGATGAAATTATAGAGTCGGCTGACGCGATTATGATAGCTAGAGGTGATCTTGGAGTAGAAATCGGAGATGCTCAACTACCAGCGGTCCAAAAAGATCTTATAAAGAAAGCAAGAAAAAAAGATAAGGTTGTTATAACAGCAACACAGATGATGGAATCTATGATAACAAACTCTATTCCAACAAGAGCAGAAGTATTTGATGTTGCAAATGCAGTTATTGATGGAACAGACTCTGTGATGTTATCTAGCGAAACTGCTATGGGAGATCATCCTGTGGAAGCAGTTGAGGCAATGAGTAGAATATGTGAAGGTTCTGAGGGGCAGAGCCCAGTCTCGGTTATAGATTCCGATTATTCAATAGACAGTATAAAAGTCGACAGAGGAATTGCTATGGCATGTATGTTAACCGCAGATAATTTAGATGCGGTTGCAATAGCTGCTTTAACAGAATCTGGTTCTACAGCGTTATGGATGTCACGAATTAATCACAGAGTTCCTATATTTGCTTTAACAACGCATACAGGAACATTGAGAAAAGTAACTTTATATAGAGGCGTATATCCTGCAAGAATTAAAACAACAGNTACNAATCACGCAACTGTNAATAAAGATGTNGTAGATGTTTTATTAAAACTAGGTATTGCAAAAAAAGGTGATTTAGTAATAATAACTAAAGGAGATCTAGCTGGTTTGTCTGGCGGGACAAACGCAATGAAAGTCGTAACTGTAGGAAATTTAGCNAAAAAATAATAAAAATGGATATTAATATATTAAATAAGATAGCGGTAGAAATGGTTGCAGACTCCAAAGGAATTCTCGCCATTGATGAAAGTCATGGTACTTGTAAAAAAAGATTCGATGCTCTTAACATTGATGTTACCGAAGAAAATAGAAGATCTTATAGAGATATGCTTATTTCTGCCAATTCACTTTCAGATTATATATCAGGTGCAATTTTGTTTGATGAAACAATTAGACAAAAAACTTCTGAAGGTTCAACATTTCCAGATTATTTAGATAAAGTTGGCATTATTCCAGGTATAAAAGTTGATGCTGGTGCAAAACCATTTTCTTCTCACCCTAATGAGAAAATCACTGAAGGACTTGATAATTTAACTGAAAGAATGAAAGAATATAGTTCATTAGGTGCTAAATTCGCAAAATGGAGGGCAGTAATAACTATAGGTGAAAATATACCTTCAAGCGCATGCATGCTAGCAAATTCTCACGCCTTAGCTAGATATGCAAGTATATGCCAAGAAATTAACATTGTTCCAATAGTCGAACCAGAGGTTTTAATGGATGGATCTCATAACATAAATAAATGCTTTGAAGTAACAAATACAATGCAATCAATTTTGTTTGAAACATTAGATAAATTAGATATTAATTTTTCTGGAATAATTCTTAAACCTAATATGATAACACCAGGTGCTAGCTGTGTTGAAAAATCAAGTCCCGAGGAGATTGCTGAATTAACAGTTAAATGTCTTGGAAATAATGTTCCAAAGGAAGTCCCGGGAATAGCTTTTTTATCTGGAGGACAATCAGACGAAGACGCCTCAAATAATCTTAGTAACATTAATAAGATAAATAATAATCCATGGAAGGTTACGTTCTCATATGGAAGAGCACTTCAATTAGAAGCTATGAAAAAGTGGGGCGGGAATAACCAAAACATAATTGAAGCGCAAAAAATTATAAGTAAAAGAGCATATATGAATAGTTTAGCAGCATCAGGTAAATATGATTTATCTATGGAAAGTAAATAGATTTAATCATCATCTAACTTTTCCCAATTATCAATGCTAAATTCGTTTCCGAATTTTTTTTCTTGGCTATCCCAAACTGAATAACCTGTCTTTTTCTCTATTACAGCATTAGCAGCGTCTCTTGGGGAAGCAAATGTAAGTGTTGGCATTGAATTTATCCAAAGATCCCAAAGACCAAGTGGTTCTATTTTTATCTCAAAATTTGCAATATCAGTTTTCAATAAATATTTTATTTTAGACATTTGCTATCCCCTCAATTTCAACTAATAGCTCTTTTCTACAGAGTTCGCCTTGCATTAATATATATTTATTTTTAGAAAAATTTTTGTTTAAGATTTTTATTATGTCTGCATATTTATATACTTGAGATTTAGATAGGTATACTCTTGAAACATTTGAAATATTTTTATCCAGTTCTATGAACATTTTATAGTTTTTAATAGACTCATCTAGCTGTTTTATGACTTCCCTTTCATGCATTGATTTATAGCCTCTTATACTTGCAGTACCTGAAATAACTATTTTTTTATCTGTAGAGCCTTNTGATGAAAATTTNATTGCTCTAGAAAACATTGGTTTTTCAAGAAATATACTTTGTGGATAATTATAAGCACTAACCTGTCTTTCATTTTCGATTGCATCATAAGTTTTACAAAGGGAAGCTAAAAAATAAATTAAAATTTTGTTACCTTCTATTCCTATAGCTGTAGCCGCAGGAAATTCAATATCATTATAATATTGCTTATAAATGTTTTCTCTCGCTTCACATAATAAGGAGTAATTCGTTTTTCCATTTGAGTGCTTTTTAAGTAATTGTGGCAAGTAATGCCATATTTTTACTATTTGCATTTTGTTCTCTTTTGCTAACTTAAAGAAATTTTCGTATTCACCGCTTATTTTTGATTTTAATTCCTCATATNATCCGTTTTTTTCGAGGACCGTATAACCAAAAATGTAATTTTTGCTTATAGATATATTTACTCCATTAACATTTGTAGATTTTACACAATCATCAACCTCCCATATTTCATATAGTTTATTTTTATTCAATATTGGAGTGCCTATTGATAAAGTTTTATTCAAATAACCAACTTCTTTATCAAAAGATATTATAGATATAACTTTATCTTTATTTTTTGGTAATTCTTCTGACAAAAAAACGTTTATTGACACAAATGATCTCTTTCTATAATTTAAAGATTATTAAGGCTAAAGATTTTATTATATATAAGATATATAAAAAATTTAGACTTCATTATAAATTAAATACAGATATAATGGAAAATAAAAGATTAATATATAGGAGTCTATTATGTTTTTAAGATATATATTTGCTGTGTTTGTTTTTCTCGCGTTATCAGGATGTTCTACAGTAGGGGATGTTTACGATTGGGCATTTGACAAAGATGATAAAATTGAAGCGGAAATAACAAATGAAACTGAATCACAATTTGAATATGTGACTGTAAACATTAAAGATAAAATAGCAGTTAAGGTCGCAGATCCTTTAGGCCCTAGAGCAACTGGTGTTGGTTGTGCAATGTGGAAAAGTAGTAATGGTGAAAGCGGAAGATGTGCCTGGAATTCTAAAGGTCAATGCTTTTGTCCAGCACCTGAATAATAATTATTTTATTTTTGACTCTTTATAAAGCACATGTTTTCTTACAACTGGATCAAATTTTTTGATCTCAATTTTATCAGGAGTAATTTTTTTATTTTTTGTTGTNGTATAATAATGTCCTGTTTTTGCAGAAGACACTAATTTGATTTTTTCTCTCATATTTTTTTAATTTCCTTAAGTACCGTTTCAATTCCTTTTTTTTCTATAATTCTCAAACCTTTTCTTGATACTCTTAGAGATACCCATCTTTTTTGAGCCTCTAACCAAAATCTATGGATTTGTAGATTAGGTAAGAAACGTCTTCTTGTCCTATTTTTTGCATGAGAAACATTGTTTCCGGCCATAGGCTTTTTACCAGTAACTTCGCATATTCTTGACATAATTAAATCTCTTTAATAATAAAAAAGAAAAAAGATAGCAAATATTCGCCATCTTCACAACATTAAAGTAAATAATACACTATAATTAGTAATATATGGATAAAATATTCTTAAAAAACCTTAGATTAAAAACTAGAATTGGGTTATTTGACTGGGAAAAGCAAATAGATCAAATAATTAATATTGATTTAGAAGCAGGTTTTGACATATCCAAAGCTGCTAAAACAGACGATGTAAAGCACTCCCTTGACTACAAAACTATTTCAAACAGAATAAAGGAATACGTAAAAAATAATGATCATGAACTGATTGAAACGCTAATTGAAAATATTGCCCAAATGATTTTAAAAGATTTTGACGTAAAATATATAACTTTATCAATAAGTAAACCNGGTGCAATTAGAGATTCAAAAGATGTTGGAATAACTATAACAAGAAGTAATTAGTTACCTACTTAAACTCCTGCCTCCATCCACATTAATTATTTGGCCAGTAATGTAATTTGCATCAATAATTAAAAATGCGCATGTTGAAGCTATATCTTTTCTATCACCTTGTCTTTTAAGTGCGGTACTCTCAATAATTTCTTGTTGCTTACTTTCATACTCTTTATTTTCTGGCCACATTACGGAACCTGGAGAAACACCATTAACTCTTATTTCGGGGCCGAATTCTAATGCCAAAGATTTAGTAAGCATTTTTAAACCAGCTTTTGCCATAGAATAAATTGAAAATTCATCAAGTGGTCGATCTGCATGAATATCAANAATATTTATTATACAACCTTTATTATTTTTTAAAGATTTATAAAAAAATTTAGAGATAAAAAAAGGCGCTTTAAGATTAACATCGTGTAAATCATCCCAATTTTCAAATGATGCATTCTGAATATTTGTTGGATAAAAAGTAGAAGCATTATTTATCAAAACATCAATACTTGACCATTTCTCATCTAACTTGGAAAACTCTTTTTCATAGCTTGTAAAATCTCTTAAGTTTAGCTTAATTGAAATTGCAGAGTTTTTTCTAACATCGTTCATATTTGATACTAATTTTTTTGCCGCCTTTTCAGAGCTATTATAATGAATAATTATATCCATTCCCAAAGAATGAAGCTTTAAAGCTGTTGCTTCTCCAAGTCTTTTACTTGCTCCTGTAATTAAGACAATTTTTGTATTTTTTTGATTCATAAAAACATTATACTAGATAAATAAATTTTCTTACTAATTGTATAATAATAATACATTTTAATTTAGGGATAATACATGGAATTACTAAAAAAAATACATGCAAAAGTTAAACACGATGGATATCTAACTTTCGATAAATATATGGACATGTGCTTATATTATCCAAATCTTGGCTATTATAATAATAAGAATATAAGTTTAGACCCTGCTAAATCTGACTTTGTAACTGGGCCAGAAATTTCCTCAATATATACTGACTCCTTAAAAGATTTTTATAGNAGTTGTAAAAATAATATGGATATAGATTTTGTTATTGAATTTGGGGCAGGTAGCGGAGAATTAGCATTTAATTTTCTAAAAGGCCTAGATAATAAAGATTTACCTAAAAAATATTTTATCATTGAGAAAAGTGATCATTTAAAAAAACAGCAAAAAGAAAAAATTAAAAAATTGCCAGGAAATTTATCAGAAAAGGTTGAATGGATTAATAAAATTAAAAATTTAAAAAATGTATTTTTAATAGCCAATGAAATGTTAGATGCCATTCCATCAAAAATTTTTATAAAAGAAAAAAATAATTTNTACGAAAAAATTATAAAAATAAAAAATAATAAACTCTATTATTCAAAAATNAAATGCGAGCCGTTACTAAAAGAAGAAATAATTAATATCGAAAAAAGATTAAGGTATAAATTCCCAGATAATTATAATTTNGAAATTAACTTTCAATATGAAGATTTTTTTACAGAAGTTTTTAAGAATATAGATAATTTTATTTTCTTATTAATAGACTATGGCTATAGCGAGAAGGAGTATTATCATCCTGAACGATCTTCAGGAACANTACAGTTTTATAGAGATCATAAAAAAATTTCCGAGTCTTTAGATCACCAAGGGACTTTCGACATTTCTGTAAGTGTTGATTTCTCCAGAATTTATAGAATTATTAATTTTTATAAAAAGCAGTTAATGTCCTACACAACACAAGAACAATTCCTTTTAAATACAAATATTCTGGAAAATTCTTTAAAAATTTCAGATATTTATATAAGAAATAATGTTTTGAAGTCTCTTTTATTTCCAACTGATATGGGAGAAAATTTTAAAATAATGATAATGTGTGATGATATGAATAATAATTCAATTATGAAATTCAAAGACTATAGGCATAAATTATGAACGAATTATTGCAAATTATTTTCTTGTCTATAGTGCAAGGTCTGACCGAGTTTTTGCCAATATCTAGTTCTGCTCACTTAATTTTTATCCCGAATCTCTTAGGTTGGAAAGCTCAAGGTATTTTCCTTGATGTTTCAATGCATTTTGGCTCTTTATTGGCAATATCCTATTATTATATGACAAATACCAAGCTTTTTAAAAATAATGGCTCACCAAAACCAAGTATAAACATAGAAAAAATTGCTATTGGATCCTTCCCCGTTTTATTTTTTGGTTTTGTTTTCCATGATTATATATCTGAAAATCTGAGGTCAACTGAAATTATCGGAATTACAACAATACTAGTCGCAATCTTTCTTTTAGCNACTGAATATTATAAAAAAAATACAAAAAAAATATCAAGTATAAATAACATTGATATTTTAATTATCGGATTTTTTCAATCTATTGCTCTTATTCCTGGCACTTCCAGGTCAGCAATAATTATTTTAGGAGCACTGCTACTTGGCTATACAAAAAAAGACTCTATTTTAATAGCTTTAATTTTATCATTTCCGGTGATTTTATTTGCAATGATTTATGAGNTTTACCAAGTTGAATTTATACAAACAAATTTAATAGTTTTCATAAATTCCTCTTTAGCAATAGTTGTATCTTTTTTTGTTTCTTTATATGTGATTAAGTNCTTTATAAAATATATTAATGATATCGGATTTTATCCATTTATGATTTACAGGATAATTCTTGGTACATACTTNCTATTCTTTTTTGCTTAATACTAATTTAATAATATTCAAATTTATATTTTCTATATTTTTTTTTATATCCTCAACTCTCTTATTAGATAAGTCACCATATTCAATCTTATTTTCTATGACTTTAATTAATTCTAAAAATATACTAAATTTTTTACTATCCTGCATTTTATGAAATTCAAAAAAATATAATGCTTGTTTTAAGAAAATCTTCAACCTTTCAGGCCTCCTGAATGCATCTAACGAGTTTGTGAATTCAAGTATACTTTCTTCATTTANTTNTAATGAAACAAATTTTGTAATAAATTCATTAAAAAGAAAGTAAAGATTCACCGTTTTCTTGGGAAAACCAAATAATTCCAAAAAATTTACAGAAAAACCAATTATTGATAAAAATATATCTTTTTCAATATCAGAATCTGAAAAATACTCAATTTTTTTTTGTATCAAATCATTATCAATTATCTCTGGATAATACNTTTTGGCTGCGTTAGTCTTGATTAAAACCTCAAAAAACCTCCAAGGAGTTTTGGTATTAAAAGCCTTGGACAATTCCATCCATAATCTCTCTTTTGATAATTGCTCCATTTCCCCTGACTTCACAATTTCTCTCATTAATTCATATGTAGATTCATGAATTTTGAAATTATGCTCNCTTAATGTCGCATAGAACCTTGCAACTCTATAAATTCTCAATGGATCTTCAGCGAATGCATTAGAAACATGTCTTATAATTCTATTTTCTATATCCTGAATCCCATTATATGGATCAATTAATTTTCCATCACTACTTTCTGCAATGGCATTGATTGAAATATCTCTTCTTGAAAGATCTTGATCNAGTGTAACTCCCGTGTGCGTTTCGAAGGCAAAACCCTTATGGCCCTTTTCTATTTTTTTCTCAAGTCTTGCCAAAGCATATTCTTCTGAAGTCTCTGGGTGAAGAAAAACTGGAAACTGTTTTCCGACCTGCTTATATCCCAAATTTAATANTTCTGATGCACTACCACCAACAACAACCCAATCTTTTTCCTTAGGAACTATTCCTAAAAGTTTATCTCTAATAGCACCCCCAACAAGATATATTTTCATATTTTTAATTTGGGCTAATGTAAGTTGGTATTATAGTTTCAAGATCTGAATAAAAAGTAAAATCAGATTTACAAAAACTATCAATTTTGCAGGAATTATAGTTATCAATCGAAAATGGTTTGCCTGGAAAAAATTCCATTGTCATAGCTTGTATTTTTGATGCGTAATCTGGCAAAGGAATAACTTTGGTTTTGATTTTTTTTGTTTTAATTATTAATTCTAGAATTTGTTTTAGAGTATATACTTTTGGTCCACATAAATCATATCCCTTGTTAAAGCTTTTTGTATTCTCTAATGAATCAATCATAAATTTTGTTAACTCATCAACAAAAACTGGTGCGAATTTTGCGTCATGACATGCAAGTGGAAATAAAAAAGGAACAAAATTTAGTAAAGTGCTAAATCTTAAAATAAAACTATCGTTCTTGCCAAAGATAACAGATGGCCTGAAAACTGTAATATTTGTAAATCGTTTTCCATAAGTCATTAAGTAGCTTTCCGCCTCACCTTTTGTTCTCAAATAATGACTTGGCCCTTTAGAATTAGCATTTAAAGCGCTCATATGAAGAAGCCTTTTTATATTATTTGTTTTACAAGCACCAAGTACTATTCTTGCAAAATCACTATGAGCTTTTCTAAACCCTTTACCANTATGGCCTGTCTCATTTAGAATGCCTATTAAATTAATTAAAACATCTGTTTTTTTTGTATGTAGTTTTAACTCTTCTAAATTATGAACATTAGCTTCTACTAATTTNACATTTGGATAAACTAAAATTTTTTTATTTTTTTCTCTGTTTCGCGTAATAACAGTNATTGTATTTTTCGTTTTAGCTAAAGAGTTTAGCAAACTGCGACCAACAAAGCCCGTACCGCCAAGTATAGTTATATTCATAGCATTCTCAGTATCCAAGATTATTGTAATATCAACTTTTTAACATATAATATAATGTTATATAATTAGAATAATACAGCAACTAGACATAATATTAAATGCGCATAAAAATAATCATTTTTTTTCTTTTATTTACTATAAATAATTTCCCTGCATACTCTGCAGATATACATGATGAATTTATCGACGCAAATAATTTTATTATTGCTGGAGAATTTCAAAAAGCTAAAAATATTTTATATAGAATTCTTGAAAATAATCCTGGTAACATGCAAATAATAAATAATATTGCATACATAGAAGCTAAAACTGGAAATCTTGAAAAAGCTATTGAAATACTGAGAGCTTATATTAGAAATGACGATGATGTTGACATAATTTATAAAAATTTAACAAATCTTTATGCTTANCAAGCAAATATGATTTATGAAGAAGCACTATCAATTGATGAATCAGAATCTAAAGATNTAAATCTCTTACTCATCAAAAATTTAAAATTAGAAAATAAAATTGAAGAACCTGAGGGTTTACTTTCTAAAGAANAAAATATTATAGAGAATTTTCAAATCTCAAAAAATAATATTGAAGAATTTATTTTAAATTGGGCAAGATATTGGGAGAATAAAAACTATGACGATTATTTTAATTGCTATGAAGAAAATTATTTTCCTGAAAATTTCCAATCAAAAAAGTCTTGGAAATCAGATAGAAAAAATAAAATAGATAATAAAAAGGAAATTAATATAAAAATTAAAGATATTAAAATAATTTCTGACTTAAAAGAAAATATTTTAATACAATTTACTCAAGCATATAATTCTGATTCGTTCTCTGATGTAGTGAGAAAACATACTACAGCTGTGATTGTAAATGGAGATATTAAGATCACTGGGGAATACATTCTTAAATAATGAATCGTTTATCTAATTTAATATTATTCATATTAATGTTTTTTTTGAGTACTTTTTCATACTCAACTGAATCTATTGTTCAAAGTGAAGAAGCTGAAACAGCATTATTAGAAGTACTAGATCATATGAGAAATGGAAATAATGAAAGCGCTTTAAGTGCTGCAGNAAATTTGAGTAAAAATTATCCAAATTTCAAATTAGGAAAGATTATTTATGCTGATTTATTATCTTCATATAAAAGTAAAAAACCAAAGCTTGGAAGTATTTCAAAAGATAAAGAACTAATAGATTTAAAAAATGAAGCAAAAGCAAGAATAAACTTTAGTTCTATTTACAAAAAGCAAGATCTTTTTCCAAGATCAATTATACAGCTTGCTGAGGANGTACCTTATGCATTTTTAGTTGAGTTATCAAAGTCAAGATTATATTTAATAAAAAATAATAATGGAATGCCTGAGGTTATTTCTGATTATTATGTGTCAATTGGAAAAGCTGGCTTTAANAAGAAAGTCTCTGGAGATAACAAAACACCAATAGGCATATATAAAATTACTTCGTACTTAATAGATGAGGATCTTCCTGAGCTTTATGGTGATGGGGCATATCCTTTAAATTATCCAAACGTCTGGGACAAAAAAAATAAAAAAACAGGCTATGGTATATGGATACATGGTGTACCAAGAGATGTTTATAGTAGACCGCCGCTAACAAGTGAAGGTTGTGTTGTAACAAGCAATCATACTTTAAAAAAACTAAAAAAATATACTGAGTTAGGAAAAACTCCAGTTATTCTAGTTAAAAACATAGATTGGATTAAAAGGGCAGAATGGCATCAAAATAGAAATAATACAAAGAGAATAATTCAGAGCTGGAAAACCACTTGGGAAAGTCTTGATCCTCATGATTTTATTTCACAGCACTCTATAGACTTTGAAAGCAAAAGACACAATTTTGAAGACAGAGTAGCCCATATCCTCAGAATAATTAAAAGTAAAACCTATATAAAAATAAAAATTCAAAATTTAAATCTTTTTTATTATCCTGAGAATAAAGACTTGATTTATTCATATTTCTTACAGCGTTATGAGAGTAATAACTTTAAAACATCTTCAAACAAAGAATTATTTTGGAAAAAAGAAAGAGATGGTATTTGGAGAATACTTTATGAAGAGACTTAATATTAAATAAATATCTTAATTTTATGAAATAATATGTATAATAAAAATCTTAGTATAATAATTTAAGGAACAATTATGTCTGAATCAATTTTAAAGCTCACAGATGCTGAGTTTGAAAATCAAGTAATAAAATCTGAAAAGCCAATTTTAGTAGATTATTGGGCTGAATGGTGNGGTCCATGCAAAATGATAGCNCCAGTNCTTGAAGANGTTGCTAGTGAATTATCAGATAAAATATTAATTGGAAAGTTGAANGTTGATGAGAACTCTGAAACACCGCCAAAATANGGAATAAGAGGAATACCNACATTAATGCTATTTAAAAATGGAGAAGTTGTTGGAACNCAAGTAGGNGCAATTAGTAAGAGTGATTTGATTAATTTTATAGAAAATAATATATAAAAATAACGCTAGACGAAAGTTAAAATTAATGTTAACTTTCAATTTCAGAAGTAGATTTAGCATTTCATAATAAATAATATTCATACGCGGATAANTTTTATTTCCGTAANTAGCCAATTAGTACAAAAAAATCTACAAAAATTCCAAGGTAAACTAAATATGAATTTAACAGAGCTAAAGAANAAAAGTCCGTCAGATTTAATGACTATGGCAGGAGACATGGGCATTGAGAACATCGCAAGAGCAAGAAAACAAGAAGTAATNTTTTCAATACTAAAATCACACGCAAAAAATGGTGAGGATATTTTTGGAGACGGTGTTTTAGAAATTTTACAAGATGGTTTTGGATTTCTAAGATCTTCAAATAGTTCTTATTTAGCTGGTCCAGATGATATATATGTTTCACCTAGTCAAATTAGAAAATTTGGTCTTAGAACTGGTGATACAATCTCTGGGAAAATTAGACCACCAAAGGATACAGAAAGATATTTTGCTATGCTAAAAGTAGACCAAATAAATTATGAATCACCTGAAAATGCAAAAAGAAAAATATTATTTGAAAATCTTACTCCGCTTCANGCTGAAAAGAGAATAAAGCTTGAAAGAGGTAACGGTAGTAGTGAAGATATTACAGCAAGAATTATTGACATTTGTTCACCAATAGGTAAAGGACAAAGAGGTCTGGTTGTTTCGCCTCCGAAGGCGGGTAAAACCATCATGCTACAAAATATTGCGCAAAGTATTACAACAAATAATCCTGAGTGCCATTTAATTGTTTTACTTATCGATGAAAGGCCTGAAGAGGTCACAGAAATGGCCCGCATGGTTGATGGAGAGGTTGTATCTAGTACATTTGATGAGCCAGCAACAAGACATGTTCAAGTAGCCGAAATGGTCATTGAGAAAGCAAAAAGATTGGTGGAACATAAGAAGGATGTTGTAATCCTTTTAGATTCTATAACTAGACTTGCTAGGGCATATAATACAGTTTCGCCTTCATCAGGAAAAGTTTTAACTGGTGGTGTTGATGCAAATGCACTTCATAGACCAAAAAGATTCTTTGGTGCAGCAAGAAATATTGAAGAAGGTGGCTCACTTACTATTCTTGCGACTGCCCTAGTAGAAACGGGATCTAAAATGGATGAAGTAATTTTTGAAGAATTTAAAGGGACAGGTAATAGTGAAATTCATCTAGATAGAAGAATAGCAGAAAAGAGAGTTTACCCTGCCATCGGTATTAATAGATCTGGGACCCGAAGAGAAGAATTGCTTACATCACCCGAAGAATTACAAAGAATGTGGATATTAAGGAAGTTCATGCATTCAATGGATGAAATTGAGGCTGTTGAGTTTTTACTTGATAAACTTAAAACAACAAAAACTAATAACGAATTTTTTGAGTCTATGAAAAGATAAATTTATTATCTATCTCCTTCCCTCCAATATCATGCCTTTTAATCTTTCCGTCCCAATGAACTTGATTACATCTATCATAAGCTTTTGCTTGAGCAACTTGTAAATTTACCCCAAGGGCAGTAACAGATAAGACTCTTCCTCCGTTCGTAACCAGCTTACCATTATCTTTTTTTGTTCCAGAGTGAAAAATCTTTGTACCCTCGATTTCATGATCTAAACCTTCTATGACTTTTCCTTTCTCGTATTTTCCAGGATAACCCTCAGATGCTAANACTACTGTGCAAGCGCTTTCTTCTTTCCATTTAATTTTTAAATCATCTAAAGTGCTATCAATTGTACTCAAAAAAATATCAATAATATCACTTTCAAGTCTCATTAATATTGCTTGTGCCTCTGGGTCCCCCAATCTACAGTTATATTCTAGAACATATGGCTTTTGGTTTTCATCAATCATTAGGCCGGCNTACAAAAATCCTTTGTATTCCTCACCGTATTTCTTTAACTCCTTTAAAGTTGGTGATATAACTTTTTCTATTACAGTACTTGTAATTNTTTTATTAATAAGCTTAGTTGGCGAATATGCTCCCATACCACCAGTATTAGGACCGGAATCTCCATTATTTAATTTTTTATGATCCTTAGAAGAAGCAAGAGGCACAATTTGATTGCCAGATATAAGACATATGAAACTGGCTTCTTCACCTTTTAAAAATTCCTCAATTATAATCAAAGACGTTTTTATCCCATCTATTTGACCTGTAAAAAGATCATTTATAAGCTTGCAACCCTCATCCTTATTTTCTACTATAAATACNCCCTTACCTGCAGCTAGCCCATCGGCTTTAATTACTATAGGCATATTCTGTTCTTTTATATATTTAACAGCTGATATTGAATCTGAAAAACTTTCGTGGCTTGCTGTCAGAACATTAGCTGAATTCAAAATTTTCTTACAAAAATCTTTTGATCCTTCTAACTGTGCTGTAAATTTATTTGGTCCAAATATTTTTAAATTGTTTTTATTAAATTCATCAACAATTCCATTAACGAGAGGAACTTCAGGTCCTACAATCGTAAGATCAATTTNATTTTCATGAGCAATTTTAATATAATCATTTATTTTTGGAGATTTAATNTCTATTAATTGTACTTTATCTTCACTACCTATTCCTGGATTGCCAGGGACAACAAAAATTTTTTTTACTTTATTTGATTTCGAAACTTTCCAAGAAATTGCATGTTCTCTTCCACCACTTCCTATAATTAATATATTCATAATTTAATGCCTAAAATGCCTTATTCCAGTAAATACTAAGCTTAAATTTAATTCGTTAGCTCTTTTAATTACAACATCATCATTCTGAGATCCACCAGGTTGTATTATTGCTGATATTCCAAGGTCAGCTGCTTTCTCAACATTGTCTGGAAATGGGAAAAAAGCATCAGATGCCATAACAGCATTTCTTAGATCAAGTTTTTGACTTTCAGCTTTAATTGACGCAATAAGAGTTGAATCAATTCTACTCATTTGGCCAGCTCCAATACCTAAAGTTTTTTTATTCTTTACGAAAACTATTGCATTAGATTTTACATACTTTGCTATCAACCAAGAGAAATATAAATCTTCTAATTCTTTTTCACTTGGTGACTTATCTGATACGATCTTGTATTTTTCCAATGTATCATTTTCTGAGTAATCTTCACTCTGTATCAAAATACCATTATTAATTGATTTTATTTGATTAAAACTATTNGAATTATATTTTTCTAAATACTCTATAATTCTGATATTTTTTTTTGTTTTTGCAAATTCAATTGACTCATCTGAAAATTCTGGTGCAATGATTAATTCTACAAATTGATTGCCTAATATGTCTTCTAGTAAATCCTTCTCAATTTTTCTATTGAAAGCAATAACACCACCAAAAGACGATACAGGGTCTGTATTATANGCATTTCTATAAGCTTGTTTTAGATTTTTATCACTTGATACGCCACATGGATTTGCATGCTTAACAATTACACATGATGGATCCTTAAAATTTGCTACGCATGATAATGCCGCTTCACCATCTACCACGTTGTTATAAGATAATTCTTTTCCTTGATGTAATTTTGAATCGACAATACTTTTTCTTTTTTTAGTTGTGGTTTTATATATAGATGCACTTTGGTGNGGATTTTCTCCGTATCTCAAATCATTTAGTTTTTCTAGAGAAAAGTATTTTGGAAATTTTTCATTACTTATATGCTTGCATAAATAATTTGCAATACAAATATCATACTTAGCAACTGACTCAAAAGCCTTTAGAGCCATTTTTTTATTTAAAACTTTATTTGATGATAATTTAGGATCAAAAGTTTCAATAAAAAAATTATAATCATTTGGATCTGTTAATACACAGCAATTTTCAAAGTTTTTTGCGCCTGCTCTTACCATTGCAGGCCCACCAATATCAATATTTTCTATAGCTTCCTCAAAAGTTGAGTTCTTTTTATTGATAATATCTTCGAATGGATAAAAATTAACAATCAAAACATCAATTCTCTGAATATTTAAATCATTGAGAATTCTTTCATCATCTTTTCTTGCTAAAATTCCAGCATGTATATTTGGGTGTAAAGTTTTTACCCTACCATCCATAATTTCTGGAAAATTTGTGATTTCTGACACTGATATTACTGGAATTTNTAGATCTTTTAATATTTTATAAGTCCCGCCTGTAGAAATTATTTCAAAATTATTTTTTTTCAAGTAATTCGCTATGTTCTCTATCTTAGACTTATCTGAAACACTTATTAATGCAAATTTTTTATTTTTACTCAAAATTAATTGCCTTCTTATTTAATATTATATTGTTTCATTTTTTTTCTTAAAGTTCCTCGACTGATTCCAAGTAATTCTGAAGCTTTTGTTTGATTTCGATTACAATATTTAATTGTCTCTTCTATTAGAGGTTTTTCAACTTCTCCTATTACTAAATTGTATACTTTATCAATTGGATAACCATCAATTTTTTCAAAATAATCTCTCATTGCTTGGCTTACAAATTCTCGTAAAAACGTATTTGACTTATTTTGATTCATACTATTGCTTAAATTTACTTTCCAAATAATTAATACTAAACCCTCCTTTTTGAAATTCTGTATCAAGAATCANTTTTTTTTGAAGTTCTATATTAGTATCTATACCTTCAATTACTATTTCATTTAAAGCATTACTCATCCTTCTTATAGCAGCATTTCTATTATTCCCATAAGATATTAGTTTTCCTATCATTGAATCATAGTTTGGTGGAACTTTGTATCCATTGTATATATGCGTATCCATCCTGACACCAGGTCCCCCAGGTGCATGAAATTGATCAATTTTTCCAGGACATGGTATGAATGTTTCCGAGTTTTCCGCATTAATTCTACATTCTATTGCATGACCTCTAATTTCGATCTGTTCTTGAGAATAACCAACTTTTTCGCCAGAAGCTATCAGCAGTTGCTGTCTTACAATATCAATTCCTGTAATCATTTCTGTAACCGGATGTTCTACCTGAATTCTAGTATTCATCTCTATAAAATAAAACTCTCCATCTTGATATAAAAATTCAAAAGTACCAGCTCCTATATAATTTATTTTTTTACAAGCATCAGTGACTAATTTTGACATTCTTTCTCTTACATCCTCACTTATACCAGGCGCAGGTGCTTCTTCTATAACTTTTTGATGTTTCCTCTGCATAGAGCAATCTCTTTCTCCTAAACAGATAGCATTTCCAAAATTATCACAAAGAACTTGAAACTCAATATGCCTTGGTTTTTGTAAAAACTTTTCTATAAAAACTGTATCGTTTCCAAATGCAAGCTTTGCTTCATTTTTTGTTAATTTAATTGCTTCTTCAAGGTCTTCTTCTTTGTCANCTATTCTCATGCCTCTGCCGCCGCCGCCATGTGCTGCCTTAACTAAAACTGGATACCCAACTTGTTTTGCAATTTTTTTATTTTCGGAAATATCTTTAGAAACTTGTCCTTTTGAACCAGGGATCCCTGTAATACCTACTTCATTCATAGCCTTCTTTGCAAGAATTTTATCCCCCATTAATTTTATCGTTTCNGCTTTTGGACCTACAAATATGAAATCTGACTGAGTTACCTGCTCAGCAAAGTCTGCATTTTCAGATAGAAATCCAAATCCTGGATGAATTGCATCTGCATTAGTTATTTCTGCAGCGCTGATTATTGAAGATGGAAGTAAATAGCTTTGTTTCGAATCTGCTGGACCTATGCAAACAGATTCATCTGCTAATCTAACATGCATTAAGTCTCTATCCACAATAGAATGAACTGCAACAGTTTTAATTCCTAAATCTTTACATGCCCTTAAGATGCGTAATGCAATCTCTCCCCTGTTTGCTATCAATAATTTTTTAATCATTTTCTACTCTATAACGAATAAAACTTGATTGAATTCGACTGGCTGGGCATTTTCAACCACTATTGCTTTAATTACACCAGATTTATCTGATTCAATCTGGTTAAGCATTTTCATAGCCTCAATAATACATAACGTGTCGCCTATATTAACTTTGTCACCAATACTTACAAAGGGTTTTGAACCTGGTGAAGGAGCTTCGTAAAAAGTTCCTACCATAGGGGATTTTATTTCATGACCGGATATATTGTTGTTAACAGACTCTGTATTTGTGACTTCTTCTGTTGTTTGCTTTTTACTATTATCCTCATTTGCCTTAGGAGGACTTACATTTACTAAAGTATTAACCTGATCATTTTGGATAGGTGCGTTCGCTGAAGAAGACTTACTTAATCTTATTGATTCTTCACCTTCAATAATTTCCATTTCACCCAAAGAAGACTCTTCTAACATCTCCATTAATTTTTTTACTTTTCTAATATCCACACTATTTACCTTTATTAATAATATTATATGCTGACATTAATGCTAATTCATATCCAAATATTCCNTGCCCTGATATAACNCCCACNGCNATATCAGAAAGATATGACTTTTTTCTAAAATCTTCTCTAGCAAAAACATTTGATATATGNANTTCTATAAATGGAATTGAAACACCTAGCANAGCATCTCTTAAAGCAATGCTTGTATGAGTGAAAGCTCCTGGATTAAAAATTATAAAATCTACNTTATCNTTCTTTGCTAAATGAATTTCTTCTATTAATTCAGCCTCTGAATTGAATTGTTGATGACTAAGTTCTACATTTATCTCTTTCGCAACTTCATTTAAGCCAGAAGATATATCATTCAAAGACTCGTACCCATAAATTTCCGGCTCTCTCTCACCTAAAAGATTAAGATTTGGCCCGTTTAGTATAAGAATTTTACCCATAATTTCTTTGAATTTCGTCAAATTTCGCTTATTTTCATCAATATAACATTATATAACGTTCTAATCAATATCTTTTATTTGATTAAGATGTTCAATGAATTTTTCCGCATCCATATATCCTTGAATACTAAAACCTTTTAGTTCTATTCCGTCTCTATCGAAGAACTTATAAGCTGGAGGGCCCATAATTTTTAGATATTTTAACAATTCTATATCATCTTTACTATTATTTGTAACATCAATTTTTACAAGTAAAAAATCTTTTAGAATTTCTTTGGCAGTCGGGTCTAGAAAAGTCTTTCTTTCCATAAGCTTACATTCTATACACCAATCTGCATATACATCTAAAAAAATCATTTTCTCTTTTCTAAAATTTAAAATTTTATTGAACTCCTTAACATTATTAATTTTATTAAAAACTAATTCTGAATCTTGTTTATTTACATTTAAAATTGGAACCAATCTATCAACAAAAAACATGGCAGTAATTAATAATAAGACTCCAATAAAATAATTTATATATTTCATCCACTGACCAGTTTTTGGAATTATTTTTCCTATAAATGTTCCGTAAGCTAGAAGTGGAATACTCATCCCGATTGCAAGACTTAAAAATAATATACCTGTCCATAATGAACCAGGATTTTCTGAAGTAATGTATATAAATATTCCTGCCAAGGGAGGAGCAACACAGGGACCTACTATTAAGGCAGATATAAAACCCATTAAAAAAGAACCTTTGTATCCACCTATATTGATTTTATTACTAAAATCTGTAATAAATTTTTGAAAAGAGTTTGAAATTTTTATCTCATAAAATCCAAACATCGAAAATGATANAATAACAAGTATAACTATGAAAGTTACTAAATAAAGTGGCTCTTGAAATGCGCTTTGGATGTTATAAATATTGGTTGAATATCCTACAAAAAGACCAACTAATAAGTAGAGCAGACATAGTCCTAAAACATAATACATAGAAAGTAAAAATGGCTTCCTTGATGAAATATTATTGGATTTTATAATTAATCCTGAAAGTATTGGGACCATTGGCAAAACACATGGAGTAAAAGAGAGTAATAAGCCAAATCCTAAAAATAAAATAATGTTTGTAAGATAATTATTTGATAAGAGTTTGTCATATATATATTCTGATTCAGAAATTTTTTGAGTTTTTATGTATTCTCCTTTTCCCTCGCTACCTAAAAAAATTGTTTTTTTTGTTGGTGGATAACATAAACCTTTATTAGCACATCCTTGATATAAAACTTCTAATAAAGTTCCTTTTTTATTATTTACCTCTACGATAAGCGAAATATTTTTATCATATATTTCACTTTTTCCAAAAAATTCGTCTTCTTTTATTTTTGCTTTTGGAAAGGAAATTTTTTTAATCTCTTCATTATCAATCGCTATTTTTATTTTATCTTTATATAAATAATATCCTTTAGCAATATCAAATTTAATTGATAAATTATCATTATCATTTTTATTTAAAGAAATTTTAAATGCCTCATCTACATTTAGGAATGTATTTTTACTTGATGAAAATAAACCATCAGAATGAACGTTATTTATGAATAAAAAAAATAGCAAAATAGATTTTAAGAGGAGATGCTTAATAATCATTTTAATAAACTAATTTAATTAAACTTCCTGGAGTAGGTTCTCCAGATGGGAACATATTATTTATAACTCTAAGTCTATTTTCTGCATGTGTTGAAAATGAAGTTTTTAAGGACAGTGTCTTAAATGTATCGCCTTTCTCAACCTTATAAAGAATAATTCTTTTTGGCTGTCCTAACTCTTTTTCAGAGTCCTTTAATTTTCTTAGCGACATAAAAGTTTCATCAAATAACCTATTATTTCTAGCAAAATAATCCTCGTCTTTTGTTGTAGCTATAAATTGAAATGCTTCTTTTTTATTTTTATATAGAATTGCAACTCTGCACTTATGCGATTCACCAAATGTAGTATCTAGCTCAACATTGGCTGCATATCCTTTATATTCTGACATATTAATCTCTCTTCCATTTGTATATGTATCACCATACAACCTGCCTATTAATTCCTTTGCAGTAATCTTTCTATTTAAGTCGCGCATCGTTAATTCTATTAAAGTGTTTCTATCTTTAGATGTTCCAAGTACTGCTGTTGGAAGATTTTCTATTTTCCAACCATCTGGAAATTTAAGAGTAAAATTAAGTTCAGTATGATAGAAATTTGGGCCTCTTGCAGAACCTTGCCCTTCTCCCGCGCCAAAAGGAACTCCTTCTATGATATCTAGATACTTCTTTTTATTTTCATCTAGTTTTACTTCGCTAACTGATTTCTTTGCGGCTTTTATAACTTCTTGGAGTCTTTTATCGTTATCTGGATGCGTCGCGAAAACTCCATGGTAAGCATATGGCTCTCTATTCTCCTCTTCGGCAAGTACTTTATCAAATTCTTCTTGATTTTTTAAAACACCAATAACATTTTTTAATGCGTCTGGATCATATCCCACTTTTGCAATATATTCTGCACCCACTCTATCAGCTTCTAACTCTGCTTCTCTTCCAAAGCCTCTTAATATTGCAGTAGAAGCAATTTGACTTAAATTTGCAAGTTGTCTATTACCAATAAGTATTGAAGCTACCGTTGTTAAAATATTTGTAACTTGACTCTTTGAATATTGTTTTACTCCATGCCTTGCTGTTATATGGCCTAATTCATGACCTAAAACTCCGCATAATTCAGCTTCACTTCCCAAGTATGCCAGCATACCTCTTGTTATATAAACATATCCTCCAGGAACGGCAAAAGCGTTTACTTGTGGGCTATCTAAAACATTCCAGTGATATATTAATTCTTTTCTGTGACTAACTGCTGCTAATTTCTCACCCAAATCCGTTACGTAATTTAATAACTCTGAATTGTTATAGGAGCTATACATCTTCATTATTTGCTTATGGGAGCTTCTCCCTAATTCAGCCTCCTCATCTTCATTTAGTAAAATCAAATCCTTCTCACCAGTTACAGGATTTGTTGCACATGAAGGCAATGTCCCAACTAGGGAAAATAGTGCTGACGATTTTAAAAATGCTCTTCTATCCATAATCTAATATTGCCCAAAAAGGCACAAAATATAAAGGAGGAATTATGATTTTACAGCTGTATGTTTTCTTTACTTTTTCTTATATCTTTTCTTGAACTTATCTACCTGGCCAGCAGTATCTATAATTTTTTGCTTTCCAGTATAAAAAGGGTGTGAGACTGAAGAAATATCAAGAGTGCAATAAGGATATGTTTTGCCGTCCTCCCATTCTTTTGTCTTATCTGTTTTAAGCGTTGAACCTATCAAAAAGTATGCATCCACGCTTGTGTCATGGAATAAAACGTCTCTATATTCAGGATGAGTGTCTTTTTTCATAATTCTAGTATTATCGTTAAATTAAGATGCTAAATAATACCTAAATTAGCATATCCTAACAAGCTGAATTATCAAGAAAATTAAGTATTTATTTTTTTGATTTTCTTATAAAGTTAGATCGTTTTTTAGTAAATATTTTTAATAAATAAACATAAATTACTGTTTTCTAGGGGAATTTTTTATATCCACAAAAATTGTGGATAAGTCTGTGTAAAAAACTTATTTTTTTAATCAATCATCAAACATTCTTTCATAGCTATTAAATTGTTCAATTTTTGAACAATATAAGTTATTGATAAATATTAAAAAATTTTCATTTAATATATTTAAAAATTATTTTAATAAATATGTAAAAAAGTTGACAAAATAATTATCTGTGAATAAATACCCTTATTTTCAAGTATAATTCTAAAAAAAACCTAAAAATCAACACATTTTTTATTTTTTTTGAGCATTACTTTTACGTCTCGCTATTTAAATCTGCCGTTATTTTAGGTAATTCTCGCTTAAAAGCTAAAAGAGCTTTGCCGCGATGACTAATGCTGTTTTTTTGCTCTTCTGTAAGCTCTGCTGCAGTCATTTTATACTCTGGAAGATAAAATAACGGGTCGTAACCAAAACCATTTTCTCCAACTTTTTTGTTAGCTATGTATCCATCCCAAGAAGAGTCAAATACTTTTGGGGTTGGATGATTATGGTACTGAAGATATACAATAACGCATCTATATCTAGCTGTTCTTCTCTCTTCTGGAACTCCAGATAACTCTTTTAATAGCAATTTATTATTTTCCTCATCATCACATTCTTCCCCTGCATATCTTGCTGAAAATATTCCAGGTCTTCCAGCTAGAGCGTCTACTTCTATACCCGAGTCATCAGCAATCGCAGGGAGATTTGCTATAAAAGATGCGTTTCTAGCTTTCAAAATTGAATTTTCTAAAAAAGTTAGACCGGTTTCAGGAATTTCAGGGATTCCAAGGTCTGATTGGGGAATAAGCTCAATATTTTCCTTTGCTAAAATTTTTTTGAACTCTATAACTTTATGAATATTATTTGACGCCAATACAATTTTATTCATAGTTGTTTAAAGCTTCTTTTTGAATGTCTATAATTTTTTTAATTCCTTTTGAAGCTAAAGCTACCATACCATTCAATTCTTCATGAGAAAAATGACCTTCTTCTGCTGTTCCTTGAATCTCAATAAAATTCCCATCTTCATTCATAATAAAATTCATGTCTGTTTCAGCATTTGAATCCTCTTCATAATCTAAATCTAAAACTATTTCACTGTCAACTTTTCCTACTGAAACAGAACCGGTAAAAGACTTAATGACATCAGCAGAACTAAACTCTTCACTATCTTGACTCCTTAAGGCCAGACAAAGAGCAACAAAACCACCTGATATAGATGCTGTTCGCGTTCCTCCATCAGCTTGAATAACATCACAATCAATAGTAATTGATCTATCTCCTAATTTATTGAGATTAAGTGAAGATCTTAATGATCTTCCAATTAACCTTTGTATCTCCATGGTTCTTCCGCTCTGTTTAATTTTTGCCTCTCTTCTCATCCTTTCATTTGTAGATCTTGGAAGCATTCCATACTCGGCAGTAACCCAACCCATATTTTTTCCTTTTAGAAAACGAGGAACAGTATTTTCCACCGTTGCATTACATATGACTTTGGTATTACCAAATTCCACTAATACCGATCCTTCAGGATGGGAAATATAATGCTTTGTAATTTTTATCTCCCTTAACTCGTCAGGTTTTCTGCCATTTTTTCTCATATCAGATATCTCAAAATTGCTAAATAAAATAAATTTGCTTATTTCTTATTTTTGTGAAGAATTACACATTCTAGATAATAACATAGTATATGGAGTATTGGAGAATAGTAATTATGAGTATAGTGATTCTAACTACAGGCGGAACATTTGATAAAGTGTACTTTGATGCTAACAGCGAGTACAGTATTGGCGAACCTTGCATATCTTCAATTCTTGATGAAGGAAATGTTACATCTGATTTTCGGATTAAGTCTATCTTAAAAAAAGATAGTCTTGATATAAATCAAGATGAGCGCGAATTAATAAAAAAATCTGTCCAAGAATGTGAGGAGGATAAGATTATCATTACACACGGAACAGACACCATGGTCGAAACAGCAAAGTTCCTAGAGGATATTGAAAATAAAACAATTGTTCTAACTGGATCAATGCAACCTGCAAGATTTAAAAAAACAGATGCAATATTTAATTCAGGTTTTGCATTTGCTGCAGCGCTTAGCTTGGAGAACGGAGTATATATTGCTATGAACGGAAAAATATTTAGTTCTGATAATGTCAGAAAAAATATTGACCTTGGCAGATTTGAGAGTAAAAATTAAATGAACATTTATATTGTAAGAAAAATAGCTTTTTTTATATTTGTTCTTTTCTCATCTTCATCATTTTCTAGTTCAGATAGTTTATTTAGTGCTGGTGTTCCCTCGCTAGCACCAATGCTAAAAAACGTTACACCTGCTGTTGTAAATATATACACAATTAACGAAGCTCAGGAAAAGAATAACTACATTGATGATCCTTTTTTAAGGAAATTTTTTAATATTCCAGGGCAACCAAAATCTAAAAAAAGAAATAGATCTGGTCTTGGATCAGGTGTAATTATAGATAGTAAGAAGGGCTTCATTATTACGAATAATCATGTAATTGCTAAAGCACAGGATATAAAGGTGAGATTGCATGATGGAAGAGAGTTTAAAGCTTCTCTTATTGGAGCGGATCCAGCATCAGATATTGCAGTGATAAAAATAACGCCAAAAAATCTGACGTCTTTGAAATTTGCAAACTCAGAAAAACTTCTTGTCGGAGATTTTGTAGTAGCTATTGGAAATCCTTTTGGTATTGGGCAAACAGTTACTTCGGGAATTGTTAGCGCACTTGGAAGGTCAGGTTTAGGTATAGAAGCATATGAAAATTTTATACAAACTGATGCATCAATAAATCCTGGAAATTCTGGTGGTGCTTTAGTCAATCTAAAAGGAGAATTAGTGGGAATCAATACTGCTATTATTGGATCTAGAGGTAGTTCAGGAAGTGTTGGCATAGGTCTAGCAATTCCCGTAAATATGGCCCTAGATGTTACTCAACAGTTACTAAAATATGGGGAAGTTAAAAGAGGTTATCTTGGAGTATCAGCTCAAGACTTAACAGGGGAATTATCTAAAGCTTTTGGCATAAATACAATTAGAGGGTCAATAATTACAAGAGTTCAAAATAATTCACCTGCAGAAAAAGCTGGTATCAAAGTTGGTGATGTAGTTACCAAAATTAATAATGAGCCTATAGACAATACGGCAGCAATGAGAAATAAAATAGGCTTGTTAAAGGTAAATAGTACAATTTCCATGCAGATTAATAGAAAAGGAAAAATTATTAATACCAATGTAAAAATACTTGAAAGAAAAATATCAAAACAATCTGGAATAAAAATTAATACAAGGTTACAAGGTATGGTATTTAGTGAGATTAAAGAAAATATGCCTGAATATGGAAAAGTAAATGGAATTAAAATTGTAAAAATTAAAAAAAATAGTAAAGCATACTCAGTAGGAATAAGAACAAATGATATTATTTTATCTATAAATAATATACCTGTTCAAAAAATTGAAGATTTAGAGATTGTCTCAGGAAAAAATGATTCTGAAATAGTAGTACATGTCCAACGAGGAAAAAGAACAGCTTTTATATTATTACAGTAAAGGTTTTACCCGCCTGTTATTGTCGGGAAAAACGCTATCTCATCGCCATCTTTAATTTGTTCCTCAAATTTAACATGTGAGTAGTTTTTAGCCGAATAAATCTTATAATCTAACTTATTTAATCCTAATACTAAAAAAATATCTTCTATGGTAGGATTATTTTTTGCTAATTCAATATATTCTTCTTTTTTATCCAAATCCTCTGAAAGTCTAGCTAAGTAAATTACTTTTATTTTCATATTTTGGTACACTGTAAAAAAAACAAGCAAATATATCTAATGAAGAAAAATCTTACTCATTTTACAAAATCTGGCGATGCTCACATGGTTAATATACATAGTAAGGATATCACACCTAGAATGGCAGTAGCCAGCGGGAAAATTTATATGTCCGCAACTTCAATTAAGAAAATTAAAGATGGAAGTCATAAGAAAGGTGACGTCTTAGGAGTGGCGCGTATAGCTGCTATTACAGCCTCAAAAAAAACATCTGATCTCATACCCTTATGTCATAATATTAATTTGGCATCTGTATCTGTCATTTTCAAGATAAATGCGTCAAAAAAATATGTTTATTGTGAAGCAAATATTTCTACTTCTGGAAAAACTGGAGTGGAAATGGAAGCTTTAACAACAGTACAGGTTGGCCTACTAACTATATACGATATGTGTAAGTCTATTGATAAAGGTATGAAAATTACAGATATTCAACTAGAATTAAAAAAAGGTGGAGCTTCGGGTGAATGGAGAAGAACCAAATAAATTTCATTTGAATCAGTTTTCACGAACTTTAATTTCCTGGCATAAGAATAATGGTAGACACAATCTTCCATGGCAAAAAGAAATAAGCCCTTATAAAGTATGGATTTCAGAAGTAATGCTTCAGCAAACACAAGTAAAAACAGTGCTTCCATATTTTAAAAAATTTGTAGAAAAATATCCTAATATTAAAGCATTATCTAATGCAAAACTTGATGATATTTTAATTTTATGGACTGGCTTAGGATATTATAGAAGAGCAGAAAACCTTTATAAAACCTCACAAATCTTAAAAGAAAAATATAGGTATAAATTTCCAGAACTTTATGAGGATATTATATCTTTGCCAGGTATAGGAAGATCAACTGCAGGAGCAATTTTGTCATTAGCATACAATAAAAAATATCCTATTCTTGATGGAAATGTAAAGAGGGTGATTAAAAGGTATTTTGCAATAAGAAGTTCAAAAGAAGATGAAAAAAATTTATGGTATATATCTGAATCTCTATTACCTAATAAAAATAATAATATTTACACACAATCAATTATGGATTTAGGATCTTTAGTTTGTTTAAAAAATTCACCAACCTGTTATGCCTGTCCAATCAAAAAAAATTGTATGTCTAATAAACTTAATTTGACAAATGTTATACCTGCTAAGAATATTAAAGTAAATAAAAAGAAAACTTTGAAATTATATTTAATAATTATTCAAAATTTTAAAAACAAAAAATTAGTTTTAATGAAAAAGAATAATAATAATGGTATTTGGGCAAATTTATGGAATCTACCATCCTTCGAAAAAAAAACTGAATATAAAAAATTTATAAAAAATAATAATTTAGATAGTAATATAAAAAAATATGATAATATAAAACATAATCTTACACATTTAAGCCTGGACATCGATATATTGAAAATTGAGCTTTGTAAAATTAGAGATTTTGACAATTACAGTTGGAAAAATATATATGATAATATTGGTTTATCTAAACCAGTAGTAATGATTATCAATAAATTAAAAAAGGAGATAGATAAATGAGAACTGTAATGTGCTCAAAACTTAAAAAAGAACTTGAAGGGCTTGAAAGGCCTACTTATCCTGGGGAACTAGGAAAAAAGATTTTTGATAATATATCAAAAGAGGCTTGGGGTCTCTGGCTTAAACATATGACAATGCTCATTAATGAATATAGACTTACCCCAATAGAACCAAAAGCAAAAACTTTTCTAGAAGAAGAAATGGATAAATTTTTTTTTTGGTGAGGGATCAGAAGTTCCAAAAGATTTTAAACCAGAATAATTCTACTTTTTATAAGGCCACATATTAAAAATCATATGCGGTAATGTCAGACAAGCAAGTATTATAAAAATGAATTTAATTATCGTTTCGTTAATTGAAATTTCAAATATATTTTGTATTAAATAAATTGATAATAATGAAAACATAAAAGAACTTATAGTCACGTATAGCAGAAATTTCTTCACTGTAAAATTATCAGGTAAAAGCCTTGAAATATATATTGATTCTATAAAATGTCTTATAGAATGCATGAAACAAAAGTAAAGTATAAAAGATAAAAGAGGTGGAAGAAATACAAAATTAGCAAAAGCTATAATTCCTTCAAATTTGTGGAGAAAATTTTTCTCTTTTTCAAATAATATATGAAAAATTGATAAAGCCGCAAAAAGTAATTTTTGAAATACAGTAAATTCAATTCCTTCCAGCTTATATCCTATTAATAATTGAAATAGATAATTTATGTCATCAAAATGAAATAATATTGGAGTAAAAACAACAATAAGTCCTTTAATGAGTATTGTTATATTAAAATACTTTTCATTTTTATTTCTAAGATAATTAAAATCTTCAAAGCCGAAATGGTATGCTGCTAAAAATAAAAAGATAAGTAAAGATAATCCAGGCAAAAAAAGCCATGAAATAAAATATATAATAAAAATTAACATATACGTGATTACAAAATATAGTAACCAAAGTCTTAAGTATTTTTTAAATAGTATCTTACCAATTGAAAAATCAAAAAAGCCATGTGGAATTCCTATTATAGATACTAGAAAAAATAAAAGATATATTTGTACATTCAAACTATTATCCGAACTAATTAAGAAATATGATACAAATGCAATTGAACTTAAAAAAACAAATAATTTTTTTTGTATATCNTCAATTTTACTTACCATTTTTTCCTCCAAATCCAAATGTAAATTTTAGAAATTCAATTTTTGGTAAATAAAATACTATTTTGAAAATATCTATTATGTTTGGAACATCCGACAAAAATCTTATTTGTGATTCATGTGATCTAGATCTAAATAATCTCATCAGTGCATATTTCATATAATTTGGATTATTTGAAACAATACTTAAAAATACCTTATCCATTTTTCTCAAAATGAATGGGTGAAAATTTTTTCTTATTTTACCAGGGCCTATATTAGGGATTAATTTTACAAGATTCTCAGATTGCTTTTGAATATTTACAAATGTGTACCCGGTAGAAGCTCTAGTGGCCCCAGAGTAAGCCCCAATTTTTGTAATATAATCAACTGAAGAGCCATCTATTTTTGTATCCATTGGAATTGAGCCAAATTCTACCTTTTCAATAAAATACTTTTTACCTATATAATTCATACTCATATATTGATCAATATAATCTGTATTTAACATTTCTTTTTCCTTTTCATTTGAAAAATAGGTTGACTCAATAAGAGCATTTTTAGCTGTAAAGGGAAGAATGTAATTAAAATGAAATTTTTTTGAATTATTTGAAAAATCCATAAAAGTTGGACAGTCAACATTAAAAATATTTTCTTCTGATGTAACATATGCACCATAAAACTGCTGCCACATAGACGTATCTTTAATATTTGGTCTACTATCAAAAACATGTTTGCACGAAAATGAATCGTAATTAGTAGATAATGATACTTTTTTATATTTTTTTACAATACTTTTTACTTCTGAGGAGAACTTAATATCAACATTATTACTTTTATTTATTTTTTCTAAAATATAATTATTAAAATCGTGTGAATCTATACTTTGATAATTATAATTATTACAATTTATTTCTATCTGTTCTTTGTTATTCTTAATTAAAAGCTTGTTCCATCTTTTTTTGATTAAATGATTAAAAGGTGTTCTGTAGGTGTCCCANAAAGACCATAGTTTATTTATATGATTAATATTTTCTTGGGATTCTAGTATNCATACTGTGTAGTTTTTATTTAATAACCTATAAGCTAAACTTANNCCTGCACATCCTGCTCCAATAATTATATAATCGTAATTATTATGTATCTGCATCCGCTAGTCCTGATAATGATTCATGTAAACACTTATTGTGTTTTCTTCTATGCAAAGGCAATATAAAAAATATTAAAAACTCAATTATGGATTTTATTATGAGGAACATTTTCTCTTTGNCAGTTATATAGATATTTTCTTTTAAAAATTTTGTCCCCGTCCTCTTTATTTTATGNCCTATTGCTTGGTAAATTCTTAATGCGATAAGTATAGAAATCCTTGATTTTATTGGAATATATCTTAATCCATTCAGNGAACTATTATAAAAAATATCAGCCTTTATTAGAAGATCATTTACACTTTTTTCTATCTTAATTTTATTATCATNGGTCATATTACTTATAGTATCTTCACTTATTCCAGTATCTTCTGGTAAATATATTCGATTTTTATCATAGTCTTGGGATATATCTCTTGCAATATTTGTAAGTTGCATTGCTATCCCTAAATCAATCGCAAAATACTTTGCTTCCAGGTTTCTAATTTCCAATGCTTGTGACATCATTAAACCAACAACTCCNGCAACTTTGTAGCAGTATCTAAGGAGTTCATCATTATTTTTATACCGCTTAAAATTCACATCGGAATTTATACCAGAAATCAATTCGTCAATTAAATTTTGACTAATTCCATAAGACTTGATGATTTCTTCTAATTTTTGTGCATCTTGCGAACTTGTTATGGGAAGACCTTCGTCAACTATGTCGTCATAGGTTCTACAAAAGGAATAAATATTTATAACCTTATTAAGGATCCTTTTTGGCAAAAATAAACTCGCCCAAAAAAAAGTNTTACTATTATTATAAATAATATTCTTATTATTTATTATCCCCATAATCTCTTACAATTAATTTTTCAGTTACTTTTGCTGTTGATAAAACTCCAGGAACTCCTGCTCCTGGGTGCGTACTTGCTCCAACAAAATATAAGCCTTTCGTCTCGCGCGCTTTATTTCCATACCTGAAATACGCTGACTGAGTGAATACAGGCTGAATTCCAAAACCACTACCAGCATAAGTATTAAGTTCATTTTNAAAATAATTAGGAGTGATATAGAAACTGTCTACGATATTTTTTTTAAGTTCCGGCATTATTTTACTCTCTAAAGTATTTATAATAATTGATGAAAATTCTTCTCCCCTTTTATCCCAATCAATATTACTTAAATTATTTGGAACAGGTGCTAAAACATAAAAAGTGTCGTTATTATTTTGTATCATTGATGGATCTGTAGCTCCTGGTCTGTGCAAATATAAACTTGGATCATTAACAAATATTTTTTTATTAAAAATATCATTTAGTAATTCATAATGTCTCTTACTAAAAATTATTGTATGGTGCTGTACATCTGTATATATTTTTTTTGTAGAAAAGTATAAAACAAATAAGCTCATTGAATGTTTTAAATTAAAATTATTAGATAATTTTTTTGGTTTAAATCCTAATAAATTTTTATATGTATATGTTGGATCAGAATTACACACAACGGCATCACAACTTATTAATCCATGTTCTGTTTCTACTCCAATAATTTTATTATTTTTTGATACAATCTTCTTGGCTTCAGTATTTTTTCTTATTTCTACCCCTTTATTGATTAGAAGTTTTTCTAATGCATCAACAATTTTTCCAGTACCTCCTTCGGCGTAGAAAACTCCCCATTTCCACTCTAAGTATTGAATTAATAAGTAAATAGATGTTGTACTGTATGGATTGCCACCTACTAATAGAGGATGCATACTTAGTGCCTGATTTAAATGTATATTGCCTATGTGCTTATCAACTGCTTTGTATACAGACCTATCAAATCTTATTCTTAACAATTCTGGCAAATGTTTCACCATACTTCCTAATGACTCAAATGGTTCATCTGATAGCTCCATGAAGGCCTTATTAAATATCCTTTTACTATGCTTTAATAACTTTATGTATGATTTAGCATTATCATTACCATATTTTGTTCTAATTTCTCTTACTGTATTTCTTAAATTGTCTCCATAATCTAAATATTCATTATTATCAAATAAAAATCTATACCATGGTTTCACAGGTAACAAATTTACATAATCGCTTAATTTTTCTGAATGAATATTAAAGAGCTCCTCTATCAAATACGGGGCGGTTATTACTGTTGGTCCAGCATCATACTTATAACCTTTATGTAAAAAAGTTCTAGCTCTTCCTCCTAAATCAGGCTGTTTCTCTATTAAGGTTGTTTCAAAACCATTACTCCTTAATCTTGAAGTAATTGACAGCCCACCAAATCCAGATCCAATAANAATAATTTTTTTCATATAGATATAATACAAGAAATAAAAAAAAGGCTCACTAGTTTTAGTGAGCCTTTTATTAAACAATTAGAAACTACTTACGCAGATTCTTGTACAGCTGCTGCCCAAATAATCACACCAAATGCGATTTTGTTAACAAAGTCAGCTAAGTTGTAAACTATGTTTACTGTTGCTGGATCTGTTCCACCTGCTAGGTAACCTAAGAAGTATCCTAGTGGGTAAATTGCCCAACCTACTGTAACAATTAAACGCATTGCNCCNAAAGCAGTTTGACATGCTGCACTNCCGCTAGCCGCGTTAGCTTTACTTGCTTCACCAGCAAAGATTTCNTAAAGAATGTATAACCAACCNATCATCCCTATGATGAAACCTGTCATTGCAGACATCATTCCTGCCTCTCCNGCNAAACCACCAANAAGCATTACTAANGTACCTATTANNAGTCTCCAGAANATTCCTNCAGAAACAGCTGTAACCGCNNCTAGGATCAAGTANAATTCAATCATTTGTANAGGTACAGTTAGTAACCAGTCAATATATCTTAGAACTGTTGGTGAATCNCCTGTAGCNACCCAAACTTCTCTCATGTAGAAGTAATGTACTGCAGCGATTAATGTAACTAAACCTACAANTGTTAATGATGTTTTCCATTTTGCACTTACTCTATCTCTTTCAATTAAAAAGAATACNGTAGATGCNACCATTGCNATAGAAATTATCCAGAAAGTAACCCCAACCGTNTCNTCAGGACTTAANCCACTNNTGTGGCCACCTGCNAGCGCTATTGTTGGTAAAGAGATTACTACTAGAAGNGTTGCAAAAAGTTTTTTGCTAAAATCTAATAATTTAATCATATCTTTATTCCTCGAGTTATTATAAATATGTATTTAACCCTCAACATTCTAGCCAAATATTTTAAAAAATAAACCCTTAATTATAAGTAAATTTAATATATTTTATAAAACATAAGTTATTGAAAATTAATATTTTTTTTTACTTGTTGATAAGCATTCTTATTAATTTAAATATTATAATACGCTTATATTAGTAAAAGTTTGACTACTTTTATTTTTGATATGTTTGAAATTTTTATCATCAGTAAGAGCACATTGGTGTATACTCTTTTTTTTTCTTGTTAAATATTAATGAAATTTGGCTTGGTAGCTCAGTTGGTAGAGCAGTGGACTGAAAATCCTCGTGTCGGCAGTTCGATTCTGCCCCGAGCCACCATTGATAGAGTATTATTATTTCAAAAACCTTTTTGCATACTTTTCATTTATTTTGTTTATATCAAATAATGTAAAAAAGTCCGCTGTTCTAAAATTCTCATCATATGCAGGATTTCCACAAACCTCAGCACCTATGCGCATATATCCTTTTAATAACGAAGGTAACTGAACATTTTGTTTTTTAGAGCACTTAAGGACGTCAAATGACTTTTTTGGTTCTATTCCATAATTATAATTAATTTTATTTTGTTTAGATAAATAATTATAAATATCTGATGCATATTGACCGCCATCTAACAAAGATATACTTGAGCATCCAATCATTTTCTCGTAATGATTAGCTTTCATAAATTTACCTAACTCACTCCACAAGGAAATAATCACAGCGCCATTTCTATAATCTTTATGAACACATGCTCTGCCTAATTCAACTACACTTTCATTATCAGAAATTGACTTATTTAATTTAAATTCTGACTCAGTATAAAAACGCCCAATTTTTCTCTTGTTTTCTTGTGTCAAAACTCTATAAGTACCAACTACTTTTCCATTAAATGCATCTCGTATGATCAGATGCTCGCAAAAATCATCATAAATGTCTTTATCTATTCTTCCTGGAATTTTAGCACCCATCTCTTTAGCAAAAACTTTATATCTTAATTTTTGTAATTCTTTTATGTCTTTCTTTGTCTTTGCCCATGATGCATATATTTGGGGTATATTTTTCTGTATTTTATTTTTTGAAAAAAAATATTTTGTTTTGTAAAAAAAAGCTTGAGTTTTTGAGAATGAATTTTTTTGAGGTAATATTTGGCTCATATATTTTCTCCTTAAAGAGTTTTGTATATGAGTAAATATGATAATATTGAAATATTTCAGAAATATTTTTTTTTGGTTACATTTATATTACATGATTTGTTAACAAAAAAATTGATATATAATCCTTTTCATGGTCTACATTAAATTATTTCTTGTATTTGTGCATATAATAGCTGGATGTATTATATCGTTGCTATTTATTTCTAATAATAATAATCTAAAAAATTCAATTATCAGAAAATGGTCAGAAATACTCCTGATTATTTTAAATGTTAAAATTCTTAATCAAACATCCCTAATAAATCATTTTAAAAATAATTACTTTCTAATATTTTCTAATCACATATCGTGGCTAGACATAATTGTCTATAACTCCTTGCATCCAATGGTTTTTATAGCTAAAGATGATGTAAAGAAATGGCCTTTCATTGGTTTTCTAGCATCACAAACAAATACAATATTTATTAATAGAGAAAAACCCTCAGATGTTAAAAATATTACAAATTTAATTAATAGTGATTTTTTAAATAGCAAACATGTTTGTATCTTCCCCGAAGGTAGCTCAACTGATGGGGCAAGGCTTTTACGGTTTAAAAGTAATTTATTTCAGATTGCAATTAATTCAAAAAAAAATATTTTGCCTATGTGTATAAGATATTTTAAAAATAATAAATTTACATCTGCACCTGCATATTATGGAGATATTACTTTTATAGACTCCATAATAAATATTTTAAAAATGGATGGTATACATACTGAAGTATCAATTTTTGAAGAGATTACTCCTAATAAAGAAAGAAAAGAACTTGCTAACGAAACTTATGAAATAATACATAAAAAAATTTTTAGTTTAAGATAAATCTATCGCATGTTCTTTTAATAAATCAATATCTATCACTTCTAGAGCTAAAATGTTGGTACTTTTTACTAGTATAGGTGGAGCAACATTGTCATTTAGTGCCTCAAGCCAACGCAATGCGCAAACGCACCATTTGTCGCCTTCTTTAAGGCCTGGGAAATCTAGTTCTGGACGTGGAGTAATTAAATCATTTCCCTTACTTCTTGAATATTCAAGAAACTCATTAGTCACTTTTGCACAGACTGTATGACTTCCAATATCATCATCTAAAGTTTCGCAAGAGCCGTTTCTCAAATAACCAGTCATAGTTTCTTTGCTGCATACTTCTATAGTTTCACCAAAAATATTTTTATTTAATTTATTTTTCATTGTTCCTTAATGTAAAGATTAAAATTAAAGTGGATGATATCATACAAATTGATACAAAAATAAATCCAAATTCAATATTTATTAAACTTGATACTAACCCCAACCCTANTGCACCAGAAGCATAACCGGTATCTCTCCAAAATCTATATATNCCAATTCCTGTGGCTCTCCAACTNTCNTCNCAATTATCATTAACNGCTGANCTTATTGAAGGNTATAATAAAGCCATACCNACACCTAAGAAAAAACTNCATANTAACCACCAATTAAATTCTAAGCTCAATAAACACATTGGNAGAAAAATTGAGCAAATTAGCATTCCAGNAACAATTAATAAATTTCTNCCAANAATATCTGAATANAATCCAGANAAAATTTGNAGAACTCCCCATGTAAAAGNATATATTCCAACAATNTAACTTATNTCAAGTAAGGTTNTNCCATTATTAAAAAGATATANNGGGAAAAATATCCAAATACATGTNTCTACAAANTTTTCNATATGACCAGCNTGTGAATATGCAAATAGTTTTNTATTTTTCCAACTTACATAAAAAAAAATNTTNNCTGGACTTTCTTGACTAATTACATTTGCATATTTTTTNGTATCTTCAATTAAAAATATACAGTACAAAATNGCAATNAAAATAAATATTATACTGAAAGAAAATAGTGCAAATTTTACCGAAAAAAATGAAGTCATATAACTTACTAAAATTCCACCAATNGCTACNCCAAAATAACCAGAAAATTCATTAAGACCAACNGATAATCCTCTTCTNTCATTTTNNGTNATATCAACNCTTGAAATTTGAGTTACNGACCAAGTTAAACCNTGATTNATNCCNATTATGAATGTTGCAAGAATAATNAAATACCAATTTGATGCAAAATATATAATNAATGGNACTGGNAANGCTACNANCCAACCAANTAGNAAAACNNTCTTNCTGTTNTATATNTCAGCTAANAGNCCNGCAAAATANTTAGCGACNCCTTTGATTACNCCAAAAGCAACAATAAACATNGATAAAAATATAAANGAATCTTTAGGAACANTAAAAACACTTTCAGACAAAGCTGGTANTGCAGTCCTAAACAAGCCAAGAAGAATACCTACAAACATTACNTGTAANAATAANTTTACNAGNAANGNATATTTTTTNTCTGATATCATATATTNNAAATTAAANTTCTNATTTTTATTATTTATATAGATTAGATGAAATGGAACTCAATAGAAACTTTTTTTTTNGATATGGATGGNACNATCCTAGANCTNGCTTANGACNACTATTTTTGGCATTATCATATACCNGCTTTACATGCNGNAAAGAATAAAATAACTNTNAATGNTGCAAAATTAGAGTTTGAANNAAGATATAAAAAAAGAAAAAATACAATNCAATGGTANTCNTTAGATTTTTGGAGNAANGAACTNNNTATNAANCTNAATNANGAATTAATCAAAACTAANGNNAAAATAAAAGTATTACCNGGANTNAAAGAATTTCTNAATCAACTTAAAAAAAGNNNAATAAAAATAATTCTTCTAACCAATTGCCCAAGAANAATGTTACATGTAAANCTNACNCAAACAAAACTTTGGGGNTATTTTTATNAAATTATATCNTCNGAAGATTTTGGTTACCCAAAAGAAAGTGATNATTTTTGGACTATTCTNAAAGAAAAAATAACNTATANAGAAAATAAAACTATTTTTATNGATGATANCTTAAATATTCTNAAATATGCGCATAAAAATGGNATNAATAAAGTAATTGGNNTAAATTATCCAGATTCAAAAAAAACAAANCAAGTTATAAATGNCTTCGAATCTTTAGATAATATTTCACTNTTTGAANNAAAATTTATTGANTAGNTTTTTGACAATTTCTTGCTAATTTNTNNAGNTGTCTTCCGAGTTTTTTCCAATCNGTTTCTGTCACAATAAAACCTACACAATTTTTTGATCCGCANNTGCANACATGNTCTCGAAANTCGTCTTTNTCAAAAGCNAACCCATAATCATATGTAAGTTCTTGTCCCTTTCTNATATCCCTAAAAGATCTAATCCAAATTTTATTATCTATAATNTCAGTATCACANTTNGGATCACACGAATGATTCATTAATCTAGCCTTATTATATGNAACATTTCCNTTAATATCGTANTTATCATTTAATGTAAAAATATATACTTGACCCTCATCTTTATTTTTTTCNGCTTTNTTTAGTTGAATTTCTGCNATCTTNTCTGACTGNGCTTTTGTTATTTTTTCACCAANNTATTCAATAACNTTNGTNCCAGCTTTNATATTNTCTNNAGCNAANAGCCCTTTTCCATGNAATTTTGAGTTTTTTATGATNTAAAGTTTTTTCATATTTTNTAACTACTTGCAGANGCNTTCCAAGCAAATGTACAATCTAACTCTGCACGAACTTTACANAATCCATNGATTCCNTGNTCTANAATTACAGANAGNGGTGTTTCATTATTAAATCGNCTATGCTGCGTCTTCATCCACTTTTCNGACATATTTATATTTCTAGGAAATGTTGTTCTTAANGCNTCAGANATNCCTACNACATGNCTTAATCTTTTTATAATNGCTTCATCNTTTGGAAANGCTTTTAATGTTCTNTATTTGTCTAATTGCCTTTTCTTTGTCTGNCTTGAAAGACCAAGAACCTNAACNGTTTGTTCTGTTGTAAGATTCCANGAATCTANNACCTGCATAACAGTATTNGTTATNTATAAGAATTCTTCGTCTGTATAATCNANCATAAATCACCANAAAAATTTTATTTCACTTTATAACTTTANAATGAAATTATCAATAACATAATTTGATAAATCTTANNTACTAAATTACAATTAANATAANTNTNNAANTTANACTNTANTCAATATGNTAAATTTTNTNAAAAAAATTTTTAAAAAGAAANNNCAAGAAAAAGAAACNNTATCAGATATAAACCTNGCATGNGCNATNATNTTNCTTGAAGTTAGTTACTCAGACTTTGAGATAAAAGANGTTGANANTGANAAAATGCTNAANTTTTTTGAGACAGACNTNAATCTNTCAAAAGATAAATCAANTTGGTTAAATNANGAAGCTCAAAANCTCCACAAAGATACAAATTGCTTAAGAAAATATATAAAATTAATNAATGANAGNTATACNAAAGAAGAGAANNTTAACTTAATAAATATTGCATGGAGNATTGCNANAGCNGATAANGAAATTGATAANTACGAAGANCANAGAATTAGAAAAATATCAGAACTTCTTTATCTAAATCATTCAGATTTTATAAAAGAAAAAATTAATACTAATTAATCAGNTTTTTTCAAATCTATATAANGCNATNTCGCCNAAGAANTTNGGAAATAATTTNAATAAAAANTTTGTTGANTANTNATTATCTAAAACTTTCTTTTCAATTATNTTTATATNTAAATTNTTACATAATCTTTCNAAATCNTNGAAAGTNCAAAGATGAATATTGGGNGTATCAAACCAGTTATTTGGNAATGATCTNGATATAGGCATNCGNCCAAGGAANCCAAGTTGAAATCTATTTTTCCAAAAACCCATATTTGGGAAAGTTANAATACCTTCTCTTGCTACNNTCAACATTTCTAATATTATTCGNTCAGGATTTTTATTTTCTTGNAGNGCNTGCGTCATNATTGCATANTCAAAAAAATTTTCATCAAANTATTTNTCTAAACCNATATTAAAATCAGCNTGTATTACATTGATATTTTTNNTTATGGATTGNTGAACTTCNNCTATATNTTTTTCTAGCCCATAACCAGTNATATTTTTACTTAATACCAAGTAATTTAACANTGTNGAATCTCCACAGCCNAAATCTAAGACCGTTGANTNTTTTTCTATCCAATCAGATATTATTGNAAAATCTTTTCTATTCATTATANNTTATCCATAAANTTTCTTAGNACNNNNANATANTTTGGTATTGGCATTAAAAANGCNTCATGACCCTGATTAGCTTCTATTTCNGNATAGGATACATNTNTTCTTGCTTTTATTAATGCTTTTACAATTTCNTNTGACTTTNCTGGNGAGAATCTCCAATCGCTAGTAAAAGAAACTACTAAAAATNTAGATTTTGTATTTTCAAAAGCTTTNAANAAGTNNCCNCCATAATCTTGTGCAGGATCAAAATAATCTANAGCNTTAGTCATCAATAAATATGTATTTGCATCAAATCTATCTACAAATGCTTGTGCTTGNTATCTTAAATAACTTTCNACTTGAAAATCTATATCATATCCAAANTGTAATTTACCTTCCCTTANATCTCTTCCAAACTTTTGTCTCATAGAATCNTCTGATAAATAAGTTATATGTCCAAGCATTCTTGCAATACTTAAACCTCTCTTNGGNACTACNCCAAAATTATTATANCGCCCGTCGTGAAANTCAGGNTCNGTAATGATAGCTTGTCTTGCAACCTCATTAAAAGCTATNTTTTGTGCNGATAATTTTGCTGCTGCTGCTATTATTATTGAATTTTTTATTTTTTCAGGATAAGTAATNGCCCATTGCAATGCCTGCATACCACCAAGACTACCNCCAATAACNCATNCCCANCTNTCTATTTNTAAAAANTCAGCCAAGAGTTTTTGGCTTTTCACCCAATCATTNACTGTAACAATTGGAAAATCTGGNCCATATTCNNTTCCNGTTTTNNTATTAATTGAATTTGGACCAGTTGATCCCATACAACCNCCNAAATTATTTAANGATACAATAAAAAATCTGTTTGTATCAAAAGGCTTTCCAGGACCAATGCATGAATCCCACCAACCTGGTTTCTTNTCNTCTACCTCATGAAATCCCGCAGCNTGNTGGTCACCCGATAATGCATGACAAATTAAAATAGCNTTAGTTTTGTCTTTATTTAATTTCCCATAGGTTTCATAAATTAAAGAAAAATTCTCNAGTNTTTTTCCNCAATCNAGATCAAGCTTCTGTTTAATCTCAACAGTTCTTGGAGNAACAATTCCAACAGAATTTTCATCNAATTTATTTTTCATATTAGTCCGCATTTCTAGAAATGAAATCGACTATAATTAGGGGAATTTACTTATGCTATAAAATTTTCGCTTTAGCTGTATTTTCCCACCCGCAAGCTGACTTCAAATCGGTGTTAAATCAATATATACGAATTCTATTTAATTTTCAAATACGCTCATAAAATAATATTTATGAAATTCTGAAGAAAATGAATTAATACAAGTGCAATAATAACTGAAAAGTCTATAACTCCAACTGAAGTGGGTATTATTCTTTTTATATAATATAAAATTGGGTTTGATATTTGATACACAATATCTAGAGCTGGATTTGTATTAATTTGTCTAGATTGAACAAACCAACTTGATATTGCTAATACTATAAAAATAATTGTCAGTACATTAAGTAAGCTAAAAATAGAGCTTTTAAANGCAAATATGATAATTTGTTCATAAACAATATCGGTACCCAACAATAAGCTTTGGGCATATATATTGAAAAAATGACATATAAAAATAATTAAAAAACTGGATAATTCAAACCTACTAATATTTGGGACGAATAAAAGTATGTATCTTATTGGTCTTGAAATTTTTATAATTGTTTGAGTAATTGGATTATTTCCACTGGCACCAGACATTGAAAGCAAAATTCTTAATGTAAAGATTAGTATTAAAAAAGATAAAATTAAATCTACTATAAAAAAACTAAGTTCTGGAAATGAATTTGACATTATTTCTAATCCTTATTTAGATAACTCTTTTGATCTTTTTGCTGCCTCTCCAACAGCATTTTCGATAATTTCAGAAAAATTTCTTTCCTCTAAAAACTTAACTGCAGCTTCAGTAGTGCCACCTTTTGATGTAATCATTTGTCTCAAATATTTTATATCTTCAGCGACAAACATCATCTTTGATGTGCTACTTAACATATTCAATATTAATAAGGATTTATCAGACTCACTTATATTGGTAAATTTTTCACACTTCATTAAAGATTCTATAAAATATATTATATAAGCAGGGCCACTTCCAAATAAAGCGGTAAATGAATCTACTTCTTTTTCATCAATTTCTCTAACATATCCGATACATCTAAATATATCTTCCACATATTTTTTTTTATCCTCAATAATATTCGATTGAAAACATATTCCGGTAATACTTTCATTAAAAATTGCACAAAGATTTGGCATTGCTCTAATGATATCTGAATTTTTTTTAACTAAATTTTTTATTTTTTCAATTGTAATTCCTGCAGCCACAGACACAACTATTTGATCATCTGAAAATAAAGTTATATTTTCATTTATAGCGGCTTCCATATCCTTTGGTTTTACACATAAAAAAATTATATCAAAAGAACTTTCGGATTTATCNCCAGAACAAAGAAATTTACACTTATCCCGATGAATAGAATTTTGCTCTTTATTATGAAATACATATATATCATCCATGACTTTCGTTTTTTCAGACGAAAGCATGCCATTTATAATGGCGTTCGCAATATTACCATACCCTATGAGTGCAATTTTCATTTCTTTCTTTCACCAAATATTGACGTTCCAATTCTAACAATTGTAGATCCCGCCTCAATAGCAGCATTATAATCCGAGCTCATACCAATTGATAATGTATCTAACTTAAAGTTCTTCTTTATTAGACTATCAAACAAATTCTTGATTTTAGCAAATGTTTTATATTGAGAGACGTAGTCCGGATGATACATAGGAATTGCCATCAATCCTCTGATTTTTAACTTTTCAAATTTACTTGCTTTTACAATAAAATCTTCTACTTCGTTAACAAGAATACCTGACTTAGAATCCTCAGAATCAATATTCACTTGAACACATACATTTAATTTCTCTTCAACATTCTTTCTAAGATCATTAATTTTCTTAAGTGTTGAAATTTTATCTATACTATGAATCCAATCAAAATTTTCTGCAATATATTTTGATTTATTACTTTGAATTTTACCTATAAAGTGCCATGTTATATCAAGATTTTTCAATTCTACAATTTTTTCGATTGATTCTTGTACATAATTTTCACCAAAATCTCTTTGGCCAGCTTCATATGCTTTTAAAATATTTTCAACACTTTGTGTCTTACTTACAGCCATAAGTAATACACTATTACTATCTCTATTAAATTTTTTTTCAGCAGCTTTAATATCTTGCTTTATTTTTAATATATTTTTACCAATTTTATCCAAAATAAATACCTTCTTTATAAATTAAATTATAAGTGAAAAAATTTTTTAATGTTATTTATTCTCGAAAACAATTTTTCCGTCACATATAGTTTTATCAACGAGAGTATGAAGATCTTTTCCAACAAAAGGATTATTCTTTCCTGAACTTAATATTTTTGAATCCTTTAATGTCCATTGTTCTTTTTTAAAAATACACAGATCTGCAGCGCTCCCTTTTCTTATAACCCCAGAATCAATACCTAAAATGTCTGCAGGGTTTGATGTGACTTTTGCAATTGCCGTATTTAAATCTAAAATATCTAAATCTACTAATTCCATCAATAAAGGAAGAAGAATCTCAATTGACGCAATACCAAACTGTGTATTTGCAAATGGTGCCTGTTTTGCATCTTCATTATGTGGTTGGTGATCAGAGCAAATTGCAGCAATTGTTTTTTCTTTAATAGCTTTTTGAAGTTCAACTAAATCTTCGTTTCCTCTAAATGGTGGTATCACATGAAAATTACTGTTGAAATTATTTAGTGAATTTTCATCAAAAAATAATTGATGTATCGCAATATCAGCTGTTACCTTAATTCCCGCCGAATGAGCGTTTCTAATTAACATTATTGATTCAAGACAAGATATTCTACATAAATGTAATTTAACACCTGTTAATTTACTTAAAAGTATCGCTTCAGCAACAGCCACTGATTCGGCGGCTGAAGGTATACCTGGTAAACCTAGTTTGTTTGAAATCTTACCCTCATGAACACATCCATCATTAGTTAAACATTTATTTTGCGGTTGAAAAAATAATGTAATTTCATGTCCTGATGCATATTCCATTGCTCTTCTTAAAACTAATAAATTTTCTATTGGGTTAAAACAATTAGTTAAAGCAATAGCACCAGCTTGTTTTAATTCCATCATTGGGCTAAGATTTTTNCNATCAAGATTTTTGGTAAGTGATGCTAAAACTTTAACTTTACATAAANCAACATNTTTAAATATATTTTCAACAAGTTTTATCTGAGCTGGAGTATCAATTACTGGCTGAGTATCAGGCATNTANCACACTGTAGTTATTCCNGAAGAAACCGCNGCTTTAGATTCACTATGAATNGTTGCNTCTTTCTCAAGCCCTGGCTCTCTAAACCTTACAGATAAATCTANTAAACCNGGGCATATAATTTGATTTTCGGCATCAATTATCTTTGGNGAATTAAGTTTAGTTGTATCCTCATCNATACCAATTATTTTTCCATTCTTNACATATATATCATGAACTCCAGAGATTTCTCCNCCTGGNTTTACTAAGTTNCCTGATTTTATTATTAANTCANTCATAGTTTTAATTATCTAAGGCTGCATGGAAAGTGATAAAATTGCCATNCNNACAGCGATGCCNTTTGAAACTTGTTGCAATATNACAGATCTATCTCCATCAGCTACCTCGGAGCTTATTTCAACTCCACGATTTACTGGNCCGGGATGCATAACTATTCCTTTTTTTGNAATAAGTTCTAGCCTTTTTGGAGAAAAACCATATAAGTTATAATATTCNTGTTCGTCTGGAATAAAACTTGAATTCATTCTTTCATTTTGNAATCTAAGCATTATTACAACNTCNCAATCTTTAATTCCTTTNTCCATGTCAACATNTGGTGTTACNCCCATATNCTCTATACCNGCTGGNAATAATGTTTTAGGTCCAATAACTCTAATATCAGGNACCTCTAGGATTCTTAAAGCATGCATTAANGATCTAGCTACTCTTGAATGTAAAATATCTCCAACAATAGCAACTTTTATNTTTNTAAAATCAGAAAAATACTTTCTAATCGTAAAGATNTCTAACATCGCCTGGGTTGGATGAGCATGTCTTCCGTCTCCAGCATTNATCACACTAATATTNGAAGAAACATTTTTTGANATAAACTCTGCTGCTCCAGATGANGGGTGTCTTACTATAAACATATCGCAATGCATNGCNTCTAAATTTCTCAATGTATCAAGNAANGTTTCACCTTTTTTNGTAGCACTGTAATCTAAATTTATATTNAAAAAATCAGCNGAAAGTCTNTTAGCAGCTAATTCGAAAGTTGTTCTNGTTCTTGTGCTAGCCTCAAANAATAAATTNACNATCGTTTTCCCTCTTANTAANGGAACTTTTTTAACTGGNTGTCCAGATACTCCAGCAAANGATTCGGCTAGATCCAANATATCNAGAATTANAGATTTAGGTAGATTTTCTATATCCAAAAAATGNCGTAAATGCTTTTGAGAAACAACATTAGATTTGTTTTGATCTTTATTCTGTATGTTTATTTCGTTGTTTTCAGCCAAGTTAAGTACCTTAAGTTTTTTTGTCAATTATCTCCAATATCATTGGATCTGGACCTAATAATTTTATATTTTTGTTGTTGTCTAATTCTATTCTTTCCCCATAAATATCTGCAGTTATTGGTAACTCTTTTCCATTTCTTTCGACTAAAACAACTAATGTAACTGAGTGAGGTCTTCCGAAATCAAATATTTCATTTATTGCCGCTCTGGTTGTTCTTCCTGTATACAAAACATCGTCTACTAATATGACATGCTTATCATCTATAGAAATTGGCATTTCAGTTGGTTCAACCCTTGGATTNACACCAACTTTACTAAAATCGTCCCTATAGAAACTGATATTAAGTGATGCTGCCTTNCCCTTATAACCAAGATTTCTTTGTAATAAATCTGCTATCCAAGCACCGCCTGTATGGACGCCTATTATTAAAGGGTTATGAATATTATTTTTTAAAAGATAATCCTTGAGAGAATTTTCAATCTTCTGAAGTAATGCCTGTGTCTGCTCTTTTGAATATTTCATTTTCAAAATAAGATTGTAATATTAAAGCGGCAGCAATTCTATCTATTTCTTGCTTATTAATCCTTTTTTTTCTCCCAGCCTTCATTTGAGCAGCTAATTCCGACTGAGCATAATTTGATGAATAATCTTCATTGTAAAAAATTACATCAAGATTTAGATTTTTCTTTAACATTTGTCCGAAATTTTTTATCTTTTTGTTTATTTCTTGATCTTTATACATTTCAGGCATACCAACAATTATTTTGGATATCTCCCATTCTTCCACTATTTTCAAAACAGTATTACAAGTTTCTAAAGAACCATTATTTATAATTGTTTTTAGTGGAGAGACTATTTTACTTTCCGTATCTCCTACTGCCAAACCAATTCTTTTTTCACCAAANTCTANAGACAAAATTTTAATTGAATTCATTTATTTTNTCCCAAAATTTCATTCCTAAATNAATATTATGAAATTTATTAATTTCAGATATNCATGTTGGAGAAGTAATATTTATTTCNGTAATTTTATCGCCAATCATATCTATACCNGCAAANNAAATATNTTCNTTTTTAAGATAATTGGCAATTTCATTACAAATGTTTAATTCTTTTTTATTTAAAAGGTACTTTTTTATTGTGCCACCTGCTGCTAAGTTTGATCTGTGATCATTTTTATTGGGCTTCCTAATAACGGCTTCTTTATATACTTCTCCATTAATAACAATTATTCGCTTATCACCAATGCTAGCTTCTTTAATATATTGTTGAGCCAAAATATAATTTTTTCCCATATTTGTTATCTCTTCAAGTATTACATTAAAATTCTTATCTTTTTCCTCTAAGAAATATACAGACCTTCCTCCCATTAAGTTCAATGGTTTCAATATAATATTTTTATGAAGATTTCTAAATTTTTGAATATCATCCTTACTACATGATACTAAGCTTTCAGGAATGTACTTTGGAAAATTTAACGTTATTAACTTCTCATTATGATTTCTTAATGCAAATCCTGGATTGATTATTTTTGAATTTTTTTGGTTAATAGAATCTAATATCTGTGTTATGTAAATATAGTTGTTATCAACAGGAGGATCTTTTCTCATTAAAATATAATCAAAATTCGATAGCTGTTTTGATTTAATATTTGATATCTTAAAGAAGGGATCATTTTTTTTATTAATTTTTAAATCGCCAATTTTACCTGCTGGCCCATTTGNGTTTATCGATAAAGTTTCTGGGATTAAGTAAGATACTTTATAGCCAAATTCTTGTGCTGAAAGAATTAGCTGATAAGTTGTGTCTTTTTTTATATCTATAGACTCTATTGGGTCCATAATAATAAGTACTTTTTTACTCATAAGTTTTTACTGCTATTTATTATTTTAATATATGAAATTGCTGCTATAGCAGCTGTTTCAACTCTTAAGATATTATCACCTAAGCTTACTGATGAAAAATTCGATTGTTTAGCGTACAAATATTCATCCTGAGAAAAATCACCTTCGGGTCCAACTAATATTGACGTCGAACAAAATGGTTTATTATAGAGATTATTGATCATATCTTTAGATTTCGTATCAAGTATAATTTTTTTTTCAGATTTACAATTTTTTATATAATCCTGAAAAGAAATAATTTTTTTAATATCTGGCAAATAAGATCTTTCAGATTGTTCGCAAGAACTAATAGATATGCTTTTCCAATGATTAAATTTTTTTTCAAAATCTAATTTTTTATGATTAAAAATTGAGTTTTTTGAAATTAATGGTTGCAATGATGTAACACCAAGTTCAGTTAGCTTTTTTATTATAAGATCAGAGCAAGGATTCTTGCATAGACTAAATGCTAGTTCTGTATTAAAAACTTCTTTTTCAAAAAAAACTTTTCGTTCTATATATATCTCAAAATGCTTTGCAGCAATATCCTTAATATAACCAAAGAAGTCATATCCAGTATTATTAAATAAGACAACTTCTTGGTTTACTTTCGCCTTTAATACTTTTGATAGATAGTGAAANGAATCATCTTTGAGCAATACCTTGAAACCTTCATCTAAAGGTTTCTCGATATATAATCTAAGTGAACGCACTATATAGATTAATACCTATATGTATCGTTTTTAAATGGTCCTTTTTGATCAACACTAATATAATCGGCCTGCATGTTAGTAAGCTCAGTAAGTTTTGCTCCAACTTTATCTAAATGCAAACGTGCAACTTCTTCATCTAAAATTTTAGGCAGAACATAAACTTCGTTTTTATAGTTTGACGAATTTTTCCATAATTCAATTTGAGCTAAAACTTGATTGGTGAAAGATGCTGACATTACATAGCTAGGGTGTCCAGTAGCACAGCCTAAGTTAATCAACCTTCCCTCTGCTAACAAGATAATTTTTTTACCGTCTGGAAATTCAATATGGTCAACTTGAGGTTTAATATTATCCCACTTACATTTTTTTATAGCATCTACATCTATTTCATTATCAAANTGTCCTATATTGCAAACGATTGCTTGGTCTTTCATCNTTTCCATATGATCATANGTTATTACNGATGCATTNCCAGTNGCNGTACAAAATATATCAACCTCAGANACAACTGACTCTACTGTAACTACCTTAAAACCTTCCATAGCTGCTTGCAAAGCGCANATCGGGTCAATTTCTGTNACCCAAACAATTGCTCCTGCATTTCTTAATGATTGNGCNGATCCNTTNCCTACNTCACCAAANCCNCATACTAGAGCNGTTTTTCCTGAAATCATTACATCAGTTGCTCTTTTAATTCCATCAACAAGAGATTCTCTACAACCATACAAATTATCAAATTTGGATTTCGTTACGGAGTCATTTACATTAAAAGCAGGAACCTTGAGTTCTTCCTTTTTAACCATTTCATATAAACGATGTACGCCTGTAGTTGTTTCTTCAGATAAACCCTTAACTTCTGAAAGAAGCTCTGGATATTTTTCATGTATTATAGATGTTAAGTCACCACCATCATCAAGAATCATATTTGGTTTCCATGTTGGGTCTCCAATAATGGTTTGGTCTATGCACCACAGATACTCCTCTTCAGTCTCACCCTTCCATGCAAA
>PAGR01000002.1 GCA_002705445.1 Gammaproteobacteria bacterium | reverse complement strand
TGCCATACAAAACTCAGGGGTTGCCTCCAAAACTTCGCCAACCTTTTCGATAGGAAGTACTCTTCTATCGTCACATAAGGGATGAATAACAACGGTTGTGTCCTTTCTTGCTTCAACTATTTCATCTAAATAGCATATTGCTCCAGCTCTTACTGCTTTGGCCAATGGACCGTCAATCCAAACTGTATCACTACCTGATATAAGATATCGTCCGACTAAGTCAGATGCGGTCAAATCATCATGGCAGGAAACTGTTATCAAAGGTCTTTTTAGACGCCAACTCATATACTCCATAAACCTAGTTTTACCACAACCAGTTGGACCTTTAAGCAATATAGGTAATTGATTTTTATAGGCGCTTTCGAATACCTCTATTTCATCCCTAACCGCGTGATAATAAGGCTCTTCTTTAATTATGTAGTCTTCAGCTTTAAAAGTATTTGCATCCATAACAATTCTCTAAAAAATAAAGCTTAAAAGTATATTACAAACATAACATTCGCAAGCTGTTTATTCTTTATATTCATAAGTAGCAGAATCAATTGAAACAATAAGGAATTATCTTCCAATCATCCTTAGCTATTTCTATTTGTACAAAACAAGGTCCACCATCATTATTTCTTGTATGCCCACAAGCTCCAGGATTAACGACCCAGGGAGATTCTTCCTGGTCGCATGCTTGTATATGTGTATGACCATAAATAATTAGTTTGGCTTGCGGGTAAGATTTTCTAAGACCCTCATGATCTGCGTGATGACCAAAGCGATCGCCATGCTCTATCGATATAATTTCATTGTTAATTTTAATAGTCTCAGACTTTTTTAATTTAGCAATTATTTCTTTGTCTTTACCATCACTATATCTCTCTGGAATATCATTATTACCAGCAACCATATAAACTTGATCACAGTATCTATGTAAATCTGAGATTATTGCTGTACTACAAATATCGCCAGCATGAATAATAACGTCCGTATTTTTTAAATAATCAATTATATGACTGTCTATATGCCCGTGAGTATCCGATATTATTGAAACTGAACTTACCTCTTTCATTATTTAGAATATAGTGGCACCAAAAACTTTAACTTCCTCGTTTTCCAATCCTAATACTAATCTTCCTAAATAATCCCCAGGGAACTCGGTGCTAGTTTGCTTATAAAGAACGGTGATATGATCATTTCTTCTCAAACAACCTAATGGGTTTGCTTCTTCGGTTAGTGCAGATAAAAGTTTATTGTTTGCCCACTGTTTACCAATCTCTACTTCGTGTGCGCCCATTAACATGGTTTCTGAAAAGTTTTTAGTAAAGCCCCCATAATCCTGTTTATTGGAAGCTTTGACTAAATCAACCCAAAAAGGGTCTGCTATTTGGAATATCTCATCATCCGTTTTTTTTAAAAGATCCATTTACCCCGCCTTCTTTTTCTCCTCATCTACAATATGATAAAGCGGCGCTTTTTCCATGGTAAATTTACCTGTCTCAGGATCTCTTCTAGACAATGTTAGGCAATGCCAATTCTCATCATCTAATTTCATCTTATCAGATCTGTAATAGTAACCTGGCCATCTTGTTTCTTCTCTAAACAAAGTATGCTCTGTTACACATTGTGAAACTAATGTTCGATGTTTTAATTCCCAAGCTCTCATCAATTGATGAAGATCTTCAGCTCCAATATTTTCTAAATCTTCTTGAAGTATACCTAGATCTTTTAATCCTTTTTTCAATTGATTTTCATTACATTGGTATCCGACTGTTATGCCACCACAGTACTCATCCATAATTTTTTGTAATCTCTGTAGTCCTTGAATTGGCAATATATAACTTGGAGAAACTGTTCCAGCAGTAATTTCATTTCTACCAATTGTGAAATTATCTAACGGTTTGAAAACTTCTTCTTTAAAGTTATTTATTTGCTTCTCAGTAACACTAGGTTTAGATTCCATATCCTTGATATACTGTACGGCTGCTTTCGCGGCTAAACGTCCTTCTGTGAATGATCCTGAGGAGAATTTATGCGCTGTTCCACCAACGGTATCACCAGCTCCAAAAACTCCATCGACTGTCATCATTCTGTTGTAACCCCAGAAATATTCTTTAGGAGATAAATCTGATGGTCCACTTACCCAAGCTCCAGAACATGTAGCATGAGAACCCATAACGTATGGCTCTGAGGTAGTAAGCTCAGGGTTTTGATATTTAGGATCAATATCTTGTGAAGCCCATACAACTGCTTGACCAACTGTCATACCTAAGAAGTTCTCCCATCCAATAACCTCTAAATGTGGATCCTGGAAGGCTTCCATGGTTACCATATGGATAGGACCTCTACCAGCTTTGACTTCTTCCAAGAAAGCATGGTTTCTTAAACATGTTGGTGTAGGATGATGATCAATATAGTCTCCAACCATCTCTTTGGTTTGGTCATACCATTTTGATTCATACTCTTCACCATAAGTATTTTGAGTATAAGTTTTAAGATGTAAGAAATATGCTCCAACTGGACCATAACCATCTTTAAACCTACATAGAACAATTCTATTTTCCATTTGAGTCATTTTAGCGCCCAATAAAATTGGTAACGCATAACATGAACCATTGCTCCAAGGCGCGTACCAAGTTCTTCCCATACCTTCACCCACTGCTCTTGGCTTAAAGATGTGTGAAGCACCACCTGCGCATATGATAGTTGCTTTTGCACGGAACACATGAAAGTCACCTGTTCTCATATTAAAACCAACAGCACCACCACAGCGGTTATCCTTACTTTCATCCTTTAAAAGATGGGTAATCATTACACGGTTATAAATCTTGCTGGCAGATTTCTTTGCAGCTTCAGCTACGATAGGCTTATAACTTTCACCATGAATCATAATTTGCCATTTACCTTCTCTTTGGTAACGACCTTCTTTATTTTTCATTAATGGAAGTCCCCACTCTTCAAACATATGAACACATGAGTCAACATGACGAGCCATATCTAAAGCTAGATCTTCACGAACCATACCCATTAAATCATTTCTTGCATAACGTACATGGTCTTCTGGTTGATTTTCGTTCCAACGTGTTCCCATGTAACAGTTAATCGCATAAAGACCTTGAGCAACAGCACCACTTCGGTCAATGTTTGCTTTTTCAACACAAACAATGTTCATATCACGGCCCCAGTACCTAGATTCAAATGTTGCTCCAGTGCCGGCCATTCCGCCACCAACAATAAGGATATCGCAATCCTCGTAAACTGTTTTGTGATCTGCCATTAGTAGTAAACTCCTTGCTTAAATGTATCTTTAGCACGTGAAGGTAAACCATCTTCATTAATTAATTCAGCTTCTCTGTTATCACCGATTTTTAAGTAGTCAGGCTCATTGAAAAGTAATTGAGATTCATGCGCTGCTTCATCAGGAACTTCTGCATCTGCAACTTTATGAATATGTTTTCCCCAAGGCTTTGTAGTAATAGGTGATACAAAGTTTTTCTCGGTTCCATTTCTAAATGTAATTCTCCAAGAGATAGTTCCTTTTTCTTCTTCTCTTAAAACTCTTACTTTATGTCCCATAGGTGCAAAGTCAGCATATCCTCTAGCATCAATTGCATTCTGAGGGCAGGCTTTCACACACGAATAACATTCCCAACAAAAGTTTGGCTCGATATTTACTGCACGTCTAATTTTTGGATCGATATGCATAATATCTGAAGGGCAGATATCTACGCAGTGTCCGCAACCGTCACAACGGGTCATATATACAAAAGTTGACATAATTTTTCTCCTATTACTTTCTCAAATTAATTAATTAAAAATCCTTTACTCATCCTAACATTAATAATGTCTAGGCGCTTCACGTTTAATTCCTAAACCAAATTGTTCTGGTGCATCTGCTGGGACTGGCAAGCCATCTCTTGATCCATCAGCCTCTGCTAAATGTTTTTGTATCGCAGCACCTGGCTTATAGAACATATGCGCAAACTTAGACCAGTACACGCCACCAAATAAAACTATGTTTGATAAAACAAACAATACTAAAAATAAAGTACTCCAAGCAGAACCTGCTGCTTGAAAGAAAGACCATAACAATCCAAATGTAGAAGTAATCACTAACGATAATACAAATAAATCAGTGAACACAACTCGATACCATTTGTGCCCCTCAGCTGCTACGTCTACTCTTAAGAAAAACCAAAACCAATATGCGCCAAGACATGTCATTGCCATGCCTAAGTGCCATAAGTTTGTAATGATTACTGGTGTAACTGATGTGGGAGTTGCATATTTAAATACTAATACTGCTGATGCACCCCAAAAAATAATGGTTCCATACATGCCTAGTAAATGAGCTACTTGTCTTTTCCAACCACAGAACTCACCAGATATTAAAACATCATGAGCTACTGTTTTAACAATAATTTCGGCTTTCTTCCCTGTAGGAACATTTGTTTTTGCTTTTTCTTTTGCTTTTTTTGCATTGTCAAAAAAATATTTAACATTTTTTTTATGTTTGATATCTAAAAGGACACCACCGATAGTCAGTGCTGCCATAGCAATCAAAAAACCTTGTAAGGCTATTGTTGGAACTGAATTTGATAATTCCACAAACGGATTTATATTTACAAACGTTGGCATATCCCCTCCTGTTATGACCAATATCTAAAACTGTACATTATTATATTATTTTGGTGTCTTCCTGCACCTCTACGTATGCTATATACTATACTCTACAAGGGTTAAAGAATGCTAATAGCAAAATTTTTGTTAACTATAAGTAAAATTTATAATGTCGGAAAAAACTACACCAGTATGCGACTATGGACAAAATGCATACGACTTTAACTTGGTTTGTACAAATGACAAGATTTGGACTTTAGATAGTCTGAAGGGTGAGCGTGGCTTATTACTTTTTTTCATCTGTAACCACTGTCCGTTCGTCAAAGCTATCATTCCAAAGCTGGTTAAAGTTACTAATACTTTAATAGATCATGGTATAAATTCTGCTGGTATTATGTCAAACGATGCAAATGATTACCCAGAGGACTCTTTTGAAAACATGGGTAAGGCTGCAAAAAAAAATAAATTTTCTTTTCCCTATTTATATGACGAAACTCAAGAAATTGCCAAAAAATATGGTGCTGTTTGCACGCCAGATTTTTTTGGATATAACGCTTCTTTAGAACTTCAATATCGTGGAAGATTAGATGCGACTAGAATGTCTATAACAAGTGATGATTTGGAACCAGAATTACTAAAAGCTATGATAGAAATTTCGCAATCTGGTCAGGGTCCTGATGTTCAAAATCCAAGTGTCGGTTGTTCTATCAAATGGAAATAGCAGCTTAATAGTTATTGTAAATCTTCTTTTCTAAGGAGCCATCATAAAGTTTTTGAAATTTTTCTGCTATAGACGAGCCTTCAATAGTGATATTTTTTCTTTGGTTAAGGCACTGTCCGGCAGAATTAGAAGTGATAGTAGAATCAGCGTTTATACTTTCCATATACTTTTGTTTTTTCACTAAATCGTGCTTTTGTGAATAGTATTTTTCAAAAGAACCGTCGTAAAGCTTTTGGAATCTTTCTGCCATTGTTAAACCAGAAAATACTTGGGTATCAGCTTTATTACTAAAGCAGTTNGCGCTCGGTGTGACTGTGTTTTTTATAGCAGATGATGGATCAAAAGCAGAAGATATGCTGATTGAAGAAACTAAAATTATTAAACTTAAAAATATTCTACAAAACCTCATAAAATTATAATATCAGTAAATTTCAAAAATTCCAATTCTATGTAATTTAAAATAACCTTTGCATTTCNTCTTGTAACGCTTTTTTTTCTAATGTCTCTTTTAATAAATCTTCTTGTGTTCCCCATTTGTCATCAAATTTTTTTGGAGAATGATGGTAGGATTCTTCACTGTTTCGATGATGATGTGGACAAAGTGGAATCACTTCATAGTTAGTAGCTTTTTTACCCATNCCNGTATTACTAATNATATGNTGNANTTCTGCNGGNCTNCCNGGNNANCCCATNTTATNNCAAATNATACAGCCTANATCTGCAANNGNTCTCATNTGTAANTTCTCATCTTTTGTNTTNGNTTTTTTNGCCATNNTTNACCNCNTGTATTTTTATATTACTTTTACCAATTCATCCCAATTAGTTGTATACCTTGGCGTTCTATTTTCACATCGTCGTGCCCATGGATGATCAATCCCCTGTGCTGCAAAACGAATCGTATCTTGGCCCATGGTGGTATTCATCGTATCAATCGTTTTCATCAAATCACTGCGTGCTTGAGTTTCTTCTGAATCAAACATTTCCATTTGTTTGTATGATGCAGGCACTATATCAAGCAACATAATACCTGCCTTATGGTACTTGTAACCTTTAGAATAAATTTGCTCTAAACTTTTACGGACTGCTTGAATTATATAAGTTGTGTCGTCACTGGGCTCCATAAATCCATACGTAATCCCATTATTGTACTGTGGGTCCTGACGGCGAAATGGGTTCGTTCTTAAATAAACATAAATACCTTGTGCTTTACTTTTTTGTAGACGCAACTTATGGCAAGCTCGTGTTGTGTAATTAGCTACTGCGCTCATTAATTCTTTTTTATCAGTCACTAGTTTTCCAAAAGATTTAGAAGAAGTAATATTTTTTTTGGCAATGACTTCTTCTAGCTCTAAACAATTTACTCCTCTTAATTCTCGTACAATACGTTCACCAACTACTGTGAAATGCTTCCGCGCCCAAACAATATCAACATCTCTTAACTTCAATGCTGTGTTAATCCCCATCTCATTTAATCTTTTTGATAGTTGGCGTCCAACTCCCCATAAATCGCCTACAGGAAAATTAGCCAATACTTTAGTTTGTGTTGTTTTTTTACAAATATTAAAGACGCCGGCCTGCGTATGTTTTTTCGCCACATGGTTAGCAACTTTGGCCAAAGTTTTATTTGGCGCTATCCCAATTGAAACTGGAATTCCTGTCCACTGCTTAACCGTTTTTCTAATCTCTAATGAATACTTATCTAAATCTAGTCTTCTAAATTCTTCTAAGCGTAAAAAAGCTTCGTCAATCGAATACACTTCCATAGCAGGTGTGAATTGACGTAATGTTGTCATGACACGCTGTGACATGTCTCCATACAATTGATAATTGGAAGATAAAATAACTGCTTTTTTTTGCTCTAATAACTTTTTATATTGAAACATAGGTGCGCCCATCGGAATACCAAGCGCTTTTATTTCGTTAGAGCGTGCAACAATACATCCGTCATTATTAGATAAAACTGCCATAGGTTTTTTTTCTAATGCTGGATTGAAAACTCGTTCACAAGAACAATAAAAGTTATTACAGTCAACTAAGGCATAAATAGGATCTGGCTGCAGTGATGACATAGGCTAAACCGCATGCACTACATTTGTGACAACACCCCAAATATGAACTTCATCTTCTTCACTTACTAGAATAGGTTCAAAGGCATCATTTTCAGGAGCTAAATAAACTTTACCATCTTTTTTCACGTAACGTTTAACAGTTAGTTCATGTTGAATAGCAGCAATTACAATTTTTCCAACTTGTGGTTCAAGACTTCGATCTACTACTAATAAGTCACCATCATGAATGCCTGCATTAATCATAGATTCGCCAGAAACGCGGACAAAAAAAGTAGCGCTTGGTGTTTTAATTAAATGAGTATTTAAATCAAGCTTGGTATCCATAAAATCATCTGCTGGCGACGGGAAACCAGCAGCAACTTTTGAAGCAAATAATGGTAGCGCATATTCGACTGCATTTTGCGACTCTATAAAATCTCTCACTTCCACAATCATGTGTTCTGGAACACGGATTGCTTTGGTGGGAACACCATACAAACTCTTACGACCAGCACCTGGCCTTTTGCCCCCATGTTTTGTAGTTTTATTTTTGATTACGTACATAATCAAAAAATACCCTAACTCATCTGTAAAGTCAAATAAAATACAGTTATAAAATACTAAAATTACATGTATCTTGTCATCAATTTGAAAAATAAATAAGTTATTATACTTTTTTAAATTTAGGAGAAAGAAATGGCGAAAATGCATATACATGTCTCGGTAGACAATTTACAAAAATCTATCCAATTCTATACTGCCCTATTTAATTGTGATCCATCAAAACAAAAAGCTGATTATGCAAAATGGGAGATTAGTAATCCAAATATTAATCTAGCAATTTCCGAACGTGGNTCAAAACCCGGCATTGATCATTTGGGCTTACAGGCTGAAAATGAGGAAGAAATGACTCAGATTAGAGATCGTATAAAAAGTGCAGATTTAGATACATTTAATGAAGGTGAAACAACCTGTTGTTACGCTTATTCAGATAAAACATGGTTACAAGATCCAAATGGTTTACCGTGGGAAACATATTACACCATGGATGATGTTGCTTTTTTCAATGAATCACCAAGTGAAGAAACTGGTGTTTGTTGTGCGCCCAATATGGAAAAAGAGGAAGAAAAATCCTGCTGTTAATACATGTGCCCTGTCTTAACAAAAATGAGTGCACCTTCCTCTTTCGTAAAAGGTGTATGCTTACTTAAATGTGGACTCCGTAACCATGAGCCTTTTGGGTAAGTGCCAAACTCATCATAAAATGTACCCTCTAAAACTAAAATTTCTTCACCACCCCAATGCTGATGAGGATTAAATACAGTATTAGGAGCCCATTTAACCAGAGCAGCATGCTCCGTATTAAAATGATGTAATGGCATAACTGATAAACCGTCAACTAATCCTGGAAGCCAAGGCTCTTTATTTGTATCAATTTTTATTTGCTCCTGGTCATCATTTTGAAACTGGCGTAATTTTACAAATAATTTACAACCAGAATCACTAAAAGGGTTATGTGCTGAACCCTGTGGATTTCTAACATAAGTACCTTTAGGATAAGATCCAAATTCATCAGAAAAAGTTCCTTCTAAAACAATAAATTCTTCACCGCCATCATGGATATGTTTATCAAATTTACTGCCTGGAGCAAAGCGAACAATTGAAGTAGCAACTGCAGACTCTCCACCGTCGTCTCTTTCTAGATACAAACGTTCAACTCCATCTGATGGTGATTTATGCCAAGTTTCTTTTTCAGAATCTATTGCTATGCGTTTTGTAAAGTCTTGATTAACCATTAAGATATTTATTTAATTGGTCTAATGGCCATCTTGGTTTTACCTCACCATTGAGATCATATATTTGCCCAGCCTGATATTTCTTAAAACCAGCATAAGCAATCATTGCGCCATTATCCGTACAGAATTTTTTAGTAGGATAGTACGCTTTCGTATTAATAGAATTCGCAAAATCAGTAATTTTTTCTCTTATAAATTGATTAGCGCTTACACCACCAGATATTACAATAGCAGAATATCCTTTTTCACTGTGCGCGCGTTTTAGTTTTCCAATCAAACAATCTATCACTGCGTTTTGTAGTTCTAAAGAAATATTTTTTTGTACTTCTTCAGTTTTTTCTGATGCTTTCCATGTAAGCATGATGTGAGTTTTCAAACCACTAAAACTAAAATCACAATTAGGTTTATTTAAAATTGGTCTTGGAAATTTATAGCTGCCTTCCTTGCCTTGCTTTGCTAATTTTTCGATTAATGGGCCGCCTGGATAATCTAAGCCCATCAGTTTTGCACTTTTATCAAATGCTTCACCAATTGCATCATCTAAAGTTTCTCCCATAATTTCATATTCGCCAATATTTCTTGCATCCACAATCATAGTGTGGCCCCCAGATATTAATAAACCAAAAAAAGGAAACGATAGCTCAGGATATTCCATAAATGGTGCCAATAAATGTGCCTCAATATGATTGACTGAAATAATCGGTTTGTCTGTAATGTAAGCTAAGCTTCTTGCAAAAGTTGAACCAACCAATAAACAGCCTTTCAAGCCTGGGCCGGCAGTGTAAGCGATTAGGTCGATGTCATCTAATGATTTGTCTGTATTCTTAAGTAGGTTCTGTAAGAGAGGTAATACTCGGTCAGCATGGTCCCTTGAAGCCAACTCTGGAACTACACCGCCATAATCTTGATGAATGTCAATTTGACTGAAAAGCTCATCAGCCAATAATCCTTTTTCCGAGTCATACAGTGCCAAACCGGTCTCATCACATGAGGTTTCTATGCCTAAAACCAGCATATTATACGACTACTTTGTTTTGATTTTTCTTCATACAACTGTATAATCACTCCACTCAAATAATTAAAGGTAAATTATGCCAAGTATTAAAGTAAAAGAAAACGAGCCATTTGATATTGCCATCAGAAGATTTAGACGTGCATGTGAAAAGGCTGGAGTTTTAACTGAAATTAGAAAAAGAGAATTTTACGAAAAACCAACCTCCGTTAGAAAAAGAAAAGCAGCAGCAGCTGTGAAAAGAGTTCATAAGAGAACAAATAGAACTGCAACTGGAAGAAGAATTAAACTTTATTAATGTCTACCCCTCAAGAAACTAATTCACCTCTTAAAAATAAAATTACTGAAGATATGAAATCTTCAATGAAAAGTGGTGACAAAAAAAGACTAGCGGCCGTTAAATTAATCCTTGCTGCAATTTTGGATAAAGAAGTTGAAACAAGAAAAAGTCTTACCGATGAAATTATTTTTGAAATTCTAAAAAAACTTTCTAAAAAAAGTAAAGAGTCTCTTACTCATTATAAAGAAGCAAACAGAACTGATCTTGCTGAGCAAGAAGAATTTGAATTATCTGTTTTTAAAGAATATCTACCAGAAGACATGACTCAAGAAGAAGTTGAAAAAATGATTGAAGATATTATCAAAGAAAAGTCTATTCAAGAAATGAGCCAAATTGGGCAAGTTATGGGTGAGCTTAAAAAACGTTCTAATAATCGTGCCGATATGGGATTTGCAAGTAAGTTTGTTAAACAAAAACTGTCATAAAACTATATAAGTTATTTTCAAGGCATTTATAGCCCATTCCTATTGAATGCTTAAGCTGTTAGTCCTATAATCAAATTAGTAATAGAATACACGTTCATCCTTGATTAAGGACGGAAGTAGGCCAAAAGCCGAAGGAACGCACCAAACTTTTTCTAGAGTTTGGTGAGATAATATCAAACTCTAGTAAGTTTTATTTATATGGGCTTAGTACGAGTATGAAAAACGCAATGCAATTTTTAGATATTAAAAGGGAAGATCCTGCTGTTGAAAAAGCAGAAGTTAGGATCTATACCTTTGATGAAATATACTCGAACTTCCCTGCTGATAAGGCATCAGAGCAAGCTGGTCGATGTCTAAATTGTGGAAATCCATATTGTGAATGGAAATGTCCTGTTCATAATTACATTCCGACTTGGTTAGACCTTATTCGTGATGGAAAAATTATTGAGGCTGCAGAAATGTCGCATAAAACAAATTCACTTCCTGAAATTTGCGGAAGAATTTGTCCTCAAGACAGATTGTGTGAGGGTGCTTGTACTCTTGAAGATGGTTTTGGGGCGGTCACTATTGGCTCGATAGAAAAATATATTACTGATGAAGCTTTTCGTCTCGGCTGGAAACCTGATATGTCTGAGGTCACAAAAACAGATAAATCAGTTGCGATTATTGGCGCTGGCCCTGCCGGTTTAGCATGCGCTGACGTACTTACCAGAAATGGTGTTAAGGCAAAAATATACGATAAATATTCAAGGATCGGTGGGCTTTTAACTTTTGGAATACCACCATTCAAACTTGATAAGGATATTGTTGAAAAAAGAAAAGAGATCTTAGAAGGCATGGGTGTTGAATTTATCTTGAATACAGAGGTAGGAAAAGATGTAGATTTTCAAGACATATATGATTCACATGACGCGGTTTTTCTAGGCATGGGCACCTACAAACCAATGAAGGGAAATTTCAAGGGTGAAGATTTAGATGGGGTGCATGAGGCTTTACCTTTTCTAATATCAAATATTAATAATGAGTTAAAAATAGATACAAATCTCATCACTATGAAAAATAAAAAAGTGGTTATTTTAGGTGGTGGAGATACCGCGATGGACTGCAACAGAACTTCTATTAGACAAGGAGCTGAAAGTGTAAAATGTGTTTATAGAAGAGATGAAGAAAACATGCCAGGCTCAAAAAAAGAAGTTAAAAATGCAAAAGAAGAAGGTGTTGAGTTTATGTTTAATTACCAACCAATTGAAATTGTTGGTGAGAAAAAAGTCGAAGGCATAAAAGTTGTTAAAACAAAATTAGGCCCTCCAGATGCAATGGGAAGAAAAAATCCAATCATATTAGAGAATTCTGAAAAAATTATTCCTGCCGATAATGTAATTATTGCATTTGGATTCCAACCAAGTCCTGCAGATTGGTTTAGTAATTATCAAATAGAAACTAAGGATAATGGTCTTTTAAAAGTCGACAATGAGTATTTGTATCAGACCACAAATGATAAAATATTCGCTGGTGGTGACATGACAAGAGGTTCAGATTTAGTAGTTACCGCTGTGTTTGAAGGCAGAGAAGCTGCTGAAAACATTCTAGACTATCTTGAGATTTAAATATGGATTCAATAAAAAACAGAAGAATTTTGGATGTCCTTGCTGGTAATCCTGTAGACAAGACGCCTGTATGGATAATGCGACAGGCAGGTAGATATTTACCAGAATATAAGAAAACAAGGGCTGAAGCTGGGAGCTTTTTAGACTTGTGTAAAACCCCAGAACTTGCCTCTGAAGTGACAGTTCAGCCAATTAGAAGATTTGATTTAGACGCTGCAATTATTTTTTCAGATATCCTAACAATACCTGATGCTATGGGTCTTGAATTAAAATTTGAAGATAATCGTGGACCTTATTTTGATACTCCTTTAAATAATTTAGATGATGTTTCATCGCTAACTGATGAAAATAATAGCTCTTTAGAATATGTTGCAGATGCGATTATTCATACAAAAGAAAAATTAAATAATGAAGTACCACTCATTGGTTTTTCGGGAAGTCCGTGGACTTTATCAACCTATATGATTGAGGGTGCTGCAACTAAAGAGTTTAGAAAAATTAGATCCATTGTTTTTAATGATGCAGATATGCTAAATATGTTAACAAAAAAACTTGTAAAATCTATTTCAGAATATCTGATTATGCAAGCCAAAGCTGGGGCAAATATTTTAATGATATTTGACTCATGGGGCGGATTATTGAATTCAAACAATTATATTGATTTTTCTCTAAATCCAATGAAAGAAATAATAAGTAATTTAAGAAAAGACAAAATCACAAAAAATACACCGATAGTCTTATTTACAAAAGGTGGCGGGAATTGGTTAAATGAAATATCAAAATCTGGTTGTAATGCTATTGGCTTAGACTGGACAATAGACATAGCAAGTGCCCGAAAAATTGTTGGAGAAAATATTTGTTTACAAGGTAATTTAGACCCTTGTGCGCTACATGGTTCAAAAGAGTCTATTCAGAATGCGGCATCAAAAATCATTGATAGCTATGGTTTTGGTCATAAACATATTTTTAATTTAGGACACGGTATCGATCAATTTGTAAATCCAGATAATCTTAATGTTCTTATTAAACACGTCAAAGATTATAGTGTTAAATATCATAATCACTAGAATATTTTTTCAAGCTCTACTTGTTTTTTCTCTTTATCATCTATTTTATTTTCTTTACTGAAGGTCTTCGGTACATTCTCTTTTCTAAAAACTTCAATTATTGAACTTTTGGACGTGGGCGACGCTAATAAACCATTTTTACTATCAATTTTCGCGCTCACTAAACCTTCAGGTTCATCCATATTTGAAATTGGTAAACTTTTTAAAGCTATTTTCATATAATCTATCCACATTGGTAAAGCTGCAGTGCTTCCAAATTCTTTTTTTCCCAAAGAAGAGTGATCATCAAAACCTAAAAAAGTTACCGTAACAATTTCATTGTTAAAACCACTAAACCAAGCATCTTTTTGATCATTTGTTGTTCCTGTTTTACCAGCTATGTCGGATCTTTTTAGGACTTTTGCTTTTTTTGCTGTGCCGTACTTCACAACATCTTTCATCATGCTAACCATTTGATAAATATTCCTAGGATCGATTGTTTGATTAGCAAATCTTGGCAGGCCAGCTTTTTTTCTTAACTCAGATATTTCTTCGACAGATTCTGCAGAAGGAAATTGCAATGTATCCATACTCACATAATCACAAGGATTGCTGCAAACGCGAATGGGATTTTCAACATACACAATTTCATTGTCTCTTTTTCTCACTTGCTCAATAAGATATGGTTTTATGCCATAACCGCCGTTTGCAAAATAAGCATAGGATTCAGACAATTTTAAGGGAGTTATTTCACCACTTCCCAAAGCTAGAGTTAAGTCTTTTGGAAGTTTATCTGCAGAGATACCAAAATTCTTAACAAAATCTAAAGTGTAATTTATACCAATACTATCCAGCAGTCTAATCGATACCATATTTCTAGATTTAGCTAAACCATACCTTAATCTTGTGGGCCCAAAAAACTTTCCACCATAGTTTTTAGGCCTCCATGCACCACTTACTGTATTTTCTTTAAAAACTTTGGGGGCGTCATTAATAATTGAGGCTGGAGTATAATTTTTATTTAATGCTGCTGAATATATAAAAGGTTTAAAACTTGAACCCGGCTGCCTTTTTGCTTGAGTTACTCTATTAAATTTACTGAGTCTATAATCATACCCTCCTGATAAAGCATGTATTGCCCCGCTATTAGAATCTATAGATACCAGAGCGCCATTGACGTTTGGAATTTGTGACAAACCCCATTTTTTATTTACTTCTTTAATTCTTACAACATCTCCTATTGTCAAAACCTTATTAAAATTTTTAATTTTTTTCTTATAGTTAACATCAAAATATTGATTTTTTAAAATAACATCACTTAAGTTAATTTCTAATAGTTGATTGTGCTTTGTATAAACTTTAATTTTTTTATCATCAACGTTAAGTATTACTGCAGGAATATTTTTATTAATATCATAAAAATTTTTTAAATATTCTTTTATATTTGTTATGGAGACTTCAAGGTCATACTCAAAATTAGAATTCAAAAGTTGGTTGTAACTTATTTTAGCTTCCGGGCCCCTATACCCATGACGAATATCATATTTTTCTATATGTTTTTTTAAAGACTTTTGCGCGGCCGCTTGCAGTTTACTATTTACAGTTGTAAAAACATCATAACCCAAAGTGTATGCATCTTTTCCAAATCTCTCTTCCATTTGAGCTCTTGCCATCTCAGACACATATGGAGCTGCTAGTTCGATATTTGCAGTATTTAATCTTGCAGTAACTGGAGAAAGATAAGCATCAACATATTCGCTTTGAGAAATAAAATTATTTTCGGACATTCTTCGTAAAACGTAATCTCGCCTTTGAAGTGCTCTTTTTTCATTAGATATTGGATTATAATTTGATGGTGCTTTTGGCAAACCAGCAATCATTGCCATTTGAGGAAGTGTTAATTCCGATAATCTTTTTCCATAATAAACTTGGGCGGCGGCGGCTACGCCATACGCTCTATGCCCTAAGTATATTTTATTCATATAAAGCTCAAATATTCTTTCTTTACTTAAATTACTCTCCATTTTATAAGCGAGTAAAATTTCTCTAAGTTTCCTTATTATTTTTTTTTCTCTACTGAGATAAAAATTTCTTGCAACCTGCATGGTAATTGTACTTCCGCCTTGAGATACTTTGCCAGTTGAAATAAAGCTCTTAAAAGCTCTTAGTAGACCAAAGTAATCTACGCCGTTATGACTGTAAAATCGATTGTCTTCCGCAGCAATAAATGCATTTTTCAAACCTTCAGGTATCTCTTCAAATGTAACTGGGATTCTTTTCTTTTCTCCATATACAGCTATTAATTTTTTATCCTGTGTGTAAACGCGCATTGGTATTTGCATTCGCATATCTTGTATTTCTTCCACAGTTGGAAGGCTGCTGGATAATATTATATAAGTCGCAATAAGCGTGATAGATGTAAAACCAGTGATATAGTAAAGTGGCTTTAAAGCTTTCTTAAAAAATATACTCATACTTGTTGGTAGCATTAAAAATTCTTGTTAATATCTATATAATACTATAAACACAAAAATTATCTTGTCTAAACTGAAAAACAACATTATTTTGATTGGCCCAATGGGCTCGGGCAAGACCTCGATTGGCAAAAAACTGTCTAAAATGATGAAATTTGATTTCATAGATACGGATCATCTAATTGAAAACAGAACTGGGGTTGATATTTCTACAATATTTGCACATGAAGGTGAAGAAGGTTTTAGAAAAAGAGAAAGTAATATTTTAAAAGAATTATCTAATATTAAAAATACAGTTCTAGGAACTGGTGGAGGAATAATAATCTCTCATGAAAATAGAGAAATCATAAAAAATTTAGGCTTCGTTGTGTATCTAACTGCCAGCATTAAAGAACTTACTTATAGAACAGAACAAGATAAAAGTAGACCCTTGATTAATAGCGCCAATACTCAAGAAGTCATTGCTAACCTAATAAAAGAAAGGCAAGAATACTATGAAAAAACATCTAATATCAAAATAAGTACTGATAATTATGATACAGTAAAAATATCAAAAATTATTATTAAAGATTATGAAAAAAATAATAGTTAAATTAAATAAAAGATCGTATCCAATTTNTNTTCNGANCTAAAATATTTTATCTAATAAAAAAATATACAATAGTATCAAACATAAAAATTTTGCATTAGTTACCAATAAAAAAATTGCTAGCTTTCATCTTTCAAAAATAAAAAGTTCTATAATTAAAAAAAATAAAATCCTCACAAGTGATGGTGAAAAATATAAGAATCAAAATAGTATTTCAAAAATATATAGCTTTTTACTTAATAACAAATACTCTAGAGACTCATGCCTAGTAGCATTTGGAGGTGGTGTGGTTGGAGATATGACAGGATATGCCGCGGCAACTTATCAAAGAGGAATCGATTTTATTCAAATACCTACAACTTTATTATCTATGGTCGACTCATCAGTTGGAGGTAAAACCGGAATAAACCATCCTCTAGGTAAAAATATGATTGGTTCTTTCCATCAGCCAATTGCTGTAATAATTGACACAGATGTTTTAAAAACGTTATCAAAAAGACAATTTAACGCNGGTATGGCNGAGGTAATAAAGTATGGAATTATTAAAGACAAAAAATTCTTTGATTGGATNTCAAATAATACAAANAAAATAAAGTCTCTTGATTCTGATAGTTTGGTGAAAATTATAGATAAATCATGTCAAATAAAAGCAAAAATAGTAGCTCTTGACGAAAGAGAAAAAAATGTAAGAGCCTTACTTAACTTGGGGCATACTTTCGGACATGCTATTGAAAACTATTTAGGTTATGGAAAATGGCTCCATGGTGAAGCNATAGCATGTGGATTTCTAATTGCATCCTCAGTTGCTATTCAAAACAAAACATTAAACGTTTCAGAATATAATAAGATTAAATTACTTTTAAAAGCTTTCAAGCTGCCAACAGAACTTCCAAGAGGAACTGACGTTGAGAAATTATATAAAATAATGCTACTTGATAAAAAAGTTAAAAATAATGAAATGGTTTATGTGCTTCCTAAAAAAATAGGAGCCGCATATATTACAAACAAAATTCANAANAGAGTTGTAATTAAGTCTTTAAAAGATCATGTCAAATGATTCTGAAAATAATCTTGCCGCATATGCATTGAAATCAACTGANTCTTTTGGAAGGCAATTCCCAGAAGATATTTCAAATAACAGAACAGAATTTCAAAGAGATCGAGAAAGAATTATCCATTCCACAGCTTTCAGAAGACTTGAATACAAAACTCAAGTTTTTGTGAATCACGAGGGCGATATGTATAGAACGCGGCTGACACATACAATTGAAGTTGCGCANATTGCTAGAGCAGCTGCTAGAGCTTTAAAGATNAACGAAGATTTGACAGAAGCAATATCGTTAGCTCATGACCTTGGGCACACACCATTTGGACATGCAGGTCAAGATATTCTTAATTTTTGTATGAAAGATTTTGGCGGATTTGAACATAATATTCAATCTTTAAGAATAATAGATAAGTTAGAAAATAAATATGCTAGTTTTCCTGGTCTTAATTTATGTTTTGAAACTAGAGAGGGATTACTGAAAAAATGTTCTTTATCTAGAGCAAAGAAACTTGGTGATATCGGAAAGAGATTTATAGAAAAAAAACAATCATCTCTAGAAGCACAATTAACCAATGTATGTGACGAAATAGCATATAATAATCACGATATTCAAGATGGTATTAGAGCAAAAAAGATTTTCATTGAGCAGCTAGAAGACGTCCCCATTTTTTATCAACAGATGAAATTGGTTTTAAACAAATATCCATCCATATCTGGTTCTAAAATTGTAAATGAAACAGTCAGATTAATTATAAATTTACTTGTCAATGACTTAATAAATAATACAAAAAGTAATATTAAAAATGAATCTATAACTAATTTTACTGAAGTAAGAGACCATGATAGACCTCTCGTTTATTTTTCGGAGGAAGTTAAAAAATCAAATATGGTACTTAAAAGGTTTTTGTATGCGAATCTTTATAAACATCCTGATGTTATCAAAATGACTGAAGAAGCTAATAGAATAATTAAAAATTTATTTTCTGCTTACAATAATGATATAAATTTACTTCCAAAAGACTTTTACACATATAATTTAGAAAAAATTAATTCTGGTTTTAAAGAAAGAGTCATCTGTGACTATATCGCTGGCATGACAGATAGATTTGCCCAACAGGAACACAAAAAACTGTTCAAATAATATAGATTTTATTCAACATTTAAATACTATATATATATTGAATGAATTCTCGCCTAGCCATATAATATAAATGTACGTTCATCCTTGTAGGACGGAAGTAGGCTAAAAGCCGAAGGAACGCACCAAACTTTAAACCTAGAGTTTGGTGAGATATCATCAAACTCTGGTAAGCTCAATTAATTGAACTTATTAAGATATGGTAGATAAAACTAAAGAAATTACTGGTCTATACGATAAAAGCTTTGAAAAAGATAGCTGTGGGTTTGGTTTAATCACAAATATAGATGATAAGCCTAGTCATTGGTTAATAGACACAGCCATTACAGCTCTTGAAAGACTTGCTCATAGAGGTGCCGTTGGGGCTGATGGGACATCTGGAGATGGGTGCGGAATATTATTTAAAATCCCAGAGTTCTTCTTTAGATCTATAGCAAATGAACACAAAATAAATATTGCGAAAAATTTCTCCATTGGGATGTTTTTTCTAAACACTGATCCAACAAAAAGAAAAGCTTCAATGAAAATTGTTGAAAAAGTTGTTGAAGAACATGATTTTGTATTAGCTGGTTGGAGAGATGTTCCAACAGACGAAAAAATTTGCGGTGATGATGCTTTAAAAACTTTGCCTCATATCAGCCAAGCTTTCATAAATCCCCCAGAACAAATCGATAGTGAAGATATCGAGTCAAAGCTTCTTATTATAAGAAGAAAAATAGAAATATTAATTTCAAAAACAAACGATGATATATTTTATATCACNAGTTTATCTTCAAAAGTTATATTGTATAAAGGTATGATAATGCCTAAGCATTTAGCTAAATTTTATCTAGATCTATCCAATAAAAAACTAGAAACCTCTTTATGTGTTTTTCATCAAAGATTTTCTACAAATACAACTCCTCAATGGAGTCTAGCCCAACCCTTCAGAATGTTGGCACATAATGGAGANATAAATACTATAAGNGCGAATAGAAATTGGTCACAAGCAAGATCCAGCATTTTNAAAACTTCTAAAATTCCAGAATTGGCTGATCTTAAACCTCTTGTGTCTATGAATGGATCTGACTCAAAAAGTCTTGATAACATGTTAGAAGTTTTGGTTGTTGGAGGCATTAATTTATTTAAAGCTATAAAACTTCTTATTCCGCCAGCGTGGAAAAGTATTCCTGAAAGTGATTCAGATCTAAAAGCATTCTATGAATACAATGCAAAACATATGGAGTCTTGGGACGGACCAGCAGGTATAGTTCTAACTGATGGAAGATTTGCAGCTTGTGTGACAGATAGAAACGGTTTAAGGCCTGCAAGGTACGTTATTACGAAAGACAGGCATATTACAGTAGCATCTGAAATTGGAGTCTATGATTATGATGAGAGAGATATTATAGAAAAAGGAAAGCTTGGTCCNGGCCAAATTATAGCTGTNGATACAGAAGAAGGGAAAATATTGTATTCACGNGATATTGACAATATTCTTAAAAAAAGGTGCCCTTACAAAGAATGGATGGATACTGGAGCAGAATCCATGCGAAAAATCATTCCCGATAAATTCCCAGAAGTAGAATTTTTTGATGACTCTAAAGTAAAGCAATACGAAAAAATGTTCAATGTCACCTATGAAGAGAAAGATCAAATTTTGAAACCACTTTCAAACCTTAGCCAAGAAGCCATTGGTTCTATGGGCGACGACACTCCATTTCCTGTTTTATCAAACGAAATTAGATCAATATACGATTACTTTAGACAACAGTTTGCTCAAGTAACTAATCCACCCATTGATCCAATAAGAGAAAGTAATGTCATGTCTTTAGAGACTTATCTTGGCCCAGACTTAAATGTTTTTGAAGAGGGCTCTAAACACGCTCACAGATTAACCATCGAATCCCCTATATTATCATTTAGAAAATTTAAACAATTACAAGAACTAAAGAATAAAAAATTCACATTTGCAATATTAGATTTAAATTATGACGAAAAAATAAAACTTGATAAAGCGATAAAAGACTTAACAGATCAAGCTATTAAGGCTGCAGAAAATAATAAAGTCTTCATAATATTAAGTGATAAAAATATTAAAAAAGGAAAGCTGCCAATTCACGGTTTGCTCGCTACCGGTGCTGTTCATCATGCTTTGATTAAGAGCGGACTAAGAACAAAAGTAAACATTATTATTGAAACAGCAACAGCTCGAGATTCTCATCATTGTGCCGCTTTAATTGGTTACGGCGCAACAGCAATTTATCCATATTTAGCTTACCAGTCTTTGAACAGCATGATTATTGAAAAATCTGATGATGATTCAGAATTTTACGAAGCAACTAGAAATTATAGACAAGGAATAAACAAAGGCTTATATAAGATTTTATCAAAAATGGGAATATCAACTATCTCAAGTTATAGAGGCTCACAACTGTTCGAATGTGTAGGATTAAATCAGGAAGTCGTAGATTTATGTTTTTGTGATACTACCAACAGATTGTCTGGAACGACCTTTTCTGATTTACAGAGTGATCAAATAAAACTCGCTAAAAATACTTGGAGTGAAAGAAAAAATATTAAACAAGGTGGTTTGTTAAAATATGTTCATGGTGAAGAGTTTCATGCCTATAATCCTGATGTTGTAAAAACACTTCAAGACGCTGTAAAAAGTGGGGATTATGAAGATTATAAAAAGTATAGCAACATAGTTCACTCGAGAGAAAAAATGGTTATTAGGGATATGTTAGATTTCAATAGTCCAAAAGATCCAATCCCATTGGAAGAAGTTGAACCAATAGAAAATATACTTTTGCGATTTGACTCAGCAGGTATGTCATTAGGAGCTTTGTCACCCGATGCTCACGAAACTTTAGCGCAAGCTATGAATAAAATGGGAGGAAGATCTAATTCAGGTGAAGGTGGTGAAGATCAAAAAAGATTTAATACAGATAAAAATTCAAAAATTAAACAAGTAGCCTCTGGGAGATTTGGAGTAACACCACATTACCTAGTGAATGCTGAGGTTATTCAAATTAAAATTGCACAAGGCGCAAAACCTGGAGAAGGAGGGCAGCTTCCTGGAGATAAAGTTGACAAATTAATAGCCACTTTAAGATATGCTAATCCTGGAATAACACTTATCTCACCGCCACCACACCATGATATATATTCAATTGAGGATTTAGCTCAACTAATTTTTGATCTTAAACAGGTTAACCCAAACGCATTCGTATCTGTTAAATTAGTAGCGGAAGCAGGAGTTGGTACTGTAGCAGCAGGAGTTGCTAAAGCTTATGCAGATTTTATAACAATCTCTGGTTATGATGGAGGAACTGCTGCAAGTCCGCTATCTAGTATAAAATATGCTGGGGGCCCATGGGAAATGGGTTTATCAGAAACTCATCAAACACTAAGAGCAAATAACTTAAGAAAGAATGTAAGATTACAAGCAGACGGTGGCTTAAAAACTGGAGTGGATGTTGTGAAAGCAGCAATTTTAGGTGCCGAAAGTTTTGGTTTTGGAACAGGCCCAATGATTGCAATGGGTTGTAAATATTTAAGAATTTGTCATTTAAATAATTGTGCCACTGGTGTTGCAACTCAAAATAAAGTTTTAAGAAAATATCATTTCATTGGTAAAGATGAGATGGTAATGAATTATTTTAAATTTATTGCTGAAGAAACTAGAATACTTTTAGCAAATTTAGGATATAAAAAATTATCCGATATTATTGGTAAAACCAACATTCTTGAAGTAAAGAAATTCGAGAATGGTAAATTAAAAAATTTAGTAATAGATCCAATTATTTCTGATGCAAATGTCGATGAAAATATCTCTCACACATGCGAAGTTGAGAGTAATGTTCCTTGGGACAAGGCGGAGCTATCTAAAAAAATTGATAAAGAAACAAATGATGCCATACATAATAAATCTGGTGGAAATTTTAGCTATAATATAAAAAACACCGATAGGTCCGTTGGAGCAAGTATATCAGGCTCCATCGCTACTATTCACGGAAATTATGGTATGTCTGAGAATCCAATAAATATTCATTTTAAGGGTACAGCTGGACAAAGTTTTGGAGTATGGAATGCTGGAGGATTAAATTTAACTTTAGAAGGCGACGCAAATGACTATGTTGGTAAAGGAATGGCTGCAGGCCAAATTGTTGTTTATCCTCCAAAAAATGTGACTTATGAAACAAAGAGTTCAGTTATTATTGGAAACACATGTATGTATGGTGCAACAGGTGGAAAACTTTATGCTGCCGGTGTTGCTGGAGAAAGATTTGCCGTAAGAAATTCCGGAGCTACAGCGATAGTTGAGGGAGTTGGAGACCATGGATGTGAATATATGACTAACGGTGCTGTCATAGTTCTTGGAGAAACAGGTGTTAATTTTGGTGCCGGAATGTCAGGTGGTTTTGCAATTGTTTTGGATGAAAATAATACATTCAAAGATAAATATAATACAGAGCTTGTGGAAACATTAAAAATTAACAAAGAAAAAAATCTTCACCAAGTAACTTTTCTAAGGAATTCTATAGAAGACTATGTAAATCTTACAAATAGTGAGTGGGGGAAATTTATACTTGATAACTTTGATAGTTATATAGATAAATTTTTAATAGTAAAACCAAAAGCCATCAAAATTGAAGATTTATTTAATGAAGATAGTGTAGCTGCATAAGCATGGCTCAAAATATACCAAAAGATTTCATAGATAGCTTAATAGAAAAAGCAAACATTGTAGACATTATTGGAAATTATATTAAGTTAGAAAAAAAAGGTAACGACTATTGGGCAAGATGCCCTTTTCATAATGAAAAAACATCCTCATTTAGCGTAAGTGAAAGTAAAAAATTTTTTCATTGTTTTGGGTGTGGGGCACACGGAAACGTAATAGGTTTTGTAATGGATCATACAAATAAGACCTATCCTGAAGCAATAGAAACTATCGCTAATTCTTTAGGAATGGAAATACCAAGAAGCAAAGAAGCAAATAAGTTATTTGAAGCTAAGAAACTTCTTCAAAATTCATTGGATGATGCAAAGAAAGTTTATCAAAACCAATTAAAGAACTCAGAAAAAGCGATTTCTTATTTGAAAGAAAGAAATATTACTGGAGAGACTGCAAAAATATTTAATATTGGATACGCAGAAAACGATTTTCAATCTCTTAATAAATCATTAGGCAGTGTTTATACGGAATCTAATTTACTTGATGCAGGACTTGTTGTTAAAAAAGATAAAAATTCTTATGATAAATTTAGAGACCGTATTATGTTTCCAATACATGATCAAGTTGGGCATATAATTGCATTTGGAGGAAGAATATTAAAAGAAGATAAAGATAAACCAGCTGCAAAGTATATGAACTCACCAGAAACAAAATTATTTAGCAAAAAAAAAGTTTTATATAATCTTCATTTAGCAAAAAAAGAAAAAAGCACAAAAGATTTTATTTGCATAGTTGAAGGGTACATGGATGTCATAAAACTTTATCAATCAGGAGTAAAGAATTGTGTCGCTACTCTTGGAACTGCTGTTACTAAGGAAAACCTAATTCAGTGTTTTAAATATACCAAAGAGATTATTTGTTGCTTTGATGGAGATAAAGCTGGAGAAAAAGCGGCTTGGCAAGGAGTCAAAAATATTATGCCGGTAATTAAAGATGGTGATGCAATAAGTTTTGTATTTCTTCCAAAGAATTATGATCCAGATAATATCATCGAAAAAGGAGGGAAAAATCTATGGGATGAAAATATAAATAAAAAAATTAGCTTAGAAGAGTTTATTTATAAAAAGTTTTCTCAAGAATTTGACTTAACGAGTGCCGCTGGCAAAACTCAATACTTACAGAATGTTGATTTACTTTTAAATGATTTAAATGCGAAAATTCTTAAAGATATTATTACTGAATTCTTAAAAGAAAAAGTTGGTGCTAAATATTCGATGAATGAAAAGCCTATAGAAGTCATCAATAGTAAAAAATTTAAAACACACTCTCCTCTTCAAAAAGCTATATTGATATTAATGCATCATCCGAATATAAAAGTTGATGAAAATTTAATTAATGATAATCGTATAAAAGATAATCAAGGTATAATTCTTCTCAAATCAATTTTAGATTTAATTAAAAAAAATAAAGATATAAAACTTGGTGGCATACTTGAAAACTTCAGAGATGATAATAAATCTTATATAGTGTTAGAAAAAATAAGTAAAGCCTTTATAACAAATTATGATTTTCCCGAAAAAGAATTTAATGCATGTATCTGTTTAGCTATAAAAAATCTTTTAAAAACAAAATTAGATGACATCGACCCTGCGGATCTAAAGTTATATTCTTTGGTACAAAAGGAAATTAGAGAAATTGAAGCAAAATCAAAGAATTATTAAGCTATATAATTATTTTATGGTATAATCTCTCATTCAAAAAACTTATACAATTCAGAGCAAATTTATTTAAATGGCTATAAACGAAAATCATCAAACGAAGATAAAAGAGCTTATTTCTAAGGGTAAAGAGCAAGGCTTTCTCACCTATGCTGAAGTTAATGATCATCTTCCGGAAGGTATTGTAGATTCGGACCAAATTGAAGATATTATAAATATGATTACTGAAATGGGCATTGTTGTCCAGGAGCTACCTCCTGACGAAGATTCTCTCAGTTTAAATGACGACAATCAATCTACAGACGAAGATGCTGCTGAAGAAGCTGCACAGGCTTTGGTTACCGTTGATCAAGAATTTGGAAGGACAACGGATCCTGTCAGGATGTATATGCGAGAGATGGGAACAGTAAACTTATTAACTAGAGAGGGTGAAATAAGTATTGCTAAAAGGATAGAAGAAGGGCTAAATCAAGTTACACATGCATTAGCTTTTTATCCTAATACAATTGAGAAGCTTCTAACATCTTATGCTTTAGTTATGAACCAGCCAGAAGAAGAAGAAGATGAAGATGAAGAAATCGAAAGATTAAAGCTTAGCGATTTATTAAATGGCTTTATTGACCCAGAAGCTGATAATGATGTAATAGAAGATCATACATTAAAAGTTGATGATGATGACGATGAAGAAGAAGTAGAAGTTGATACTGGTATTGATCCTGACGAAGCAAAAAAGCATTTTGACGATTTAATAAAACTATTTAAAAAAACAAATCAACCAGCTGTAAAAAAAGATCCAAAGAAACTATTAAAAGCACGAGAAAAAACAGCAGACTATTTCATGAGATTTCGTATTGTCCCCGTATTACTTTCAGAGCTTAAACAAGATTTAAAACAAGTTGTAAGCAAAATTAGAAATTATGAAAAACAAATATCTAAACTTGCAATTTCATCTGGAATGCCAAGAAGGGAATTTATTAAAAGTTTTGCTGATAATAGTTCTAATTTAGCCTGGGTTCAAAATAGACTGAAAGGAAAACCAAAATACGCCGTAAAGCTAAAAAAGAATCAAGAAGATATTAAAAAAATACAAAGAAAACTTTTAAAAATAGAAGAATTAACGAATCTTAAAGTGACAGAGATTAAAGAGATTAACAGAAAGATGTCCATTGGAGAGGCAAAATCAAAACGTGCAAAGAAAGAAATGATTGAGGCTAACTTAAGATTAGTTATTTCTATTGCAAAAAAATATACAAATAGGGGCCTACAGTTTTTAGATCTTATTCAAGAAGGAAATATAGGTCTTATGAAAGCTGTAGATAAATTTGAATACAGAAGAGGTTACAAATTTTCAACATATGCTACTTGGTGGATCAGGCAAGCAATCACTAGATCTATTGCAGATCAAGCAAGGACAATAAGAATCCCAGTACATATGATCGAGACAATTAATAAGTTAAATAGAATTTCCAGACAAATGACTCAAGAAAATGGAAAAGAACCTTCTCCAGAAGAATTGTCTTTAAAAATGGCAATGCCGGAAGATAAAATTCGCAAAGTGCTCAAAATCGCGAAAGAACCAATTTCTATGGAAACACCTATAGGTGACGACGAAGACTCACATTTAGGCGACTTCATTGAAGATGGTAATATTCTTACTCCTATGGAATCTGCTGCCAACGAAAGTCTCGGGGAAGCTACAAGAAGTATACTTGGCTCTCTAACCCCTCGTGAAGCGAAGGTTCTAAGAATGAGATTTGGAATAGATATGAATACTGATCACACACTTGAAGAGGTAGGCAAACAGTTTGATGTAACACGAGAAAGAATAAGGCAAATAGAAGCTAAAGCCTTAAGGAAATTAAGGCATCCTAGTAGATCTGAACAACTAAAAAGTTTTCTAGACTTAGAATAATCAAATAGGTATAGCCTGAGGAATTGTTTCGTGAAGTTTTTCAATTATGAAAGTAATATCATTTACAAAATATATATATAAGAAAAATATTATACTAATAAATATAAATAAAAAAGTCAGTAAAGTATAAGAAAACATTTTAAGAAATAAACTAATAAAAAATAAAAAAAAGTTTAAAATAAATTTCACACAAATTTGCCTTAATATTTAAATAAAAATATTTATACCTGTCGATACAACTATTAAAAGTAAAACAAGTAAAATAGAAAATAGAAAACCGAAGAATATTCCTCTAGATCTTAAATAAAATTCATCTGAAGACAAAACATCTGAGTGATTAGATTGACTATTTATTTTCATAGGAACTTCATCAGAATTTTCTGAAGAAATTTTCGCCTCACCATACTTTTCTAGTAGCGTATTTAAAGATTTTTCAATGGACTCTATTCGCTTTAATCTTAAACTTTCAGCTAAGACATATCCTTTTTTTTTACTCGAAAATCTTCCTTTTGTCGGTAAAGTCTTTAAATATTGATTTGATATTTCAGTTGATGGTTGTTTATTGATCTTAGCATCTAATTTTGAAATTTTTTGCTCAAGTATGCTGATTCTCTTGTTTAGCTCTTTGTCACTTTCTAGATTGTCAGTGGAATTTTGAGTTTGATTTGATAGAAGCGAAATATTATGGTCTAGCTCTTCTAATTTGTTATCTAAGCCAGATATAGCAGAAATTAATGATAATTCAATATCTGAGATGTTTTCATTTTTATTATTCACAAAATTAATGTTACACTTTATTTCTTTTAAAATCGATATTTTGTTTCAAACTCAAATTCGTGATCTAAATATGTTTCTGTATAATTTTTTCCTTCATATTGGATCTTGAATGAAAATTTATCATTAACTTTCTTTTTAAAACCTAGTTCATATGAAATTATACTTTGTCCGCTTCCAAGACTCTCGCCATTTGGTAAAGTTTCTCCACCACCTATTTCTATGTAGTATGTTGAATTTTTTATTTTTTTATCATATCCAAATCTTATTTGATTTACCGTTTTATTATAATCTGAGTCTTTTAATTTAAATTCATGCTTGGTTGTAACATAAGGTCCTGCTAGTGTATTTTGCGATAGTATTATCAAAATTATAAAACTCATTGTTTTTTTCATTTTTTCACCTTAAATATTATTAAAATTGGTTTAAATAATAATGCAAATTATTATTAAATGCAAATAGTTCTTATTAATATTAGNGTTTTATTTTTGCTTCCGCTTTATTGCTGCCACAATTATTAATTATAAAATTGTTTATTGTTTGATCAACATCCCTTTTTGCTTTCAATATGTCCTTTTCCTTCTTATATTTTTCTGCCTGTAAAAAATGATAATTAAATAATGGCTTATCATTATGATATTTTTTCATACAAAAGCTTGCATCATAAGATATTATCCTATCCCACCTATCTCTGACTAAGTCCCAGTAACCTTTTGAAGACTGCCAATATTCTAAAGCCGGAGTAAAATCATAGTTTGCAATTTTTTGATATCTTGCCAATCCATATTCTGTACCAATATATTTTTTTGGCGTTTCAATCTTGTCATTGTTCTCTTCCATAACCCAGCCCCATGGGAGAATTGATATCTTATTAACGCCTTTTAAAAGATCATAATCATCGCGAACCGTGTGCTCTCTTCGAGGCAAAGGTCTATTTGTAGACTTACTGACCCATCTCGAGACACCATCTTCATGAACCCATATTCCATAAGACTCGTACCTTGGTGAATCATCAACCTGGTATACTGCCTGACTCCAAGATTTTTTTACATTTTCATGTCTTTTAACAGCCCACTCGTTTTTGCCTTGAAACTCTAAAATTTTTTTGTCCTCATATGACCAATCTTGACGCCAATGTTTTTGCACATATGGTCCTTTTGCATTTCCATCTTTATCTTTCATGTACATCACAAGGATATGTTGAAGCGAAATAAAATTTTCACTATTTTGAATGACCATGATTGTTTCTGTTCCCCAAGACTTATAGGGGTTATCAAGACTATAATTTGGACTACTTCCAAATATTTCGGTGAACTCAAAATTAGCTCTATAATCGCCAGCCATTGCTAAAATCGCAAATCTGTCTTTTTCTTTTTGCTTTTTTGAATTTTGCAGTTTTATAAAATAATCGGAGGGGGCTTTATCTATTTCTGGCTCTAAGCCACTAGTGGTGCCGCCTCGTGCTTCTTGAATATTATGTCTGTCTAATAACCAGTTAATTTCGCTTTGATTAACTTTTTCTTTTGAGGAGCCATAACTATTAGTTTCAGCAATTACTGCGTTATTAATAACAAAGAGAAATACTAAAAGTTTTATTTTCATACACAATACTTTAATACATTTTTATCAAAAAAACATATACGCAAAATATTATAATTAGAAACTAGAAATTTTTATTATTGAAGGCAGGTTTTTAAATTGCTTGCAATACTTTTTAATAACTCAAGATACATATTCGGACCTGAAGCCAAATCAGCGCCCAAGGGATCTAATGTGCCAACCTGTGCGTTTGTATCTTCNATGACAGTATTTACAATTTTTGCTCTAAATTGGGGCTCTTTAAACACGCAACTGGCATTTGTTGATTTTATTTTAGNTCTAATTTGAATAATTCTTTTAGCTGANGGNGGTAATTCAGGATCAAGCATAATTGATCCAACTGCATTTAAACCNTATGCTTTTTCAAAGTANTGATAAGCATCATGAAAAACAATATAGGGTTTATCTTTTATTGGAACAAGCATNGATTTNATTGANAGATCGGTTGATTTAATTTCCTTGATGATATTNTTTGCATTCTTTTTATAAAGATTAATATTTTTNGGATAGACTATACTCANTTCACGAACAATTCCTTTTACAATTTGAATNGCATTANTTGGNTCAAGCCAAAAATGAACATCATTTGAACCGTGGTCATGATGATGATGGTGATCATGGCCATCTTCTTCCCAATTTCCGCCAGACCTGGCNGGAAGAAGATTTAATTGTTTNGTTTTTGATACCGTTACTACCCTAATACTTGTTGGNAATCCTATAACTGTTNTTTTNAGNGCTGACTCTAATTGNTTNTCTATNTAAAAAACTACTTTAGCATTATTTAATAANTTTGCATGNGATGGCTTAAGAGCAAAATTGTGAGGNGACATGCTACCCTCGATTAATAATGAAACTGNATGGGCACCTTGAGTAACAGCGCTNACNANAGAGTGAAGCGGTTTAACACTAGCNACAATNTCACTTGAAAATNCGCTAGTACTTAAGAAAAAACTAAATATGAATATTATTGCCTTTTTTGTCATAATTATTTTAAGAGCTTATAGATTTGAAATGAATGTTATAATATAACATAATAGTTTTCAACATTATTTAGTTAAAAAATAAAATGAGTACATGTAAAAATCATAAAATTAGTATAGATGAAGCATTGAAAAAAGCTGAAATTATTTGTAACAAAAAAGGGGTTAAGTTAACTAAACTTAGGCAGAAAGTTTTAACATTAATTCTGAAAAATCATGGATATGTAAAAGCTTATGACCTTTTAAATGATCTTAAAAAAAATGATGCATCTGCAAAACCTCCGACTGTTTACAGATCCTTAGACTTTTTAATGGAACATGGTTTTATTCATAAAATTCAAAGCTTAAATGCTTTTGTAGGTTGCTCTCATCCCGACGAGCATGAAGATTGCTATTTTTTAATTTGTAAAGAATGTAAAAATATTGAGGAATGTTGTTCAAATACAGTAAAAAAAGTTTTAACTTCAACGTCTGGAAAAAATAATTTTTCACCAAATCAAGTGACATTAGAGATAACAGGAATTTGTCAGGATTGTTCATAAAAAATGTCATTTTTAATTCAANCAGAGGATTTATGTGTTACGAGAGATAATAAGAATATTCTCGAAAACGTTTTCATCGATATCAAAAAAAAAGATTTTGTCACTATCGTTGGGCCAAATGGTGCGGGGAAATCTGTTTTACTTGAATGTTTGATCGGCTCTTTCTTGCCAGATAAAGGAAAAATTACTAAAAATAATAACCTCTCTATCGGGTACATACCTCAAAACTTTAGTCCAGAAANCACGATGCCAATAAGTGTTGAAAGATTTTTAACGCTTAAAAAAAAATCCTCTGCAGATGAGTTAATTGGTATTTCTAAAGAAACAAATATTTCAGGAATTCTCGAAAAAAACTTATCGAACCTTTCTGGTGGAGAACTTCAAAAAGTACTTTTAGCAAGGAGTCTTTTAAATAAACCAGAGCTATTAATTTTAGATGAACCTGCTCAAAATCTTGATATTAAAAATCAATTAAATTTTTATAATTTGGTCAATCGTATTTATAAAAATAGAGATTTAAGTATTCTAATGGTTTCACATGATTTACATATGGTTATGTCTTCTACAAAAAAAGTTATCTGTTTGTATCATCATATTTGCTGTTCTGGAACACCTCAAATTATTGCAAAAGATCCTGAATTTATATCCTTGTTTGGAAATGATATGGCGAAAATGATGTCAATTTATCAACATACTCATGATCATACACACGATGAGGCAATAAATGATTGAGCCATTTATCGTAAGGGCAATAATTGCAGGAGTCGGGATTGCTATTATTGCTGGAGCAATTGGTTGTTTTGTTGTTTGGAGGAAAATGGCATATTTTGGCGATTCGCTAGCGCACAGTGCTCTACTTGGTGTTGCTCTTGGTCTTGTATTTGGAATAAGTACAAACATCGGTACCGTTATTATTTGTTCTATATTTACAATTACATTGATTTGGCTCCAACAAAAAAAAATTTTAGCAACTGATACACTCCTAGGTATACTTGCTCATTCAGCTCTTTCTGTTGGTATGGTGACATTAAGTCTTCTTGAAAGAAGTGTTGATCTGCATTCATATTTATTTGGCGATATTCTTGCTGTGAGCTCAATGGAAATATATTTTGTATTAATTGGCGGTTTATTGGTTTTAATTTTTCTTTATCTTAATTGGACATCTTTTGTTTTGATGACTATAGATGAAAAATTAGCAAGAGCCGAAGGAATTAACATCTTGCTTAATCAATTATTAATAATGCTATTGATGACTATTGTAGTTGCTGTTTCTTTCAAAATAGTTGGGTTACTTTTAATAACATCTTTACTAATCATTCCTGCAGCATCTGCAAGACAACTCGCCCATTCGCCAGAAAAGATGGCGGTTATTTCATCTATACTTGCAATGCTAGCGGTTATTTTAGGAATTTATAGCTCTTATTATATGGATACCCCATCAGGCCCATCTATTGTAGTTGCATCTGCCATAATTTTTATAATGGTGTCTTTATTCATTTTTTTTGTGCAGAAAAAATCTAAAGTTTAATTTATCTTACCATTGATATTGAGAATGTTATATTATAACATTAGTTTTTTTAAAATTTATGAGTGGGAAAAATATGAAAATAATAAATCTAATAAAGTTTCTCATAATAATCACTTTTTTAAGTAGCTCTCTACATGCAGCAGACGACGGGCATGATCATGATCATGCAGCTCACTCAGATGAGCCATTTTATGGACATGTTGGGATTCGAGTACATGCGGATCATGTTAATGATGCTGGTGAAGGTGAAGAAGAAGTTAACGAGTACTATACACACTCCCATGTGGAGCTTGGCTCTAGAATTGCAGAAGGTTTTAATATCGATACAAATTTAAAAATTGAAGGTGAGCCAGGTGGACATGGCCATGGTGGAATTGCTAGAACTCATGACGGCGAAACTAGAGTGTTTGAAGATCACCCATTAATTGTAGAATCTTTAACTCTTACATATAGCTATGAAGACTTCTCGGTTTATCTTGGAAAATTCAATCCAAAAGTAGGTTTAGATTATCATAGTTTTCCTGGGCTTTACTCATACTCAATGATCGAAGAATATAAAATCGCTGAACGTATTGGAGCCGGTGTAAAATTTGGAGCTAACTTTGATGACTTTGGCACACACCAACTAAATGTTAGTGGCTTTCATGCTGACACAACATTTTTGAGTGATGCAATACTCGACAGTAGAGGACATACAAGTAAATCTGACGGAGGTTTAGCGAATACAGAAGATTTTGATTCATATGCAATTTCTCTTGGTGGAAAAGATTTTTATTCTTTAGATAATAATATTGTAGAAAGACTTTCATATAGATTTGGCTATGCATTACAAAAAGCGGGAATCGGTAATGAAGAAGATGAGGCGCGATATTCTTTATCATTAAGCTACAGAGAGAATTTTTCGGATAAAATTAGTAAAACGTTAATTTTCGAATATATGGATATTGAACATTATTCCGGAGAAGAAGCTCACGATAGGTCTTACTTTACAAGCTCATTAGGTTTAGAACTTTATCCTTATAGTTTTAGCACTACATACACATTCGTTGATAATGATGCTCCAGAAGAAGAAGATGAAGATCATGATGGAAAGATCCTCCAGATTTCAGTTGGTTACGCAGTAACCCCAGATATTAATATTAGTTTTGGCTTTAAAAGAGCAGATGAAGAAAATGAGGTAAATGAAAGGTTTGGGTTAGGCTTTAAATATGCATTTGAACTTTAAAAGCAATTAAAAAAATCTAGTTTCTCCTAGTAACAAGCCCACTGCTTCTTGAAGACGTGGGCTTTTTTCTGCATATATATTTGCTTCAAATAATTATTAAACTAATTGTGATATAATAAGCATTATAAAACCAAAAATTTATTCTTTAGGCCCTGTAGCTCAGTTGGTTAGAGCAGTGGACTCATAATCCATTTGTCGTAGGTTCGAGTCCTACCGGGGCCACCATCTATGTTATAATTTTTAATATAAATGAAGACTATAAGCATCATAATTATTGTAAAAAACGGTGAGGAATATATTGAAAAAGCCTTAAAAAGTTCAACATGGGCAGACGATATAATTATTTTAGATTCTGGAAGTACTGACAATACTTTAAGCATCGCTCAAAAATATACTAAAAATATACACGTCTCTGAAGATTGGCCTGGATTTGGAATACAACGTCAAAATGCGCAGAAGCTTTCCAAGTCAGACTGGATATTTATGCTTGATGCAGATGAAGAAATTAGCGCCAGTTTACAAAATTCAATACTGGAAGTAATCAACGATGAACCACGAATATATCAGGTCAATAGACTTAGTAAAGCGTTTGGTCATGAAGTAAAACATTCAGGATGGTTTCCGGATTGGATCAGCAGATTATATCCAAACAACCTTACTACTTATAATGACGCATTAGTACATGAAGCTTTAATAATCCCAAAAAATTATAAGCCTTCTAAAATTTCAGGTATCCTTTATCATGAAACCTACAAAACAATGACAGATTATTACCAAAAAATGAGCTTGTACATTGATGCATGGAGCACACAAAATATAAGTAAAAAGAATGGCGGTATTTTAATAGGAACTTTAAGAGGTTACTGGGCTTTTATTAAAATGTATTTCATAAAATTGGGATTTCTAGATGGAACAACAGGATTAACCTTATCTATACTAAGGTACCAAACAACTGTTATGAAATATGTTGATTTAAAAATCAAAAAAAATCTTAAAAATACTAATTAATATATTTTTTGGTAAAATGTACCCCGATATAAACAAGTGGTGTGTCAACAATAGCGATCAAAATTTTGAAAAAATAGCTAGCAATAATAATGTTAAAAATAATATCCCAGCTTAAATTTAAACCAAAGTATAAAAATATAGAGTTTACAATTATTGTATCAATTAACTGAGAAAAAATTGTCGAAACATTATTTCTAAGCCATAATTTCTTTTCATTTGTTATTTTCTTTAAATAATGAAAAATACGTACATCGATCAACTGCGCCACTAAATAAGCAAGCATTGAGGCAGATATTAAAAAACCTGGTAGTGTAAAAACAGACTCATATGCGTTCTGCATATCTTGAACGGAATTATATCCCAGAGAACTATTTATCCAAACTTCTGATCCTGGAAGCATTACTGCTAAATTTATAAAAATTAATGATAATATACTTGCAAAAAAACCCATTAAAACCATTAAACTAGCTTTACTTTTACCAAAAACTTCACAAACAATGTCCGTTATAAGGAATGTTAATGGATAAGTTATCAAACCTGTTGTGAGTGTAATCGACTTTATATCAAATAGTTTTACTCCAATAATATTTGTTAGAACTATCATGGTTATAAATATAACTAAGAAAAAGTTATATGCTTTTTCATTACTACTCATTTTTTTTACCTTTATTTTTTCGCCAAACCCATGGCGCAATTGGGGACTCACTCTGATTTGACCATAAACCTATTTTTTCTAGCCTTGCCATATTTTCTGCGTATTTTATTTTAACCCTTTTATTATATTTATCATAACACCACGCATAACCATTCCTAACAAGATAATAATTTATTTCAACATCATTAGCATAAATTATCCCAACAATCCTATTGTATCTGTCAACTGTGATTTTTTTTAGCTTTACAGGTTTTTTATCGATTAATTTTTTTAAAGTATTGGTAGCGTCAATACCATGTGGTTGATCCTTTTCAGGTGCATCAATATCTGCCAACCTAATCTTTAATTTTCCATATTCCTTATGCTTTAAATAAACTGTATCGCCATCTACGACTTTAATAACTTTTGCAGACAATATTTCTAAAGTGATATTTTCAGCATAGCAATGTACATTTATTAAACATATAAAAATAATTAAGCAGTATTTTATATTTTTTGATATCATAAGATTATGTTTTTAATAAAAAAAATTATTTATACCACCTTAATATTTTTACTTATGGTTTTCAATATAAATGCTAGTGATGAATTATCTGCAGGAATGGATGCTCCTGATTTCACCCTTGTAGATCAAGATAATATTAAAAGATCCTTAAGTGATTTTAGAGGTGAGTGGGTGGTTCTATATTTTTACCCAAAGGATGATACTCCTGGGTGTACAACAGAAGCATGTTCTTTTAGAGACAATATTGAAATAATGAACAAATTAAATACAAACATTTTAGGCGTTAGTGTTGATTCTCAAGAAAGCCATAAAGATTTTTCTGAAAAATATTCACTTCCATTTCCACTCTTAGCTGATACAAGCGGCGAGGTCGCAAAAAAATATGATAGCTATGGATCTTTTGTGGGATTTAAATACGCTAGCAGACATACATTTATAATTAATCCATCAGGNAAAATTCANAAGGTATACAAAAAAGTTAGCCCNAGCAAACATGCAGCAGAAATTATAGAAGAACTTAAGAAAAATATATAATGTTTTACAAGACAATTNTTTCTTTTGTAATTATTATTTTATCAACGACTGTAACTTTTTCTAATGAAACAATATTTAATGGNAANTTTGTCCAAGGTGGAATAATAATAGGACAAAANAAATTTGCAAAAAAAGTTTTTTTTGANGGGAAGAATTTNCAAATTAGTAAAGATGGATATTTTNTNTTTGGTTTTGGAAGAAATCACAAANCATCATCAATTTTAAAAATTATNAAAAAAAATAAAGATGAAATTATAAANTACGATTTNAATNTTGAAAAAACTGTATACAAAATTGAAAANATTGATGGGCTTCCAAATAAGATGGTTACTCCGGGCCCTGAGTTTTATAAAAANATTAAAGAAGATAGAGATTTAATAAAAAAAAGTATTNATGAAAAATATATAGTAGATAAATTTCCTTTAAAATTCATTAAACCTGCTGAGGGAAGAATTTCAGGAATTTATGGTAGCCAACGAATTCTTAATGGNNTTAAAAAGAATCCACATGGNGGANTAGATATAGCAGCACCGGCNGGAACACCGATTAGAGCAACATCNGACGGCAAAGTNTTTCTTGCNGNCAAAGGTCTGTACTATACCGGAAATATAGTTATTATTAATCATGGNTATGAACTCCAATCNATGTATATTCATATGNAGGACATAAATGTNNAAAAAGGAGATCTGGTAAANCAGGGGCAAATNATNGGNACGGTCGGNTCAACAGGTAGATCAACAGGACCTCATCTTCATTGGAATNTNTATTGGAATAAAANAAGAATTAATCCAGAGCTTTTACTTACAATATCAAAATGAAATTTTCTATTTTAATATGCATANTAATTATTTCTTTTNCATCATATGCAANAGATAAAATAGATATAATNNTTATNAAGAAGTCTGAAAGAACNCTATATGCTGTAAAANATNATAAAGTTTTAAANAAATATNAAATAGCTTTAGGAAGAAATCCNATAGGACATAAGAANAAAGAAGGAGATAAAAAAACACCTGAAGGNTATTACTTCGTAGACGGAAAAAATNCTAAAAGNAATTTCTATCTATCTCTTCATATGTCNTATCCNAATTATCATGACAAAAAAGTTGCTNNNAAAAATAATNTAGACCCAGGAGAACACATTGCAATTCATGGTTTGCCTCCAATAANTTTNNTATCACAGTATTTNTATAATGGTATTGATTGGACAGANGGNTGCNTAGCACTTAACAATGANGATATGAAAGAACTTTGGGATTTNACTGAAGAAGGNACACAAATTCTAATTAAGCCCTAAAATCTNTAGNATTTAAGTAATANGAAATTATAATTGCTGGTATTCCTAAAGACGCAGAAATTAAAAATAACTCTGAATAACCAAAATTATCTACAATTAANCCTGAAAANCCTGATAAAAATTTNCCTGGNACAAGCATTANCGAACTNAAAAGNGCATANTGTGTCGCNGTATATTTTGGATCNGTTAGNCTNGATAAGTAAGCTATAAAAACNGTNCCNGCAAANCCGCCNGTAAAGTTATCTANAGCAATTGTTANTANAAAAAGATTCATATTNTTCCCAAAAATAGATTGNATAACAAACATCAAAGTTGTNAAAGCTATCATTATNGAACCATAAAAAAGAGGCTGCTTAACNCCATACCTTAGTACAATAATTCCTCCAAAAAANGCNCCAATNAATGTCATTGCTATTCCAAANACCTTNGTNACTGTNGCNATNTGACTTAAAGTGAAACCAATATCCAAATAAAACGGNTTTGCCATTACNGCCATAGANAGATCGCTNANTCTATAAACACCAATAAANATTAANATTAAAATTGCATTCTTATATCTTGAAAAAAANTCTCTTATNGGGGCCCAAAAAACTGCANCAATTAAATTNTCTGANTTATCAANTTTAAACTTATGNTCANTTGGTTCAGATGACATTAAAGTNGTNATTATNCCTANCAACATTAANGATGACATAACCTTATANGATATCTCCCANGTATAACTATCAGCNATATANAGNGCNCCTGCACCCGAAACTAAAATAGCAACTCTATANCCAAACTGATANCCAGCGGTTAAGATACCTTGTGACTCTACTGGAGCNATTTCAATTCTATACGCNTCAACTACAATATCTTGTGATGCTGAAAAAAANGATACAAATAANGCNCATATAGCAAATGTTATTAANCTTTCACTGTTTGGTGAAATTGTTGCCAATAAATAAAGAAAAATACCAATAGATATTTGNGTAAGNAGNAACCAACTTCTTCTTTTNCCTAAAATATTATGTATTAACGGTAACTTAATACTATCTATTAANGGNGCCCACAAAAATTTCAGCCCATAAAAAATTGTAACCCAGCCAAAAAAACCTATTGTNGATCTCACTATATTTTCATCTCTTAACCAAGCAGATAATGTTGTAAACACAAGTAAAAGTGGTAATCCAGCTGAAAAACCTAATAAAAACATTGTCAAAAGTTTTTTATTTTTCAAGTGTGAAAAAATTTTTAACCAAGCTTTTTTGTTAAAAAAATCTATCATTATATTTTATAAGTAAAAATCAAAGGTGCATGATCAGAAAAAAGCACATCCCTATATATTTTTTGTTTTTTTATATTTTTTTTAAGATTGCCAGACACAATCTGATAATCTATTCGCCAACCAACATTATTTTCTCTAGCATTACCTCTATTTGACCACCAAGTATATTCATCACTTTTTTGATTAAGCACTCTAAAAGCATCTACAAACTTTCCACCTTCAAATAAGTCGTCTAACCATGCCCTTTCCTCTGGAAGAAAACCAGAATTTTTTTTATTTCCTTTCCAGTTTTTCAAATCAATCTCTTTGTGAGCAATATTCCAGTCACCACATATGATATATTTTCTTTTTGATTTTAAATTTTTTATTAAATGTTTTTTAAAAGATTTTAAAAATCTAAACTTAGCTTCCTGTCTATCCTCTCCAGATGAGCCCGAAGGAGCATATAAAGATATTATAGATAAGTTTCCAAACTGAACTTCAATATATCTTCCCTCATCATCAAACTCTTTATCGCCATACTCATATATTACATTATCAGGCTTAATCTTTGTATGAATAGAAACTCCACTATATCCTTTTTTAACAGCACATTTGAAATACGAATAAGTATTTTTTGAAAACATAGATTTAACGTCTATCTGGTCTTCTTGTGCTTTCAATTCTTGTAAACAAAGAACGTCGCACCTTTGCTTCTTGTACCAGTCAAAGAACCCTTTCCTATGAGCACTTCTAATACCATTAAGATTACAAGATACTATTTTCATATAATTTATAATTTTAATATATAATATAGTTAGTCTATTATAACTTCACTAAAAAACAATGGATTATAAAAAAACGTTTATAGAGCTTGCCATAAAGAAAGACGCCTTAAAGTTTGGTAGTTATAAGCTTAAGTCTGAACGCATAAGCCCATACTTTTTTAATAGTGGTGTTTTCTCAGATGGAAAATCTTTATCAGTTATAAGTAATCTATTTATAGAATTAATAAAAGAAAAAAATCTAAAATTTATAAATATATTTGGTCCAGCATATAAAGGTATCTCTTTGGCTTCAGCTTTATCGGCTTCCTTAGCATCAAAACATAATGAAGAAACACATTTTATTTATGATAGAAAAGATCAAAAACTTCACGGCGAGAAAGGTGACATTGTTGGAACCTTTAAGAATGGAAATACTATAATTGTTGATGATGTAATAACAGCAGGAACTGCCATAAAAAATACTTTAGTAAAATTAGAAAAATATAATCTTAAAATTACGTCATTATTAGTTTTGCTTGATAGACAAGAAAAAGGTAGTAGCTCTATATCAGCCGCGGAAGAAATGCAAAAAGAATTCAATATCGATGTTTATAGCTTAATTAGTATCTCAGATATCATAGAGTATGTTACAAATACTAAAGAGTTCGAAAAATTTAGAGATAGTATAATAGAATATAAAGAAAAATACGGTTCATAATTTTTCTAATAAAATGCTTTTTAATTCATTAGTTATTAATGGTCTTTTTAACTCCCAGATATAAAAAGGAATCGGCTGCTTGTTCCAATAACATACCTATTCCATCGTAGAAAATTAATTTATTTTGTTTTGCCCAGCTTCTGAATGAATTAGATGCTGCACCATACGATAAATCGTAACAAATTGAATCATTATTAAAAAATTTTTTAGGTAGGTAAAAATCTTCATTACTTATGCCTGCTGATGTTGAATTTATAATAATATCAAATTTATATTTCTCTAAATCACTTATTTCAACATAATCTAGCTTCCCGATATCTAAGAATTTGTTACACAGCTTTTCTGCCTTTTCTCGGGTTCTGTTGTAAATTTTTAGCTCCAACGGACGTTCATACAAAATATTCGGAAGGATGCCCATTGCAGCACCTCCTGCACCTAATAAAAGTATTTTTTTATTTTCTATATCAAAACCAATATTATTTTTTATATCTTTTATAAAGCCTGATCCATCTGTATTATCACCATGGATAAGCCCATCTTTTAGAGAAATGGTATTCACAGAGCCAGTAATTTCAGCAATTTCTGACTTTGTTTCAGCTAGATTATAAGCTTCTTGTTTAAATGGAAGTGTGACATTAAAACCTTTGCCACCCATTTTTAAAAAATTTTTTGCTTCTAATTCAAATTTTCCTACAGTGCCTAAAATAGCATCATAGGTTAACTTAATGCCTAAATTTTCCGCAAAATATGCATGTATTAAAGGCGACATGCTATGTTCAATTGGATTTCCAAAAACAGCATACTTTTTCATTTGTTACCATCTAACCATTTTATTATTTCAGGCGTATAGTATGTTAGAACAGCATTACAACCAGCTCTTTTAAAACAATACATCGCTTCTAACACAGATGACTTTTCATCAATACACCCCTTTAAGGCTGCACTTTTTATCATAGAGTATTCGCCACTCACATGATAAGAGAATATTGGTATAGAGAATTTGTTTTTTATTTTTGCAACAATGTCTAAGTAAGGTAAGCCTGGTTTTATAATAACCATATCAGCTCCTTCATTAATGTCTAAATTAATTTCTAACGATGCTTCCGTTATATTTGCAAAATCCATTTGATAAGTTTCTTTTGAAGAGTCATTTAAATTTTTTGATGAGTCAACTGCGTCTCTAAAAGGGCCATAAAAATTAGAAGCATATTTAGCTGCATAGGATAAAATTTTAGTATTATGAAATTTATTCTTTTCAAAAACATCTCTAATAGCTAATATCCTTCCATCCATCATATCTGACGGGGCAACTATATCTGCACCTGCTTCAGCATGTGACAAGGCTTGTTTAGTTAAAACTTTAACGGTTTTATCATTTAATACATACCCTTTACTATCAACTATTCCATCGTGCCCACTTAGTGTAAAAGGGTCTAAAGCTATATCAGTTATTATTCCTAAATTTGGATATTCTTTTTTAATTTTTTTTACTGCACTTTGGACCAAACCCCTTGGATTGAAAGCTTCTTTTGCATCTTTAGATTTCTTTTCTTTGCCAATGACAGGAAATAATGCAATTGCGTTAAGTCCCTTTTTATGAAGTTTACCAATTATAGGCAACAACATATCAACAGAGTATCTTTTTTTTCCAGGCATTGACTTTATTGGCTCTTGTTTATTTTTTCCTGGAAGTATAAAAACTGGATAGATTAAATCATTAACTGAAAATGATGTCTCGCGAACCAAATTACGCACGAATTTGGCAGATCTATTTCTTCTCATTCTGGTATTTGGATAACTCTTATTCATAGCGTTTAAGCTGAAATTATATATTAATAAGCCTATAATATATATATGTTCAGACTNATCAAATTAGAAGCAACTGGCTTTATTTTATGCATAATATCTTTACTAACTGCGTATATTTATTTTGATATTATAAAAGAACTCGCGGCATGCACGTTATGTGTTTTNGACAGATTTCTAATTTTAGGAATTACCATAATATTTGCAATTTCATATTTGACTAAAAGACGGTATTTCTTTAAAACATTATATTCATTTAATATAATTTTATGCNTTATAGGAATAATAAGNACTATAAGACATATTTGGTTACAAAAATTTTATGATAAAGATGCCTTAGATGGTTTNGGTTGCGGAGGTGACTTCTTTTATTATATCTCTACATTNCCAATTTTGGACGCNATAATGAATATAATTGATAANCCAACTCCATGTAATGATGTCAAATGGCAACTTTTTGGCCTATCAATACCAATGTACACATTTATTTTATTTNTAATATTAATTATAATTAATNNTAAAATATTNAAAGAAGGAACATATGATTGAGCATAGAAAAAAATTTTATTTAATTCTTTTNTTTTTTATTTTCACCTCTTCTTATGGAGACACACACAANGNNCCTTCCATAAAACTAGAAGGTNTCGAAAATGGAAAAACATATACTTCGCCAATTGAATTAAATTTCATTGTCGAAAATATGAAAGTGCGTAATGCAGGAGTAAATGAAGAAAATAGTGGCCACCACCACCTTCTTATAAATTTAGATGAGTTACCAGATATGACAAAACCTTTNCCAATGACAGAGGGTATAATGCATTTTGGTAAAGCACAAGAATCAACCTCTTTAGAGTTGGAACCCGGCAAATATACGATACAACTTTTATTTGCAGATTATAGTCATACCCCTCATAAAATTCCCTTGATAACAGAAAAAGTTACTTTTTTTATTAAATAAAAATCTNTAAGAGATGATATTAAATGCTTAAAAAAATTGTACTATTATTTTTTATATCAAATTTCTCTTACGGCACAGAATTTTTAGTAATACAGTCAACCACATCCACTTCAGATTCAGGATTTTATGATTTTATCCTTCCAATTTACGAAGAAAAAACCGGAGTTGATATTAGAGTAGTTGCTGTTGGTACCGGACAAGCGATAAAAAATGCAATGAATGGTGATGGTGATTTACTTATAGTTCATTCTGAAGAAGATGAAAAAAATTTTATTTTGAANGGGTATGGCGTAGATAGAAGAAAGTTAATGTATAATGATTATATAATAATTGGCCCGAAAAATGATCCTGAAAGATTAAGAGACAAAGCTAGTATAAAAGAAGTTTTCCAAACAATTAGAAAGAAAAAATTACCTTTTTTAACAAGAGGTGACAATAGTGGAACTCATAAAAAAGAAGTTTCATTATGGAAGAAAGCAGAAATAAATCCAGAGAAACTTGATCCTAAATATTACATAGATGCAGGACGAGGTATGGGCGCAACTTTAAATATGGCAGCTAGTATGGATGCTTACACAATGACTGATAGAGGCACCTGGTTAAGCTTTAATAATAAACAGGATTTAGATATTATTTTTTCTGGTGTTCCACCACTTCATAATCAATATAGTATTATTGTAATAAATCCAGAAAAACACTCTCATGTAAAATTTAAATTAGCGGATCATTTTTCCAAGTGGATAACAAGTAAAGAAGGTCAGAACAATATTTCAAAATATAAAATTATGGGAGAGCAACTTTTTTTTCCAAATTCATTANACAATTAGACCCATTTTTTTGGCACCAAAAAATTATTATATAATTTTTCTTCTTCGCTATTTTTTTCAATATTGTATTGATACTTCCATTTAACCAATGGCGGCATTGACATTAGAATTGATTCTGTTCTTCCATTTGATTGAAGCCCAAATAAGGTTCCTCTATCGTAAACGAGATTAAATTCAACATATCTTCCTCTACGAAAAAGCTGAAAATCTTTTTGCTGCTTATTATATGATTCATCTAATCGTCTCTTTAATATTGGTTCATATGCATCTATAAAACCGTTTCCTACAGACTTGATAAATTCAAAACAAGTATCAAAATCCCAAGTATTTAANTCATCAAAAAATATTCCACCGATACCTCTAGGCTCTTTCCTGTGCTTTATGTAAAAATATTCGTCACAATTCTTTTTATATTGGTCATAAAGTCCATCTCCATAAGGCGAACATATGTCTCGTGCGATCTTATGCCAATGAACAGCATCTTCTTCATATCCATAATATGGAGTCATATCAAAACCACCGCCAAACCACCATATCGGCTGAGAATTTTCACCATAAGCAGTGAACAAACGAACATTTAAGTGAGCTGTCGGCACATGTGGATTTTTTGGGTGGCAAACTACTGAAACACCCATTGCTTGATAATTTTTCCCTTGTAATTCTGGTCTTAAATCTGTTGCTGCTTTAGGCAAATGATCCCCTAATATATCTGAAAAGTTTACACCAATCTTGTCAAAAATTTCGCCATTTTCAAGTATGCAAGTAAAACCACCCCCACCTTCCTTCCTGGACCACTCATCTCTTAAAAAATTTTGTTTGTCATAATTATTTGCCATTGAAATAATATTTTCTTGCAAGGTAAGCAAGTAGCTTCTGACTTCTAAAACGTGATCTTTTTCTATTTTTTGCATTTAATCTCCTGCGCGCAGAACTTCTTTAGTTATTAAATCCAAAATTCTTGATGGCTTTTTACTATCNCCNACTTTTCCNNCNANNATATAGTCGACATGNTTATNAAAATAATTATNAAATTCANNAGATTCNACAAAAGGATCATCTCCAGATTTATTTGCGCTTGTCGATATAATTGGTAAATCAAGTAATTTACAGATATCGCATGAAATCTTGTGCGAAGTAATTCTTATAGCTATTTTATTACTTTTTCCCGTTACCTCTGGTAACACTAAATCACTTGCAGGACAAAGCCATGTTGTTGGTTTTGCATCACTATTTTGCTCAACGAAAGTTTTATAATAACTGTCATCTATAAAATTTCTAACTTTTTCAAGATTATCAGAAATAACTATTAGCCCTTTAGAAATATCTCTTTGCTTAATATCTAATATTTTTATTATTGAATTTTTGTTTTTGGCATCACACCCAAGACCAAAAACAGCTTCTGTTGGATATGCAAAAATAGCTCCGTTCTTAACATCTTCCGCAAACTTTTCGCAGTTTTTCTTATCGTTTAAATCTAAAATTTTTGCCATATAGCTATATAGTATTCTCAACATTACTATCTTGTGATTTCTTTTTAGGAGATTTTGTTTTAACTTTATTTTTCTTTTTAGCTACAACTTTCTTTTTAGCCACAACTTTCTTTTTTGTGGCAAATCTTCCTCTTCTGACAGGTGCATTCGTAATCATTTCTGTACATTCAGCCAATGATAGATCTTTGGGGTCTCGCTCTTTAGGAACCTTAACATTTTTACTACCGTCAGTAATATATGGTCCCCACCTGCCGTTCAAAACTTGAATGCCGTCTTGTTCAAAATCTTGTATTACTTTATTAGCTTCTATTATTTTTTTTTGCTCTACTAATGGCAAAGCCTCTTCGAAAGTGATCGTGTAAGGATCATATGGTTCCTGCCCCTTTTCTTCCAAACCTTTCAAAGATAAATTTTTCTTTTCACCATAGTTTAAATATGGTCCAAACCGCCCCAAGCATGCAGTTATGTGCTCACCGTCTGGAGTCTCCCCTAAAAGTCTTGGAAGAACAAATAAATCTAAAGCATCTTCCAAGGTAATAGAAGTAATATCTTGGCCTTTCTTTAGTGAAGCTGATTTAGGCTTACCGACTTCTTTTGGGTCGTCTTTTGTACCAATCATCGCGTGAGGGCCAAAAGGACCATGCCTTACACTAACAGTTCTTCCGCTTTTTGGATCTACGCCTAAAATTCTTTCTTGTTTTCTCTCTTCAGGAGACAACTTTTCTGTTTCCGTTACCATTTTAGTTAAATACTTGTAAAATGAATCAGTGGTTGGAACCCATTCTACTTCTCCTCTAGCTATCCGGTCTAAAGTTTCTTCAAGTTCAGCCGTATAACTATACTTTATGAAATCATTAAAATTCTTATCTAAAAATGCGCAAGCCGAAGCTCCTTTGCCTGTTGGAGTTAAAGTTCTATTTTCGATCTCAACATACTCTTTAAACCTTAAAGTTTCAATAATTGCCGCATATGTTGATGGCCTTCCAATTCCTTCCTTTTCTAAATTTTTTATTAAACTTGCTTCTGTATACCTTCCTGGCGGCTGCGTAAAATGCTGAATAGCTTCCAACTTTTCAAGTTGTACTTCATCACCCTCTTGCATAGCTGGTAATATTTTAGATTCTGCCTCCAAATCTTCTTCATCTGTACCTTCCAAGTAGACTTGCATAAAACCAGGGTATTTTATTGATTGACCAGTTGCTCTAAAAATTTTTTCGTTCGTGCCTAGATCCACAGAAACTGAATCTAAAATTGCGTCATTCATTTGAGAAGCAATTGTACGTTTCCATATTAATGTATATAAATCTAGCTGATCTTTATTTAAATAACTTTTTACGTCTTCTGGTTTTCTTGACAAAGAAGTCGGCCTAATTGCCTCATGAGCCTCTTGTGCATTCTTTGATGTATTTGAATATTCTCTAACATTGTCTGGTAATGAATCTTCACCAAATAATTTTGGTATTAATTTCCTCATTTCTTCTGTTGCTTCTTGAGCTAAATTAATAGAATCAGTTCTCATATAAGTTATTAACCCTACAGGACCCTCTCCAAGGTCAATTCCCGTATATAATTCTTGAGCTATTCCCATTGTTCGTCTAGCAGCAAACCTTAATTTTCTTGAAGCTTCCTGTTGCAACGTTGAGGTTATAAAGGGTTTTGCAGGCTGTCTTTTTCTTTCTTTTTTTATAACTTTTTTCACTTCAAAACCTACGCTCGAAGCACTCATTATTTCTTCTTTAATTCTACTTGCGTCCTGCTCGTTATCTATATCAAATTTAGATAATTTTTTGTCATCATTAATATGTAAAAATCCTTCAAATGGCTTGTTATCTTTTAGAAAATTTGCATTTAAAGTCCAATATTCCTTCGGAATAAATTTTCTAATTGCTTCTTCCCTTTCTACAATCATTTTTAGCGCAGGGCTTTGAACCCTACCTGCGGAACCTTTTCTTATCCCAATTCCCCATAAAAGAGGAGATATACCCATACCAAACAAGTAATCAATAGATCTTCTAGCGAATTGGGCATTGATTAAATCATGTGAAAGCTCTCTCGGGTTCTCTATTGATTCTAAAATAGCTTTCTTTGTTATTTCATTAAATACGATTCTTACAATCTCAACTCCTACCAAAGATTCTTCCTTCTCTAATATATCAATTAAATGCCATGCTATTACTTCTCCTTCTCTATCTTGGTCTGTCGCTAAGTAAAGTTTTTTAGCTTTTTTTAAAGCCTTTTTAATATCATTTATTATTTGTTGCGGCTTATTATGATCTCTTTCTATTAACTCATAATTCATTTGATAATTATTATTAACATCTATACCTTCCTTAGACGGCAAATTTCTCAAATGACCAACTGTAGAAATTACACGATAGTTTTGACCAAGATATTTCTCAATGGTTTTCGACTTTGCTGGGGACTCAACAATTACTAAATTCTCACTCATAATTTAATACAACTCTCATAAATTATTTGTCATTAACTAATGGATATAAGGTAATGCCTTGTCTGAATTTAGATTTTGTAGCCAGGTATAATTACTTTCATTACCTGGAGTATTAAATAAAATCATTAATACAACCCATCTAATTTGGCTTAAATCAACACTTTGAGTATCTAAAGCCATTATTCTATCAATAACGTGTTCTCTAATTTCACCATGAAATATTCCAAGTCTTTCTAAAAACATTAGAAAGCTTAGGCCTTCTTCTCCAATCTTTTGGTGCTCAATGTCACTAAAAAGCCTAAAGCTATTTTTTGTTGGTTTATTTAAAAGAGCGGTATCATCTACACCAGGCAGACCCTCTAACCATTCAAAAGCTCTTTCAATATTTTTGTCAGCAAAACCTGCTTCCGAGAGATTTTTATGTAACGATTCTTTATCTAATTCAACTTCTTCATTATCTTCTACGTAGCTTTGAAACATGAACATTAATACATCTAAAATGGTTTCTTTCATAGAGCTTATCCTTAAGTATTTGATTTTAATTAAAAAAAGTTTATTTAATTTGTTTACAAAAAACGTTATCTTTTCAACATTAATACATTGTGTGTATTTAGTCAAAAGTAGTTGAACTTATAAAATATGCAGATATTTAAATTTTACACAAACTATACTTAGAATAGTATAATTGTATTTAACCTGAACGAAATAATAAACAAATGAAAAAACTAGAAGTACTCCATTTCCCTGACAAAAGATTAAGGAAAATAGCGAAACCTGTTGAAAAAGTAAATCAAGAAATAAAAGATATTATTGAGCAAATGTTCTTCACTATGTATGAAGAAAAAGGTATTGGTTTGGCAGCAACTCAAGTTAATATACAAAAAAGACTCATAGTAATAGATGTTTCAGAAAATAGGGATAAAAAACTTTTTTTAATTAATCCCGAAATAATTTCACTCTCTGACGATTTAGATACTATGGAAGAGGGTTGTTTATCAGTACCTGGATTTTACGAATCTGTTTCCAGACCAAAAACTGTAAAAGTATCCTCATTAGATTTTAATAATAAGCGAATAGAATTTGAAGCAAACGGTTTACTAGCAACATGTATTCAACATGAAATTGATCACTTAAATGGAAAATTATTTGTTGATCATATTTCAGCGCTCAAAAGAAATAGGATAGAAAAAAAAATTACCAAATTAAAAAAAGAAGGAAATCTTTCCTCTAGAAAAAATACTCCAAATTATAAATCAGCGATTTAATTAATAGACTATATGAATAAACTAAAAATCGTGTTCGCAGGAACACCGCAATTTGCAGAGAGTTATTTGGCATCACTCATTAGTTCTAGGCATGATGTGGTATGCGTTTTTACGCAACCAAGTAAAAGATCTGGAAGAGGTTTAAAATTTAATCACAGTCCAGTTAGAAATACTGCCCAAGCTAATAATATCGATATAAGGCAGCCTGAAAAAATAACAATTGTAGAAACAGATGCTCTTTCGGAGATAAATCCAGATATAGTCATTGTTGTTGCATATGGATTAATGCTAAGTAAAGAATTTATGTCTGTTCCTCGCTTTGGATGTGTTAACGTGCATCCATCTCTTCTTCCAAGATGGAGGGGTGCTGCACCTATTCAAAGATCAATAGAATCAGGTGATAAACTTTCAGGTATAACCATAATAAAAATGAAAGAGAAGCTTGATGCTGGAGATATAATTTACCAGGAGCCAGTTAAAATTGACACTAACGATTCATCGTTAAGCTTGCATAAGAAATTCGTTGAAGTTGGGACCGACATTCTATTATTGACACTTGACTCAATTACCGAGAATAATTATATGATGTATCCTCAAGATGAAAATCTAGCAACATACGCAAAGAAAATTAAAAAGGAAGAAGCTAAAATAAATTGGGACAATAGTGCAGAAAAAATCCATAGAAAAATAATGGCCTTTAATCAATGGCCAGTAGCAGAGACAACTTTGTCTGGTGAACGTATAAGAATTCATGATAGTGAATACAAAGACTTAGAAATTAATGGAATACCAGGAAATATAAAGTCTTTAAAAGATGATTTAATTCATGTTTTTACAAAAAAAGGATTATTGATTATAAAAAAACTGCAAAAAGATAATTCTAAAGTTTTAAATGCCAAAGATTTTATTAACTCATCAGATTTAAAGGGAAAAAAGTTTGTATAAACTATTATTTAGAAATCTATCAAATTTGATCTATAATATATACTTATTATGAAAATTATTATCGTAGGGGCTGGGCAAGTCGGAAGCTCATTATCTATCAATTTAGTTAAAGAAGGTAACGACGTTACGTTGATTGATAAAAGCCAAGATCTTTTAGAGGATATAGCTGATAAAGTAGATCTTCAAACTATTCATGGAAATGGAGCCCATCCAAGAATATTAGAATCAGCTGGTGCGCACAAAGCAGATATGATAGTAGCAGTTTCAAAGAGTGATGAAACAAATATGATTGCGTGTCAAGTTGCATATACCGTTTTTGGAGTAGAAAAAAAGATAGCTCGAATAAGAGATTTAGAATATCTTAATTACGAAAGTCTATTTGCGGATGAATCTACACCTATAGATTTTACTATTAGCCCAGATTTAATAGCCTCAAACTATATAAATAAATTAATATCTTATCAAGGAACACATCAAATATTTAACTTTTCGAATAATGAAAATTGTTTTCTCAATATAATATTTAGGGAAAAGGATAATGAGGAAAACTCAATAAAATTTTATCAATCAGTATGTGAAAAGTTAAATGCTCAGATATGCGCTTTTATAAGAAAAGATAAAATATTTTCTATAGAAGATGGTGATATTTTAGAGGATGGAGATGAACTACTTTTTATATGCAAAGAAGAGAATATTAAAGATGTTGCCAAAGTTTTCAAAAAAAATAAAGATAATAAGCGAATAATGATTGCTGGAGGAGGAAATGTTGGAAAGCATTTATCAGACAGTATGAGCGACAATTTTCAAGTTAAAGTTATAGAAGCAGATGAATCAAGATCAGACTATTTATCGGAAATTTTAGATGATGTAACAATTATAAATGCTGACTCATCAAATGAGGACATTCTATTAGAAGAAAATATTGAACACATGGATGTATTTTGTGCATTAACTAACGATGACGAAGCAAACATACTATCTGCCATGCTTGCCAAAAAGTTAGGAGCAAAAACTGTTATATCGATAATAAATAAGACTAGTTATTCAGACTTGGTTGAAAAACAAGAGATAGACATAACAATATCGCCAGAAGATTTAACAATGGGAGCTCTGCTAACACATGTCAGAAAAGGTAGTATTTTGAAAGCTCACTCATTAATGCATGGGTCATTAGAATTATTAGAAATTGAAGTTAGAGATAATACAAGTTCGAAAATTATTGGTAAAAATATTGGACAAATAAATCTTTCAGAAAATATAATTTTATGTTGTATCATTCGTAATAATGAATTTATTTTTAATACTTCAAATGTAATCTTTGAGCAAAGCGACCGTTTAGTCTGCCTAGTTAATAAAAAAGATATTAAACAAATAGAAGAGCTATTTGAGTAAAAAAAATGCAAATCAAATCTGTAATTAGAATCCTTGGCTTACTTTTAATGCTTTTTAGTTTAGCAATAATACCTCCTATTCTAGTAAGCATAATTTATCAAGATGGCGAAACATGGTCTTTTTTCTATGCATTGATTTTAATTTTTGTTTCTGGGCTATTACTATGGCTACCTGCTATGCAAGCTAAAACTGATCTGAAGTTACGAGACGGTTTTATAATTGTCGTATTATTCTGGTTTGTATTGAGCACTTTTGCATCTTTACCAATGTTGCTAAGTGACTCTCTAAATATATCAATTACAAATGCTATGTTTGAATCTGTATCAGGATTAACCACAACAGGAGCTACTATAATTACTAACATTGATAGTCTGCCAGAATCTATACTGTTTTATAGACAATATTTACAGTGGCTAGGTGGCCTTGGAATTATTGTTTTAGCTGTCGCAGTATTGCCAATGCTCGGCGTAGGTGGGATGCAATTGTATAAAGCGGAGGTTGCAGGTCCTATAAAAAATAAAATAACACCCAGAATAACTGAAACCGCTAAGTGGTTATGGGTAGTTTACTTAATAATGACTTTTCTTTGCGGCTTAAGTTACTACTTTGCTGGAATGAATTTATTTGATTCTATCTGTCATAGTTTTTCAACTATAGCTATTGGAGGATTTTCTACACATAACGAAAGCTTTGGATATTACGACAGTCATTTGATTGAATTAGTTGCAATTATTTTTATGATTGCAGCATGCTTAAATTTCAGTCTTCATTATTTAGCTTTTAAAAGTAAATCAATGTTGCCGTATAAAAAAGATAATGAAGCGTATTTTTTTATATTTTTAACATTATTTATATCTTTTTTAGCGGTATTATATATATACGGATTATCCTCAGAAATGAATATTAAAGAAATAATAAATAATACTTTTTATGCAGTTTCAATCTCAACAACAACAGGTTTTACAAATTCAAATTACTATCAATATGTTGGTTTCCTTCCTGTTCTTTTAATTCTTTTTAGCTTTATAGGGGGATGTGCTGGCTCAACCGCTGGGGGAATGAAAGTGATCAGAGTTATGCTTCTTTTGAAACAAGGTTATAGAGAATTGGTAAGACTAGTTCATCCAAATTCAAAGATAAAGGTTAAAGTAGGTAATAATGTAATAAACGAAAGAACCTTAGAAACAATATGGGGATTTTTTGCAATATATGTAATAGTATTTCTATCAGTACTGCTTTTATTAATGTTATCAGGCTTAGATTTTCTGACGTCATTTTCCGCGGTAGCAGCAACTATTAATAATCTTGGCCCTGGACAAGGCGATGTTTTATATAACTATGCAGACATTTCAGATTTAAATAAGTGGATATTATCTTTTAGTATGATTGTAGGAAGACTGGAAATATTTACATTGCTAGTAATTTTTATACCAGATTTTTGGAAAAAATAATTTAAGAATTATATATATTCTCTAATACACCAGATCTATTTCTGAATCTCTCATATGACCAGAGATATTGGGGTATATTGATATTTACTAAATGTTCAATTTTTTTGTTTAGAAAATCAGCTGAGGATTTCTCGTCAAGATCATAAAACATTTCTTCAATAAAGCCCAAATGTAGATTAAAACCTGCGCTATTTGGAAGCCGCTCTGAAAATATATAGATTATAGGAACCCTATTTTTTTTCCCTAGCTTATATATTAATGACGAGGTATTAGCTGGAACATCAAAAAAATTAGACATTACTCCTTGATTAATTTTTGGGGTATGGTCTGGCAGAACACCTATTCCATAATTATTTTTTAAAGCTTTTAATAATTTTTTTACTCCTGTATTATCTGTCTCTACAAGAGTCGCACCTTTTGACATTCTTCCTTTGAGAACAAAGTCGTTAAGAACTTTGTTTCTTAAAGGCTTAAACATGTTAAATGTTTTAATTTTACTTGCTACAAACAATCCACTTAACTCCCAAGAGCCGTGGTGCGGGGTCATA
>PAGR01000017.1 GCA_002705445.1 Gammaproteobacteria bacterium | reverse complement strand
TGATTACCCTAAGCCATTTACCATATCGGTATCGGATACATTAGAACCCATAACAGATGTTGGATTTGCAATGGCAAACGTTGTTGTAAACAATCTTTTAATTTATTTAGATGCAACAAATCCAAATTCTAGAGGTGTAAACCAATGGAGGGATTTATCTGGAAACGGAAATCATGCATCAGTTAATGGCGCCACCTTAGTCAACGATTCCTACTATTTATTAGATGGGAATGATTGGTTTAGTTGGTCTAGTGATGTTCTTACAACCAATGGGGCTTATACATTACAGGGATGGATAAAAACCACAAATGCTAACTTTGGGAACGGTTCAATGCCATTTTACAATACCTACAGTCTAAGCACGGGTAATGCCAAAGGGATATGGTGGCATTTTTATACAAATGGAAGTCTTAGATATCAACATTTTGGCAACAACAACACTGCTAACAATCTATCCGGTCTAGATATTATTCAAGGTCAATGGCAAATGGTTACAATTACCTTTGATGGTTCAAGTATGAAGCTCTACATTGACAAAACCTTAAAAAGTAGTGTCAACGCAGGGTCATATTATGCAGGCGCACAGAATGGAAATTCAGGAGCAACGATGGGTAAACTCAATGAAAGAACAAGTGGGAACAGATATTTTTTCAATGGTCAAATAAAGAATAAATTGGTATACGGCAAAGCTCTTAGCCAAAGTGAGATAGAGCAAAACTTTGATAATTTAGGTTCTTCCAGCACCTCCACCTCAACATCAACAGTAAGTGTAGATGAGGAGGTAGCTGTTGGTACAGTAGTGGGTAGTTTGGTTGCCACTGACGATGATTCTTCCACCCACACATTCACATTAGTTAGCGGAAATGGCGATGCTCATAATGGATTATTTAGTATCTCGGGCACGAACCTCTTGGTAAACGGATTCATAGATTATGAACAGACGCCATCGCTAAGTATACGCCTTGAAGCCACGGACGGACAGTCAACGTACTCGAAGGCACTAACGGTAGAGGTCAACGATATCAATGAGCCCCCTGTAATTGTATCCACAGAGCTAGCTACCGACAACTCGGTTGTCTCTGTAACCTTTAGTGAAGCGGTATTTAATAGCAATGGAGGCTCAGGTGCACTACAAGCCAATGACTTTAGTTTAACTCTAACGGGAGGAACCGCCTCGCTGTCTGGCTCTACACCATCGAGTATATCCAACCAAGGCAACACCTACGGACTGGGTATCCCTGTTACAGGGAACATAAATGGATCGGAAGTCTTAAAGGTACTACCAGCGGCTACCAATTCTATTTACGATGCAGGGGCAGCTACAGCAAGTACCACCCAGACCAGTAACACAATCAACTTAAATGGCGATGCCGACGGAGATGGTGTAAACGATCCAGTAGATCTGTGTCCTGACACACCACAGGGAGCACAAGTAGACGCTGACGGTTGTGCAGATAGTCAGAAGGATCCAGACAACGATGGTATCACAGGTCTAAATGACAACTGTCCTACCACAGCCAACCCAGGCCAGGAAGACACCGATGGAGATGGTATCGGCGATGCCTGTGATCCAGATATTGATGCAGATGGTATTGCAAACGAATCGGATAACTGTCCAAGCATCTACAATCCAAACCAGGTAGACAACGATGCAGACAACATAGGTAACCTATGCGATACGGATATAGACGGAGATGGATATCTTAACTGGAATGACGCCTTCCCATTTGATCCAAATGAGTGGTTAGATACCGACAGAGATGGTATAGGTAACAATGCAGACCCAGATGACGATGGAGACGGATACCAAGATACAGAAGACGCCTTCCCACTGGATCCAAAAGAGTGGCTAGATACCGATGGAGACGGTATTGGTAATAACGCAGATGACGATGACGATGGAGATGGATATCCAGATACAGAGGATGCCCTTCCACTGGATCCAACCGAGTGGTTAGACACCGATAAAGATGGTATAGGTAACAACAAAGACACCGATGACGACGGAGACGGTTACTTAGATGAAGATGAGATAGCTTGTGATAGTGATCCACTAGACTTTATAAGTCGCCCTAAGGATTTTGATAGAGACCAGTTACCAGACTGCACCGATCCAGATGATGACAACGATGGATGTCCCGATACAGAGGATGCCTTCCCACTAGATCCAAGAGAGTGTAAAGACACCGATGGAGATGGTATAGGAGACAATGCAGATTGGGATTCAGATAACGATGGCATACCGGATTCAAAAGACGCCTTCCCATTTGATCCAACCGAGTGGTTAGATACCGATGGAGATGGTATAGGAGACAACAAGGACACCGATAAGAACAACGACGGGTTCCCAGATGACAAGGTATTTGTATCGGGAGTATTAACACCGGGCAGTACTGGACTGGAGGGAACATGGAAGGTGATTAATATCGGTGAGGACAACTTCACCATTGTAACGGTATACAGTCCAGATGGAGCAGTGGTGTTTAAGAAGACCAATTACAAGAACGATTGGAGAGGGACACATTACAAGACAGGTAGACCACTACCCACAGGACCTTANTTGTATGAGGTGATNCNNTGNAAAAGGACANNAACCNNTAACAGGATGGCTNTATATATTTAACTAGATGAGAAAGACTTTATTTATTTTACTAGTATTAGTATCCAATATTTTGCTTGGTCAAACTCATACAAAAGTAAATACAGATATAACAAGTGGATTANTNCTNCATCTNGANGCTGGAAATTCTAGTTCGTATTCAGGAAATGGAAATACTTGGAGTGATCTAAGCCCAAGTGGAAATAATGGAACAATTAATGGTGCTACTTTTAACTCAACAAACAAATCTTTCGATTTTGATGGGACCAACGATTATATTGGATTAAGTGCNGTGCTGNCTCAAGGACAGGCATTTTATACCATAGAGGGCTATTTTAAACAAGATACTCAACAAACAGGTGTTATTTTCGAACAGAGTGGAAATAGCGGAACAAATAATGGCGCAAGAATGATGGCTCTTAGTGACGGCTATGGTGGATTTAATGGACGTGCTAATGATTTTCATGACAACACCCCCGTAAAGATTGGAGATTGGAATTATTGGACCATCACCGTTGATAAAAATGCAGGTTCAAACCAAATAAAANTTTATGTAAANGGAATTTTACAATCACAAGGAAACACAAGTAATGGTGCAAATAATTTAAATGTGGGAACTGGTTCTACCAAAATCGGTAGTCAGCGTGGAGTNTCAGAATTTTTTGANGGAGAAATNAAAANAATNAANGTNTANAATANAGTNCTATCAGCTGCAGAAGTAAAGCAGAATTACTGGGCGACAGTTAACCCTTACGTAGTTACCGATGGTCTTGAAATCATGTTAGATAGTGATAATTTAAATTCCTATGATGGAAATGGAACTGTTTGGAGAGATATTTCTGGGAACAATTATGATTTTAATATAAATGCAAGCGGTTTTAGAACAATAGGTGGCATTAAACATATGGACCTGGAAGGGAGTTATGGAGCTCCTGTAAGGGTAAATAATAATGGCGGGTATAATGTCCCGACATACCCAAATGCTACTGCTCAAGTTTTTAGCACCATTTTGAATTCTACAGCCACATGGAGAACACTTTTAAGAGGATACGTAAATGACCATCCTGTTCTAATTCGATCAGGGGCAAATGATCTTGGTTATTATGAAAATGGAGGTGCAAATTTTGTTGATTCTGGATTTGATGTGAATTCTATTCCCAATTATACAACACAATTTAATTTCTTAAATTTCCATTTTGCCAATTCATCTCCATTTTGGGAGTTTAGTTACAATGCCGAACCTATCCAAGCTCAGATAACATCAAGTTCAGCATCATATCAAAATGGTTTTTATGTTGTTGGTAAATCTGCTGCAGGACCAAATCACGATGCTGCACAAGGAGGTCANTGGTGGGGTAAAATTGGTCTCTTTTTATATTACAATCGAAAATTAACTGAGGCTGAAAAGTTACAAAATTACAATGCCTTTGGTTCTCGTTATGGATTACCCTCTTCAAATCAGACAACAACTACACTATCAATTTCTAATGAAACTAGAACTTTCGACGAATTAAACTTTAACCTCTCTCCCACATCCAATAGTTCACAAACATTTAATTATGTAATCTCAGATACAAATGTCGCTACTNTAAGTGGAAATACAGTAACTATAGTAGGTGTAGGAACAACCTCTGTAACTGTTTCTCAAGCAGCAGGAGGTGGTTACACTGCTGCCACTGCGACTATGACACTAACTATCAATAAAGGTACACCCACAATCTCCTTTTCTAACCTTACAAAAACTTATGGTGATGCTAATTTTGACCTCTCAGCAACCTCTAGCAGTAGTGGCGGTCTTACCTACTCTATTGCAGACACAAATATTGCAAGTCTTAGTGTTAGTAATGTTACAATTGTTGGTGCTGGAACAACATCAGTTACAGTTACCCAAGCAGCTGATGCCAATTATAATTCAGCCACCTCAACAATTACTTTGACAGTTAACAAACTCAACACCACCATAACGATTTCTAATATTACTAAATCCGCGCTTGACGCAGATTTTGATCTTGACCCTACATCCAGTCGTCCAGGCACACAAGTGGTTACTTCTGGTTTAGTACTTCATCTAGATGCAAGTGATACTGATTCATATGATTCTGCTTCTGGAGGAAATACATGGTATGATATAAGTGGTAATTCAAATGATTTTACACTTTATGGTAACCCAACTTTTAGATCAGATTTAAATAGTGGAACTTTTGAATTTGATGATAATAACGATTACGCTCAATCAAATTCTACAACAGTACTCAACCCTACCCAATACACAAAAATTGCAGTTTATTATCCCAGGTCAAGTACCAGGAATATAGTAAGTGGTGGTAATGAAGCTGCACATGCCTTTTGGATGTCGAATAGCACAAACTCAATTAGAGCAGGCCACAATTCAAGTTGGAGNAAAGTTATCTATAGTCCTGGAGATATGCGCAATAGTTGGCATTATTCTGCGGTGAGTTTTAGTAATTCTGATGGATTCAAGCTCTATTATAATGGTAACTTGGTTGATTCAGATAATTTTACTGCTACACCTAATGGTGCTTCTCCTGGTCTAGTAAGGATAGCTTCTTATGGTCCTGGATCTAATTTGTTTGACGGATATATTCCTGTTGTGCTGATTTATAATAGNGTGTTAACCTCGGATGAGATTCAAAATAATTATAACAATTTAGCCCAAAGATATGGGCTATCNAATATNGGAAATTATTCAAATGTTGATTTAACTTATTCTATNGCNGATAGTAGTGTNGCGACTTTAAATGGTAATAAAGTNANTATNGTTGGNGCNGGTACTACTACAATTACAGTTTCTCAGCCTAGCGATTCAAATTTTAATGCGGGTAGTAAAACAATCACATTAACTGTAAATACAGTTACCCCTACAATCACTTTTTCTAACGAAAGTAGAACGTTTGGGGATTCTAACTTTGATTTTTCTCCTACCTCTAATAGTTCAGGGACATTTAGTTATATAATCTCAGATACAAATATCGCCACAGTAAGTGGAAATAATGTNACAATNANGGGAGCAGGAACNACTTCTGTAACNGTTATTCANGCTGCTAATGGAATATACTCTTCAGGGGTTGCCACAATGACTCTTACAATCAACAAAGCTGATCCAACATTCTCGTTTTCCGATTTAACAAAAATATTTGGTGATCCAAATTTTGATCTTTCAACTTCCTCAAATAGTAATGGTGTGATCACCTTTACTATTTCGAATACTTCTGTTGCGAGGTTAAATCCAATTACGGGCGGACTTTTACTTCATGTTGACTCAAGAGATCCTACTTCTTATCCAGGTTCTGGAAATACAGTTTATGATTTAAGTGGAAATAATCACGATTTTACAATAAGCGGTAATATGAATTATGACACCACAAATGGATTTACATTTGAAAGAGGGCAGACCGCTAAATATNTAAAACAAACNAATTTTCCGCATCCAACGACTACCATTACAAACGAAATACTTGTAAAAACTTCTAGTCCTAATAATGCTGGCCTATTGAGTTATAATAAAACTGCAAATGATAATGCAAATTTAATTTATATAACTAGTGGGCAAGTTAGAACACATCATACACCTGCATTTTCCAAAAATACAAATGTCAATTTAAGTGATAATCAGTGGCATCATTTTGTGCAGACAATTGATAAGTCTTCAGGTGTAGATAAAATATATCTTGATGGTGTTCTTGTTCTGACCTACAATACAAATAATACATTAATTCCTACCGATGGATGTCTTGCAATTGGTCAAGACTTCGATACAACTTGTGGAGGATTTCAAACAAATGATGCTTTTGGAGGATACTTGCCTATGGTTAGAATGTATGACAGAATTTTAACCGCACAGGAAGTGGCACAAAACTATAATTCGTTATCAGGTGCAACTGGAACCGGAAGCAATACAACAATAGTTGGGGCTGGTCAAACTGTAATAACTGTTACACAAGCAGCTACAAATAACTATAATGCGGTAACAGCCTCAATGACACTTACAGTAAATAAAGCCACCCCTACAATTACTATGTCAGACGAAAACAGAACATTTGGAGACCCTGCCTTTGACCTCTCAGCAACCTCTAGTAGCACAGGTGCCTTTACATATACTATCGCAGATGCAAATGTTGCAACTGTCAATGGTAACACAGTAACAATTGAGGGTGGGGGAACAACATCTGTCACTGTAACTCAAGCAGCCGATAATAATTACAGTTCAGCAACATCAACAATCACATTAACGGTTAACAAATTTGATCCAACAATTATCTTTACAGGAGTTGTAACCAGAACTTATAATGATTCTGATTTTAATCTTTCTGCCTTATCAAGTAGTACCGCGAGTTTTACTTATTCTATTGCAGATGCAAGTGTAGCTTCAGTGAGTGGCAAAACAGTAACAATAGTTGGTGCTGGAACAACAACAATTACAGTTTCCCAGCTGGCCAACTCAAATTTCAATTCAGCAACTGCCTCGGCAAGCCTTATAATTAGTAAAGACAACCCTACACTTACAAACTTTAATCCAATAGTAAGGACATTCGGAGATGCTAACTTTGAAATAGTTGAACCTACAAAAAATGGTGATAATACAGGAAGTTTTTCATACACCTTGTTAAATCAAAATATCGCTAATATTTCTGGGAGTACAGTTAGTATAACTAATGCAGGACAGACAAGTATTACAGCCACACTTTCTGCAGATAATAATTACAACTCCGGGACTATTTCAACCAGTTTTGTAGTTAATAAAAAGAATCAAACAATAACTGTTGGTGCTCTACCGACAACAAAACCTTTAAAGGATTTTACCTCTATACCTATAACTGCAAGTTCTTCGTCAGGCTCGCCAATAATAATTAGTTTGTCCGCAGGTTCTGCTGCCTCGGTGTCAGGTACTGTAGGTAATTATGAATTAGTAAGTATTCAACAAACAGGTCTTGTAACTATAACATTTACAACTGACGACTCTGGTAATCCTAATTACAATTCAGCAACAACAACAGTTGTTATTGATGTTGTTAAAACAAATCAAAATATAAGTTTTAATACAACTCCTACAACGCAGTTGACTTACACCGAAAATTTAGATTTAACCCTCGATGCAATTACTAGCTCAGGCTTAGCTTTAAATTATAGTATTGTAGCAGGAAACAATGCCACTTTAAATAACGCCACACTATCATTTAATGATTCAGGGCAGCTAACAGTTGAAATTACACAACAAGGAAATAACTTATATAATCAGGCTGTACCAGTAAGGATTGTATTTGTAGTGGGTCAAGGAAACACCAATCTATCTAACTTTACAATTCCTTCTAAAACAAATTTAGATATCGATTTTAATTTAATCCCACCCACCTCTAATAGATCAGGAAGTATTACTTATTCAAGCTCTAATCAAAATGTAGCCACTTTATCTGGGACTTTAATATCAATTAATGGTATCGGAAATACAACAATAACAGCTACGCAGCTTACCAATTCCAGATATAAATCAGCAAGTATTACTGCAGTGTTCAGAGTACTTGTTGGCGATAGTGACGGTGATGGTTTAATTGACAGCCAAGACAACTGCCCTACTGTAGCGAACCCTGATCAAGCTGATAATGATCAAGATGGGGTGGGTAATGTTTGTGATAATTGTGTTAATCAAAACAACCCTTTACAACTTGATTTAGATGGCGACGGGTATGGCGATTCCTGTGATGCATTTACCCTAGATGCCTCAGAGCATGCCGATTCTG
>PAGR01000009.1 GCA_002705445.1 Gammaproteobacteria bacterium | reverse complement strand
GGTTCTTCAGCAGCAGGTTCTTCAGCAGCAGGTGCAGCTTCAGCAGCAGGTTCTTCAGCAGCAGGTTCTTCAGCAGCAGGTGCAGCTTCAGCAGCAGGTTCTTCAGCAGCAGGTTCTTCAGGTTTTTTTCTTGGAGATAACTTTATAAGCTTTTCCTCCAATAAAATTTCTACTTTTTCTTTATCAGATAAATACTTTTTTTCTTTATTTTTTACAGCGTATCGGCCTGATTTTTTTTTGTATATAGTATAATTATCTGTCTTTTTAATTAATTCCATCAATATTTTCCTTAAAATAGTGCTTTGTTCTATTTGCATAGTTTACAAGCAGTAACATTATGGGCACCTCTACAAGAACACCTACAACGGTTGCAAGTGCGGCCCCAGAGTCTAATCCAAATAGACTTATTGCTACAGCTACCGCTAATTCAAAAAAATTTGATGTTCCAATTAGGGCTGCTGGAGCTGCTACATTATATGGAATTGATAGTTTAAATGCTAGAAAATAAGTAATTACAAAAATACCAATAGTTTGAATTATTAGTGGGATAGATATTAATAGGATCACAAAAGGTTTTTCGTTAATTTTATCTGCCTGCAAACCAAATAAAATAATTACTGTAACTAGTAATCCCATGATAGAAAATGGTTTTAAGTTTTCAGTAAGTTTATTTATTTTATCTTCTTGATTATCTAAAAAAATATACCTAGTTATCATTGCTATAAACAAGGGAATAATAATATACAAAACAACAGAACCAATTAATGTATCCCAAGGAATTGTTATACCAGTGATACCTAGAAGTAATTTTGTAATTATTGGAAAGGCTAGAATTAAGATTAAGTCGTTAATTGAAACCTGAAGCAAAGTATAGTTTGCATTTCCATTCACAAGTTTTGACCAGATGAAAACCATTGCGGTACAAGGGGCAACACCCAACAAAATCATTCCTGCAATATAACTGTTTGCATCTTCAATCGTTACATAGTCATTAAAGATATAATGAAAAAATAAGATACTTATGCCAGCCATACTAAAAGGCTTAATAATCCAATTCATAAATATTGTTAAGTAAAGTCCATTTGGGTTTTCCCAAACTTTCTTTATGCATTTAAAATCAATGCTAAGCATCATTGGGTAAATCATAATCCAAATTAGTACAGCTATAACTAAATTAATATTTGCATAATTTAGATTAGCAATATTTATAAAAGTTGTATTAAAGTTATTGCCAAGAAATAACCCTAATATTATTGATAAGCCAACCCAAACACTAAGATATTTTTCAAAAATTTGCATATTGATAAGATTCCTATTTTTTTATTATACATAAAAAACGGGGTGAATAATCACCCCGTAATCAAGCTAACAATAAAAGTTTTTTCTTATTTCATTTTTGATGGAGATTTATCACCAACAATCAATGATAAGTTTTTAACTTTTGGCATAAGCTCCGCGCGCTCTGCAGCAGGCATAGGGATCAAGCCTTTTTCGCTTAAGTAGCCACCATCACCTGATGCTGCATCACTTGTAAACATTTCAACATATTCCATCATTCCAGGTATTGCTCCGACATGAGCATTTTTGATATAAAAGAACAATGGTCTTGAAACAGGATACGCACCTGAAGATATACTTGCCATATCTGGCGCAACTCCATTCATTATAGCACCTTGTATTTTATCTCTGTTTTGCTCTAAGAAACTAAAACCAAATATGCCTAATGCATTTGGATTGGTAACTAATTTTTGAACGATTAAGTTATCGTTCTCACCGGCTTCGATGAATGCTCCATCTTCTCTAACTGTATGGCATTTTGATTTATATTCTTTTTTATTTTTTTTCTTTAAAGCTTTAATCCATTTAAATTTTTTGCAACCACCTTTTTCTAAAGCTAATTCAGAGAAAGCATCTCTAGTACCAGATGTTGGAGGCGGGCCTAAAACTTCAATTTTTGCAGCAGGAAGTTCTGGATTAACATCTTTCCATGTCTTATTAGGGTTTGGAATAAATGACTCAGATCCATCAGGGTTAGGAATTTCTTTAGCTAAGGCTAAATATAAATCCATACGAGTCATTTTGTATGGTGCCGCTGACTTAGAATTTGCTATCACGATACCATCATATCCGACTTTAACTTCAGTGATATCACCAACACCATTTTTACGACATCTTTTAATTTCTTTTGTTTTAATTGCTCTTGAAGCATTTGTAAAATCAGGATGCTGTGTTCCAACACCAGCACAGAAAAGTTTTAATCCACCACCAGAACCAGTAGATTCGATTTTAGGTGTTTTAAAATCTGTTGATTTTCCAAATTTTTCAGCTACCACAATAGCAAAAGGATAAACTGTTGATGATCCAACAATATTAATTTGATCCCTTGCATAGGTTGATGGAGCTGTGACTGCAACTATAAGAGCTAGTCCTAGTATTTTTTTTAACATTTATCATCTCCGGTAAATTTTTTTACATATTTTAAAAGCGAATAGAAATATCGCACATAACGTATATTTATTATTAACGCGAGTGAAAATATCGCACACAAATATGACAAATTTATTAAGAAAATAAATTGTAATAAAACCTTAACAAAATATTAAGATTATCGTAACAATAAGAGCATAACATTCTCAAAGTAATTTTAGTGCAATGTGTGTATACGCGCACTAACATTACACATTATATATAACAAAATTAATTTTTCTTAGGAGAAAGGGTATGAAATCAAAATTATTACTACCTGTATTTGCAATGGTAGCTATTATGATTCAACCTGCTTATTCTGTTACAGAAGCCGAATTTTATGAAATGCAAGAACAATTGCAAAATGCTTTAATGAAAATTCAAGCACTTGAGCAAGTTCAAAAGTCAAAAAGTTCTGGTAAAAAAAGCGGTGTTGTTAAAACAAAATCAAAGTCAGGTTTAACAATCAATACATCTGGCGGTGGTATAAAAATTAAGTCTGGAAAACAAAAATTTGCAATCGGCGGACGTTTAATGATGGATTATGATTCTATGGATTCTGGTCATCAAACTGAAAATAAATCATTTTCAGATATGGAATGGCGAAGAACAAGGGTCAACATTAAAGGTTCTGTAAATAAGCATTGGTCATATAAAGCAACGTATGACTTTAACTCTGAAAAAGACTCAGCTAATTTAGATGAAGGTTATTTAAAGTATGATACAAAAAAAGGATTTTATATTACAGCTGGTAAAACTAAAGCTGACATGATGCTGGAACAAAGAACTTCATCAAAATGGATCTCAACAATTGAAAGAGGTCTTTTAAATGCGATGAATGAAAAAGTTAACTACTTAGTTGGTAAACCAGGAGACGGTGCTGGTATAAAATTAGGTTTTTACGATAAAGCAAGTCGTTTCTCTGGAGCGGTATCTGTTTTTGATGCATATAAAAACGATACAGACGATGATAACGATATGATTTGGCATACAACTGCTAGATTAAATTATTCGCCAAAATTAGGTAAAAATAATTTTGGTCACTTCGGTATATCTTACGGTATCGCTGATTATAAAGGTGAGTCAGCAAATGCATCTCTACAACTTGGTATTCACCAAGGTGATAAAACAACTTTGGTTGATGCAAACGCTGGTGATATTACCAACTTAGGTGTTGAATTAGCATATGTTGCTGGACCAATGTCTTTCCAAGCTGAATACTTTGACAATGAAACCGAACTAGAAGATGGTACTAAAGGTTATGAGTGGGATGGTTTTTATGTTCAAGGTTCATATATATTAACTGGTGAAACAAGAGGCTACAAATGGAAAGGTGCTAAGTTTGATAAAGTCAAACCTTCAGGAAAGAATGGTGCTGTTGAACTAGTCTTACGTTATGAAGACATTTCAGTTGATGATGCTGATGAAGGAACAACTGCAGGAAGTGAAGTTGATGTTGATAGAACTGTTATCGGTTTAAACTGGTATGTAACTAAAACAGTCAAATTCATGGCGAANTACTCAACAGTTAGTTTAGATAATGAAGTNAATCCAGGTGGAACAACTGAAGATCTAGATAGTTTCCAACTTAGAGCTCAATACGCGTTTTAATCATTAATCTCCTAATGATCTAAAAACCACTATTCAGGGATGAATGGTGGTTTTTTTTGTAAGCAAACAAANAAGATAACGGATATAATAAAAAAAATACCACTGTGGCTAGCAGTGGTATTTAAATAAGAAGTACAAATANAATTATTATTAAGACTTATTTTTTATTAAAGATTATTAGGAGGATTTTTAAATCTTTAATGATTGCAATTTAAACGATATTTGTTACATAAAAATTAAAAAAATATTAAGAAATGATGAACTTTAATGACGAAATCTTTAAAAATCTTTGTGTAGTTTCAGCGCCTTCAGGCGCAGGTAAAACTAGCTTAATCAAAAAAATATCTTCACATCAAAATATATCAGTCAGTATTTCTGAGACCACAAGAAATCCAAGAACAGGGGAAGTGGACGGGGTTGATTATATATTTGTAAAAAAAAGCGATTTTGAATCAAAGATTAAGAATGAGCAATACATAGAATATGCTCAGGTGCATAGTAATTATTACGGAACAGTTTTAGATTCTGTCGTGCAGTTATTAGAAAAAAATATAATAGTTATCCTTGAAATAGACTATCAAGGCGCAGAAACTGTTAAAAAGCAATTTCCTCAATCAAGAAATATATTTGTTTTGCCTCCTTCATTGGATGTGCTTGAAAAAAGGTTAAGAGAAAGAGGTACCGATGAAGAAGGGGTAATTTTGGAGAGAATGAAAAACGCAAGAATTGAACTTAGTAAAGCTAAAAATTATGACTATATATTAGAAAATGATGATTTCGAGCTCGCTGAAAAAAAATTATTAACTTATGTGCTCGATGTTAGTATGGATATAGATGAGAAAGAAAGGAAAGAACCTTTGATAGATAAGGATTTTTAAAGTATTATTAAATGATAATATTAACAGAATGTAGGTAATACAGATGGCTAGAATTACAGTAGAGGATTGTTTAGAAAAAGTAACTAACAGGTTTCATTTAGTTAGGGTTGCCAGTAAGAGAGCTAGACAAATCATGAATGGCAAAGAGCCAACTTTAGAGTGGGATAATGATAAAGCTACTGTTTTAGCATTAAGAGAAATAGCCGCAGGAAATATTACTGAAGAAATGTTGGATGAAAAGCCAATCATCAATGAAGAAGAAGGTCTGTTTGATCAGAACGAAATTGATGCTGAAATTGGAGCTTTATTGAACACTGATTCCTCTGAAGATGTCAATAATGAAGAATTAGAAGCACAAGCAGAAGATGTCTCGGACGATGCTGAGATCCTTAATCAGGAAGAATCTCAACCTGACGCAGAAGAAACTCCTGTGTCAGACAATGATACATTATAATAGAGTAGATATATGATATGGCTGAGACTTCAAATTTAAAAAAAAACAATTTGAATCAGCAAAGTTCGTCTAACCCCGCGCTCAACAGCTTAATAAAAAAATCTAAATCATATTTACCGACAAATAAAATTCTTTTAATAAGAGAAGCCTACGATTTTAGTAATGCAAGTCATCATGGGCAGCTTCGTAAAAGCGGTGAACCCTATATTAATCATCCTTTATCTGTCGCATCAATACTTGCCGAAATGAAAATGGACGCAGTTAGCATTGTTGCAGCTATTTTGCATGACGTCGTAGAAGATACCAAAGCAGCAAAAGAAGACATAGAGAAAAAATTTGGTCAAGAAATAGCTAAAATTGTAGATGGTGTAAGTAAAATTGATAAAAATATAAAATTTCTATCTCGAGATGAAGCTCAGGCGGAAAATTTTAGTAAAATGATGCTAGCAATGTCAGATGATCTAAGAGTTATTTTAGTGAAACTAGCAGACAGATTGCATAATATGAGAACACTTGATTGCTTATCTAAACAAAAAAAAATTAGAATAGCAAAAGAGACGATTGAAATTTATGTCCCGATAGCACTAAGACTTGGCATGAATAAGCTTCGACTTGAATTAGAAGAAATTTCATTCAGAACTCTCAATCCATATCGTTATCAAGTGATTACAAAGGCTGTAGAAAATCATCGAGGAAATAAAATAAAATTTTTAGATGATATTAAAGACAAGATCGAGGAGCGACTTGGGGATATAAATATAAATACAGATATTTTTGCTCGACAAAAAAATCCTTATAGTATTTATAAGAAGATGAAAAAAAAGAAATTAGGTTTTAATGCTGTATATGATATTTATGGTTTACGGGTAGTTACTGAGAAAATTGATGACTGTTACCGAGTTTTTGGAGCGTGTCATAATCTATTTAAACCTGTTCCTGGAAAATTTAAAGATTACATAGCTATTCCAAAATCAAATGGGTATCAGGCCCTTCATACAGTACTATTTGGTCCTAATGCCATCCCAATCGAGGTTCAGATTAGAACAAAAGAAATGGACCAATTTGCGGAATCTGGGATAGCATCACACTGGCAATATAAAACTGGTGGGCACTCCTCTGCACAAGCCTATGCACGTGATTGGTTACAAAAGATCATTGAAATGAAGCAAAATACGTCGAATTCCATCGATCTCCTTGAAAACATCAAAATTGATTTATTTCCAGATGAGATTTATGTATTTACGCCAAAAGGAGAAATTAAAGAATTACCATATAGAAGTACCATCATAGATTTTGCTTATTCTGTTCATACTGATGTTGGAAATAAGTGCACGGCGGCAAAAATAAACGACTTAGATGTTCCTTTAAGCACTACTTTATCATCCGGACAAACAGTTGAAATAATCACCAATGCTTTAGGAAAGCCAAACCCATCGTGGTTAGAATTTGTGGTAACGGCAAAAGCAAGAGCAAATATAAAAAGTTATTTGAAAAATATGCAAACAGAACAGGCATCCGACCTCGGGTTAAGAATATTAGATAAAGCACTAAATGATTACGGTACTTCTTTCACTGAAATACCATATGAATCAATCAGAAGATTATTAAATGAATATAATTTAAAAGATGAAAAAACATTATTTGTAGAAATTGGTCTTGGAAATATCATACCCCATCTAGCAGCTCAAAATCTTGCGAATAAAAAAAGTTTTGTCAAACAAAAGTATGATAGTTTTGTTTCAAAGTTACTTGGTTTTAGAGCGAATGAACTAATTGCGATAAAGGGTACAGAAGGACTTGTTTTAAATTATGCAAAATGTTGTAGGCCAATTCCAGGAGACGATATTGTAGGAATTACCTCGTCGGGTAACGGCTTTGTAGTGCATAGATCTGTCTGCCACAATATTAAAAAAACAAGATCCAATAGAATATTTATTGAATGGTCAGATGATGTCAGTGGTGAATATCAAACACAAATAAGAGTTTTTTCAGAAAAACAAAGAGGAGTGTTAGCAAATGTTGCCGGTGTTATTTCTCGACTTTCATGTAATATAGAAAATGTTAAATTTGACGAAGTGCAAAATCCTTATGCGTCTTTTGTTTTCACAATTGATGTTAAGAATAGAAATCATTTAGCAGACTTAATTAAAGAATTAAAAAAAGTTAAAAATATAACTAAAGTTACGAGGACAATTGGATAATGAGTAAAGAATATATTCACACCGACAATGCCCCGTCAGCCATAGGAGCATACTCACAAGCTATAAAATTAGACGGCATTGTTTATTGCTCAGGACAAATTCCATTAGATCCAAAAGAAATGGTCCTTGTGTCAGATAATATTGATGAACAAATAGAACAAGTATTTGAAAATTTAAATCAGGTTTTATTAAAGTCTGAATCCTCTCTTGATAATATATTAAAGTTAAATGTTTACTTGACAGATTTGGGTAATTTTTCAAAAGTTAATGAACATATGGAGAAGAGATTCAAAAAACCTTTCCCAGCGAGAGCTGCAATTGGAATTAAAGAACTTCCTAAAGGTGCTTTAATAGAAATAGATGCAATTGCAGAAGCGAAATAAAATTTATGAGCACTGACCTTTTAGATCTTAAAGGTGTAGGAGAAAAAGGCCTAATAAAATTAAATAAAATTGGTATAAGAACTGTTGAAGATCTTTTATTCCATTTGCCTATAAGGTATCAAGATAAAACAAAGCTTACCAAAATATCCGATCTTGAGCCTGGAAATAAATATTTTATAGAGGGTGTTGTTGAAAAATCTAACATAATTTTCTACAAAAAAAGAATGTTCTTAGTAAGGTTGTCAGACTCATCTGGTTTTATTCAATTAAGATTTTTTTATTTCAATAAGAGCCAAATGAGAAATTTCTCAGAGGGTCAAAAAGTAAGGTGCTATGGTGAATTAAGATTAGCGAATAAAGTTAAAGAAATGGTTCATCCAGAATGCGAATTTATCGATCGAAACAACATAAAAAAATTAGATGAATATCTAACNCCTGTGTACCCAATAACAGANGGACTTCAGCAACATAGAATAAGAAATATNGTAAGACAATCNTTAGCNATGTTGAAGTCTGGAAAAATTTNTTTCCCTGAAATATTACCAAAAAAAATTTTAGAAAAATATAATCTGGTTGATATAAATACTGCTCTATTAAGTATTCATAATCCAAGTGGAAACGAAAGTTTTGAGGAACTNGTGAATTCTGAAAANATTAATAAAAAAAGATTAGTTTTTGAAGAGCTATTAGCCCATCAGCTAATCTTTAAAAGAATAAAAGCATTAAATAAAAGGTTAACTTCATTTAAGCTTGATAANAACGATGNGCCTATTAAAAAACTTATTAGNAAGCTTNCTTTTGAGCCTACAAAATCACAAATTGTAGTAATGAATGAAATAATTGCAGACATGCAAAAAGATATGCCNATGATGAGATTAGTTCAAGGAGATGTTGGNTGTGGAAAAACGTTAGTCGCTTTATTTGCNGCATTGCATGCNATNAGNAATGGNTATCAGGTTGCNTTTATGGCACCTACAGAAATTCTTTCAGAGCAACATTANCAAAGTATTAAGTTAATGCTTAAAGATTTTAATATAAATATTTCTATTTTATATAGTGGGATTAAAGCCAAAGAAAAAGAAACGATTATTGAAGATATTAAATTAGGAAATACTGATTTGATTATTGGCACTCATGCTCTAATTCAAAATCAAATAAATTTCTCAAATCTAGCTTTAGTAATAATTGATGAACAACATAAGTTTGGTGTTCATCAGAGAATGACACTTACAACAAAAGGAAAAAAACATGATACCTTTCCGCACCAATTAATCCTGACCGCAACACCAATACCTAGGACATTGGCAATGAGCTTATATGGCAATTTGGAATATTCTGCAATTAATGAGATGCCAAAAGGCAGACAAGATATAGATACAATAGCCATATCAGAGGATAGAAGAAGTGAAGTTTTAGAAAAAATTAGCTCAAAATGTAAAGATGGAAGNCAAGTATATTGGGTTTGCCCGTTAATAAATGAATCTGAAGTACTTGAATGTAAGGCTGCCACAAATACTTATNAAGAGNTNCAGAGTAAGCTCAAAAATATTAACATTGGATTAATTCACGGCANAATGAAAATGGCTGAGAAAGAGGAGGTCATGAGTAATTTTAGGAATAAAAAAATCGATGTTCTTGTGTCAACNACAATTATAGAGGTAGGGCTTGATGTTCCAAATGCTACTGTAATTATAATAGAAAATTCTGAACGAATGGGCTTGTCACAACTTCATCAATTACGAGGACGAGTTGGAAGAGGNAATAAAAAAAGTTCCTGTATATTGATTTTTAAATCAGGTTTAAGTGAATTAGCTAGNAAAAGAATAGATATACTAAGGAAATGTAGCAATGGTTTTGATATTGCAAAAGAAGATCTTGACTTGAGGGGGCCAGGAGAAATACTCGGAAAAAAACAAAAGGGAGATATTAATTTTAAAATAGCAAACATAGCAAGAGATTACAGATTTATTGAAGATACNAAGGATTGTGCTGAAAAAATTTCAAGTGTTGCNTCAGAGAAGTTAGCAAGAAGGTGGATTACTGAAGAAATAGAAATCGGAAAAGCTTAGATTATTGTAAAACCACTTTGAGCATTTCTTCATTCGTTGGATTTGAAGAGATTAATATACTATTGTTTGGAAAATTAGTTTTTATAACNTTTGCTATTTTTTCATTACCNGAAATGAATATAATTTNTTTTAAATTANAAATTTTATGTAGGTCCAATATTTTTTTAAGATTGCTAAATACATCAATACTTGTAATACAAATATGAGTAATATCCTCTAAGATATTATCAATATTACAATCTTTTTCATCTGGAAGATTCCTACTATAAACATTTATATCTGAATACACATGATTATCTTGTGACAGGTTATCTTGTAAAAAATTTCTTCCTCCAATACCTTTAATAATAGTAACTTTTTTATTTTTTATATTCTTCTTTTTTATTTCTTTAAATAGAGTTTCGCTCGTAAAGTCTGATTCNGGACAAATATCCACTTTAATACCGATATCTTCTAGAAGTTTNGAGGTAGATTTNCCAATAGCNGCTATTATTTTTCCATCCAAATCTGAAATTTTCAAANTATCAATCAATGAGGTCACAGAGTTTTGACTAGTAAAAATAATTAGGTCAGAATTTTTTATATTTTCAATTTGTTNTTCATTAAGTTTAATTTTTTTTATCTTTATAACTGGGAAGATAGTNTTTTTAATATTTANCTCATTTAAAAGAGNAGAAAAATTTTNTGATTGATCAAGTTGTCTNGTAATTAATATATGCATAATTATAGTAATTCTCTGGCGCCTTTTCTCTCTAGGCCTTTAGCAGCATCCAAACCTATTTTTTTGTAATCTTTTATCTCTCCATTCTCTTCATGGTAAATTTTATTTTTTCCATCTAGTGAGCCAATCATTGATAATATCTTTACATTATTATTTTTNATAATTGCATTTGCTGCAATTGGCGTATTACAACTTGCTTCAAAAAATTGNCTTACTTGTCTNTCAACATCTACACATATACTAGTTTCCTTATGATCTAACTTATGAATTAAATTATTTATTTCTGTATTATTTTTCTTAGTTTCAATTCCAATTGCACCTTGACCAATTGCAGGTATCCAGTTATTGATTTCCATATATGAAGAAATATGTTTCTCTAGACCTAGTCTTTTAACACCAGCTGCGGCCAGAATAATTCCNTCAACTTCATTATTTAAAACTTTTCTAACTCTAGTATCAACATTGCCCCGCATGTCGAATATTTTTATACCAGGATAGTCGTGTTTTAGATTTGATATTCGTCTTACGCTAGAAGTTCCAATTGAATCATCAATATTAAATTCTGATAAAGTATTATATTTTCTAGAAATAAGAATATCTCTGGCATCCTCTCGTTCTAGTATTGCACTTATTTTTAAGTCATTGTGCAAAATTGCNGGCATATCTTTCATGGAGTGGACGGCGATGTCACATTCTTCATTTAATAAAGATTGTTCAAGCTCTTTAAGAAATAATGATTTCCCCCCAATATCATATAGCGGCTTATCAAGAATNTTATCACCCTCGGTTGTAATTTTTACTAATTGTATAANNANAGAACTATCCATACTTTTAAGTAATTCNCTAACTCTTCTTGCTTGCCATAGGGCTAATGGACTTTTTCGAGTAGCAATTTTAATTATTTTTGGCATTAAACTTTCGTTCATATAGTCAACTTAATGTTATACTTATTGTAATTATTATAGATGATATTTCACAATGGCAAAGAATACAAAAAAACCTTGGCAAGGAAGATTTAAAGGGCAAACAAATAAATTCGTCGANGAATTTACNTCCTCNATNGACATNGANTATAGACTTGCGGGCTATGATATNTTGGGATCTGAGGCTCATTCAAGAATGCTAAATTCAATTGGTGTTTTAAGTAATAGCGAGTTAAAAAAGATTTTAGCTGCTTTGAAAAAAGTTTCTAAAAAAATATCTGATGGAAAAATGGCTCACAATAATTCTCTTGAGGATATTCATATGCACATAGAAAATGAATTAATATTACTTATTGGGGATACTGCTAAAAAAATTCATACGGGTAGATCTAGAAATGATCAAGTTGCAACTGATATNAGAATGTATGTTAGAGATGAAATTTTAACCGTTCTCGATAATATAAACATTTTACAGAAAACTCTTATTAAATTAGCTGAAAAATATTCAAAAAATATTATTCCCGGATTTACGCATTTACAAGTAGCTCAACCGGTAACTTTTGGCTTTATAATGATGGCATGGTTTTTTATGCTTGAAAGAGACAAAGATAGATTTACGATGAGTTTTCCTAATGTAAATGTGTGCCCTTTGGGTGCCGGAGCTTTATCTGGCTCCTCTCATAAGCTTGATAGAAAATTCGTATCGGATTTTTTAATGTTCGATGGCATCACTGATAACGCTCTTGATAGCGTAAGTGATAGGGATTTCATAATAGAATTTATTAGTAATTCATCTTTACTTATGTCNCACCTNTCAAGATTTTCAGAAGAGATTATAATTTGGAATTCTACNATGTATGANTTTGTGCATTTAGACGATAAAGTTTGTACTGGCTCTTCCATTATGCCTCAGAAGAAAAANCCAGATGTCTTAGAGTTAGTTAGAGGTAAGACAGGATCAGTTTATGGGCAACTTGTAAATATTTTAACTATCATGAAAGCACAACCATTTGCTTACAATAGAGACAACCAGGAAGACAAACCTCCATTATTCGATTGTGGCGATACAGTTATTAAATGTTTAAAAGCCATGAATCTGTGTCTTGAGAATCTTAAGTTAAATATAAAAATAGCTGAAGAATCTGCTAAAAAAGGTTATTCAACTGCAACAGATTACGCAGATTATCTTGTAAAAAAAGGTGTGCCATTTAGAGATGCGCATGAAATTGTTGGTAAAACCGTTGCATATGCTATCAGTAAGAAATTAGAACTTAGTGAGATTACAATTTCAGAATTTGAGTCAATATGCAGTTCTGTTGAGCCTGATATTTACGATCATCTAAATATTAAAGGTTCGGTTGATAGTAAAAAAACAACTGGGGGAACTTCATTCAAAGAAGTAATGAAGCAAATTAGAAAAGCAAAAAAACTTATTAATCAGTATGAAAAAAATTAATAAATTTTTATATTCATTATTTTTTACCATATGTTTAATATTAATAAATGGTTGCGGTCAAACTGGAGATTTATATTTACCGGAAGAAGCACANANTACATTTAAAAAAAATGAATATAGATCATAAAAATAAAATTTATAGTATTGANGGATTGTCAATTAAAAAACTTGCCAATGACTTTGGNACACCTTGTTTCGTNTANTCTGAATCTACTATTTCGAATAATTTCAATGAAATAAAAAATATTTTTAATACTGATAAAAAAAAGGTTTTTTATTCAGTTAAAGCAAATTCAAANTTAGCAATTCTAAAGTTATTAAATGATTTAGGATCAGGATTTGATATTGTCTCAATGGGTGAGCTTGAAAGAGTAATGAGAATTGGGGCAAATCCAAAAAATATAGTNTATTCGGGTGTTGGAAAGTCAGAAGAGGACATAAAAAAATCAATAGAGCTAGGAATATACTGTATTAANGTNGAGTCATTTGCNGAATTAGAAAGAATTCAAAAAATTGCNTCAGANGTAAAAATGGAAGCTTCTGTTGCGATACGNATAAATCCTAATATCGANCCTGGCTCACACGAATATATTTCNACAGGATTAGAATCTACAAAGTTTGGCATAAATTTAACNAACATGATGGATGCATTCGTTTTTGCAGAAAAAGAGAAGNATATTAATTTGATGGGTATTGATTATCANATTGGTTCACAGATAGAGACTCTTGAACCTTTTATTGAAGCAATTAATTCAGTGNCAAAAATCCTACACAAATTAGAAGACATGAATATTAATTTGGAATTAATAGATATGGGTGGAGGTTTGGGTATTGATTATGATGATAATAAAGTNCCATCCATGAAAGAATTTGGAGACGCTGTNAATAAGTCTATNAAGGATAATGATTTAGAAAAATATCAAATNATACTTGAATTAGGAAGATGCATTGTAGGTAATGCTGGATATTTACTTACAAAAGTAGAATATATAAAAGAGGATAGTGCAAAAAATTATGTAATTGTTGATGCAGGTATGGATAACTTAATAAGACCAGCGTTATANGATGCATGGCATAACATAGTTAGTACNGGTACTCATAATGAAAAAGAAATTTTATGTGATATTGTNGGCCCAGTTTGTGAATGTACTGATTTCTTAGGCAAAGANAGAGNGTTATCAGTTCAACAAGATGATATTTTAGTNATNAGTTGTTGTGGNGCATACGCTTCTTCAATGTCNAGTAACTACAATTCAAGACCAAGACCTGCTGAAGTNATTATAAGAGATAAAGAAGCTAAATTAATTAGTAAAAAAGAAAAAATNGAGGATTTATTCTCAAGAGAAATAATTNTTTAAAATATGAAAACCTTAGATTTTATAAAAATGCANAGCTTAGGAAATGATTTTGTAATTTTTGATCAATTAAAAAAATCTTNTAAANTTTCTAAAAGCCAAATAAAAAAAATTTCAGATAGAAATTTTGGNATTGGATGCGACCAAATNCTAATTCTTAAAAAGTCTAATAAGAAGGANATNTCTTTTGAGTATAAAATATATAATAAAGATGGAAGTGAATCAGGACAATGTGGAAATGGCGCAAAATGTGTAGCAAAATATTATTTTGATCATTANGGAAATAATAAAAAAGAAATAAAAATTGAGACAAAAACACGNACAATGTTTCTTCGTCNTGGAAAAAATAAAAATATTGAGGTAGACATGGGTTTNCNAAAATTTAATTCTAGTGAATTTATAAAAGGAAAATATGCAAATTTTTTATATAATAGAAAAAAGTATTCTTTTAATGAAGTCTTCATAGGAAATCCTCATGCTGTTTTTTTTATTAAAAATATCAAGCATATTGANTTAGAAGATTTTGCAAATAAATTTAATAAAAAAGGTATCTTCAAAAAAGGNGTAAATATTAGTATCGTTGAAAATATNAGTAAAAATAATTGGCGCGCTAGAATATATGAAAGAGGNTCAGGAGAAACNATGGCTTGTGGTTCAGCTGCNTGCGCAATAGCTGCAAGCCTAAAATTTCATAAAAAAGTTGTTTCTTCAAGTAATTATGTACATATGCAAGGAGGAAAAGCTCACGTAAAATGGTCTAAAAATGCTTCTGATTCTGTTCATTTAATAGGATCAGCAGAATATGTCTATTTTGGCCAATATAAAATTTAGTATTTATGACATTAAGAGATAAAAATAAAGAAATCAAAAAACAAATTACAGAAGAAGATGTTTTGCATTATCTTGCCGAAAATCCAGATGTCATAAAAAATAATATAGATCTTTTTAATAAAATATTTTCGTTAAATCAAAAGAATGGGAATGTGATTTCTTTCGAAGATATTAGAATAAAATCACTCATTAAAGAAAATGCAAAAATAAAAGAAAAGATAAAAGAAATAATTGAGTCAGCTAAAGATAATAAAAAAATACAAGAAAAACTATCTAAATTTTCAAACGAAGTAATATCTTTTAGAAAATTAAATAACTTGGTAAATTATATAGAAACTTTTATAGATAAAGAGTTTCCCTCGATAAAAATAGAATTTAGTTTAATTAAATTTAATGGGTTTATTGATCTTGATGAAAAATATTTTTCTCCCAATTCTGATTTAGTTGATTTAATAAACAATACTTTTATTGAAAAAAAACCTATTTTGATTACAAAAAAAACTATCGAGAAATATTCTTTGAAAAAATACATTGATAATAAAGGATCAATAGTTATATGCCCTCTTGGAATAGAATACCCAATAGGTGTAGCATTTATAAAATACAAAAGTGAAATGATGGGCTTAGATCTTCAATTTGATTTACTTAATTCNCTTGCTGAGACGATTTCCTATTCGCTTGAGCAATACATTCAGAAATAATGAGTGATAAGAAATTAATATTTTTTCTAAATGAATATATTCTTTATATTGAGAAAGTTGTTAATTATGCTGAAAATACCGTATCGTCATATAGACGAGATCTCCAATCTTTTATAATTTTTTGTGAAAAGATTAAAGTCGATGATGTCTTATCTGTCGACGAAAAAGTTGTCAGAGATTTTGTATCTCATCTTCATAGAAATGGTATTGGGCCAAAATCTATAAAAAGGTACTTGTCTAGTTTACGCAGTTTTTTAAACTTTCTCTTAAAGAAAAAAATTATAAAGAAAAACTTTGCTGATGGCATTAGGTCTCCTAAGGTGAGTAAAAATTTACCAGAAATATTACAACATTCAGATATTGATTTATTGGCAAATATTAATTCTAAAAAAGAAAGTTTTTATAAGAATAAGGATTTATTAGTCAGAGATACTGCAATATTTGAACTATTTTACTCTTCTGGTTTAAGATTAAGTGAACTCTCAGATATTAAATTTTCAAATATAAATTTTACAGAAGCTATTTTAAGAATTACAGGTAAAGGGAATAAAACTAGAGTTGTTCCTATAGGCACAAAGGCAATTTCTTCGATAAATATTTGGGAAGATGTTAGGAAAAAATATAATAAATGTAATAATGATTTCTTATTTATAGGTTTGAATGGCAATAAAATGTCCCCTAGAAATATACAACTGAGAATGAATACTTTAGCTAGAGCATCTGGCGTAGAGCAAAAACTTTATCCACATAAATTAAGACATACTGTCGCTACTCATTTACTTGAATCCTCGGGTAATATTAGAGCCGTGCAAGAGTTCTTAGGTCATGAGAATATAAGTACAACTCAAATTTATACCCATTTAGATAACCAGTATCTGATGACTGTTTATGATAAAGTACATCCAAGAGCAAAGAAGACTATTAAAAAGGACTAAAATATGGCAACAAAAATACCAGTTGAGATTAATCTTCATCAGCAATCTGCATATTTGACATTAAAATATGATGATCAGTCATTTGACTTAGCAGCAGAATATTTGAGAGTTTATTCTCCATCTGCAGAAGTTATGGGGCATGGACCGGGACAAGAAAAACTTCAAGTTGGTAAAGAAAATGTTTCAATACAAAATATTGTGCCAGTTGGAAATTATGCAATACAAATTTTGTACGATGACGGTCATGATACTGGAATATACTCTTGGGAGTATTTGTATGAATTAGGATGCGCATATGAAGANAAATGGAATAGTTATCTGCAAAAATTAAAGGAAGCTGGATATGAGCGAGTTAAACAATAGCAAAAATGATTCAAATTTTGGATATAAAAAAGTTACTGAAACTGAAAAAGTTTCTTTAGTTAATAATGTTTTTACATCTGTAACATCCCGATATGATTTAATGAATGATTTGATGTCATTTGGAACTCATAGGCTGTGGAAAAAGTACTTCTTATTATGTTCCAATATAAAAAAAGGGGAAGTAGTTTTAGATCTTGCATCTGGTACTGGTGATGTAACAAAGCTCGCAAGTGAAGCTGTTGGAGAGAGTGGTTTAGTTGTATCTTGCGATATAAATTTTACAATGCTAAATCAAGGTAGAGAAAATTTAATTAATAAAGGTTTCATAAAAAACATTTTCTACGTACAGTCTGATGCACAATATTTAGCTTTTAAAGAAAATAGCTTTGATCATGTGACAATGGCTTTTGGTTTGAGGAATACAGCTAATATTGAAAAGGCGCTAGAATCTATATATAGAATCTTAAAACCAGGTGGGTCCGTTCAGATATTAGAATTCTCTAAAGCTGAAAAGCTAATTGAAAAGCCCTATAAAGTTTTTTTAAATAATTTTGTTCCTTTTCTTGGAAAATATGTAGCCAAAGATGAAAAGAGTTACAAATATTTGGCGGAATCAATTCAAATGCACCCATCACAGAAGGAGCTAATCACACTAATGGAGTCCAGTAAATTTGAAAAATGTAAATACAATAATTTATCGTTTGGTGTCGTATCAATCCATAAGGGGTATAAAATATAAATGGTTACAGATAAAATTAATGAGCTGATTGGAAAAGCGATAGATAATAGCAATCTAGAAAAAAAAGATTTCTTAGCTTTAAATAATAAGACAATTTCAATTATTCTTAAGAATACATCAACAATTCTTTATATAGTTTCACAAGAAGAAAAATTTAAACTTGTTGAGGAAATNGATAATGAGCCTGATTTGGTCTTAGAGGGCAGTCCAATAGCATTTATTAATTATATCAATAATGTAGACACAGCAAGCTCAATAAAAATTTCCGGTGATGCCTCTTTAGCCGAGAGCTTTTCAAATATTACACAAAAAATTGATATTAATTGGGAGCAAATTATTTCTGAATATACAAATGATGATATAGCCTTTTACTCTTCCAAGATTTTTGAATTTATTAAAAGTAAAAAAGAAGAAATTTCAGAAAGTTTTTATAGAAACGCAAAAGAATATTTTAGAGACGAAACGGACGTAGTAACTTCAAAAAAAGAAATAAATAAATATATTGAAGACGTAGATAATTTAAAAAATAAAATTGAAGTTATGGAAGTAAAATTAAGGAATAAAAAATAGTAATGAGACAAATATTTAGATTAATAAAGATATATAAAATTATAATGAAAAATTCTTTAGATAAAGATATTTTGAATTTTAAATATTTGTGGTTGGTTAATATCTTTAGAATTTTTTTCCCCTCACTATGGTTTAGGAGCTCTTCTTTATCAAGAGGAGAAAGAATTAGAAAAACTTTTGAGGAACTTGGGCCAATATTTGTAAAATTAGGCCAAACAATTTCTACAAGAAAAGACTTACTGCCAGATGATATCGCTGAAGAACTCGTAAAATTGCAAGACAAGGTGCCTCCTTTTTCTGGTAAAGAAGCAAAACGAGTTATAGAAAAAGCACTGAATGACGATATTGCAAATATTTTTGAAGAATTTGAAATAGAGGCATTGGCATCAGCATCGGTAGCACAAGTACATGCTGCAAAATTAAATGGTAATGAAGTGGTCATAAAGGTATTGAGGCCAGGGATCGAAAATATCATTATTAAAGACATAAGCTTAATGTACTCCATTGCTAATACAGTCGATAAAATATGGGAGGAATCAAAAAGACTAAAACCAGTCGAGATAGTATCTGAGTACGAGAAAGTAATTTTTGGAGAACTAGACCTTGTTAAAGAAGCATCAAATGCGAACCTCCTTAAAAGAAACTTTACAAACTCAAGTTATTTGTACGTGCCAGAAATATATTTTGATTACTCAAAAAAAAATGTACTAGTGATGGAGAGAATTTTTGGGATTCAAATTAGCAATAAGGAGGAATTGAAGAAAAATAATATTAATATAAAAAGACTTGCTGAAAAAGGCACTGAAATTTTTTTCACACAAGTTTTTCAGCACAACTTCTTTCATGCAGATATGCATCCGGGTAACATATTTGTATCTTACGAAAATCCAGATGATCCTAAATATTGCGCCGTAGATTTTGGAATCATGGGCTCACTTTCTGAAAGTGACCAAAAATATCTTGCTTTGAATTTTCAAGCATTTTTCCAAAGGGATTATAAAAAAGTTGCTGAGTTACATGTTGATTCAGGTTGGGTAGGAGAAGATACAAGAATAAACGAGTTAGAAAATTCAATACGTAGTGTTTGTGAGCCAATTTTTGAAAAACCTTTGAAAGATATATCTTTTGGTAATGTACTCTTACAATTATTTTCTGTAGCTAGACAATATGATATGCAAGTACAGCCACAATTAGTTCTACTCCAAAAAACTTTGTTAAATATTGAAGGTCTTGGAAGAGATCTATATCCTGATCTTGATTTATGGGTAACCGCTAAACCTTTTTTTGAGAAATGGGCTAGAGATAATATGGGTCTATCATCAATCATTAAAAAAATTTCTAAGAATAGTCCAAAATTTCTAAATGAAATTTCTGATTTTCCAGAGACATTATCCTTAATAAGAAAAAAGCTAAACGATACAAAGCTTGATAGCGAAATAAGCAATCTAAAGTCAGAGGTAAAAAATTCCCGTTTAAAAAATGTTATTTTGTTTATAATTCTTTTAACAATGATTTTTTACGAAATAATTCAATAGGATGAGTTCAAATTATAATCTCAACAATTTAAATGAAGCGCAGCGTGACGCTGTTTGTAATTTGACACAAAATAGTTTAGTCATAGCCGGGGCTGGAAGTGGAAAAACCAGAGTTCTAATTCAAAGAATTTTATGGTTAATAGAAGATAACGAGTTTTCGCCATTTTCTATACTCGCTGTAACATTTACAAATAAAGCAGCAAGAGAAATTAAGACTAGACTGGCTGATACATTAAATATCAGTATTGAGAGTATGTGGGTTGGAACTTTTCATGGTATTTGTTATAGAATTTTAAGAGCAAATTACCAAAAAGTTTCATTACCAAAAAATTTTCAAATAATAGATACTGATGATCAAATTAGAATTATAAAAAGAATTATGAAAGATAATGAAATTGATAATTCTCAAATTCTTCCAAAACAGGTTGCTTGGTATATAAATAAGAAAAAAGATCAAAGTGTCAGAAGTCACAAGACCAAAGACGATGATTTTATTAGCATCCAATATAATAAAATTTATAGAGCCTACGAGCAATATTGTAATGAAAGCGGTCTTGTCGATTTTGGGGAAATAATATTGAGAACACTTGAATTATTAAAGAAAAATAATGAAGTAAAATCTTATTATCATAATTTATTTAGATCAATTCTAATTGATGAGTTTCAGGATACAAATACAATTCAGTACGAACTAATAAAAATCATGACAAGTAAAGAAACTTCAGTTTTTGCTGTGGGAGATGATGATCAATCTATATATGGATGGCGTGGAGCTAAGGTTGAAAATATTGATAAGTTTCAGAAAGATTACAAAGGTACAAAAGTTTTTAGGTTAGAACAAAATTATAGATCTACAGGTAATATTCTAAATGCAGCTAATAGCGTTATTCTTAATAATAATTCAAGGATGGGAAAAAATCTTTGGACAGATGATAAAAATGGTGACTTAATAAAAATATTTTCTGCAAGTGATGAGGGTGATGAAGCTACTTTTGTAATAGAGACAATACAGAGTCATATATATGAAGATTATAAAAAAAATGAAATAGCAATCTTATATAGATCTAACGCACAATCTAGAGTCTTCGAAGAAAAATTGATTATGAAAGGAATCCCGTACAAAATTTACGGAGGATTCCGATTTTTTGAAAGGGCCGAAATTAAGGATGTAGTTGCATACATGAGAATTGCTGTAAGTAGTATAGATGATAATTCTTTTGAAAGAATCGTCAACACGCCCCCTAGAGGTATTGGCGAAAAGACTAAAAACTTACTTAGAGAATTTTCAAAAAAAAATAAAGTCTCATTATATGATTCTATTCCTTTAGCACTTGAGCAATCAATTTTTACAAAAAAAACTGGTGACGCTTTACTAGAATTTTATAATCTTATACAAGTAATAAAAAGTATTTTAGAAAAGGATGATCTTCCCTTTCAGATAAATGAAATTATTAAGATTAGCCAAATGAAATCAATGTATGAAAAAAATAAAACCGAACAAGCAAGATCAAAACTAGAGAATTTAGATGAATTAGTCTCTGCAGCACAAGAATTTTTAAATGCTGATATCGATGAAAACGAGACAATTATCGATGCTTTTTTAACACATACTTCATTGGAATCTGGGGAAGGCCAAGGAAATGATTGGGATGAATGTATACAAATGATGACTTTGCATTCTTCAAAAGGTCTTGAATTTCCAGTCGTATTCTTAGTTGGGCTAGAAGAAAATTTGTTTCCAAGTAGAATGTCTGTGGAAGAGGATAATTTAGAAGAAGAAAGAAGACTTTGTTATGTTGGTATAACTAGAGCCAGACATAAACTTTATATGACACATGCCCAGATGAGAAGGCAATATGGTTCTGAGAATTACTGTATGCCCTCAAGATTCTTAAGTGAAATACCTGAGGATGTTGTAGAACAAATAGGATTTAATCCTAAAAAATTTTTTAAAAAAGAGAATATAATAGATAAAAAAAACATTTATAAAGAAAATTCTATTATGGGTAAAAGAGTTTTACATAAAAAATTTGGCGAGGGAGTTGTTATATCTGCTGAAGGAGCTGACGCAAATACTAGAGTACAAGTATCTTTTGATGAAGCGGGAATAAAATGGCTAATATTAGCAATTGCAAATCTTGAAGAAATTTAATTGGGGGTATTGTATGAAAAGAAGAGATTTTTTTAAAAGCTTTAGCAGTATTGCGTTGTTAGGCGCACTACCTTCTATTGCAAAGGCAAAAAAAATAAAGCCAGAATATAACTGGAAAATGGTCACAACGTGGCCAAAAAATTTTCCTGGTCTAGGAACTGGAGCTCAATACCTTGCCGATACAATTAACAAGTTATCTGGAGGGAGAATAAAAGTTACAGTTTATGGAGCAGGTGAATTAGTGCCTGCTTTTGAAATTTTTGATGCAGTTTCAAACGGTGTAGCTGAATTGGGGCATGGCTCAGCTTACTATTGGAAAGGAAAGAATGATACGTTTCAATTTTTCTCAACCGTACCATTTGGAATGACAGCAAATGAAATGAATTCATGGCTATATAAAGGTGGTGGCATGGATTTATGGCAACAAGCATATGCGCACTTTAATTTACTGCCAATGGCTGCTGGAAATACAGGGATTCAAATGGGTGGTTGGTTTAACAAAGAAATAAATTCTTTAAATGATTTAAAAGGATTAAAAATGAGAATTCCTGGTCTTGGAGGCGAAGTGCTAAAAAGGGCTGGAGGTACGCCAGTTAATCTGCCTGGAGGAGAACTATTCACTGCTTTGAAAACTGGCACTATTGATGCCACAGAATGGGTTAGTCCATATAATGATTTAGCTTTTGGTTTGCATAAAGCTGCAAAATATTATTATTATCCTGGTTGGCATGAACCTGGAACTACACTCGAATGTTTTGTAAATAAGGAGAGGTTTCAAGAACTCCCTTCAGACTTGAAAGAAATAATACTGGGCGCATCGAAGATGGCAAATGTAGATATGTTGTGCGAGATTATTTCAAAAAATAATGATGCTCTAGAGATACTAAAAAATAAACATAAAGTTGATATCAGATCTTATCCTGAAGAAGTGCTTGATGAATTGTACGAAATATCAAAAAAAGTGGTCAAAGAATTATCATCGTCGAGTGATTTCGCAAGAGAAGTATACAACTCATATACTTCTTTTCAGGAAAAAACTAGGAATTGGAANGAAATTTCAATTAAACCTTATTTGAATATTAGTAAATAGAAAGTCTGTACCAAAGACTATTAATAATTTATACTATATTCAAATTATAAGCAGATAATATATCTGCAAACTAAGATAAAGATGTGGGGAGAACATGCAAGAATTACTATTAAATCAATGGCTTAATTATTCAATTTTATTGCTTAATTCTATTGTCGCTGGACAAATTTTATGGTTTTCAATAAATATAAAGAAATCTAGATTACTTCAATACGCAATTTTTACTTTAGGTGCAGCTTACGCAGTAGCTATTGGAGGTATATTTAAAGCTCCTGGTTTTATTGTTGATCCTCAAGTTCAAGTATTTTGGTTATTTCTGAATGCATTATTTGGCATCTATNTAATATATTGCTTTGTTAAAGAATCACAGGTTCCTTTAATACCAGCTTGCATTGGGATGGTTCTAGCCTTAATTGGCGCAGTAACTGTTTTTACAGGTATTTTAGAGTTTGGTATGAGATACATGCCAACAATTTTATTTTATGTAATATGTGTTTATTCAGGAACTGGCTTAATTATTTACCAAATTAAAGTTGCCAAGAATCAAAGAATGCAAAAAAGATTAATTGCTGGCATAGCAGGGGTTATTTTCACAGTAGTATGTTTCAATGCATTTGATACATATACTCTAGTTAGAGATACAGCTTATACTGGCGTTTCTGAAGGCTGGGAAGGCGGAATAACAGAGCAGCAAGACGAACTTAGTAATTANTTTTTTGTTAGCCAAAAATCTTTTGNGGCAACCATGTTGTAATCTCTGGAACTATTATTATTAAAATAATNGTTATTAACTGAATTAAAATAAATGGTATNACTCCCTTATAAATATCAAATGTTTCTATATCACTGGGAATTACACTTTTNAGGTANAAGATAGCAAATCCAAATGGTGGTGTTAAAAAGGATGTTTGAAGATTTATAGCAATTAAAATTCCTAACCATATTGGNTCTAGNCCCATAGATAAAAGTATTGGCGCAACTACTGGCACCACAACATATGTAATTTCTATAAAATCCAATATNAAACCTAATATAAATATTGCAAGCATAACAATTGCCAGTTTTACATAAACATCGCCTGGAAGACTTGATAACGCATGATTGATAAAAATATCTCCTTCTAATCCTCTAAATACTAAAGAAAATATTGTTGCGCCAATTAATAATATAAATATCATGCTAGTTATTTTTGAGGTTTTTATTAGAACTTCTTTTAATATTCCTTTATTAAAATTCTTATTTATTAATGCCAGCAATGCAGATCCTATGGCTCCAAATGATGAAGCTTCTGTTGGAGTAGCAACTCCTAAAATTATTGAGCCTAGGACAATTAATATTAAGAATAGGGGCGAATAAAGTGAGAGAATAATTTCTTTTAAGCTAAACTTTTTTTCAAATTTTTTCTCTGGAATTAAATCAGGTTTGAAATTTGCAATATATAATATGTAAATTATATAAAAGCTCACCAAAATAAGCCCAGGAAATATTGCCCCAGCGAATAAATCACCAACAGAAACGCTTTCCTGTGAAAATATGCCAAGCATATTTTGGGCTTCTTGATATGANGATGAAATCACATCACCCAATAAGATTAATATAATTGATGGGGGAATTATCTGGCCCAGGGTACCAGAGGCTAGAATAGTCCCAGTTGCAATTTTTGTGTNGTACTTTTGCTTCATCATAATTGGNAATGAAAGGAGTCCCATAGTTACAACGGTNGCTCCTACTATTCCGGTACTAGCGGCCAATAATGCCCCAACAATTATTACAGAAATTCCTAAACCACCTTTTATATTTTTAAATAAAGCAGCCATAGAATCTAAAAGCTTCTCGGCAATTTTTGACTTCTCCAACATTATGCCCATGAATATGAACATTGGAATTGCCACTAAAGTTTCATTTGTAATAATTCCAAATATTCTACTTGGTAAAGCATATAAGATTGATAAATCAAAATTATTNGTAAGACTGCAAATTAAAGCAAATAAAATAGATACTCCAGANANAGTGAAAGCTACGGGNTATCCAAGCATTAAGACAAGAATTACCATTACAAATAATAAAATTGCAAGCATTTCTATAACTCCTTTCTNNAATTTTTTATAATCTCAGATATAGCTTGTAAAAATAATGTAANCACCATTAACAATATGTAGGATTTTAANATATATAATATTGGTAAACCACCAGCTTCCTTTGAGGATTCTAGAAGNATAATAGAAGAAATTACATAATTAAAACTTGTGATAAAAATTAATATACATGAAGGNAGNAAGAAAAATATAGTNCCAAATAAGTTTATATTTTTTTTTAAGTTATCAGAAAATTTATTATAGAAAATATCTATGCGGACGTGCATATTATTTTTTAATGTATATGATGCTCCTACTGTAAATATTAAGGCATGTAAATAAATAGTTATTTCTTGAATTGCAATACTCCCAAAATCGAGAGCATATCTCATAAAAGCTACGAAGAACGTAATTAAAATTAAAGGTATTGCAAGATATGAAGTGAGTATTCCAATTTTTTCATTAAAAAGGTCGATTATATGTGATATTTTTTTCATAAAAACTATATTTTTAAGATATAGGGAGTTTCAATTCTATTGATAAGAATTTGTTTAAATTCATTTGGATCAAGTTGATGGGTAATTTCCCCATCGGTAGGAAAAAACTTGTCATGCAATCTTGATAACCAAAATCTTAAAGCAGCATGTCTTAAAACATTTGGCCACATATCTTTTTCAAGGTCTTCTATTTTTCTTACATNATTATAAGCTAGCATAAGAGCANTCTGNCGTTCANAATCAATCCCTAAATCTTTGGTTAAGCACCAATCATTTACNATAATTGCTAAATCATAAAGGTAATACCCATTACATGCATAGTAAAAATCTATCACTCCACTTAATTTGTTATTATGAAACATAGCGTTATCTCTAAATAAATCTGAATGAATAACTCCGCTTGGAAGCTTTGTGTTTGTGCAATATATTTGATTTTCAATTTCTTTATTAATTAAATTTATATCTTCATCATCTAAAACATCGCGCAATTTTTTAGAAGTTTTTTCAAACCAAGTACTGCTTCTTAAACCAAGATCATATTTGTGAAATTTTTTAGAATTTACATGAATTCTTCCTATTGTATTTCCAATTTCTTTACACATATTAATTGTTGGAATATTACTCGAAATAGTTTTCCCGGGTAACAGACTAAATATTGATGCTGGTTTATTCTTGACATTTATTATTGTTAGTCCTTTTCTTGTTTTTATGGGTATAGGACAACTAATTTGGTTGACTGAAAGCATATCCATTAAATCTATTGCATATTCTAAATTTAAATTTGGTTCTTCAAAAATCGTCAATATAAATTTACTTTTTGTAGTAGTTAAATAGAAATTCGAATTTGTAATACCTTCGTTTATACCCTCAATATTGACAAGATTACCTATATCATATTGAGATAGTAATTGTTCTAGTTCTTCTTTTGTAAGTCGTGTATAAACAGACATAGGATTCTTATAATATTTTTCAAATGATTATAGAATAATGAACGCATGAATGGAAAACAAAAAGCTGATTATTTAGTGTTAATAGATGGAACAGCCTACTTATATAGGGCATATCATGCTTTGCCTCCTTTAAAAAATTCAAAAGGCGAAAATACAGGAGCCATTCATGGGTTTCTGAAGGCATTAAATAAAATTATAGAGGATTTTAATCCTAAACATATAGGTTTAGTCTTTGATGCAAAAGGAAAAAACTTTAGACATAAAATATATAGTGAATACAAAGCTAATAGGTCTGCAATGCCCCCTGAACTCATAGAACAGATTCCCAAACTTTACGAAATATTGGATTATATGGGTTACCCACCGATCATAATAAATGATGTAGAAGCTGATGATGTTATCGGGACATTGTCAAATAAGTTCAAAACCATTCCAGAAGTTAAGATCTTTTCGGGTGATAAGGACTTTGCCCAACTTGTAAACGATAAAGTGACGATTATTAATCCAATTACTTTAGAAATTATGGATATAAAAGGAGTGAAGAAAAAATTTGGCGTTGTACCAGAAAATATTATAGATTATTTAGCACTTGTTGGAGACAAGTCGGATAACATCCCAGGTGTGCCTGGTGTTGGAGGAAAAACTGCTTCAAAATTAATAAATCAATATGGAAATACAGAGAAAATTATAAAACAAAAAGATTTGATCCCTGGTAAAGTTGGGGAAGCAATTAAGCTTAACCCAGATAAATTGCAATTATCTAAAACTCTTGCAACTATTAGGCAAGATGTTGAAATTTCTTTATCTCTAAATGATTTAAAAAAACAAGAATCAAAAAAAGAGAGTTTAATTAAAATCTATAAAAGCCTAGAATTAAATTCCTTATTAAAAAATGAAATAAATGATAATGATGGCAATGAAAATAGAGAAAAAAATAATAAAAAAAATACAGTACAAATAAACTATAATATAGTTTCAGATAAGAAATTATTTTTAAAAATTATAAAAGAAATAGAAAAAAAGAAATTCNTATCTTTTGATCTTGAGACAACCAGTCTAGACTACATAGAGGCTCAAATAGTAGGAATATCTNTAGCGTGTGATTCAAAAAAAGCCTATTATATTCCGTTANTACATGAGGATCAGTCAAAGTATAAGCAATTACCTAAAAAATTTGTGTTAGAAAACTTAAAACCAATTCTGGAAACACATAAAATAAAAAAAGTTGGTCATAATCTTAAATATGATAGGAACGTATTAAGAAATTACGATATCATTTTAAATGGTATTGAGCATGATTCAATGCTGCTATCATATGTTTATGATTCAACTGCTATAAGGCATGGGCTAGATAATGCTGCAGAAAAATATTTGTCACATAAAACAATTCATTATGAGGATATTGCTGGAAAAGGTGCAAAACAAATTCCATTTTCAAAAGTAGATATCGAAACTGCTGCTGAATACTCATGTGAAGATGTCTTAGTAAGTTATGAACTATATAATTATTTATGGGNAAAAGTCTCTAAAGATGAAAATATTATAAAAGTTTATAAAAATATAGAGATGCCTTTGGTGCCAATACTATCAAATATAGAAAGGAATGGTGTCCTAGTCGAATCAAAAACGCTTAATAAATTAAGTAAAGAACTTGATTNAGAACTAAAAANAATTGAAAAAAAATGTTTTAAAATTACAGAGAAAGAGTTTAATTTAAATTCTCCAAAACAACTACAAGAAATATTGTATGAAGATTTAAAAATTCCAATATCAAAAAAAACCCCNACAGGGAAGCCGTCTACTGACGAAGATACCTTGCAGTATCTNTCTGAAAGCTATGATTTGCCAAGATTAATTTTAGATTANAGATCATTAAATAAACTCAAAACTGGATATACGGATAAGCTACCANTACAAATTTCTAAGATNACAGGAAGNGTTCATACATCTTATCAGCAGGCAATTACTTCTACAGGCAGGTTATCATCAACGGAGCCGAACCTTCAAAATATTCCAATAAAAAGTGCTCAAGGTAAGAAAATTAGAAATGCATTCATTGCNGACAAAGGNAAAAAAATTTTTGCGGCAGATTACTCTCAGATAGAGCTAAGAATAATGGCNCATTTATCGGGTGATAAAAATCTATTAAAGGCATTTAAGAATAAAATTGATATACATTCGTTTACNGCATCTGAAATTTTTGGTGTTGATGTTAACAAAGTTTCGTCTGAGGATAGAAGATCAGCAAAGGCTATAAATTTTGGTTTAATTTACGGAATGTCGTCTTTTGGCTTGTCAAAACAATTGGGAATTTCAATCCCTGAAGCAAAAGANTATATGGATATCTACTTTAATAGATATCCAAAAATTAAATCTTATATGTTAGAAAAAAAGACTTTTGCAAAACAACATGGTTATGTTGAAACACTTTTAGGCAGAAAATTATATTTGCCTGAAATTAATTCTAAACAAGCCCANAGAAGAAGTTATGCTGAAAGAACTGCNATTAACGCTCCAGTTCAAGGNACTGCAGCCGATATCATAAAAATAGCGATGATAGAAATAGATAAATGGTTGGCAGAAAAAAAATCAAAGACAAAAATGATAATGCAGGTTCATGATGAATTAGTTTTTGAAATTTCAGAGAANGATATTGATTCTGAAATTGAGGNTATTGTAAATCTTATGCAAAACTGTATAACATTGGATTTACCTTTAGAAGTGAATTTTGGCATCGAAGATAATTGGGGTAATGCCCATTAACCCTAATTTTTTAAACCTCCAATAATCTCTAGTACCTCACTCACCCCATCGCCATTTTTAGATGAAAAAGTTTCAATATTAGCTACATTGTTAAATTCTTGTAGCTCTTTTTTAACTTTTTGTTTCATTATTGATCTNTCACTTTTACTTACTTTATCTGATTTTGTTATTATTATATTTGTTTTAATATTATAATTTTGGCATAAAGTAATCATTGTTTTGTCTAATTTTTCAATACCTCTACGAATGTCTACAGCGATAAACATAGCTGAAATATTTTTTCTATTTTCTAAGTAATTTATTATCATCTTTTCCCAAGACAACTTAATATTTTTTGGAGCGTTAGCAAAGCCATACCCAGGTATATCCACGAAACTCATACTATTATTGATTATAAAAAAATTAATGAGTTGTGTTCTCCCAGGTGTTTTACTAGTGATCGCTAATTTTTTTCTATTACAGATTTTGTTTAGCATACTTGATTTCCCAGCATTAGATTTACCTGCAAAACAGAATTCTGAATAAATATCATCTGGAAAATGAGATGGATTAGTTGCGCTTTTAACAAAATCTGATTTTTTAATGATTAAGGGCATTTTTCTCCCATTATGTATATTGGTTTTTTCTAAAATAGTATACAATGTTATAAACGGAAATATGAAATAAATTAAGGAGAATCGATGTACAATAAACCTATTAGCGCAGCAATATTTGCTTGCATNATGTTTTTATTTTTTCCAAATTTTGTNGGNGCTGATGAGGCTGCAATAAAATCTGGTGAGAAAAAAGCAATGGTATGTACAGCATGTCATGGGATTGAAAATAGTAATAATCCCGAGTGGCCAAATTTATCCCAACAAAGTAAAAAGTANCTAGTCGAGCANCTTNATGCATTTAGAGACGGTGTGAGAAATAATGCTTTAATGAGTTCGCAAGCTATGGGCTTAACAGACGAAGATATTTATGATTTGGCAAGTTACTATAACAACGTAAAAGCCAAAAAAGGTGTTTTAACAGCCGACGATAGTGTGGTTAAACTCGGACAAAAAATTTATCGTGGTGGTATAGAAGATAGAGCAGTCCCAGCTTGTATTTCTTGTCATGGACCCAAAGGGTTAGGTATTGATAGAACAGGTTATCCTAAAATCTCAGGTCAGCATGCAATCTATACTTTAAACAGATTAAAAAATTACAAAGAAGGCTATGATGATAGAAATTCCATGGGTAAAAATTATTCTATGATGAGTAGTATCTCTTTTAGGTTATCAAATTCAGAAATGAAAGCATTATCAGAATATCTCCAAGGCCTGTATTAAATTTCATCATCGCATTATGTTAAAAAAAATCTTACTCTTTTATCTTCTTTTCTCTTCATTACTTTTTGCAAATGAAGAATTTATAGAAGGTGTTGATTTTCAATTAATACTTGACGATCCAAGTTCTTATGTGCAAAAACAAAATGACAAAATACAAGTAGTCGAGGCATTTTGGTATGGATGCCCACACTGTTATATCTTTGATGAATATTTATCTAAATGGGAGTTAAAAAATGAAAACGATATTGAATTCGTTAATATGCCCGTTGTATTTAATAAGCCTTGGTTACTTCACGCAAGAGTTTTTTATACTTTTAAAAAATTTGATAATTACTCAGAGCTCCATCAAAACTTTTTTTATGCTTTTCATGAACAACAAAGAAAATTTAACTCAATAGAAACAATAATGAACTTTTTTGACAGTCAAAATATTGATGTTGAAAAGGCTAGAGAAATTTTGTTATCTGATGAGGTTTCAAAAAAAGTTCAAGAGGCAAATTATATGTTAGAAACCTATAAAATAGGTAGTGTGCCAGCAATTATTATAAATAATAAATATAAAATTTCTGGTAGTATGGCAAAAACCTACGAAAGAATGATAGAAATATCTGAATATATTATAGGTATAGAGCGTGAAAATAGGGCAAAATACGAATAATGCGCCCATAGCTTAAATGGATAGAGCGTCAGCCTCCGGAGCTGAATGTATAGGTTCAATTCCTATTGGGCGCTCTCAAACAAATATAACTATAGTTTAAAAAAAGGAAAAATATTTTATGAACGATAAACAATTTATGACTGTTTTTTTAGGTGTAATGGGAGTACTTTCAATTACCTTTTTTGTTATTTTTTTTATTGCTCAAATCATTGTTCCAGATAAAAGAGCTAATGATGAATTCACCAACAATAATGTTGTTAGCAGAATTGAGCCTGTTGGAAAGTTAAATTATTCTGGTTCAACCGATTTCGCTGAAAATTTAGAGGTGTCATCCGTTAGCTCTGTAAGAGAGCTACGTTGTGATTCAAATTCAAATAATACAACTCATGTAGTTAAAATGCTAAATGAGGGGAGCCAGGGTCCAATGGTTTTTGAGCCCGCGTTTATTAAAATTAACACATGTGACAGTATTACATTTGAGATGACAGATGCTGGTCATAATGCTGTTACTGTAGCTTCTCCTAATGATAGTATTCCATTTGATACTGAATATAAACCATCAACAACTGTTCAATTTGATACGAATGGAATTTATTTATACAAATGCACTCCACACGCGATGATGGCTATGGCAGGTTTAATTCAGGTTTCTGATGCGAGCAACAAAGCTCAAATGAAGAAAGAAATAGAGAAATTTGAATCTGGCGTTATGATGGAACCTGTTAAAACAAGAATTTCAGATTTATTTCGCCAAAATATAAAATAAACTTAGTTGGTTTTATTCTCTTCTAACTCTGAAATTTTTGCTTCAAGTTCATCGATCTTTTTTTGACACTTTTGTAAAAGGCTAACTTGAATGTCGTATTCTTCTCTGGAAACAAGATCAAGCTTTTGAAATACACCTTCTGCACCTGACTTTAAGGTTTTTTGCATCTCCTCTTTTGAGCTTTTTAGAGATTCAGGCAAAACTCCTTTAATTTTATTTGCAAGGTCATCGATATTTTTTGGATCAATTTTAAACATATTTTTTTGTTCTGATTGAATTAAGAGCAATATTAACTCATTAAAATTTTTTTTGGTATTATATTGTATCTATATTTTACCTATAAATTCAAAATTAAATATTACTATACTTGTAAATTATAATAAACAAATATTATAATATATATGTAGTTTAAGCAAAAAATCGTATGTTTTCTTATAGAACAAGCTATTTACAGTTTCTTTTAATACATTAAGAATCACTTATTTATTGGGAGTTATCACATGTTCTGGCACGAAGATTGCATATATTAAATGTTACAAAATAAATTTGAAAGGAGTATAAAATGGTTAAAAATTATTTAAAAAAAGCAACCGCTGGAATTGCGCTTTTAGCAATGTCATCGTTTGCGAGCGCAGATGGTCATTCTGAAATCTCATATAGCGCAAATTTAGGTTTTATGTCTGACTATATTTACAGAGGTGTTCATCAATCAAGTAGTTCGGCGATGGGTGGATTTGATATTGAATATGGTAGCTTTTACTTAGGCACATGGTTTGCTGATTTACAAGAAGGTGGCTGGGGCGATGGATCTCACCGAGGTTTTGAGTATGATGTTTATGCCGGGTTTGGATTCGACCTAACAGATTCTGTATCTGGCTATGTTGGTTACACAATTTATCGTTACACAGATAAAGGTACAGAAGGCGGTTATGGATTCGACGATGATTATGATGAAGTCAACGTTGGTGTGAGCTTTGCTTTAACTGATGATATGTCACTTTCATTAGATTATTCAAACGGTGAAAACACAGGAGTTGATCAATCAGAAACTGATTATGACATTCTTACAACCACTATTGAATACATGGGTGCATATTTCACCTATGGTGATTGGGGAGTCAGTGAAGATGATACAGGTGAAACTGACGCTGAATACATTGAAATTGGTTACTCTAGAACTGTCGGAGATTTCGACTTAAGTGGTGCATTTGTACTTTCTGAAAAAGAATTAGCAAGTGGATCTGATGCANAAGAAGACGGTGACTTTTCTAGATTCGTAATGGCAATAAGCACTGGATTTTAATTTGGTAGTAAAAAATAAAATATAAATATTTAGAGGTTTACATTCTTAAGACTCCTTAACTTAAGACTCCTCGAGAAGCCTAAAAGAGCTTTTCATTATTAGGGAAGGTTGAAAACCTTCCCTTTTTTTTTACAAACTGTATACTATTTAAGAATGCACTAAAAATGTGCATATAATTTAAACACCTTAAAAAACTGGACTTGTTTTTTCACAAGATAAGGATAATCACTGGTTTAAAATAATGACTTATGTTGGCCAAGTTTTGGCACAGTTAATGCATATAAATATATGCTTAAGGTAAATTTTTTTGGAGTACATTAAAAAATGAAACTAATTATAGCAATCGTAAAACCTTTTAAACTTGATGATGTTAGGAACGCTTTATCAGATATTGGTGTACAAGGTATAACTGTAACCGAAGTAAAAGGTTTTGGAAGACAAAAGGGGCATACAGAGCTTTATAGAGGAGCTGAGTATGTAGTTGATTTCTTACCTAAAGTCAAAGTTGAAGTTGCAGTATCAGATGAAATGGCTGATCAAGCTCTTGAAGCTATTACTGCTTCAGCTAACACCGGAAAGATTGGGGACGGTAAGATATTTATCATGAATCTTGATTCAGCGGTACGTATTCGTACTGGTGAAACGGGTTCAGAAGCTTTATAAAATTAATTATGAGGGTTTAAATTATGGAAGGACAAGTAATTGAATTAGCATACGCACTTGATACCTTTTACTTCTTAGTAATGGGTGCATTTGTTATGTGGATGGCAGCTGGATTTTCGATGNTAGAAGCCGGTATGGTAAGCTCGAAAAGTGTAGTTGAAATTTTAACAAAAAATATAGCTCTATATTCCATAGCATCAATCATGTATATGATTGTAGGTTATAACTTAATGTATCCTGCAGATGGAAATGGTGTTATGCCTGCTGTGAGTTTTTTCTTAGGTGGTGATAACGAGGCTGCTGACGTAATTGCCAGTGGCGGAGATGTATATTATTCAGCATTATCAGATTTCTTTTTCCAGGTTGTATTTGTTGCAACAGCAATGTCTATTGTTTCTGGAGCAGTTGCTGAAAGAATGAAACTATCATCTTTCTTATTATTTGCTATCGTTATGACAGGTTTAATTTATCCTGTGCAAGGTTACTGGAAATGGGGTGGTGGATTCTTAGACGCTGCTGGTTTCCAAGATTTCGCTGGTTCAGGCGTTGTGCATTTATGTGGTGCAGCAGCTGCATTAGCAGGGGTTATTCTTCTTGGCGCTAGAAAAGGTAAATATGAAGATGGTAAAATAAATGCAATCCCTGGATCAAATATGCCATTAGCTACTTTAGGAACATTTATTTTGTGGCTAGGTTGGTTTGGATTCAACGGTGGATCTGAATTGATGGTTTCAAATGTTGGTGAAGCAAATGCTGTATCAATGGTATTTGTAAATACAAATGCTTCGGCGGCAGGTGGTGTTCTTGGAGCACTTATTTTAGGTAAGATTTTGTTTGGTAAGTTTGACTTATCTATGTCACTGAACGGTGCCATAGGAGGATTAGTCTCTATTACTGCTGAACCTCTAGCACCAACACCTGAGCTCGCAGCTATCATTGGAGCTATTGGTGGTATAATAGTTGTTCTTTCAGTAATTATGCTTGATAAATCTAAAATTGATGATCCAGTTGGCGCGATCTCAGCTCACGGAACATGTGGTGTTTGGGGCTTAATAGCCGTATGTTTATCAAATGGTGATGCTACACTTGGCGGCCAATTATATGGTGCGATAATTATCTTTGCATGGACTTTCATTGTATCTGGAATATTCTGGGGAATATTGAAAGCTGTGATGGGTATTAGAATTACTAGTGAAGCTGAAGAAATGGGTGTAGATGTTTCTGAATGTGGAATGGAAGCATACCCTGAGTTCAAAAAGTAAGTACTAAATTTACTTCAAAATTAAACGCACACAAATTATTGTGTGCGTTTTTTTTTATAAGGTTTTTGCAAATTCAATCATTTTATTTGTAGAAATGTAAGCTCTTTTTCTTATATCTTCATTGATAATAATTTCGTTTTTTTCACTTATTAAGGTTTCTATTAAATTATCTAAATTATTCATTGCCATCCATGGGCAATGCGCACAACTAATACATGTTGCTCCACTTCCACCTGTTGGGGCTTCAATTAAAACTTTATTAGGTGCTGCTTTTTTCATTTTATAAAAAATTCTATTATCAGTCGCAACTATCATTTTTTTATTAGGTAAGCTTTTACATGCAGAAATTAACTGTGAAGTCGATCCAACAACATCAGCTAATTTAATTACTTCTCGTGGTGATTCTGGATGGACTAAGACAGCAGCATCTTTATTCTTTTTCATTAAATTTTTAAGAGCCGTTGCTTTAAATTCTTCATGCACTATACAACTAGCGTTCCATAATTTCATATCTGCACCTGTTTTATCATTTAAATAATTTCCAAGATGNTTGTCGGGNGCCCATATAATTTTTATTTTTTTTCTGTTCAAATATTCAATTAATTTNACAGCTATACTAGAAGTNACCACCCAATCNGCCATAGCTTTTACTTCTGCACTTGTATTTGCATAAACTACTATTTGCCTATCTGGATATTTTTCACGAAATTCTAGAAGTTCCGATGCAGGACAATTAAGATCTAGTGAACATTCTGCTTCAAGTGTGGGCATCAATATCTTTTTCTCAGGATTTAAGATTTTTGCTGTTTCGCCCATAAACCTCACACCAGCTACAATAAGCATCTTTGAGCTCTGATTTGAGCCAAATTTTGCCATTTCAAGTGAATCTGATACATTACCACCTGTTAATTCAGCAATTTCTTGAATATCTTCATGTGTATAGTAATGCGCAACAATTTTTGCATCTTTTTCTTTTAGTAATTTTTTAATTAAGTTAATTTTATCAACTTTTTTTTGAGCATTATATGTTGGCGAGCTATTAAGTATGTCAATAGTTCTTGGAAAAGATTCATTTTGATACTTTAAATTATTTAATTTACTCATTTAATATAATATATTTAATTTTATTATCTTCAAGCTTTCTTAAAATACTTTCAAAAATTTCATAGTTTAGATAAGGTCCAAGCGTAATCCTTTTTGTTAATTTTCTATTAAGCAAATAATTTTCTATATTAGGATTTAGTCCTAAGAGATTTACCTCAGCTTTAATTTTATCTACTTCATGGGGTTTTGCAAATATTCCTAGTTGAACAAAATGTTTTTTTTCTTTATTAAGATTTTTATCAAAAAGAAAATTATTAGGAGAAATATTACCAATGTTTTTTAAATTTTTAGCATTCAATAATTTTATATATTTTGAATTATGAAAAAAAATATCAAAAATAATCATAATGAACAGTATTAAAATAGTTAACCGAAGCAAAAAATTCCATTTAGATTTAAGGTTCATTTTAATTACATTTTGTCAGGCATATTAATTCCAATAATTCTTCCGCTGTTTTTTAAAACATATCTACTGGCTTCTATTAATGCAAGCCTCGCGTTTCTGAGTTTGCTATCATCTACTAATATTTGAAATTTATTATAATAAGAGTGAATTTCTTGTGCTAATTCTCTCATATAGTTTGTCAACAAATGCGGCTCATATTTTTCAGCTGACTTTTTTATAATATCTGGATAAGAGGAAAGTTTTTTTATAATTTTCATTTCTTCTTCTTTTGATAATAGCTCAAGATAATCTTTATTGAAGCTAAATTGCATACCATTTTCTATAGATTGTTTAAAAATACTGCATATTCTCGCATGAGCGTACTGAATATAATATACAGGGTTATTACTATTATTTGATTTCGCTAATTCTATATCAAAATCCATATGCTGATCAGATTTTCTTGCTATATAAAAGAATCTTGTAGCATCTTTTCCAACTTCTTTGAGAAGCTGCTCAAGAGTAATAAAATTTCCAGATCTAGTTGACATTGATATCTTATCTTTCCCTCTAAATAGATTTGCGAATTGTACTAATAAAATGATCAAGTCTGATTCTCCTTTTGAGAAAATATTAAATGCTCCTTTAATGCGTGGAACATAACCATGGTGATCTGCGCCCCATATATTAATAACTTTATTGAATTTTCTCTCGACTTTATTTTTATGATATGCAATATCAGTTGATAGATATGTATGATCTTTATTTTCTTTAATTAAGACGCGATCTTTTTCATCACCAATTTGCTGAGATTTAAACCACAGGGCATTATCTTTTTCGTAAGTATGATTATTATTACTTAAGAAACTTATAACCTTTTTAAGGTTGTTGTCTCTTAAAAGAGAAGATTCGAAAAACCAAGAATCAAAATTTATCCCAGATAAAATTAGTGTTTTTTTAATATTAACTTGAATAAAATTGACGGCTAAATTTTTTACTTCATTAAATTTTTTCTCTGATAAAATATTCTTTACGCTCGATATATAGTCATCAATATTATTAATTTTCATCGAATTTAAATTTTCTATAAAGAAATTTTTTTCATGTTTTCTATGAATTTCAGCTGCTATGTCCCAGACATATTCTCCTTTATATAGATCCTCATAATTAAAATCATAATTATTATCAATTAATTCATGGTATCTTTGCAAAACAGATAACGTAAGAATATCAATTTGTTTTCCAGCATCATTTACATAATATTCTTTTGATATTTCGTATCCGTTTTCTTTTAAAATGTTTGAAAGACAATCTCCAAAAGCAGCACCTCTTCCATGGCCAACGTGAAGCGGCCCTGTTGGATTTGCTGATACAAATTCTATTAAAATTTTTTTATTATTGCCTTCTTTGTTCTTTCCAAAACTTGTTTTATCCTCTAATATTTTTTCTATTATTTCAAATTGTGTATTTTTTGAGACAAAAAAATTTATAAATCCTGGACCAGCAACTTCAATTTTTAAAATATTATCATTTTCTTCTATTTCATGTATTATTTTTCTCGCTAGATCTCTTGGCTTTAAATCGTATAAATGTGCAAATTTCATAGAGACATTTGAGGAAAAATCTCCAAATTTTTTATCTTTACATATACTTACTTCAATACTTTCAATCGAAATATTTGAGCTCTTATCAATTTTGGATAAGGATTTTATAATTAGATCTTTAATGATGTTTTTCACAAATTAACTCAATCATAGTCAATAGGATCTATATCTATAGTCCATTTAATTTTATTTGAATAGGGTATATCCTTTATAGATGGAATACAATCCTTGATGGCGTAATTTAGTTTGGCTTTACTTTTTGCTTGAATAATAAGATTAAGATTAAATAATTTTGCTTTTTTTTGCATGTAAGATGGCATTGGTCCAAATATTTCTATTTCGTTGTTTTTTTGAATAATTTTTTTAATATTGTCTAAAAAATTTTCTGCATCTAAATACTTTCTTGCTTTTGCTTGAATAACTCCCCAATTACGATGAGGAGGAAGACCTAGATTACTTCTTATTGATAAGAGATTTTTCACCCATTTTTCATAACCTTGTTCGATTAAACATTTTAAATCCTCATTTTCAGGAAATGATGTTTGAAGAATTACTTCTCCTTTTTTTAANCCTCTNCCNGACCTTCCAGATACTTGAACAAGTTGTTGNGCAAGNTGNTCAATTGCTTTTAATCTTGGACTAAATAAGCTTTGATCAATATTCATAACGACAACAAGTGTTATATTTGGAAAATTGTGGCCTTTTGATAACATTTGAGTACCAATTAAAATATCATATTTATTATCTTTTATATCATCAAAAATTTTTTCTGTTTGGCCTTTTTTTCTAGTACTATCTGAATCTATCCTAATGATATTAGATTTAGAAAATTCTTTTTTAATAACTTCTTCAATTTTTTCTGTACCTTCGCCTATGTATGAAATATCTGAAGAGTTACAAGCAAAACACTTATCATAAAATTTTTTCATCCTTCCGCAATGATGACAAATTAATATTTTTTTATTTTTATGAAATGTCATATTTAAATTACACTCCTCGCATTTTGGAANCCATGAACAATCATTGCACGTAATTACAGGAGAATACCCTCTTCTATTGAGATATATTAGTGTTTGCTCTTTATTTATAATTCTCTTATTTATAGAAGAAATTACTTCTTCTGACAAAATAGTATTTTTTTTATTTGACATATTGACTACTTTTAAATCAGGTAGAGGTCTATTATTTATTCTGTTTTGCATTTTTATATGAATATATTTTTTTTTAGATATATTTAAAACTGATTCGGAAGATGGAGTTGCACTTCCTAATATTATTGGTATATTTTTATTTTTAGCTCTATATATAGCTATATCTCGTGCATTATATTTTGCTTCCGAGTTATTTTTATATGATTGATCATGTTCCTCATCAGCAATTATTAAACCAAGTTTAGGTATTTTCAAAAATACAGAAGATCTTGTGCCAATTATAATATCCGCTTCACAATTTTGTATTAAGTTCCAATTAATAAACTTCTTTTTTNGAGTTAACGAGGAATGGTATTCTAAAACTCTTAAATTTTTAGAGTTAAAGTAGTCTAGAATCTCTGGTATAAGATTTTTCTCTGGAACGATTATTAATGTTTGCAATCCCATTTTATAAATAAAGTNTTGTATATTTCTATATACCTCTGTTTTTCCGCTTCCTGTAACTCCATCTAGAAGGAAACATTTATAAGCATTTAGAGATTTTTTTATGACTTCGATAGCATTATTTTGCTCTTCAGAAAGCGTGAATTCTTTTAATAGATTATCAGTTTTTATTTCAGACTTGTCGATTTTGTTGTCTTTCAGATTTTTTCCTTGTCTAAATAACAACGGAGTTCCAATACCAATAATTTGTCCAAGTGGAGCATGATAGTATTTTGATACCCATATGAACAAATCTAAAGTCTCTTTATCAATTAATGGAGCTTCATCAATCACTTCGAGAATTTTCTTTAATTTATAATTCGAACAACTATTTTGCTCTTTGATTTTAACCACAAAGCCAATAAGTAGTTTTTTGCCAAATTCAATACGAACTCTAGAGCCAGGCTNGAGTCGACCTTTATTTTTAGGGATTTCGTAATCAAATAGATTATGTAATGGTTTTATAATGNCTATTTGGGCTATATTTTTATTCATTTTTTGATAAAAGGCATTTATCTTTCTTTAATTTTTTTGTAATGTAAGTTTTGTAATATATATATTATCATTGATATATAATTTTATTTTACACTTTAAAATTTAAGGAGCCATAGTTAAGTTGAATAATTTAAATCAACAAATCTTAAGAACAGATGTNTCTGGNATGCCTTTGGAGTGGGTTACATATCGGGATGCTGTCAGACTATACTTTAATAATCAAATTGCTTATACATGTGGGAGCAATATAATGACTGTTCGTGGCGGTATAAATTCCATTACAAATTTAAGGAGCAAGGTAGAAGTTAACTCGATAATAGCAACATATGGAAATAATAAGATTCTTACAGACCAATATGCTCCGCCATTAAATAATTCAACTCTATTTAAAAGAGACAACCATCTATGTTTATATTGTGGTAATAAATTTGGATCAGAAACTTTATCAAGAGATCACGTGACACCTTTATTTCAAGGAGGAAAAGATATTTGGGTAAATGTTGTAACTGCATGTAAAAGATGCAATAACGCGAAAGCAGGGAGAACTCCAGAACAGGCAAACATGCAATTATTAGCGATTCCTTTTATTCCAACTCATGCTGAATATATATTTCTACAGGGTAAAGTTATTCTTTTTGATCAAATGGAATTTTTAAAACAACATTTTCCTAGATCTAGTCCACTTAGACATAGGCTATAATAAAGATATTATTACCAAAAATGTTAATCCAGTTTGTAGTATATTAAGCATATGAAATATAAATCGAATGATAATTTCTCACATGGAGATGAGAGAAAAATTGGAGTCTTACTAGTAAATTTGGGCACTCCTGATGAACCTACTACTTTAGCAGTAAGAAGATATTTAGGAGAATTTCTATCTGATCCTAGAATAGTTGAGATACCTAAGTTTGTTTGGTGGATTATTTTAAATTTGATAATTTTAAATATAAGACCAAGAAAAAGCAGAGATTTATATAAAAAAATATGGTTAGAAAATGGATCTCCCCTGTTAGTAATTTCCAAAAAAATTGTTCAAAAAATAAGAGGTTCCAAAAGTATTTCTGATAAAAAGCATGTAATTGTTAACTTAGCAATGAGATATGGTAATCCATCAATAAAATCAGCATTAGAAAATTTTAAAGATCAAAATATAAATAGACTTGCGATAATACCAATGTTTCCTCAGTATTCTGCGGCTACCACTGCTTCAATTTTTGATAAAGTTACATTTGAGATTCAAAAATGGAGAAATATTCCTGATATAAGATTTTTATCAACATATCACGATAATCCAGCTTACATATCAGCGTGTTCAAACAAGATAAAAAGTTTTTGGGAAAAAGAAGAAAAATCTGAAAAACTAGTATTCTCATTTCATGGTTTGCCACAAGTTAATTTACACAAAGGTGACCCATATCATTGTTACTGTCACAAGACTGCAAGAATGATTGCTAGTGAATTGGGCTTGAAAGAGGAGGATTATATTGTCACATTCCAATCAAGATTTGGTAATCAAGTTTGGTTGCAACCTTATACTGATGAAGTTTTAGAAAATTTAGCTAAAAGCAAGATAAGTAGTGTAGACGTTTTTTGTCCAGGATTTTTATGTGACTGTTTAGAAACATTGGAAGAAATTAATATGCAAAGTAGAGACAATTTTATTGCATGTGGAGGAAAATCCTTTAACTACATTCCTGCGTTAAATGACGACGAGAAAAATATAAAAGCTATGGAAAAAATAATTCTAGATGAGATTTCAAGCTGGGATAATGTTCATTTAAATTTAGAAGAAAATCTTATGGCCACTAAAAAATTATTTGATAAACATCGACATAATAGAAAAATATGAAATTTCTCCTAATCTTAGTTCTTTTGCCTGCAATTGAAATTTATTTTTTTGTAAAAATTGGTGCAGAAATAGGTGCTTTTTCAACCATATTATTTACCTTGGCAACTGCTTTTTTAGGTATTGCAGTAATTAAATATCAAGGAATATCTTCGTTCATGCAGGCTAGACAATCTGTTATGAATACAAATCAGCCCGGTATAGAAATTTTAAGTAATTTAGCTTTATTTATATCTGGGNGNTTTTTTCTTGTGCCTGGCTTTTTCACNGATTTNATAGGNGNTTTATTATTNCTTCCTCCNATTAGAATATNTATTATAAAATCCTTTGTTANAAAGGCGTTCATTAANATAAATAAGCATCGTCAGACTGATCCAAAACAAAAGGATTATATTGATATAGATTCAGATAATTAATTCTTGACATTTTCTCGCTAAACAATAAAATTAGCAGTCTCCTATTGAGAGTGCTAAAAAATTAATTAAATAATACCAGGAGTTTTAGTATGAAGATAAGACCTTTGCATGACAGAGTAGTCATAAAAAGAATGGAAGAAGAAAAAGCTTCCCCAGGCGGGATAATTATTCCTGATAGTGCAACAGAAAAACCAATAAAAGGTGAAGTAATCGCAGTCGGGAATGGAAAAATTCAAGATAACGGAAAAGTTCAACCTTTGGACGTCAAGGTTGGCGATACTGTTTTATTTGGTAAGTATTCTGGCACTGAAGTAAAAGTAGATTCCGATGAATTGGTCGTAATGAAAGAAGACGACATCATGGCAGTAATAGATTAATAATTTTTACGATTAAATAACATTTTAAACATAAGGTGAATTGATATGGCAGCAAAAGAAGTTAGATTTGGTGATGAAGCTCGTCAAAGAATGGTGGCGGGCGTAAATTTGTTAGCAAATGCAGTTAAAGCAACATTAGGTCCAAAAGGAAGAAATGTTGTTCTGGACAAGGCATTTGGGGCTCCAACAGTTACTAAAGACGGAGTATCAGTAGCTAAAGAAATAGAGTTGAAAGACAAATACGAAAATATGGGCGCACAAATGGTTAAAGAAGTTGCATCGCAAACATCCGATGTTGCTGGAGATGGAACAACTACAGCAACAGTTCTCGCACAAGCAATCGTTAGAGAAGGAATGAAATCAGTTGCGGCTGGGATGAATCCAATGGATTTAAAAAGAGGAATTGATAAAGCTGTCATTGAATCAGTTGCAGCATTGAAAGAAATTTCTAAACCATGTGCAGATAATAAAGAAATAGCACAAGTTGGATCAATATCAGCTAACTCAGATTCACAAGTTGGAGATATAATTGCTGACGCAATGGATAAAGTTGGAAAAGAAGGAGTTATTACCGTCGAAGAGGGCAATTCATTAGAAAATGAATTAGAAGTTGTAGAAGGAATGCAGTTTGATAGAGGATATTTATCTCCATATTTTGCAAACAATCAAGACAGTATGACATGTGACTTAGACGAACCCTTTATTCTTCTACATGATAAAAAAATATCTAATATTAGAGAAATGTTACCGATATTAGAAGCCGTAGCAAAAGCTGGAAAACCATTATTAATTATCGCTGAAGACGTTGATGGGGAAGCATTAGCAACTTTAGTTGTGAACTCTATTAGAGGTATTGTAAAAGTTGCTGCAGTAAAGGCTCCAGGATTTGGCGATAGAAGAAAAGCAATGCTTGAAGATATAGCTATACTATCCGGAGGCACAGTGTTGTCTGAAGAAGTTGGATTATCTCTTGAAAAAGCTACATTGGAAGACTTGGGCACAGCAAAAAAAGTTAATATTTCAAAAGAAAATACAACCATAATTGATGGTGCCGGCGGCGCAGATCAAATCAAAGGAAGAGTTGATCAAATTAGAGCACAAATTGAAGAAGCAACATCCGATTATGATAAAGAAAAACTTCAGGAGAGAATGGCAAAATTGGCAGGTGGAGTTGCAGTCATAAAAGTTGGTGCAGCTACTGAAGTGGAAATGAAGGAGAAAAAAGCTAGAGTAGAGGATGCTTTACATGCTACCAGAGCAGCTGTAGAAGAAGGAGTTGTTCCAGGTGGTGGAACAGCACTTATAAGAGCAATATCGGCTATAAAAGAGCTTTCTGGTGATAATCCAGATCAAGATATGGGCATTAGTATATTAAGAAGATCTATGGAAGAACCTTTAAGACAAATAGTCGGTAATGCTGGAGATGAAGCCTCAGTTATTTTAGCTAAAGTCGTCGAAAGTAAGAACAGCAATGAAGGATATAATGCAGCAACTGGCGAATTTGGTGACATGATTGCCATGGGTATCTTAGATCCAACTAAAGTAACACGTTCAGCTCTACAAAATGCTGCATCTGTGGCAGGATTGATGATTACTACTGAAGCAATGGTAGCAGAATTGCCTGCAGATGAAGAAGAAGGGCATGGGCATTCTCATGGCGGCGGCGTTGGTGACCCAATGGGCGGCATGGGCGGCATGGGCGGTATGGGCGGTATGATGTAACACAATATCGTTATTTAGAAAATATATAAAAAAGTCCTGCAAGTCAGGGCTTTTTTTTTGCATAATACAGATATGAAAATTAAGAATCATTTGCTNGAAGACATTAAATTTCTTAGCTCNCCAAATTACAATGAGAGATCNTCAGAAAATAATATATCTTTAATTGTCCTTCATAGCATAAGTTTGCCNCCTACTGTTTTTGGCAATAATTATGTGGAAGATTTCTTCACAAATAATTTACCTAAAACAAAGCATGATTATCTAAATAATATTAGAAAATTAAAAGTTTCTTCTCATATTTATATAAAAAGAACTGGAGAAATAGTACAGTTTGTTCCTTTTGATAAGAGATCATGGCATGCTGGTGAATCGTCATTTGAAAATTTAGCAGATTGNAATGATTATTCTATAGGTATTGANTTAGANGGTTGTGATGACATAGCNTTTGAAGATANNCAGTATTTTAANTTAGCAGAAGTTATNAATTGTTTGATNNGAAATTATNAANGTTTAACNCCTGAGAGAATTGTATCGCANNCAGATATNGCNCCNAATCGNAAAACNGACCCAGGGCCATTATTTGACTGGAAAAGACTNAAAACCATGATAAAATAAATNGTTTATNAAANGGAGTANGAATATGANAGGTTGGGCTTGGATCACAATAGGGGCAGTAGTTTTAGCTGTTGTAATTATGCAAATCGCCGCAAGATTTGCAGATTATGACGAGAAATAATACATCAATTATTAAAAAAATTTAAAGTTGTATTAAGCTTTATATTTGCTCATTAGCTAGGTATTTTTTATGAATGATAAGTTTTTGAAGAATTTATCTCAGCACGCTTGTTCATTATTTTTGGCGGACTCAAAAATCGGTTTAGAGAAAGAATCTCTAAGAGTTGATAAAAATGGAACAATTTCTCTTAAGATGCATCCAGAAATATTTGGATCTTCTTTGACCAATAAATATATAACCACAGATTATTCTGAAGCTTTAATTGAAATCGTCTCACCTCCGTGTAGCTCACATCAAGAGGCATTAAACTATATAAAACATATCATTGGATATATATATAAAAACCTAGATGGTGAATATCTTTGGCCTGCAAGTATGCCATGCATTATTGCTGGTGATAAAAGTATCCCCATAGCATATTATGGCACATCTAATGCAGCTAGAATGAAAACAACTTATCGACGGGGATTAGGAAACAGGTATGGAAGAGTAATGCAGGTAATTTCTGGTATACATTTTAATTATTCTTTTTCTGATGAATTTTGGAATTCTTATATAAAATTCAAAAATTCAAGACTTAACACTAAAGATTTTAAATCTGAGCAGTACTTTATAATATCAAGAAACCTATTAAGAAATGATTGGATGATAGCTTATTTATTTGGCTGTTCACCTGCAGTTTGTAAATCTTATTTATCAGGTAAAAAAACACAGCTTGAGTCATTTGATCAACATACTTATTATGAAAAAAATGCAACATCTCTTCGTATGGGTGACATTGGTTATCAAAATAATTTAGAAGAGAATATGGGCGTTCATATTGATTATAATTCTTTAGAAAAATATACAGAAAGTCTTACAAGAGCTATAAAAGAGCCAAGCGACGAGTATAAAAAAATAGGAGTTTTTTCAGACGGATACTATAAACAAATTAATGAAAATATATTACAAATAGAAAATGAATATTACAGCTCAGTTAGGCCAAAACCTGATCCATCTTATACTTGCAGGCCCTCAAAAGGATTATTAAAAGGAGGTGTTAATTACATTGAACTGAGATCTATTGATAATAATATATACACAAATACTGGTATAGATCTAGAACAAATGTATTTTATCGAGCTTTTAATAATTCATAGCTTAATTCAAAAAAATGATGAAATATCTGATAAAGAATATTTTGAAATAAAAAGTAATCTGACTACTGTAGCTCACAACGGCAGGGATAAAAATTGTACTATAAAAGTCAATGGAAAAAATACATTACTTATATCGTCTTTAGAAAAAAACTTAGAGGAATTAAAAAAATTAGCAAGTTTAATGGATAAAATAACAGGCGATAAAAACTATAAAGAAACTATTGAAAAACAGATAATGAAATTAAATGATAATACAAAACTCCCATCAAATATTGTGATAGATTACATGACTAAAAATAAATTAAGTTTTTATGAGTATTGCATGAAAAATATTGAGCATCAAAAAAAATATTTTAGAGATTTAGATATTAATACGGATATAATGAATAAGCTAAAAGGAGAGATAGATAATTCTTTAAAGAAAAGACATGATCTTGAGATTGATTTAGATGAAAGTTATGAAACATATATTAAAAATTATTTTAAAGATTAATGAGTTTTAGAATCATACAATTTGAAGGTCTTGATGTTTTTTTAAAGAATGATGAAAATAACATCTCTATTTTTTTTGAAAATGCACATATAAAAAAAACGATGGATGATGCAGAAGAAAAAACTTTGTGGAAGCAAAGTGGTTCAATTGAATTAAGAGGTATTACCAAAAAAAATAATTCTATCCCCAGAAGACTAAAAATTCTATCAATAAATATAAGTTACGATTTTTATACTTATAAAAATATTTTAATGCTCCCTTTTCATAAAAGAGGAGACATAGAATTGATATTAAATGAGAGTAAAGAAAATTTGGATATAAATTGTTGCGAGATAGAAATATTACTTTCTGATCAACCCAAATATATTAAACATATTAAGAAAAAGGAGTAATAAATGAAGCTATACATGATTAATTATAAAGATCAAGATTTATTAGCTTTAGAAAAAGAAGAAGATATCTATATCATCCCAGGCACTTTAAAAAATTGCCCTGAATATTTTCGATCAATAGAAAATTTTTTAAATTATGGTGACAAAAATTGCGAAAAACTACTTGATTTTATTAACTCCTCAAAATTAGAAGAGATAAAAATTAAAAAAAATAAGATTTTACCTCCGATTATAAAAACCCCGCAAAATATAATGTGTATGGGTTTGAATTATGAGGATCATATCAAAGAATCAGAGAAGGTATTTTTAAAAGATATTAAAAGACCCAAGTATCCGATAATATTTACTAAATCTACCTTCAGTATAAATGCACCTTTTGGAGATATTCCTCTCAGAAAAGATGTTTCTTCAGAGTTAGACTGGGAATCAGAGCTTGCTTTAGTTATTGGTAAACCAGGTATACATATTAAAAAGGAGGAGGCTTACAATCATATTTTTGGTTACATGGTATTGAATGATATATCCGCAAGAGACATACAAAGAAATCATAAGCAATTTTTTTTAGGGAAAAGTTTGCCTGGAGCATGTCCAATAGGACCATGTATTGTTTCAAAAGACGAAATTAATAATCCACATGACCTAAAAATATCTTGCAAAGTAAATGACGTTATAAAGCAGGAATCAAATACAAAGTATCAAATATTTGATATACCATCTCAAATAGAAGCAATTTCAAAAAGTACTTATCTTGCAGCAGGAGATATTATTGCAACTGGAACGCCAAGCGGAGTTGGATTTGCAAGAACTCCACCTGAATTTTTAAAACACGGTGATATTGTTGAATGTGAAATTGAAAATATTGGAAAAATTGTTAATAAAGTTGTTGAACAATTTTACCAGTAATTTTCCGTTGTTATATGACCAGGGGAACTTCTTCTATGTTTTTTTAAGCCAATCTTTTTTAATTCCACTGTTGTGTCTTTTAACATTGCAGGATTACCACATATCATTACGTGAGTATTATTAGGATTCATTTGTATGTTGGCTTCTTTTTCGAGTACTCCATTACCAATATCTTTTGGTATTCTTCCTCTTAAAGAAGTACTTGTTTCTTCTCTACTAACATAACTAATGTAAATAAATCTATCACCATACTGATCTTTAATATCTCTTATTGTGTCTTGATAGGTAAGTTCTTTTTCATATCTTACCGCATGAACAAGAACAACTTTTTTAAACTTAGTCCACGAGTCTTTTGTTTTTAAAATAGATAAGTATGGCCCAATAGCAGTACCTGTAGCCAACATCCATATATTTTCTGTTATAGGAATTTCGTTAAGAATTAAGAAACCATTTCCTTTTGGACCAATATTGATATTATCACCTTCTTTTAACTTCTGCATTGCAGTAGATAAAGGTCCATTAGGAACAGAAACAGAATAAAATTCTAAAATATCTTCATTTGGTGAATTAACGAAAGAATAGGGCCTTGCTACTTCTTGGTCATTAATAGATAAAGATACTTTTGTATATTGTCCAGCAATAAATTCTACGTTTGGTGCGCTCACTTTTACAGAGTATAGAGTCTCAGTCCAATGCTTAACATCAACAACTTCACCTTGTACCCATTTTTCTGTCATAATATTATTAAATCTTTTATTAAAATGGTTATACTATACATAATAAAATTTAAGGCAATCAATAAATTAGCAAAAATCTAATAATACATATGAACATAAATTATATAAAAGAAATTAATGAAAGTAGAGTTTACGATGTTTCCACAAAAACACCTATTTCATTACTAAATAAAATGTCTCTTCAATATAGTAATAAAATTTATCTTAAGAGAGAAGATTTGCAGCCTATATTTTCTTTTAAATGTAGAGGTGCTTATAATAAAATTAGTAGTCTAAGTCATGAGGAAAAAGCCTCAGGAATTATTGCGGCTTCTGCTGGGAACCATGCCCAAGGAGTTGCATTATCAGCAAGTAAGTTAAATATTAAAGCAACTATTGTAATGCCAACAACAACACCATCTATTAAAATTGAGTCAGTACGAAAATTTGGGGTGAAAGTTGAATTAATTGGAGACTCCTTTGATGAGGCTTATGAATATGCTTTGGAAGTTTCACGAAATGAAGGAATGGTCTTCATACACCCTTTTGACGACCCACTTGTTATTGCTGGACAAGGAACAGTTGCTAAAGAAATTGTAGAAGAGTTTAAAGATGAGCCCGATATATTTTTTATTCCAGTTGGTGGAGGTGGTTTAATATCTGGCATGTCACTGTATTTAAAGAAACATTATCCAAATTCAAAAGTTTATGGTGTTGAATCAGAAGATGCCCCGACGCTTTTTAAATCTTTAGAGAATGGAAAGCCTACAAGTTTAGATCAAGTCGGTTTATTCGTTGATGGTTGTGCTGTTAAAAGAATAGGTGAAGAAACATTCAAAATTTCCAAAAAATATGTCGATGGAGTAATACTTGTCTCTATTGATGAAATATGTGCTGCTATCAAAGATATCTACGAAGACACAAGAGTTATGTCTGAACCAGCTGGTGCATTGGCAGTTGCTGGTATGGAAAAATTCTTATTATCAAATCACGTTAAGGATAAGAAAATAATAGCTGTCAATTCAGGAGCAAATTTAAATTTTGATCGGTTAAGGCATGTTACCGAGAGAGCTGAAATTGGTGAAGGTAAGGAAATATTATTATCTGTTAAAATACCGGAGAAACCAGGAAGTTTTAGATCATTTTGCGAGATTATTGGCAAAAGAAGTATTAGTGAATTTAATTATAGATTCGCGAATGAAAAATCTGCAAACGTTTTTGTAGGGGTAAAAACTGATGAAATCGAAGAAGATTCAAAATGTATATTTGAGGATTTAAGAAATAATAAATATAGCTATATTGATTTAACTCAAAATGAGGTAGCGAAGCTTCATTTAAGATATATGGTTGGAGGGAAACCAACCTCAATCATAAATGAGAAATTATTTAGGTTTGAGTTTCCGGAAAAGCCTGGAGCTTTATTAAACTTTTTAAATAAAATGAAAAAAGATTGGAGTATAACTTTATTTCATTATAGAAATCATGGTGCTGCTTTTGGAAGAGTCTTAGTTGGTATTGATATCGGAAATGATAATGAAAATAGTCTTAAAGGGTTTTTACAGTATTTAGATTATAAATATACTGAAGAAACTCAAAACGAAGGATACAGCTCATTTCTTAAATAAAAAAAAGGCCTCTTACGAGGCCTTAAATTTCTTACTAACGAAATTAACTATTTCTTCTTACGTTTCGCTTTTTTCTTTGCTACTTTACGTTTCACTTTCTTTTTAGTAGCTTTTTTATTAACCTTCTTTTTAGCTACTTTCTTTTTCACTTTCTTTTTAGTAGCTTTTTTCTTAGCTTTCTTTTTAACTACTTTCTTTTTCGCTACTTTACGTTTCACTTTCTTTTTAGTAGCTTTTTTCTTAGCTTTCTTTTTAACTTTCTTTTTAGCAACTTTCTTTTTAGCTGCTTTACGTTTTGTAACTTTCTTCTTAGCTGCCTTACGTACTACTTTCTTTTTAGCAGCTTTTTTTCTTACTACTTTTTTCTTCTTACGTTTAATGGCCATTTGAATCCTCCAAAACACTTAAAGTTTGTTATCAGATAAAAGTTTAATGATATTAAAGTTAAATACAATCTTTTTTTTCATAAAAAAATATTGATATGTTTTTTTTTGTTTATTTACATGTTTTTTTAATTTTTTTATTAACAAAAATAAAAAAATAAGTTTTTTTGATGTTTTTTTGATGTTTTTTTGATNTTTTTTGTAATTTTATTAACAAAATAAAAAAAAATAAGTTTTTTTTGATGTTTTTTTNCTTTTTTTTNGTTAATTNACATAAAATTTTTTTTATTAACACNTTTTTTCTTTTTTTTTACTTTTTTTTTACTTTTTTTTTACTTTTTTAATNTTTTTTTAGCTTTTTTATGCTTTTTTNATGTTTTTTTANCTTTTTAATGTTTTTTTACTTTTTTTTNCGTTNTTTTTACATTTTTTTTTATTNANATGANAATAAATTTTTTTTAAAACTCTTTTTGAGCATANTATTTTTTTTAGATNAAAATNTTTAGAAAAAAATTATATTCTTATTGAAGGTAAAACCGATGTACCGTTATTGTATATTTTCCTTGAACCGATAAGTTCAGGTGGGTTTAAGTTTTATACATTAGGCTACCTAAAATATTATAGGTTTGCTCACCTGTAATAATTTACTTAATCCCTATTTTAAAATTAGGAACAAAGACATAACTACGATATCGCGTACATCAGTTATTTTTAAAATATATCAAATAAAAATAGAATAAACCAGTTTAAAATATCTTTTTTAGTTTTCTAGAACGACGTCTATTTTTTGATGGAGTTTTAAAATTCTTTCTTTTATAGAGAAATTTAATGTATTTGTAATATCTTTATGGTTAAGAGAATCATTTGCAAAATTTAAAGCTGAAATTACGGCTATTCTGTCCAGGCCAATAGTTTTTCCTTCCGCTTTTGTTTTCATCATCTTATCATTTAGTAACTCAGCAGATTTATATAGATCATCTTTTTCATTCTCTTGGCAAAAAATATCATAATTCTGATTAAGAATTTTAACTGTTACAGGAATTTTTTTATTTTGATCGTTCATTGTTGGGTATACTCCAAAGATCTTAATCTGTTTATTATACCTTCAACTTTATTTTGTACTTTTTGGTTTTTTTCTTTAATTTTAAATTTTTCAGCTACTTCTTGTTCTTGTCTTTCTTTTAATAGTTGATTTTCTTTCTTAAGATCTAAATATTTATTAGACAATTCCTCTATTTTGNCNTCGAGATCGTCTAACTCTTTATTTAGTGTAGATATTATGTGATCATTATTCATATATAAAGTTATATTATTATTGCAAGCACTATAGGTCAATAGATAAATACAAAATAAGTAAATATTAATTTTTTGGGCTTCAAATATGGATTTAAAAGAATTAAAAAGAAGGAGAATAGCTTTAGCGAATGAGATGCAGAAAAATTCTGTGGCTATACTATCATCTGCAAGTAAAAATTTTAGGACAAAAGATGTAGAAAATCCTTATCGGCAGCATAGTGACTTCTTATATCTGACAGGAATTAGTGAGCCTAATCTTATTAATATAGTTTTTAAAGAAAATGATGAAGTTATCTCAATTCTATTTAGAGACAACACATCAGATCATGAAAAAGTGTGGGAAGGTAAAAGATTAGATAATGCTGAGATAAAAGAAAAATATGGTTTTTCAGAAATTTATAATATGAGTAATTATGAGGACCAAATTGTAAATTATATAAGACAAAAAGAAACTATTTATATAGAACAAGGTTTAAATATTAAATTAGATCATATCATTCTCCAAAAATTAAAAAAACTTTCAGAAAATTGCCAGAAAGCTATTATTCCTTTAAATTCTATTACTCAAAAACTTAGACTAATTAAATCTGACTATGAAATTAATATGATTAAGGGCGCTGCAAAAGTTTCTATTCAAGCACATAAGGAAGCTATGAAAAAATCCAAACCAGGTATTTATGAATACGAGCTAGATGCTGAAATTAAATACGTTTTTAATAAAAATAATATGCATTTTGCGTATATGTCGATAGTTGGAGGTGGCAATAATGCTTGTACNCTTCACTATATAAAAAATGATAGCTTGTTAAAAGATAAAGATTTGGTTTTGATTGATGCAGCTGCAGAAAATAATGGCTATGCATCTGATATTACAAGAACTTTTCCAGTAAATGGAAAATTCACAAAAGAGCAATCTTTGATTTATGATATTGTTCTAAAAGCACAAGAGAAAACAATTGAATTTATTAGACCTGGGATTACTTGGAATGATGTTCATCAGGTAACAGTTAATGAAATATCGAAAGGCTTAATAGAGTTAGATTTATTGAAAGATAACTTTGAAAACGTAATTAAAAAAGAATCATATAAAGAATTTTTTATGCATAGAACTGGACATTGGTTAGGTCTAGATGTGCACGACGTAGGAGAATATGAAAATATTCTATTTGAACCAGGAATGGTGATTACTGTTGAGCCAGGAATATATATAAATGAATCCAATGAAAGTATTCCTAAAAAATGGAGAGGGATTGGGATCAGAATTGAAGATGATGTTTTGATAACAAAAGATGGTAACGAGGTAATTACGAAAGATCTTGCTAAGGGGCGAAGTGAAATTGAGGCTCTGTGTACTTAATAAAATGCAAAAGAAAAATCACAATATCACAATAATTGGAGCAGGTTTAACAGGGCTAGCGTTTTGTAACTTATTAAAAGAATCAGATACTAATATTCAATTAATAGATAATAATCCAAAAAGTTTCTATAAAAATATTAATATTGATAAACATATAGTATTGTCTAACACAAGTAAATTAATCTTAGAGAGCATCAATCTCTGGAACCAGATAAGTCAACATTGCACAAAAATCAAAAATATCCATATATCAAAAAAAAATATATTTGGTTCAACATTAGTAAAATCGCAAGACGAGAATCTAGAATCGCTTGGATATCAAATACCCATCCGAGAATTACTTAAGATTTTTCATGAAAATATCAAAAATGAATCTAATATTGAAATATTATACGGATCAGAAGTAACTGTTGTAGAACCTGGCGAAGAAGTGAAAATTTCCTTTAAGCATAAATCTGTTATGAAAGAAATTACAACAAGTTCAGTTATATTTGCTACGGGAGCAACAGATAATTTAGTTGATTCAATATTTACTGAAAAAATACAAAAAAATTATCAACAAAAGGCTTTAACTTGCGAGGTAGTATCAGATAAATATAATTGTGAAACAGCATTTGAAAGGTTTACAAATTTAGGAATTTTAGGAGTTATACCAAGAAAAGAAGGTAATTGGACATTAATTTATTCAACAAATGAAGATGAATCAGAATTTATTTGTAATTTAGATAATAAAGAAGCAGCTAATTACTTTCAAAAACTTTTAGGTGAAAAATGTGGAGAAATTGAAACGGTAAAAAGTTTAAATGTCTATTCTCTTAAAATGAAATATCATAAATCTTTCACGAAAGATAACATATGCTTATTGGGTGATGCAGCACATACGCTTCATCCTATTGCCGCTCAAAGCTTTAATTTATCATTAAGGGATTGTGCATATCTTACAAGCATGATTAGACAAGAAATTATTTATAATGGTAGTTTGTCGAAAATATTTAAAGAATATTACTATAAAAGAGTCAAGGAAGTTGAAAGGCTTGTCAAATTCACAGATACTCTTGCCTCTTTTATTCACGGGGGAGGCTTACTTAAAAATAATTTTATTGGTTTATCTTTTTTAATTATGGATACAAATAAAAAATTAAGAGTAAATATTATTAGATATTTATTAGGTGTAAATTTTTCACAATCATTAATCTCAACCTTAAAAGAGTAATTATGAAAACCGATGCAATAATAGTTGGATCTGGAATAATAGGAATGTCTTTAGCAATTATTTTAAGTAGAAATAATAAGAAAACTATAATTATAGAAAAAGACTTATCAAATAATTTAAATAATAGAAGAGTTTATGCACTTTCAGAAAAAACAAAATCTTTTTTTGAGAGCATCTCTATATGGGAGAATATTTCAAACATTAATCAATTAGATGAAATGAGTCTTTACTATAGAGATTATATAACTGATGATGTACTTAGTTTTAAAAGAATAGATTCTCAAAAAAATATTGGTTATATAGGTGAAAGTAATAATATTATGAAAGCTTTAATTGAGAAAATTGAACATGATAAGAATATTAAACTGTACGATAATTGTTCGGTTGATGAAATAAGTAATCACTTAAATAACCTTGAAATCACCACAACAGATAAAAATACTATCAAATCTAAGTATTTGTTCAGCTGTGATGGTTCAAAATCAGATATAAAGAAACATTTAGGGCTTGATAATCAATATGATTATTATGATTCAAAGGCAAAAGTTTTTAATATAAAACATGAAAAATCAAATAAGAAAACAGCTACACAAATATTTTTACAAAGTGGTCCAGTTGCGTTTCTTCCTCTAACATTAAATGAATCATCAATGGTTGTAAGTATAAAAAATAAATTTAATTCTGAAGAATTTAGTGAGGATAATATTTGCGGCTTTTTAGAAAAAATNACCAATAACTCTTTTGGAAAAATTGAGTTAAACTCAAAAATNCTTTCCTTTGATCTAGTCGGATTTGACTCAGAATCTTATATAAGCGGAAATACTGTATTTGTTGGAGATTCCGCACATTCTGTTCATCCTTTAGCTGGAATGGGTTTAAATTTAGGTATCTCTGATGTTATTGAGATTGATAAAGCTATCAAAGGAAGCCATCAAATATTTGGAGATAAAAATTTTTTCTCAGGATATGCTCGTAAACAGAAAATTGTCAATAAAAAGGCTAGGCAACAGCTTAAAATTATAGAGAAAGTCTACTCTTTGGAGAACAATGCTATTATGCAAATTATAAAATTTGGTATGAAAAATATACAAAAATCTACTTTTTTAAAAGAAAAAATAATAAAACATGCTAATAACAATTTAAGTATTTTTCAAAATTAGCCAAAGTTGATATAATTTTCAATCAAATCACAATGTTTTTGTATAAAGAATTTTTCAGTAGAATTTTGATATAAAATTTTTCCTTTATCCAGAAATATAATTTCCTTACCTATTCTTTTAATTTGTGAAATATCATGGGAAGTCATAAATATTTTTGTTGTAGATGAAGCAAGATTATTTATTATATTTTCGATTTCATTTTTATAAACAGGGTCAAGTTGAGATGTTGGTTCATCCAAAAAAATAATTTTTGGGTCTCCTATAATAGACATAGCAATAGCGACTTTTTGTCTCTCACCACCAGATATATATTTTGTATTAATATTCATAATACTTTCTAAATTTAGTTTTTTAATAATTTTATCAACATAATATTTATCTTTTATATTTTTTTGTTTAATTACATAAAGTAAATTTTCATATATTGTTCTATTTAAAAGTATTGGTGTTTGGAATACCATCGATTGATTTTTCTTTATTTCAGAAGTTGTAAACTCCCCCCATTTTATTGTACTTTCTGGCATTTTTATGAGTCCGTGAAGTGCTTTGAGCAAAGTACTCTTTCCTGATCCATTATTGCCAGCAATAATAGTTATTTTTTTTTCTGTTGTATTTATATTTATATCTTTGAGAATAAAATTATTATTTATTTCATAGTTTAAATTCTTAACTATTAAGGGAAGAATTCTCATTCAGCTTATTTTCCTAAGTGATTTAATTAATATAGTTATAATGAAGGATATTAGTAATAGAATCAGCCCAAGTGCTACAGCAAGTTCTATACTACCTTTACTTGTTTCAAACGCTATAGCTGTTGTCATTACTCTTGTGAAATGGTTAATATTTCCACCAACTATCATAACAGCGCCAACTTCAGCACTAGCTCTTCCAAATCCAGTTAGAGCAACTGTAATGAGAGCGTATCTTGATTCATAAATTAATGTTTTAAGTTTTTTGAACTTATTTAAATTTAAAGAGTTTAGTAATAAATTTAACTCTTTATTTTTTTTGTAAATTTCCTCGTAAGTAAGCGAGATAACAATTGGTATAATTAATAGTGTTTGTGCAAGTACCATCACCGTCGGAGTATAAAGTATATCAAGAAAACCGAAAATACCCTGCCTCGAAACAAGAGTATATATTATCAAGCCTAGAACAACCGGAGGCATACCCATCAAAGTATTGGAAATAAGCATAATGAAAGACTGAAATTTATTTTTATAGAATACTAAAAAAGCTCCAAATGGAATACTTATCGATACAGCAATTATTAATGCTGACAGAGTTACTTTTAGTGATAATGCTATAATCTCAAATAAATCTTTATTAAGGGATATAATTAGATTAAATGCTGTTTCTAATATGTTAATTAACATTTGATTCTAAAATATTTTTTACAGTTTGATAACATTCATTTGAAATTGATTTTCTATCTTTATCTTTTGTTTCAATCAGTTTTGTAATAGTAATTTCAGCGGTGATATCTTTGTGAAATAGAACTTTAAGAATATTTAAAAATAAAGAATTCCCTCTTACAAAAGGGACACTAGGATGTATATTTTTATTTTTATATGGATANTTTATTACTACACATTGAACTGGACAGCNAGAGTCTATGCAGCTNGCAAANAGCCTGGGTTTAAAACTTAATAGTTTTTTTCCTCCAGAAGAAGTNCCCTCTGGAAATATTGCTACATTTCTGTTGCGAGATAGGAATTCAGATATACCAGATACCGCTAATGAGGCTGCATTTTTTTCACCTCTATTTATAAAAAGCATATCAACAGCAGTGGTGATTTTGCCAATGACTGGCCATTTACTTACCTCAATTTTTGATAAAAAGGTGGTTTTAAACGTGCTTCCTAAAATTATGATATCCAGCCATGAGGAATGATTGGAAATAATTAAGTAATTCCCTTGTTTTATATCACCTTTTATAATTGTTTTTACTTCAATAATATCTAGTATCTTTTTAAACCACAGTCTTATTTTTTCAGATTGTTTATCNTTAGCACATATATCAAAATCCCCGATTTCAGCAATTATTGCTTTTGTATTTGTTATATGAACAACAAACTTAAGTAGTTTTTTAAAAAAATTTATTATTCTCATAATAGATTGACCCTATTTGAAAATTCATTTATATCATTAATTGGTTTTTCACATGTAAAGCCTTTACATATATATGCTGTCACATCTCCCAGAGCTTTNTTGTCATCAATANTTTTATATCCTGTATTATTGTTACTTATATAAAAGTAACTAATATAAGGTTTGTTAAGAGCAATCAACTTGTCAATCCATGTGTAAATATTATTTGATTTTACATTTGTTTTCAAAATAATGGTAACAATTGGCTTTTTCATTAAGAGATAATTATCAAGAAGAGAACTATGAGAATTAGGAGAGTCATTTAATTGTTTCGATGCATAGGAGAAAACAGATTCTGCAGCATCAATATATTTTGTATTATTCATGAGAAAACCTAATTTTATAAATATTTTTGATGCCAAACTATTTCCAGATGGAAAGGCTTCATCAGCAGTCGGTTTTGGTTTTTGTATGAGGATCTCGTGCTCTTTGGAGGTAAAGTAAAATCCCCCATCAGAGAAATCTAAAAACTTTTCAATTAACACATCTGCCAGAACAATTACTTTTTCAAATAATTTATCATTCCATTTTATAGATAAGAAATTTAAGATAGCATTTATTAAAAAAACATAATCGTCTAGATATGCATCTATGTGAGACTTTCCATTTTTATATGTNGCGTTTAACTTAGTTTTATCTNGCATATTACTAATTAAAAAAAGTATAGATTTTTCNGCGCTTTCTAAATAAAGAGTATTTCTTGAGATTTTATAGTATTCAATTAAAGAATTTGCAGTTAACGAGTTCCAAGATGTCAGTATTTTTTCATCTGTGAAAGGTTTTTTTCTTTTATTTCTGATATCAAGAAGTATGTTTATGCTTTCATCTAATAGTTTATAGTCGACATTTTTTATTCTTGATTTAAATTCTACTTTTGTATTATAAGAAATATATAAATGATATTTATTTTCAAAATTACTTTTTTTACTCAAGCCGAAGTGATCTGAAAANACGTCAAATTGATTTTTGCTAAGATTTTTCTCTACTTCTAATTTATCCCAAACATAATACTGTCCTTCGCCATCATCAGAATCAGCATCTATACTTGAAAAAAAACCTCCTTCGCTCGATTGCATTTCATTGATGATCCAGTCAGCTATTCTCTTTGCTGTTTTGAAGAAACTTTGGTCTTTAGTAATGAAGTAGGCTTTAGAATAACATTCTAACAAGCAAGNATTATCATATAACATTTTTTCAAAGTGAGGGATCATCCAAACGTCATCAACTGAATATCTGAAAAATCCACCACCGAGTTGATCATTGATTCCACCTTCTTGCATTGAAATGAGACTATAAAGCGCCATATTTAAATCATCTTGATCATCTTTTTTATTGTTATATTGGTGCGAATTCAATATATNCATTATAACGCTTGGTTGAGGGAATTTTGGAGCAGAACCAAAACCGCCCATGGTTATGTCAAAAGCACTTCTTGCATTTTTCATGTATTTCTCTTGTATTTTTCTATCAATATCTTCTTCGTTTGTATTATTTCTATCTATTTGATCTAAAGCTCGAATAATTGACTTGTTNTGATTTAAAATTTCATCATAATTATTATTATAGTAATCATAAATTTTCATTAATAATTCTTTAAAGCTTGGTAAATTATATTTATTTGTATTTGGGAAATAAGTACCTCCAAAAAACGGTGCTTGATTATCATGAGATAAGAACATTGTTAGAGGCCAGCCTCCAGATCTTTGGTTTAGAAGAATTTGTGAAGTTTGATAAATTTTATCCAAATCTGGTCGTTCCTCTCTATCCACTTTTATGTTTATAAAATATTTATTCATAATCTCTGCAGTTTTATCATCNTCAAATGATTCATGAGCCATCACATGACACCAATGGCATGCAGAATATCCAATAGATAACAAAATAGGTTTTTTCTCTATTTTTGCTTTATTTAAAGCCTCTTTTCCCCAAGGATACCAATCAACAGGATTTTTTGCATGCTGAAGTAAATAAGGGCTTGTTTCTTTTGAGAGACGATTTATTTTCATACCTCTGCTATTATATACATTTATAATAAAATTATTAGTAATGATACATAATTTAAATCCGATCATTATTTCTTTTGGTAGTTTCCATATTTACTGGTATGGATTTATGTACCTAATTGCTTTTTTAGCAGCTTGGCTACTAGGAAATCTATATATAAAAAAAAATATTATTAAAATTGATAATAATAAATTTTCTGATTTGTTATTTCTTTGTTTTTTGGGCATTTTGATNGGAGGAAGAATTGGCTATTCGTTTTTTTATAATTTATNTTCAACAATAGAAAACCCATTAACTATNTTTTTTTTATGGGATGGCGGCATGAGCTTTCACGGTGGATTTCTTGGTGTAATTATTAGCATTGTTTATTTTTGCAAAAAAAATAAGATTTCTTTTTTTATAATATCTGATTTTATAGTCAAATTGGTACCTATTGGATTATTTACTGGCAGAATTGGAAATTTTATTAATGGGGAACTAATCGGTAAACCAACAGATCTTCCTTGGGGGGTAGTATTTTTAAAAATTGATGATTTGTATAGACATCCGTCGCAATTATATGAAGCTTTTTTGGAAGGTGTGGTCTTGTTTATAGTTTTAAATTTTATAGTTTCAAAAAATGCAAAAACTGCAACTGCAACAGCTTATTTTTTAATATTATATTCTTTATTTAGATTTCTAGTAGAATTTTTAAGATTACCAGATTCCCATATTGGATATCTTATGTTTAGTTGGGTTACAATGGGACAAATTCTCTGTATACCAATGTTTTTTTTTAGGTTTGTATATTTTAAGAATAAGAAATGGTGACTAATATTTATGAAGCAATATCTGGATCTACTTAATCACATTATAAATGAAGGTGTTGAAAAAAATGATAGGACTGGTGTAGGAACCCTATCAGCTTTTGGGTACCAAACACGATTTGACTTGTCAAAAGGTTTTCCTCTAGTAACAACGAAAAAAATTCATTTAAAATCAGTAATATATGAGCTTCTATGGTTTATCAATGGTGATAGTAACATAAATTATTTAAATAGTAATGGTGTGACAATTTGGGATGAATGGGCTGACGAAAATGGAAATTTAGGAAAAATTTATGGAGTTCAGTGGAGAAGCTGGGGAACAAGTAAAGGTATACATATAGATCAATTAAATAATTTAATGAAAAATTTGGAAAAAAATCCAGATTCAAGAAGACATATTATATCGGCTTGGAATGTTGGAGAATTAGATGATATGGCNTTACCACCATGTCATTGTTTATTCCAATTTTATGTGGCAAATAATAAGCTTTCNTGTCAGCTATATCAAAGAAGTGCAGATGCTTTCCTTGGAGTTCCTTTCAATATTGCTTCTTATTCATTATTGATTCATATGATTGCGCATGTTTTAGATTTTAAAGTCGGAGAACTTATATATACAATTGGTGATGTGCATTTATATAATAACCATATTGAACAAGCAAAAATACAAATTAGTCGAGATCCATATAAACTTCCTATTTTAAAAATAAATAAAGAGGTTAAAGATATTTTCTCATTTAATTATGGAGATTTTGAAATTATTAATTATAAAGCGCATCCTCANATAAGTGGAAAAATAGCAATATGAACTTATCTATAATAGTCGCTATGTCAAAAAATAGGGTTATAGGAAANGACAATAAAATGCCTTGGCATTTATCAAATGATCTAAAAAACTTTAAAAAAATCACAATTGGAAAAACTATTGTAATGGGAAGGTTAACCTATGATTCTATCGGCAGACCGCTTCCTGAAAGAAAAAATATTGTCTTATCTAGAAATCTTATAGACTCAGATGTATTTATNTTTGATAATTTTGAAGAAGTTTTAAATTTTACCAAAGATGAAGACGAAGTATTTATTATAGGAGGTCAAGATATATACTCTCAAACAATTGATAAAGTAAATAAATTATATTTAACTACAATAGACGCTAATATAGAGGGAGATAAATATTTTCCGGAAATTGATATTTCTAAATGGAAAAAAATTCGCTCAGAGAATTTTAGCAAAGATCAAAATAATACACATGATTTTGTATCAGAACTTTATATAAAAAACATTTAACACTGCACTTGAAANTTTTTTANTTTTTTATTTTTNAAAATTTCAATACCAGTAAGTTTGTTACCCCAAACACAACCAGTGTCAATGGATACAATTTTTTTTGTTTCTCTAAATCCTAAAGTAGACCAATGACCAATGATTACTTTATATTTATTGTATATTTTGTTATCAAACTCAAACCATGGAGTAAGAGTACTTAATGTATTTTCCTCTGGATTTTCTTTTATTTCAAAATCTAGAGACATGTCTTCTTTTAAATAGCGCATTCTCGTAAAAGCATTAGTAGAAAATATTAGCTTCTCTTTGTNGCTTAATTTTTTATGCCATNAATTTGGAATATTACTCCATAGCGTTTCAACAAATGCTTTGCAGTTTTNACTTTTCAATAATTTTTCAATATTTGAAGCCATTAAAAATGTATCTTTTAGATCCCATTTTGGATAAATTCCGGCATGCACTAAAATGTATTCAAGTTCGGGGTCTTTGTAGACTAATTTTTGCTGTCTTAACCATTTTATTATTTCATTACTATCTTTGTCGGAAAGAATNTCTTCAAAATTTTTATTTTTGTTAGGCCAAGTCTTNGCTTGAAAATATGATGCAATTAAATAAAAATCNTGATTGCCTAAAACAGAAATCGCTTTTGTATCCAAGTCCATAATATACTTTATTACATCAAGTGAATTTGGTNCTTTGTTTACTAAATCTCCAGCTAACCATAAAGTATCTTTCTTTTTATTGAAATTCATTTGCTTTAATAGCTTTTTAAAATCTCGGTAGCAACCTTGAATGTCACCAATAGCATANGTAGACATGTTAATTTAAAATTTTTGGTACATTCAATGAGAATAAAGGAATAGGTGCATCAAACTCATAACCATTGTCTGCAACCATTGAGTATTTTCCATGCATAGTTCCTATTGGTGTGTTTAATATAGTTCCGCTTGTGTATTCAAAATATTCGTTTTTTAGTAATCTTGGTTGCTCACCTATAACTCCCAAACCTTTAACTTCTTCAGTTTTACCATTAGCATCTGTAATTATCCAATGTCTGCTTATAAGTTTTGCAGGAATTTTTCCAGCATTTTTTATATTTACTGTGTAAGAAAAAACAAATCTATTTTCATTTGGGAGAGATTGAAACTCTATATATTGAGTTTTTACTTTAATATCTATTTTATACAAATTTTCTGTCATAACTCATCTCTCTATATAACTTAATCATATCATCTATACTCAACTCTTCAGCTCTTTTATTAATGTTAACATATTTATCTACATCATTAATATCTAGACAGTTTCTAATTTTTTTTCTTCTTTTACTAAATATAATTTTTGTAAACAATAAAAAATCTTCAATTTCTTCTTTATCAAGTAAAACTTTATTTAATGGAGTAAGCTTAAGAAAAGAAGAATACACTTTTGGCTGAGGNGAAAAATCAGAAGGTCTAATATCAATAAATTTTTCACACCTAAAAAATAACTGCATTAGAACTGTTAATCTGCCATAAGACTTACTATTACATTCTGAGATGATTCGATCAACAAATTCTTTTTGCATCATGAAATATATATTTAAAATATTTCTCTTATTTTCAATACATTTCAGTAAAATTTTTGTAGATATATTATAAGGAATATTCCCAATAATCTTATACTTGTCTTTATATATTTTATTTAAATCAGTTTTTAGTATATCTTCATTCTTTATTTTTATATTTTTATACTTTTTCTCTAAAAATTCACATAATTTTTTGTCTTTTTCAATACCAATATAATGTTTAGTTTTTCCAATTATATTTTTAGTTAAAGCCCCTTGCCCTGGACCAACTTCTAAAACAAAATCTNTCTCGGATAGATTAATGATTTCTAATATGGTATTTATAGTATATTCGTTTACAAGAAAATTTTGGCCTAAGCTTTTCTTTGGTTTAATTTTTTCTGTCATTTTTATTATTAACAATATTTAGTGACGCACTTATTGCTGCTATTAAGCTCTCTGGACTTGCTTTATTTGTTCCAGCTATGTCTAAAGCAGTACCATGATCTACCGAGGTTCTAATTATTGGTAGACCTAATGTTGTATTAACTATATTTCCAAATCCTAAAGACTTGATAACAGGTAATGCTTGATCATGGAACATAGACAAAATAACATCATGATCATCCCTTGTAAAAATTGTATCAGCAGAAAATGGTCCATTAACATTATANCCCTCATTTTGCATATGCTTTATTGCTGGAATTATAATATTTTTTTCTTCGTTTCCAATGAAGCCATTTTCTCCAGCATGAGGGTTTAGTCCGCATATATTGATTTTTGGATTTTCAATTGAAAATTTTTCTTTTAACTCTTGACTGATAATTTTTATATACTTTTCCAATCTATTTTTTGTAATAAGTTTGGTTACATCCTGTAATGGCACATGTGTAGTTAATAGTGCAATCTTTAAATTTTCAGTATGCAACATCATTATTGGTTCACTCTCTGTTTTATGCGCAATATATTCTGTGTGTCCAGAAAAATTTTCGCCATATTTCATTATTATACTTTTCTGTACTGGACCTGTAACAATCGCATCTGCATTATTATCTAGACATGCTTTTATTCCTATATCAAGTGACTGTAATATCAAAGGAACATGTTTGATATTAGGGCTTCCAATCTTAACTTTTGTAGTATTTTTTATGTCATGTACTAAAATGTCATTTTCGCCTATTTTTGGAAGATCAGTATCATTTATATCTACCTTAATAAAATTTACTTTTTTCTTTAGTATATCCCTCCTTTCTTTTAAAAGTTCAATACTTGCAATAGATATTAAATCTGCTGCAAAGCTTTTTTTTGAAATATCTAATATAATGTCATAACCTATACCTGCTGGTTCCCCTGGAGTTATTACGATTTTAGGAATACTTTTCATTAAAGGAATGGGTCCCAAGATTTATCATCGATTTTATTTACTCCTTTTTTAGAATTTATATAAGCTTCTGGTGCTGTCTCTGAAACGTATTTAATATAGTTTTTCCCTTTTAACTCGATTATCCAAGCATCAACCACTTCTTGAGCTCTGCTAGATGTTATATATCTCTTGGCAAGATTCATTTTAATTGCTTCTGTATTATCTTGATTTCTCTTCCCCAATACTTCTAAAATATGCCACCCAAATTGACTAGAAAAGGGGTCACTAATTTTATTAATAGGAAGAGTATCAATTACATCTTCGAATTCTGGTACAAAAGTTCCTGGTGCTGCCCACTCTAATTCTCCTCCTAATGATGCAGAAATTGTATCTTCTGAATAGGCTCTAGCTATGTCAGAAAAGGATTCCCCGCTTTCTATTCTTTTTTTAAGTTCAATCAATGAGCTTTTTGCTCTATTATCAGTTACAATTGCATTTCTTTTAATTAATATGTGCCTAACCTTTCTTTCTTCTATTTTAATTTTTTCCATTTCTTTTTTATCTTCCAAGTAAAAAATATAATAGCCATTATTATTTTCAATTAGATTACTAATTTCTCCAATGTCCATATTTTCTAATTGATCCAAAAACATTTGAGGAACTTCTGTAACTTTTCTCCACCCAAGATCACCACCAGATAAAGCATTACCACTATCAGAATAATTTTTTGCTAAGCTTGTAAATTTTTCACCATTTAAAAATTTTCTTTTAATCATTTTAATTTTATCTTTTGCAGAGGACTTCTCTTCTACAGATGGTTCTTCAGAAATAGAAATTAGAATCATAGATATTTTATATTGATTATTTTCTTTGAAAATATGGCCCTGATGTTTTATAAACTCTTGGATCTCTTTTTTACTAACTTTCACCTTTTGGGAAATAATTCTTCTCTTTACTTCTCGAATAATAAGATCTTCTTTTAATAAATTTCTATATACGTTGTAGTCAACACCTTGACTTATTATTTTTTCTCTAAATTCACTTAGGGAAACCCCTGATTTATTTGCCATATCTTCCATAGCTTTATCTATCATCCACTCCTGGACATTCATTCCAGAGTTTTTTGCATAGTTTAGCTGTAATCTAGTATTTATCATACTTTCTAGAACTTGTTTTCTAAAATCACTTTGATCAGCTGGAAGAGGATTGCCGCTAATTCGGTACTGATTAATAATAAAGTTTAACTTTTTTTGATATTCTGATTGTGTAATTACGTCATTCTCAATAATTACAATCGCTTGATCTAAAATTTTTGCAAATGAATTTGCACAAAATAATAATGACATTATTAAAAAAATAGGGAATTTCATATTTAATATTCTTTATCAATATATCCCTTTATACTTGATTCTATTGTATCACCTAAAGGGGTTCCAACATCTGTAAAACCTTTTAACATGATCTGGAATTGAATTTCTTTTTCATAAACCTCTATATCTGTTTTATATCTTCTCTGAATTAATCTGGCTTTCCAGCAGCAACTCTCGTATTCTAGCCCAGCTAAGGTCTCTATGTCATCTCCTGTGTCTGTATTATTTTCGTTATTTTTGAAGTCATAATTCCACCTTCCAAGCAAACTTAAATTATTTGCAACCTCCCAGGCAAAACTCATGTCACCTTGAGCGATATCATTTTTTGAATATCTATAACTTGCATTAAAAATATTATTTCCNTTGCCTCTATATTGAAATGTATGATTGTTAAATACAGTTTTTTGATCATCAGCATTTGAGTCGTAGAGAAAAGTCGAAATTAGACTTATATTTTCTTTTGGCCTATATTCCATTTCTGCAATATAATTTGAATTTGATCTCGTATATAAAGTTTCATTATCAACAGAAATATTTCTATCTTCAAAATAAATTATTTTGCCAATACTAAAGTTAAAAATATTTCTGTAATTTTCTAGATCATAAAAGTTATTTGAAATAGAAATAGATAATTGATTTGCGTCACTGGTTCTATCTAAGCCAGAAAATCTATTATCCCTAAATAGCTGTGCAAAAGAAAAAGTATTTAAACCTGTGTCAAATATTGGTATATCATCTTGATTTTCTTCTTGTGCATATAAGTAAAATAATCTCGGTTTAATCTGGTGCACTAAGTTTGAATCTTTTAATTGCTTTGATAGCACCATTTCACTATTGATACTTAATATCGGAATAGTCTTACTTGGGCTTGACGAATATCCAGAAACTTGATTATCCAGATTATATTGAGTATGTTGTATTTTAATTCTTGGTGTGATTTCTAAACCTTTCATAAAGAAGGTCCTGTCTATGCCAAACTGAATATCAGATCTTGTACCATCAACTTTTGTCTCATAATCATGGTCCCATTCTGTTATTGACGTCAAAATATCTAAATTCGCAAGATCTCTATCCCATCTTTTGCTGATTTCAATCTTAGGTAGAAGATCATAAGGTTCTGATTCATTTGTTAATGATTTATCAAATGTTTGATAGCCTGAGAATTCACTATAAACTCTCCAATCATTTTTTTGGTATGTAGCTTTAATATATCTTGAGCCATACGTTGTGCTTACTCCAGCAATTCCACTTCCAAAATCGTCATAAAAGTCTTTATCAGAAATTTTCTCGTAGTGCGTATCGATAAATAAATTTGGATTCACTTGATGTTTATGATCAACTAATATCTTATATCTATCGTCAACATATTCTGAATCATCACCTAGGTACGAAACATAAATTGCACCATCAAAATTATTTTCTAAATATCTAAAAGTCGTTTCTATTTGACTTCCTCTGTCTTGCAAATATGAAGGCTGAATTAGCATGTCCATATTTGGTGCAATATTCCAATAAAAAGGTGTAAAAATATCTGGGCCTTTTGTCCAACTTCCCGACCAGTCTGGCACAAGAAAACCAGTTTTCCTTTGTTCATCTAGAGAAAATCTCATATACGGAGAATAAAAAACGGGTACACCTTTTACCGATACAAAAACATTCCTACCAGTACCTACTCCTTTTTCAAAATCTAATTCGGTACTTTTACTAATTAGATTCCAATCAGGATTTATTAAATCACATGTTGTGTAAGTAGAATTTTTTAAAAACATTTTTTTATTTTTTAATCTAACACCATACCTAGCTTTTCCCGATATATCTAAAGAAGGATATTTATATTTTGGAGATATAAAATCTGTTCTTCCTTCTTTAGTATTATATTCAGCGTAGGGTGCTTTAACTTCGATACCATCAGCATCATATTGAACACTCCCACTTAATCTCGCTCTATCCTCAGCTTGTAAGAAATTAGCTAATTCACTTTTAATAGTTTCGCTGCCCCTTATTATTTTGGTGTCTCCTTGAAGAATTGTAATTCGTTTATTTTCATCCCAATAAGATTCGTCAGCCTCAACTTTAATTAAATCTTTATTCTCAGTAACATCTTTGGATTTTTGATCTTTGGTAATTTTCTTTTGATTATCTTCATCTTTATAGGCTCTAATTTTATCTTCATTGATATCAATTTGTGTTTCTGAGACCTTAATATTTTCAACAAATTTTAAAGAGCTTTCTAATGATGAAACTTTATTTGTTGAGATTTTGCTATTTTCCTCAAAAGAATGAGTTTTGTATAAGTCATATATAGAACAACAGAAGAAATTTTTATCTTCTATATTTCCAGTATTTTCAGCATATAAACTACTATTTATTAGCATAAAAACACAAATTATTATTTTGCTAGAATTTTTCATATAACATATATTATATAACAAAAATTTGAGATAATTACCGTAATATACTTTTTAAAAGAGGTTATTTTGAAGAGGTTCAAAAATATAAAGATCTTTAAAAATCAACGCCAATTAAGCTTAATTGCCCTTTTGGGATTTATTTCTATTTCTGTATTAATGGTTATTTTTCAGCCAGAGCCCGAAGCTAACGTGAATCAGCCTATACCTGTTGTAGTTGACGCTATGAAATTGAAGGTTCAAAATATTTCTCCAGTTGTTGATTATACTGGGAGATTGGAACCATCAAAAAAAGCAGAGTTAAAATTTGAAATTAATGGAAAATTGGCAAAAAAATTAGTGCAGCCTGGAGAGCATGTAAAGTCGGGTGATATAATTTTAAAATTAGAAGAGTTCGAAATATATAAAAAGTTATACGAACTATCAAAAAGAAATTTTAACTTACAAACTAAAGAAGTTGAAAGAATGGCAATTTTAGATAAAAAATCTTTATTGTCAAAATCACAATATGATAAAACCGTTCAAAAACAGATCGAACTAGAATCTGCAATGTATAGAAGTAAACAAGATTTTCAAAAAACTTTTATAAAGGCTAAGTTTTCCGGAATTATAAACGAAATTAATATTGATGAAGGTGATACAATTAGTCCAAATAGTATAGTGGCAAATTTGATTGATACTTCAAGTTTAGATTTGTATGTAGAAGTAAGGGGAGACGTTATTGAAGGCCTAAAGCTTAATATGGATATTGAAGTTTCCTCGAATCAAATTACTTCTAGTGGAAAATTAATTTCCTTTCAAACAAGTCCAAATTTAGAGACATATACCCATCTTTTAAGAATAAGAATTAAGGATGAAAGGTTCAGATCAGGCATGCTTGCCAACGCAAAATTTATATTGCCTGAAATTAATAAAAGTTTTGGAGTTCCAGTATCGTCTGTACTTAGTGATAATGGACAAAAATTTGTTTTTGTAATCGATGAGAAAAAATTACAAAAAAGACAGATAAATGTAATCACAAGATTTGACGAGATTTATGTTATTGATGGTAACATAAAACCAAATGACCTTATTGTAACCAAAGATGTTTCTTCGCTTTCAGAAGGTCAAGATATATTAATATCTAGTCAGTAAGAAAACTATGATAGATTATTCGATTAAAAACCCATTGGTTGTAAATTTATTTTTATTATTAATTGTAATAATAGGAATAATTTCTTGGCAATCCATGCCTGAAGAAATGTTTCCGGTTGTTGAAAAAGATGCTATCAAGATAATTACAAAATACGATGGAGCATCCCCGGAAGAGGTTGAAAAACAAGTAACTATTTCAATTGAGGATACTTTAGATAACCTTCAAGATGTAGACTTCTACTATTCAAAAAGTTCTGAGAGTGTATCAGCTATAACTTTAAGATTAAAACCAGAAGCTGATGTTGACGAATTATTAAGAACTGTTAGAGACTTAGTTGATGCAATTGATGGTTTTCCTGAAGAAGCAGACGATCCAGANATTTCAAGGGTTAAAACTAGGTTTCCGGTCATTAGTGTAAGTATATTTGGAGAAACAAGACAAAGTTTATTATTCGCAAACGCAAAAAAAATNAAGCAAAAGATAATGCAACTTGATGGAGTTGCTGGTGTTGGTATTGCAGGAAATAGAGANGATGAAATTTGGGTCATAATNAATCCTTCAGTAATATCCGCAAAACAAGTATCAACAAAAGAAATTATTAGTGCTCTAAAAAATAATATTCGAGATTTACCCGGTGGTTCTGTTAAAGCAACAGAAGGAGATATTCTCTTAAGAGGTTTAGGCTCATCATCTATAAAAGCNATTGAAAATATAACNTTAAAAAACAATAGTATAGGNGGTCAATTATTACTAAAAGAAATCGCATCAGTTGAACAAAGATTAGAAGAAGAGGATTCTGTTGGACGATTTAACGGCAAAAAAGCAGTGAATATGTCTGTAACCAAAACAGCTGAGGCCTCTGTATTTGATGTTTCAAATAATGTAAGGAAAATTGTGAAAGAATATTCATTACCTCAAGGCCTTCAGGTATCTGTTTTTAGCGACTTTTCAAAAAATGTCAAAACNAGATTAGATACAGTTAAATCGTCTGGCTTAATTGGCTTATTTTTATTACTTCTCTCTTTGTATTTGTTTTTAAATTCACGGGTTGCTTTTATTACAGCTTTTGGAATACCAGTCTCATTTTTAGTTGCAGCTTTTGGCATGTACGCATTTGGATNTACAATAAATATGGTTTCTCTATTTGCCTTCTTAGTTGCGTTAGGNATGGTTGTTGATGATGCAATTATTGTTACAGAAAATACTTANAGACATATCGAGNCAGGAATGGATCCTGTTTCAGCATCAAAAATTGGAGCGAAGGAAGTTTTTTGGCCAATTGTAGCTTCAACATTAACAACGATAGCTGCGTTTCTTCCAATGTTGAGNATATCTGGTACTTTAGGAAAATTTATCGAGGTGATTCCATTGGTAGTTACAGTTGCACTCCTAGGATCTCTAATGGAGGCTTTTATCGTATTGCCTTCACATTGCGCAAGTTTTCTTAAAAAACCAGAAAAAAATAATCCTAAAAAAGAAAGGTGGAAAAATATTTTATTAAAATACAATAAATACTTAANNGTATGTATAAAAAATAGGTACTTGGTTTCTAGTGTAACTGTTGGAATTTTATGTGTAATTATTACTTTTGCAGTTACGAGAATTCCTTATTATCAATTTGGTAAAGTTGATAGTGGCCAATTTTTTATAAATGCTGAAGCATCTATTACTAGTAGCGTTAGAGATACTGAACGACTTGCCATGAAACTAGAAAAGGTCGTACTGTCAGAGTTAAACGAAAATGAGCTAGAATCACTATACACAAATGTCGGTGTAAGTTTTAAAGACTTTAGNAGGTTTGATTTGGGAAGNCAGTACATTCAGATTGTTGTGAGCTTGAAAAAAAGTAGCCCTCAAGGATTTGTAGATTATGTTGTAACTCCTTTATTTAATTTATCTTTTGATAGTTATGGTAAAAGNGATAGAAGTGAAAAAGAGATAATAAATTCGTTAAGACAGAAAATTTCGTCAGTCTCTGGACTTCAGAAAGTTTCTATAAAAAAAGCTGAAGGAGGACCAGGTGGTTCAGATATTGTAATAGGGGTTGTAGGTCAAAATCAAAAAGTTTTAACAAAGTATGCAAAAGAAATAGAAGATTTTNTATCACGTATTGANGGGGTNAAAGATGTTGAGCAGGATCAGGANCCTGGNAAAGTTGAATTTAAATATAAAATAAATAATAGAGGTAAAGAATTAGGTTTAACTCAAGCAGATATTGCTGAGTCTGTTAGAACAGGTTTTTTAGGTCTTGAAACNGCTCATTTNAATTTGGAAGGGGAGCGTGTTCCAGTAAGATTAATATATTCTGAAAAATATAGATATGATAGTAGTAAGCTTTATCAACTNCCAATTATTTTAAAATCTGGAAAAACCATATACTTAGCTGAAGTAGCAGATATTGAAGTCTCTAGAGGAATGAACACAGTTAGAAGAAGAGATGGTCAAAGGCTAGCAAAAATAAGTGCTGATGTTGATCCAAGTATAATAACACCGCTTGAAGTAACGGATATTTTTGACAAAAAATATAAAAAAGTTTTTAAGAATGATCCCTCATATGATTATATGTATCTAGGTAGTAAAAAAAGGAGTAGAGAAAATTTTGCAGATATGAAAAAAACTGCATTTATATCTCTTGGAATAATATTTTTTATTTTAGCAGTATTATTTAANACGATAATAGATCCTCTTGTTGTACTATTTTCTATNCCATTTGCCGTCGTAGGAGTAATATTAGGACATATATTATTTGGATATAATTTACAATTTTTGTCCGTTATAGGTTTNTTGGCNCTGATTGGAATCGTTGTCAACGATTCACTTATTTTAATTGATTTTTTAAAAAAACTTAGAAAAGAGGGAAAAAATAAAATAGATGCGACAATTCAGGCGTGTANTGTNAGAGCAAGGCCTATCATTCTTACGTCAGTAACTACATTCTTNGGAATATCGCCNTTAATCTTTTTTGCAACAGGACAAACAAAATTCCTTTCACCAATGGCAGTAAGCTTAGGTTTTGGCTTATTATTTGCTACTATACTAATANTAATTGTTTTACCATGTTTTTACTTAATTATGGATGACCTNAAAGAACTNATTGCAAAAAAAGTAAAAATTAATTTTTAATAATTATTTATAAATTAATGAGGTAATATTTTGAGGAAATCGTTTTTAGATTTTANTAGAGNAAATGCTGAAAAAAATCTACATTCAAGACTAAATATCTTGATTCTTATTCTTCTAATATTAATAATATTATTGATTAGTCGNTTATACTTTTTGCAAGTNGTCAGTTTTGAGCACTTTGATACNCTCTCAGAAACTAATAGGATTAAATATATNCAAACGCCGCCTAGAAGAGGAATTATTTATGATAGAAATAATATGGTCTTAGCAGACAACTCTTCTCAGTACTCTATAGAAATAAATATTAAAGAAGCAAATAATATAANAAAAATTATCANTGNAATAAAAAAAGAAATTAATCTAACCCAAGAAGAAATTAATAGTTTTTATANAAAAAAATCNAAGTATTCTCATCGTAACTCAATAATTTTAAAAACAAATTTAACTGATTCTGAAATCGCAAAAGTACTATCTATTCGATATAAATTTGATGGTTTAGATGTAACTGCAAGTCTTATGAGGAAATATCCATACAAAGAGATTACAAGCCATGTTTTAGGAAATGTTGGTTACATTGATAAAAGCGATTTATCAANAATAGATAGACAAAATTATAAAAGTATAAAATATATTGGTAAAACTGGAATAGAAAAANCGTACGAAAATATCCTCTTTGGAGTTCCAGGTTATAAACAAGTAGAAGTTAATGCAAGAGGCCGGCAAATAAGAAATATTGATGAAAAGCCTTCTGTCCCAGGTAAAGATATACATCTTACAATAGATATAAATTTACAAAAATATATGTATTCCAAAATGTTAGGTTTTTCGGGTTCATCTATAGCAATGAATCCAAAAAATGGAGAANTATTAGGAATGATTAGNGCNCCAGCATTTGATCCGAATAATAATTTATGGGGGTCTTTTGGTAATTATGATGAAATAAAGGAGCTTAATAGTCCTATGTTCAATAGATCAATTAATGGTTTGTATTCTCCAGGTTCGACAATTAAGCCATTAGTGGCAATAAATGCAGTTAAAAATAAGGTTATTGACTTAGAAACAAGTTACTTTGCAGGTCCGTTTTTTCAACTGCCAACAAGTTCAAGAAGATATAGAGATTGGAAGCCTGAAGGTCATGGGGAAGTAAATTTACAAAAAGCTATTGAGCAATCATGCGATGTTTATTTCTATATGCTTGCTGACAACCTTGGTATTAAAAAGCTTTCATCATTTTTTAAATATTTTTCTTTTGGAGAAAAAACAGGAATAGATTTACCTTATGAATCGTCGGGNGTATTACCGTCCNAAGATTGGAAATTAAAGAATATAGGATACAAATGGACTGATGGCGATACTATAATCACAGGAATTGGGCAAGGATACTTTCTATCAACTCCTTTNCAACTTGTATATGCTGCAAGCATAATTGCTAATAAAGGATTAATTGTTACTCCTAAGTTAAATAGAGATATAGAGATTGAAAAAGATAAGAAAACACTTGAAAAAGAAAATTTTTTAACAAATGAGATTAAAGATGAGTTGTGGGAAGCAATTAGACAAGCAATGTTTAATGTAGTAAACCAAGAAAACGGTACAGCTTATTGGACTACAAAGAATAAAAAAAATAATATTTCAGGAAAAACTGGTACTGTGCAGGTTTATTCATTATCACAAGAANCAGATGANAGAGAAAAAGAGAATTTACCTAAACATTTAAAAGATCATTCTTTNTATATTGGATATGCNCCAAAAGAAGATCCTCAAATTGTTGTTGCTACGATAGTTGAAAACGTAGGNAGCGGAAGTAAATATGCNGCTCCNATTAGTAACGAAATTATTAACTATTATTTAAATAAAATAAGAGAGAGAAATTGAATAACAGTAAATTTTTTGGTNTATCAGATAATACATTANTTATTTGTATAATATTTTTATCTTTTTTTGGCTTGATCTTACTATATAGTGCAACAAATCAAAATATCGATATTGTATTTAGACAAGGAACAAGACTAATTTTTTGTTTTATTTTAATGTTTATAATTAGTTTGATTGATATTAATAAGTTAAAAAATATGTCTCCTTATATTTANATATTATGTTTAATAATGTTGATGATAACTTTATTTTGGGGGCATGATGTAAAAGGTGCAAAAAGATGGATCGTAATTATGGGCTTTTCTTTTCAGGTATCCGAAATTATCAAATTTTTTGTACCTATGACATTAGCTTGGTACTTATCTCTTTCAGATGATAAAGATATTGATATAAAAAAATTAATTATATGCTTTGCAATAATACTAGCTCCAATCTTNTTTATTATTAANCAGCCAGATTTAGGTACATCTTTAATTATTCTTCTTTGTGGTTTAATAACAATATTTCTTGGTGGTATAAAGAAAAAACAAATGATNATTCTTTTTGGTTTATTCTCAATCGCTATACCAATTATGTGGAAATTTATTTTACTACCATACCAAAAGAAAAGAATTATGACTCTTTTTGATCCAACTTTAGACCCATTAGGCTCAGGATATCATATCATGCAATCAAAAATTGCTGTGGGTTCTGGAGGTTTTCTTGGTAAAGGATTCTTAAATGGCACACAATCTCAACTTGAGTTTCTTCCTGAAAGAGGAACAGATTTTATCTTTGCTGTTTTTGCAGAAGAATTTGGTTTTGTTGGTGTCTTAATTTTATTTTTAGTTTATTTAATTATAATTGCTAGATGTTTACAAATCACATTTAAAGCAAAGAGTTATTTTGCAAAAATATTTTCAGGAAGTATTTCCTCAATTTTAATATTATTAGTAGTAACAAATGTTTCAATGGCTGTTGGCTTATTACCTGTTGTAGGCGTCACCCTACCACTTATAAGTTTAGGAGGCAGTTCGTTGTTATCAATTTTTGNAGCTTTTGGTATAATGTTTTCTATTAATAGGAGAGCCTAAATGATTTTTAGAAANACTAAAAATTTTATTACAATCCTTTTTATATTCTTATTTTCATTTCCCGTCTCATCAGGAAATAATTTNGAATTAAAAAAATATTCNNACGAAATAGAAGAAATTGAATCCACTTTAATTCATAAATATAAAGTTGACAAAAATTATGCAAAAAAGGTTTTATATTCAATAAAATTTCGCCAAGAAACCTTAGATTCAATGTCAAACGCTGTTGAAAGAAAAGCCACGTGGCAAAGATACAAAAATATATTTATTACAAATCAAAGAGTAAATGCAGGAATCAAATATCATCAAGAAAATTATACAATATTAAAAGAAATTGAAAAAAAATATGGAATACCATCAGAAGTAATAGTTTCATTTTTAGGAGTGGAAACAAATTATGGAAAAGGAACTGGAAAAGTGAAAGTACTTGATTCGCTTGGAACCTTAGCATTGAAACACCCAAGGAGATCTAAATTTTTTAAAGCACAATTAATTTACTTTATTGTTTTAACACACAATAATAATCTTGATTATGATAATTTATTTGGTTCTTATGCAGGCGCTATGGGAGCTCCACAATTTATGCCAGAGAGCTATATTAAATTGGGTGTTGATTATAATAATGATGGTAAAGTTGATTTATGGAATAACAAATATGACATTTATGCAAGTATTGCAAATTATTTGACAAAAAAAGGATGGGTGAAAAGTAAAAATATTTATACAAATATAAAAATAAAAGATAATTATCTAAACGATGTTTTTAAAAATGGAGATGTAAGAACAGTTTTTATAACTGATGCTGAATTGAAAAAAATAATGATAAAAAATGATTTACAACCTGGAGAAAAATATTTAATTCTTCTTAGTAAAAAAAATAAAGAGTATAAACTCGGGTATAAAAATTTTAAAGTAATTATGTCTTATAATCCTAGTACGTTCTATGCAATGGTTGTTTCAGAATTAAGTGAAAGAATAGCATTAGGAAAATGAAGTTTTTTNATTTAATTATAATNTTCTCAGTTTCGTTTTCTAGCTGTACTGTTATTAAGAGAGATAGTGGTAACATTTCTTATAAGAAGCAACATGTTAAAGAGGTTATACCAAAACGAGAAAAATACAGTAAGTATGGTAATCCTGAAACATATAATGTATTTGGTAAAAGGTATAAAACATTAAAAACTCATGTGGGTTACGTTGAAGAGGGTATAGCTTCTTGGTATGGTAANAAATTTCATGGTCGATTAACATCAACAAGAGAAGTTTATGATATGTACGAGCTTTCAGCTGCGCACAAAAGTTTGCCCATACCATGTTATGTGAAAGTTACAAATTTAAGTAATGGTAAGTCATTGATAGTTAGAGTAAATGATAGAGGTCCATTTAAAAAAGGCCGAATAATTGATCTATCATATGCTGCAGCAAAAAGGCTCGACATCATAGAGAAGGGAACTGCAAGAGTATTTGTTGAAGCTATAGAAGTGAAATAGAGTTAGTATTAATTATTAATTTCATAATTAATATTCAAAATGATATAATGTTAAAAATTAAAATTCTCACCAAGGACATACAATGCGAAAAATTATAGTAATTCTTATTATTACGTTTTTTACATTTAATAAATTTACGTACGCAGAAAACTTATATTCTTTTTCANNACCAAATATAGATGCNTCTAGCTATATTTTAATGGATGCAAAAACTGGATCAATTGTTACTGGGAAAAATCTCGATAAGATTGTCGAGCCAGCAAGTCTTACTAAAATTGCATTATTATATTTAGTATTTAAATCGTTAGATTCAAAATATATTAGCGAAGAGGACTATACTGTTATAAGTGAAAAAGCATGGAAGATGGTTGGTTCTCGAATGTTTATAGAAGTTGGCAAAAAAGTACAAATTAAAGACTTAATACAGGGAGTTATTGTTCAATCAGGTAATGACGCAAGTGTTGCTTTAGCAGAACACATTGCTGGAGGAGAAGAATTTTTTGTTACAATGCTTAATAAAATGGCAAAAGATATGGGGTTAAAAAATACTAATTTTACGAATGTAACAGGAATGCCAAACAAAAATCATTATACAACTGCAAGGGATATTGCGGTTTTATCNAAAAATCTTATTGCAGACTACCCAAAACAATATTTAAGATTTTCTCAAAAAAAATATACTTANAATAANATTTCCCAATTAAATAGNAATAGGTTATTAACAACCTATGATTTTGCAGACGGCATAAAAACTGGACATACAAGCTCTGCAGGCTACTGTNTAGCTGCATCTGCNTCAATTAATGAAACAAGATTTATATCTGTAATCTTTGGAGCTAATAGTTCAAAAGCAAGATTTAAAGATACGAAAACATTATTTAAATTTGGATTTAGAAATTTTATAACAGAAAAATATTTTAATAAAAATAAAGTGATTGCTAAAGAAAGAATCTGGAATGGTGAGAAAAAATATATTGACATCGGATTTAACAGGAATATTTATATCACTCAGATGAAACATGATGATAGTAAAATTATTCCAAAAATTAATTTACTTTCAAAAATTCAGGCACCTATTAGAATAAATCAGTATTTAGGTACAATTGACTTTGTTAAGGACAATAAAATTATATCAACAGAAAAAATATATGCTCTCAAAAGAATTGAGGAGGGTAATTTATATAGAAAAACGTATGATTTCATTGCTAATTTTTTTATAGAAGAATAAATTGATTAATAAAGTATATATTAATGGAGATATTTATGATGCAAATGATGCAAAAGTATCAATTTTTGATAGAGGATATTTGTTTTCTGACGGTGTGTACGAGCTAATACCATATTTTGATTCAAAGCCCTTTCTTATGGAGGAGCACTATTTAAGACTTCAAAGAAGTCTAGAAATGATTGAATTAGAAAATCCATATAATAAAGATAAGTGGTTTGCAAATATCGAAAAACTTTTGAAAAGTTGCCATTTCGAAAACTATTATTTATATATCCAAGTAACAAGAGGTATGCCAAGAAATTTTGATGATAATATTTTAAGAGAGCACGCGGCTACAAAAGATTATCAAACATGTATTTCAATGTTCTATTCAAAAATAAACAGCTTAAAAAATAAAAAGACTCTAAGCACAAAAGCGATTACTATGGAAGATAAAAGGTGGATGCAATGTGATATTAAGTCAGTATCTTTACTTTATAATTCATATGCAAAAACAATCGCACATAAAAAGGGTGCATATGAAGCAATTTTAGTGAGAGATGGATATGTCACTGAAGGCTGTTCTAGTAATGTTTTTGTTATAAAGGATAATATTATATATACATCGCCTGAGAGTAATCTTATACTTCCTGGAGTAACTAGGCTGTTTGTTATTAATGATGTTATTAAAGATAATGGATACAATATAAGGTTTGAAAGCTTTAGCGAAGATGAGATGCTAAATGCAGATGAAATTTTTATTACTAATTCAACCCAGGGAATACTACCTATCACACATGTTAATGATAAATTAGTAAAGAATAATAATAATTCAAAAATTTCGCAAAAGCTTCAAGAAATTTTTATTTCAAAAATTAGTTAAGTGATCGATTTAGTTCAACATCAAAAAGAACTTTTGAAATGTAATAAGTGTGAAGATATGATCGGAAGTCCTATAGTTGGAAACCCAGTAAAATCTAAAATAATCTTAATAGGACAAGCGCCAGGAATTAAAGAAGGCGATCTTAAAAAACCCTTTGCTTGGACAGCTGGAAAAAATATGTTTAAGTGGTTTTTATCAATAGGTTTAAATGAGCAAAAATTTAGAGAAAATGTTTATATGGCTGCAGTATGCAGATGTTATCCAGGAAAAAATATCTCAGGCTCTGGAGATAGAGTTCCATCAGAAATTGAAATAAAAAAGTGTTCTAGTTGGTTGAATCAAGAAATTGACTTTCTTAAGCCAAATTTAATAATACCAGTTGGAAAACTTGCCATATCACAATTTTTAAGTTTTGAAAAATTAAATGATGTTGTTGGAAAAAAAATAAAATTTAGAAGAAATAATTCTTCAATTGATATAGTCGCCTTGCCTCATCCTTCTGGATTATCGACATGGTATAAAAAAGATCCTGGTAAAAAACTTTTAATAAATGCATTAAATATTATAAAAAAAAGCAAAAGCTGGCAATTAATCCTTAAAAAATAAATTTTTAACCTCTGTAAGTCTCTCCTCGTTACCAACATCATGCCAAATCCCTTTAAAATGGAAACCTGAAACTCTATCATTTTTTATATGCTTAATTAATAAATCAATTAATTTATATTTTTTTACGATACTATTTTGAAAAAACTCTGGTTTGTAAATCCCAATTCCGGAATATGTTGCATCATTTCTTTTTTTTAAAATTATTCTATTTTTTAAAATTGAAAAGTCACCTTGTATATTATGAGATGGATTTTTAACCATAACTAATGAAGCAAGATCACTTGAGTTAATTCTAATTTTTGATAAATTACAGTCAGTAAAAATATCAGAGTTTATTACAAGAAATGGTTTATCCCCAAGAAGACGTAATGCGTTTTGTACTCCTCCACCTGTTTCAAGAGGTTCAGGATGCTCTATAGAATAATTTATTTTCACATTATATTTTTCTCCATTTCCTAAAGAGTTAATAATTAAATCTGATAAATGTGAGACATTAATAATAATTTCTTTAAATCCATATTTCTTTAACAAAATAATATTATGCTCAATTAGAGAAAACTCCCCAAGTTTTATTAATGGCTTTGGAACTATTTTAGTTATATCACCAAAACGTTTTCCTTTACCTGCTGCGAGAATGATTGCTTTCATTTAAAAATTTTAATGCTTCATTTGCGTAAGAATTAATTATNTTAAGATTATCATAATAAGATGTTGCATTTACTATATAATTTATGGTTCTATTTAAATAAGGTAAGTAATTATGCCTACCATTTCTAACACTTAGTCGACAGAATATGCCNGCAGCTTTTAGATGCCTTTGTGCAGTTACTAAATAGAAATTATGTAAGAATTCATCTATAGAAANATTTGAAACATTATTCTCATTAAATCCTTCTAAAAAGATTTTTATAAGTTTATTTCTTTGCATTTTTCCCATATCTCTATAACAGTCGTTAACTAGTGAAACAAAGTCATATAAAGGAGAACCATATAAACTATCTTGATAATCGATAATAATAATTCTTTTATTTTTATAAAATATATTTTTTGAATGATAATCTCTATGCACCAATTTATTTATGTCATGATTAATATTATTTATCATTATTTTTAATGATCTAGATAGATTATCACTATCTTTTTTTGATATCCTTATATTCATAAATTTTTTTAATACCCAATCTATAAATAAATAACTCTCTCTAAAATAATATTCTTTCGTATATTTATATATGTTTTTTGAATTGATATTCTGTATATTTAGTATGTTTAAAATAGCTTTCTCATATATTATTTTTTTATTTATTTCATTAACTTTATCGAATATTAAATTTTTCCCCAAGTCTTCCATTATAAGAATCTTTTTTTTATTATTTATGTTAAAAATTTCTGGGACAAAAATTTTATTATTTGAATAAATTTTAGTGAATTTTAGAAAATTATTAAAATTTCTTTTTTCTAAACTACTGTCCATGATTATATATTTTACATTTTTTGTTTCTGCCCTGTAATATTTTCTATTACTCGCATCTCCTTTTATTTCATTGATAATAAATTTTTGTTTTTTATTAAATTTATTATCAATATAATTTTTTATTTTTTTTGTATTCATTATTGGTTTCCTTCAGATGTTGAGTTTTCTTCTATGTTTCTTCTACCAACATTTTGATCGCAGGATGTAATTAGAGATGTACATAATATTATAGTTAATATAATGCTAACTTTTAGGTTCATATTAATCATAAATTCATTATACTATATAAAGACCCTATATATTATGGATGAATATGAAGACTTCTGACTTATTTGTTAAGTGTCTTGAAAATGAAGGAATTGAATACATCTTTGGTGTTCCAGGCGAGGAAAATGCAGATTTTTTGATGTCTTTGCACGAGTCTAAGAAAATTAAATTCATTTTAACAAGACATGAACAAGGCGCAGCTTTTATGGCTGAGTCATACGGAAAATTAACAGGAAAGCTATCTTGTTGCTTAAGTACACTAGGACCAGGCGCTACAAATCTGCTTACTGGTGTTGCAGATGCAAATATGGACCATTCTCCAGTTTTAGTTATTACAGGACAAGGCTCTTCAGATAGGCTTCATAAAGAGTCGCACCAAATAATGGATGTCTGTCACATGTTTAAATCAGTAACCAAATGGACAACTTCGGTAAGAAATCCAGCCACAATCCCTGAAATTATTAGAAAAGCTGTAAGATTGGCAACATTAGAAAAACCTGGTGCAGTACATATTGAATTACCAGAGGATATTGCAAGATTAGAAGTGAAAGCAAAACCTTTAAAATCTTTTCCTTATAGAAGGTCTATTGCCGAGGATAATATTATATATAAAGCATTTAAGTTAATGTCTGAAGCAGAATCGCCAATACTTATTGCAGGAAATGGAGCTATAAGAAAAAGATCATCAAGACAACTTAGGGAATTTTGTGAACGAACAAATATTCCTGTTGTAACCACATTTATGGGTAAGGGTGCAGTTAATTGTGAGTCGGATTATTGTTTATCAACAGTTGGATTAGGCGCAATTGATTTTGGAGATATCGCTATAAAGAATTCAGATCTTGTTATTACGTTAGGATACGATATGGTAGAATACCATCCAAAACTTTGGCGCACTAATTCTTCAGCCAAGATTATTCATATAGATTTTGAGGCAGCCGAAATAGACGAATATTATATTCCAGAAGTTGAAATTATTGGAGATTTAGCTCACTCCTTATCTGTATTGAATAAAATAATAGATACAGAGGGTATAAAATCCTATGATAATACAAACGTAAAAAAATTAAGAGCTAGTTTAAAAAAAGATAATGAGAATTATAAAGATGATAAATCTATAGGTTTAATAAAACCACAAAAGTTTTTATATGACTTGAGAAACTTTTTAGGTAAAGATGACATATTAATATCTGACGTTGGTGCACACAAAATGTGGATTGCCAGAAATTATCCCTGCTATGAGCCAAATACATGCATAATTCCGAATGGGTTTTGCTCGATGGGATATGCATTACCAGCAATAATTTCGGCATCACTAATAAATGAGAACAGAAAAATTTTTTCAATTTGCGGAGATGCAGGTTTCTTAATGAATCTCCAAGAGATGGAAACCGCTAAAAGGCTTAGCACAAATTTTGTATTGATTGTTTGGGAAGATAAATCCTATGGTTTAATTAAATGGAAGCAGCAAGCACAATTTGGGAAATCAACAGATCTTGATTTTAATAATCCAAACTGGGAAGAATTAGCTAAATCTTTTGATTGGAATTATATATTTGAAGATAATAGTTCTAAGATTACAAAAAGCTTAGAAAAAACCAATAATCTTAAAGGTCCAACTTTATTTGTTATACCAATAGATTATTCTGAAAATGGGAAGTTGACTAAATTTTTAGATGATTTAGAAAAAAAATATGACACTTAAAAAAATTAAAAATATTACCCCTGTTCAAATTAAAAATCCAAAAACTGTTGATTTAAATTCACCCTGGGATTTAAAAATCGTCGGGCATATAGAGTGCATAGAAAAAAAGCATGTTGATGAAATACTAAATATAGCGTCAAAAGCTTTTCATAATAAAGCAAAACCTTTAAATAAAATAGAAAGAATAAAAATACTCAAGAAATGTAAAAGTAAGTTAGAAAAGAATTCACAAAAGTTCTCAAAAATTATTGCGTTAGANGGTGGAAAACCATTAAAAGATGCAAAAATAGAAGTTGAAAGAGCTATTAATGGAGTTGATCTTTGTGTCGAAGCATTAAATAAATGCTCTGGGTCAGAAATACCAATGAATATTAGTAATTCATCATTAAACAAGATAGCATTTACAAAAAAATTTCCAATTGGACCAGTATTTGCGGTCAGTGCATTTAATCATCCATTAAATTTGATAGTTCACCAAGTCGGTCCAGCTATAGCTGCAGGATGTCCAGTAATCATAAAACCTTCTTTAGATACTCCATTATCTTGTTATGAGTTGATTAAGATATTAATAGAAAGTGGCTTACCTAACGAATTTTGCCAAATGATAAATACTAACGATCACATGATTACACAAAAATTTGTGAGTGATCCAAGAATATCCTTTTTTTCTTTTATTGGAAGTGCTGAAGTTGGCTGGAAATTAAAATCTTTATTACCACCNGGCGCAAAGTGCGCGATGGAACATGGAGGTGTTGGTTCTGTGATATTAGATAAGGATACAAACTTAAAAAATATTTTACCTTCGATTTTGAGGGGTGCATTTTATCATGCTGGACAGGTATGTGTTTCAATTCAAAAAGTAATTGTTCACGAAGATTTAGTAGATGAATTTTTAGATTTATTAAAAAAATCAATTAAAAAATTAAAAGTTGGAAATCCATCGAATATTAAAACGGATGTTGGGCCATTAATTCGCCCATCGGAGGTTAAAAGAATTGATAGTATTGTAAAAAAATCAATAAAAGAGGGAGCTGAAATAATTTGTGGAGGATTTTCTAATAAAGAAACAACTTACGAATGTACAGTTATTAAAAANCCAAAAGATAAGTCGGAAATTAGTCAAAACGAAATATTTGGGCCAGTATTATGTGTATANGAATTTCGCACTATGGAAAATGCAATAAAAAAAGCAAATAACGAAAAATATGCCTTTCAATCTTCAGTATATACGCAAAATATTGATACAGNGATGCTTTGTTATGAAAAACTTGACGCAAAAAGCGTCTTTATTAACGAACAAACTGCGTTCAGAGTTGATTGGATGCCATTTGGAGGAATTAAAAACTCTGGTGAAGGCGTGGGCGGTATAGAATACTCTTTTTCTGATCTATTGTATGATAAACTAATAATTATTAACTCAAAAAACATAATTTCTTAGACTAAAAGGAAAATATGAAGTATTTATTATTATTTATATATTTTTTGTCATTTAATTCATTCTCAGCGGCTGACGAACCTCATCCAATCATAGACTCTAATTACATTTCAAAATATTCATATGATTTAGAGACTATGAATATCGAGGAATTAGAAGAAACAAAATTAACCTTAAAAAATTATCTTAAAAATAATAATCATAAAGATACATATTCGGACAATACTGCTAAAGAGGAATTACTTGTTGCCTTATTAGAATATGATGATGTAAGAATACAAATTACAGATGTTATCGATGAAGTAATAAACGAATATAAAGTTGAAGAAGATGTTAAAAATATATTACTTAGTTTCAAGAGCACTTTTGAAAATATCATTAAAGATAATAGGCATCTTGTAAAAAATTTAAGAGATTATAAGGCATATGATTTTCGTTTAGGTTCAGCATATTTAGCAATGATGAGTGCTTTTCATGAAACTGAAGAAAGTAGAAAGTTTTATTCAAGGTTAGTACAAGATAAAAAAGATGACAAAACAAGCATTGGGCGATACAACAAAAAATTAAAATTATCTCAAGAAAATATTAATTTAGTTAAAAAAGAAATAGAAAAACATTCAGAAATATCAGATGTAAAAAAAGTACTAGCAAAAATTGAAAAAGAAATTCTGTCAAGGGAATAAAAAAAGCTAGAAAAATCTAACTTCTAATTATTTTGATATATGAAATATATTTATACTACTCTATCACCTGGTTCTTTATTATTATAAAAAGCTTCCATATTTTCTAATACCCTCATTCCCATAGCGATTCTTGTCTCTATAGAGGCACTACCTAAATGCGGAAGTAATACAGCATTTTCACAATCTAAAAAACCTGGATTAAGTTCTGGCTCACCTTCGAATACGTCAAGGCCTGCTCCAGCAATTGTTTTATTTTTCAAAGCTTCGATCAATGCATCATTATCTATAACATCTCCTCTGGCAGAATTTATTAGATAAGCTCCTTTTTTCATCATTCCAATTCTTTCTTTATTCATTAAATGATATGTGCTTTCTCCACCAGGACAGTGAATAGAAACAAAATCAGCTTTCTCTAGNACTTCTTCTACACTTGAGCATGGTGTTGCATCNTATTTTTTAATTACCTCATCNGATGGCATGTATGGGTCGGAGAATATAATTTTCATCCCAAATCCAAAATGTGCTCTATCNGCAGTTGCTTGAGCTATTCTTCCAAAGCCAATACAACCCAATGTTTTTCCAGTTACTTGTGTNCCCCTAAGATGTGTTGGTCTCCATCCAGCCCATTTACCAGCTCTTAACTCTCTCTCACCTTCACTTGTTCTTCTAGCAGCAGCCAATAATAAAGTCATAGCTATGTCCGCCGTACAATCNGTTAAAACTTCAGGAGTATTTGTAACAACTAAATTTTCTTTTTTTGCAGCATTTAAGTCTATATGATTAAAACCTACTCCAAAACTAGCAATAATTTTTGCTTTTTTATTTTCTACTGATAGAACTTCCTCATTTATAGGATCTGTAACAGTAGGACAAACGCAATCATAGTTTTGAAAAGCTGATTGCAGTTCAGCAATACTCATAGGGACGTCTTTTTCATTTAGTGTTACGTCATATTTTTCTTTTAATTCTGCTTCAACTTCAGCAGGCCATTTTCTTGTTACTAATACTGTTGGTTTACTCATCTCTTTCCTCGACTATATTTATAAATTTTTATTTATTACTTCTTTCATTGTGCTACCCATCTCAGAAGGATTTGGAATTATATGAATTCCAGCTTCTTTTAGTAACTCAACTTTTTCTGCTGCACTTTCACCTTTNCCTGAAACAATTGCACCAGCNTGACCCATTCTTCTTCCTTTTGGNGCCGTTAAACCNGCTATATATGCAGCAACNGGCTTTTTCATATATTTTTNAACATATTCNGCAGCNTCAGCTTCTTGNGGNCCGCCAATTTCTCCAATTATCATTACAGCTTTTGTTTTTTCATCTTCATTNAATAACTCAAGTATATCTTTATGAGAGCTTCCATTAATAGGATCTCCACCAATACCTACACTCGTAGAAATACCAATACCCTCAGATTTCATTTGTGAGGCNGCTTCGTAGCCAAGAGTTCCTGATCTACCAATAACACCAACATCCCCAGGCATATATATATGTCCTGGCATAATGCCAATCATTGCTTCCCCCGGAGTTATAGTTCCAGCACAATTTGGACCAGTCAAAATCATCCTATCTTCTTTTTTATATCTAAGCATATATCTTTTAACTTTTATCATATCATGTGCAGGGATTCCGTCTGTAATTGAGACAGCGTATTTGATTCCGGCATCTGCAGCTTCCATAATACCATCAGCAGCAGCAGCAGCAGGAACAAAAACTATAGTTGCTTCAGCACCAGTTGCATCTACAGCCTCTTTAACAGTATTAAACACAGGTTTATTTAAATGAGTTGTACCGCCTTTTCCTGGTGTAACTCCTGCTACAACGTTAGTACCATATGCAATCATTTCTTCAGCATGGAAATTACCTATTCTTCCAGTAATCCCTTGAACTAAAACTTTTGTATTCTTATTTAATAAAACTGACATTATCTTCCCCTTAATTATTGTTTAGCAGCATCAACAGCCTTTTGTGCTGCATCTTTTAAAGTGTCGGCTAAAATTATGGGAAGCCCACTTTCTTTTACAATTTTTATACCTTCTTCTACATTTGTTCCTGATAATCGAACTATTAAAGGAATTTTTAAATCTACTTTAGGAATAACTTGAACTAGACCCTCAGCAATCCAATCGCATCTGTTAATACCTGCATAAACATTTACAAGCATTGCTTTTACTTTTTTATCAGCTAGGACCAATTCAAATGCTTTACCAACTCTTTCTGGAGAAGCCCCACCTCCTATGTCCAAAAAGTTTGCAGGTTCGCCACCACAATATTTTATCATGTCCATGGAAGCCATTGCCAAACCAGCACCGTTAATAATACATCCAATATCACCGTCCAAGCCAACATAACTGAGATCATGCTCTTTAGCAGCTACTTCTCTTGGATCTTTTTGAGCATTATCATTCAGAGAATCAATTTCAGGATGTTTAAATAAAGCGTTGTCATCAAAGCTAACTTTTGCATCAAGTGCAATAAGATTATTATCTTTAGTCAAAACTAATGGATTTATTTCAAGCATATTCATATCTAAATTAGTCATAGCTTTGTAGCAACCCATTAATAATTTAACCGCTTTTCCAAGTGCTTCTTTAGGAAGATTAAGTGCAAAACTTAATTCTCTGGCTTGAAAACCTGTAAGTCCTACTACTGGGTCAATTTCAATTTTTTTAATAGAATCAGGTTTTTCTACTGCAAGTTCTTCTATTGACATACCACCTTCGGCAGAAGCGACAATAACAATTCTCTGTGATGCTCGGTCCATTACAAATGCTAAATAAATCTCCCTGTCGATATCACAACCGGATTCAATATAGAGTTTTTCAATTAACTTCCCTTCGTCACCAGTTTGAATAGTTTTTAAATAAGTGCCAAAAAGTTTCTCAGATGCAGCTTTAACTTCCTCATCAGATTTACAGAGAACTATACCTCCAGCTTTACCTCTTGCACCAGAATGAACTTGTGCTTTTACAACACATAAATCTGTACTTAATTTTTTAAATGCATCAACAGCTTCTGTGGAGTTGTGTGCTAGCTCACCTGCTAAAATTTGAACTCCATAATTTGATAATATTTCTTTCGCTTGATATTCGTGTATATCCAAAACAGTTCCCCTATATTATTTTTTTGCATTAATTGCTTTATCGGTTTCAACAATGTTTTCNGCCATCTTTGCTGATGCTGCATCTATTAATCTTCCATCTAATGAGGCGGCTCCTTGGCCAGCTTTTGCAGCTTCGTCTAAAGCTATTAAAATTCTTTTCGCTTTATCAACCTCCGCTGGTGGAGGTGTAAATACTTCATTCGCAAGCTCGATTTGTGAAGGGTGAATAGCCCATTTCCCTTCATATCCAAGAGCAGCAGCTCTTTTAGCAGCCAGCGTATAACTTTCTGGATCTTTAAAATCTCCAAATGGCCCATCTATTGCTCTTAGACCATATGCTCTACANGCTACTAACATTTGTGATAAACCAGCATGCCATTGGTCTCCAGGATAATCTGGATTTAAACCACCTATCACTGTGGTTCTTGCTCTACAGCTTGCTGCATAATCAGCAACCCCAAAATGCATAGCTTCTAATCTCTCTTCACGTCCAGATTTAGCTATGTCCATAACATTAGCCATACCAAGAGTTGTCTCAATTAAAATTTCTATTCCAATACGTTTTTTTAAGCCTTTAGAAGTTTCAATTTGATTAAGTAGTGCTGACAACATATAAATATCGGAGGGTGTTCCAGCTTTTGGAAGCAATATAGTGTCAAGATGCTCACCAGCCTGCTCGACTACCTCGATTACGTCTCGATACATATAATGTGTGTCAATACTATTAATTCGAACGGAAATAGTTTTTCCATTTCCTTGCCAATCAAGATCTTGAAGAGCTTCTATAACATTTTTCCTTGCAGTTACTTTATCATCTGGCGCTACTGCATCTTCTAAATCTAAAAAAACAAAATCAACATCACTNTTTAATGCTTTTTCAAACATTTTTGGNTTTGACCCAGGAACTGCAAGTTCGCTTCTCTGAACTCTTCTAGAAGTTTGTTCATAAATTTTATGGCTCATTTTTTATCCTTNTNTANTTTTTATTNTTTTTTNTTTTTTCTTTTTCTTTGTTTTATCAGGATTACTTGTCCAATATTTTGCTGCAGCACCTGTACCACTTCCTGGTGTGAATTTNATGCCAGCATCAATCATTGCCATTTCTACTCCACCAAGAGCAGCCATCATCCTTGCCTCGTTATTATCACCAAGATGCCCAATTCTAAAAACTTTACCAGCTACTTGAGTAAGCCCAGCACCCAAAGAAATATTATATCTATGATATGCAATGTTAATTACCTCGATAGCTTTTTTCCCGTCTGGGTTATTTTTAGATCCTGGTTCAAGCCAGATTGCGCTAACCGTATCTGATTGCCACTTTGGAGATGAAGCTGCCAGTTTTAATCCCCAAGCTTTTATTGCAGCGCGGACTCCNCTNGCCAGTCTTTTGTGTCGATAAAATACGTTCTCCATTCCTTCCTCAAGTAAAAGATCTATTGCTACTCTTAANCCTCTAAGTAAGTTAACTGGTGGTGTATATGGAAAAAAACCATCTTTATTTGTGTTTAAATGATCTTGTATATCTAGGAAACACCTNTTACATTTAGCNGTCTTTCTCATTGCAAGAGCTTTCTTACTAAAACACAGAATTGCTAAACCCGCNGGNAGCATAAAACCCTTTTGAGATCCACTTACTGCTATATCAACTTTCCACTTATCAAATCTAAATTCAACACTTGCAATCGAACTTACACCATCAACCATTAATAAAGCTGGATGTTTAACTTGATCCATTGCTTTTCTTAATCCGGCAATATCACTTGTCACGCCTGTAGCAGTTTCATTGTGACAAACCACAACTGCTTTAATTTTTTTATCTTTATCTTTTGCTAAAGCCTTTTTGAATTTTTCAATTTCTATACCATTACCCCATTTTGTATCAATTAGNTCTACATCAAGACCAATTCGTTTGGCCAAGTCATACCAAAGATGACTAAATTGACCAAATCTTGAAGTAAGAATTTTATCNCCNGGTGATAGAGTATTTGCTAGTGCAACTTCCCAGCCNGCTGTTCCAGTTGCGGGAAAAATAAAAGGTGTTCCAGTTTTTGTTAGAAGTACTTTTTTTAAGTCNCTTAAAATTGGTTTTACAAGNTCAGGGAAGTCAGGAGCTCTNTGATCTTCCATCGGGACGTTCATTGCATTTTGAACTACTGTTGGAATATGTGTTGGTCCAGGAGCAAATANATANTTTCTTCCAGGGAATGATAATTTTTGGCCAGGCATAATATTTTCCTATAAGTTGTTAAATTCGTTGTATTTTAATTAAATCCATATTTTATTAAAATGAATAAGGCGTAAATAATGCCATAGCATCTTGTGAGGCTCAACCTTTAATTATTACTAATATAGATTTTACTTAACTTGAGATTATACCTTGAAGTTCTGCAGCTTTCATAGTGTTTTCAAGGAGGCATGCNACTGTCATNGGNCCAGTTCCACCTGGCATTGGNGTTACTGCTTTAGCAATTCCATCAACAGAATCGAAATCAACATCACCATGGATNCCTTTATCGTCACTACTTATTCCAACATCAAGTAAAATAGCGNCTTTCTTTACATTTTTCGAATTAATTATGCCTGGAACACCAATAGCAGGNACGACAATTTCAGATTCTGANATTAAATCATCTAGATTTTTTGTTCTAGAGTGAGCTAGGGTTACAGTACAATCAATACCTTTAGATCCAAACATTATAACTTGTGGCATACCNACAAGTCTTGATCTTCCAATTACTAATGCTTTTTTTCCAGATGTTTCCAAATTATAATATTCTATAAGTCTCATAACCCCAAGTGGAGTGCATGGCCTTAAAACATCATTTCCAACAATTAATTTACCAAGATTTTGTTCTTTAAGACCATCAACATCTTTATTTGTTGGAATCATTTCAATTACGCTATCTTCATTTAATCCCTTTGGCAAAGGCATTTGTATGAGAATTCCATTAATAGTAGCGTCATTTCCAAGTTCAGATATCTTTTGTTCTAATTCAGATTGAGATATATTCCCAGGAAGGTTTACATGCATTGATTTAATTGATGATGCTGTTGCCTGTTTATGCTTATTATTTACATAAAGTTGACTTGGTTTATCATCTCCAACTAAAACCGTTGCAAGGGTTATTTCTGAACCTGAATCTTCTATTTTTTTCTTAATTGAACTCTGAATTTCTTGCGCCACAAATCTTCCATCCAATATCAAAGTTCCTTTTTCTGTATATTTCATATTTATTTAATAATTATTTATTTTTTCTAAACTTTTGGTTGTTTGTCAGGGTGGAGATAAATAAAGCTTTTACCAAGTTTTCCATTGTAGTTGCCAGCAGAAATCATTAATAAATTATCGGTATCTTTTGATGCTGCAATTGCTGCTTGAGTTGCTGTTATTATAGATTCCATATCCTTACCATTCATAATTATTTCCATTACAGAATTAACTCCTTCAGGTAAAGCGCCTTCTACACCAGGATTATCCTGAAGCAAAGGGCAAAATTTTTCATATGTGCTAGCAATAGTAAAATCATAATCACTTCCAGCTTTAGAACCACTACCAGCTATTCCACCAGGAAATGTAGTAATAACATTTGGTATTGGTAAAATAGCTTCAACACCTTTTTCAGCGGCCTCTAATGCAGACTCTGTATTTTTCCCAAAATACCAGAGGTTTCCACCCATAAGACCATCTGAGTAACCAAGTCTTCTATCAATAACAAATTCGCCCCCTAATATAGGTATCCACCACATTTTTCTTCCATACCTTTCGATTCTTTTTTGATACTTATTCCCAAAAAAAGCAACTTTTTTTCCTANTTTGAAATATGATTCGCTATCTTCCATTAGGTTGAAGCAAGATGCAGTAGGACATGTAAGTATATTTTGACTTATTCTTACTAAAGCGGCCTTCTCTAATTTTTTTGGATCTTTCCAAAATTTTGGAATATGCAATTGTATAATTGCTCCCGGTCTATTATCAGGTGTTGAAACACTTTCATCGCCACCAGGACCAACGTATCTGTCTAAACCAGCTTCGCAATCACATAATATACTGCTTGAAGCATTACCTGTCGCTGCGTTAATCGCATGGTCAAGCCACTTTTTATTAATTGCTGTAATTAAAACCTCAGAATACATACTTTTAAAAGCTTCTGCATATGTATCATCTATAATTGCACTCATGTTTAACCTCTTCCTTTNCCTTCATAAACANTTGATTCAGTGACTACTTTATCCATATATACATCATGAGGAGCAACTAAAATTTCGTCGAATAGTTGTGATTCATAACANAAGGCTATCAAAGAACAGTCCGGTCTTACTTGTTCCATTGTTCTATCATAATAACCCTGGCCATTTCCCATTCTCCCACCACTTCTATCAAAACCAGTACCTGGAACCATTATCATGTCTAGTTCTTGAGGTGTGACTTCTTTATCTGGATTACCCCATAGCTCTTTTGGCGGTTCTAAAATATTCCATTTTCCTACCACCATCTCCTCTAAGCTAGACATATGCCACAGCCCAAGTTTATTTTCTCCGTTTTCATCTTCAGTACAGTACGGGACGATAATTTTCTTTTCGCCTTTCTCAACTTCTTTAATTAAATGTGGTTTTGTTCTTGTTTCAGATCTGCAATCTATGTACCACATTATTACTTGCGCATCTTTATATTCTTGAAGTGACATAAATCTTTCACAAGCACTAGCGCTAACCTCATCTTTATTTTCTTGAGCAGCTCTTCTGTCATATGCTTCTCTTCGCATACCAGACTTTTTCTCCATAATTTTTTCTAATTCTTCTTTAGATATNGACATCTTTTGTTCTCCTGGCTTAATCTTTTAATTCTNAATAAACATTTATTATTCTATAGTTTTAAGTAAACAGCTATCTATTTTTTATTTGATTTNAAAAATAATGTAGAAAAACCAAAAAAATTACTCATTNNAAGCAAATAAAACACCTACTTTGCAATATATCTTTTATTATAAGTAGGTGTAAAAATAATCTATCATAGTATATAAAATTTCTATGAAAGTGGGGGGGGGATTAAATATGAATTATTTGCCATTATTTGTAGATACATCTGGCAAAAAATGTTTGGTCGTTGGCGGCGGGAACGTTGCCAGTAGAAAGTTAATTCCAATTCTCAAATCAAATATGGATGTAAATTTAGTTGCCCCAGAAATTAACGAAAATATCTGCGAATTAGCAGAAAATTATAAAAATCTCATCCTTGAGAAAAGAAAATTTGAAAAAAAAGATATTGATAATCAGTTTCTTGTTTTAGCAACTACGAATGATACAAATATAAACTCTTTAATAGCAAAATTAGCTAAGGAAAAAAATATATTAGTTAATATGGCCGAAGACGCATTGACTGGAGATACTTTGATACCTTCTGTAGTCGACAGAAATCCAATAAAAATAGCCATATCTTCAGGTGCAGCATCACCAATTTTAACAAGATTAGTCAAAACAAAATTAGAAACTGTTATACCTTANTCATTTAGNAAATTNGCTGAGGTGATGATGGATTATAGGAATANGGTTAAGGAACGCTTTATAAATATAAAAGACAGAAGAGCTTTTTGGGAAATATTCCTAGATGGTCCTTTATCTGAAATGGTCTTATCGGGGCATTTGGATAAAGCAAAAAAAGCATTAGATAAATCNTTANAAGAAAAAGNAGNTCTTCGNANCCAAGGNGAAGTGTACCTNGTTGGAGCNGGTCCAGGAGATCCAGAATTATTAAGCTTTAAAGCNCTTAGACTAATGCANAGNGCGGANGTTGTTATTTATGACAGATTAGTTTCAGAACCTATTATGAATTTATTGCGCCAAGATGCTGAAAAAATATATGTAGGAAAACAAAGAGCTGATCATGCNATGCCTCAGGAAAATATTAATGAGCTTCTTGCTCGTCTAGCATTAGAAGGGAAAAAAGTATTAAGATTAAAAGGAGGAGACCCTTTTATCTTTGGAAGAGGTGGTGAGGAAATTGAAAGTTTAATAAATGACGATATACCATTTCAAATAGTCCCTGGAATAACTGCTGCATCAGGATGCGCAAGCTATGCTGGTATTCCATTAACCCATAGAGATTATTCGCAAGCATGTATTTTTGTTACAGGACATTTAAGAGATGGAACTGTAAATCTAAATTGGGAGATGTTGGCTCACGAAAAGCAGACTTTAGTTTTTTATATGGGAATGCATGGTTCGAAAATTATATGCGAAGAATTAATAAAACATGGGTTAAAAAAAACCACGNCGGCAGCTCTTATTGTAAAAGGNACAACGACTGATCAGGAGGTAATAATTGGAGACTTATCAAATATGCCAAAAATAATTCAAGAAAATAAAATTATTCCACCAACATTACTCATAATTGGAGATGTGGTAAAACTTCATAACAAGTTAAAATGGTTTGATCCTTTTAAAATGCATGGTAAGAAAAATTTACTTTTTTAGTTTTCTAATAACTTGTCAAGCTGTTTGCTAATATTATCTGCGTACTCTTTTTGTAAATTTTTCTTTCTAATTTCTCTTCTAGTAAAATTAAATTTAACTTTTTCTTTAATATCATCTTTATTTTGACTTACCTTTATCATTTTTATGCAGTCGGTAGGACATTTTTTTATACATATTTTACAACCAGGGCATTCATTAAAATTTATTCTATGTGAGAAATTTTGCGCGCCAATAATTGCATCAAACGGACATACTTCTATACAAATTGCACACCCAATACAATTGTCTTCATTTATATATGCTACTTGCCTTTCAATCATTTTACTTTAGAGCCGTTTTTTATATTTTCATTTAAATCTAACACAATAACTTCGCCATTTGAGTCGGCCGCAAGAACCATTCCAGAGGAAGTACCAAACTTCATTACTTTAGGTTTTAAATTTTCAACAACCAAGGTCTTTTTGCCAATTAAGTCTTCGGTCTTATAGAATTTTTTTATACCTGAAAAAACTTCTTTGGTACCTAAGTCACCAAGATCTAAACTAAGCTTCAGGAGTTTATCAGCCCCCTCGACATTTTCAGCTTTTACAATTTCACCAACTATTAAATTTATCTTTGAAAAATCCTCATAATCAATTTCTGTATTCATTTTTTCTTCCTGTGGTTTCTTTTTCTCATCTTTATTCAATAATTCGTCTTTTAATTTTTGCACATCTTCTTTTTGAATTCTATTTTTTAAAGCTTTAAATTTTTCAATTTTTTTATCGAGAAGAGGCGTATAACTATCCTCCCATATTAAATCTTTTTCATTAAGCATACTTTCGCTGTGTTTTAAAAGATTTGGCATAACTGGGGACAATAAAATTACTAATGTTCTGTAATAATTTAACCCCTGTGTTGAAATTTTTTGAACATGATCTAAATCGTCAATGGACCATGGTTTTTTTTCGTTAATGTATTGATTGGCTTTGTCAGTCATACTCATTATTTTACTGATAGCATTACTAAACTTTCTGTGGGAATAAAATTCTTTTACTTCGTCAATATTATTAACAAAATCTTGAAATCTATCTTTATCTTCTAATACTTCTGATAACATTAGGTTAGAGTTTTTGTCTAAAAAAGCAGAGCATCTGCTAGCAAGATTAATCAGTTTTCCTATTAAATCACTATTAACTTTTTTAATTAAATCGTCAAAATTAAGATCAATATCTTCGATACTTTCATTAAGCTTACTTGCAAAGTAGTACCTTAAAAACTCTGGGTCGAGATACTTTAGATAGTCAGACGCTTTAATAAATGTTCCTCTCGATTTTGACATCTTTTTTCCATCAACAGTTAAAAAACCATGACAAAAAATTCCATTTGGTGTTCTGTACCCAGAACCCTTTAAAATTGACGGCCAGAAGAGAGCATGGAAATATGCTATATCTTTTCCAATAAAATGATATATTTCTCCATCTTTTTCATCACTCCAAATATTCTCAAATTTATTATTTTTTTCTGAAAATTCTTTTAAAGCTGAAATATAACCAATTGGAGCATCCATCCAAACATAAAAATATTTATCTTTTTCTTTTGGGATTTTAAATCCAAAGTAGGGAGCGTCTCTTGTGATATCCCAGTCATTCAAATTATCATTCAGCCATTCATTTAATTTATTTTTGATTGCAGGCTGTAAATCGTTACATGTAGTCCATTCAGTTAAATAATCTTTGAAAGATTTTAGATTAAAAAAATAATGATTTGTATCTTTTGTTTCTGGTTTTGTATTTGAAAGAATAGATAACGGATTTTTTAAATCTGTTGGTGCATATGTTGCGCCACAATTTTCGCAGGAGTCGCCATATTGATCGTGTGCTCCACATTTAGGACATTCCCCTTTAATGTATCTATCTGGTAGAAATATTTTTTCTTTTTCATCATAAAATTGAGATATCACTTTTTGAGAAATATAATTATTTTTTTGTAATTCAAGAAATATTTCTTTGCATAGTATTTCATTTCCTTTTGAGTTAGTTGAAGAGTAATGGTCAAAATCTACAAAAAAACTTTTAAAGTCTTTTTCGTGTTCTTTCTTGATTTTTGATATTAGATTTTCAGGTGATATACCCTGTTCTTTTGCTTTTAACATTATTGGAGTACCATGTGCATCATCTGCACAAATATACGCGACATCATGCCCAATGGACTTTTTAAATCTTACCCATATGTCAGTTTGTACATACTCTACAAGGTGTCCCAAATGAATCGGACCGTTTGCGTAAGGTAAAGCGCTTGTTACCAATATTTTATTTTTTACTTCCATTATTTCTCCAAACTATTTTAACTAGTATATAATATTGTTAAAGTTAAGTATTGAAAGTATTTAAAAACAAAGGAGAAAAGTAATGTCGTTGACTGAAAGTACAGTGAATGAATCACTAAAAAAATTGATTGATCCAAATACGGAAAAAAGTCTAATTGACACAAAATCAGTAGAATCAATAGATATAGTTGATGATAAGCCAAATTTAAAAATATGTTTGGGATACCCGGCAAAAAACTTTGCCGAAACATTAAATCATATGATTATTGATAGGTTATTATCTGATGGAATTACCTGTGGAACCGTAGAAATTACATGGAAAATAGAAAGCCATTCTGTTCAAAAAAGTCTTCAACCAATGAAAAACATTAAAAATGTCATTGCAGTTGCATCAGGTAAGGGTGGTGTAGGTAAATCAACAACAGCTGTAAATATTGCTTTAGCTCTGGCTGGCGAAGGATCAAACGTAGGAATCTTAGATGCTGATATATATGGTCCAAGTATACCTAGAATGATGGGATTGTCTGGCCAACCAGACTCTCAAGATGGTAAGTCACTCGAACCAATGGAAAATCATGGCTTGCAAGCAATGTCTATAGGNTTTCTAATTGATGAAGAAACACCAATGATATGGAGAGGACCAATGGTGACTCAGGCATTAGAACAGCTTTTGACTGANACTCAGTGGCGAGAGCTAGATTACCTAATTATAGATCTTCCTCCAGGTACAGGAGATGTTCAATTAACCTTGGCGCAAAAAATTCCAGTAAGCGGNTCAATTATTGTCACAACGCCNCAAAATATTGCTCTTTTAGATGCTAGAAAAGGATTAAAAATGTTTGAAAAAGTTGAGGTTCCCGTTTTAGGGATTGTTGAAAATATGAGCTTACATATTTGTAGCCAATGTGGAAATGAAGAATCAATATTTGGAGAAGGTGGAGGAACCTCTTTAGCAGAGGAAAGTAAAGTTGATTTGTTAGGCCAGCTACCTCTTGATAAATCAATAAGAGAGCAAACTGATACTGGTAAGCCAAGTGTTGTATTTGATCCTAGNAGTAGGATAGCAGAAATTTATTCAGAGATAGCGAGAAAAGCGGCTGGCAAACTTGCGGCTCAGTCCAAAGACTACAGTGCAAAATTCCCGAAAATTGTAATAGATAATAATTAAGATTATGACAATAAAGTCTGACTCATGGATTAAAAAGATGGCCAAAGAAGAAAATATGATTTCTCCTTTTGAAACTGATCAAATAAAGTCATTATCGGGNAGTAAAGTTATTTCTTATGGAACATCNAGTTATGGATACGATGTTAGATGCTCAAGCATGTTTAAGGTGTTTACAAATATAAACTCAGCGGTTGTAGATCCTAAAAAATTTGATAAAAATAGCTTTGTAGATTTTCAGGGAGATACATGTATCATCCCTCCAAACTCTTTTGCTTTAGCATCTACGGTTGAATACTTTAAAATTCCAAGATCAGTGCTAACNATTTGTTTAGGAAAATCAACATACGCAAGATGTGGCATAATAGTTAATGTGACTCCTTTAGAACCTGAATGGGAAGGACATGTAACTTTAGAATTTTCAAATACCACCCCTTTACCAGCAAAAATATATGCAAACGAAGGAGTAGCGCAAATGTTATTTTTTGAATCAGATGATATTTGCGAAATTTCATATAAAGATAGAGGTGGTAAATATCAAAAACAAACCGGGGTAACATTGCCAAAATAATATGACACCAGATCTTTTGTATAAACAGTTTAAAAAATTAGTAATATTTTTAATAGGAATTTCTGTACTATTGATCGGGTGCGTTTTATTCTTTACACCTGGTCCTGCAATCGTTGTGATTCCTATTGGTTTAGGAATATTGGCTACCGAATTTATCTGGGCTAAAAAACTTTTAAAAAAATTCAAAGAAAAAGTAGATTCATTTTCCGAATCAGCAAAGAATGTTAAAAAAAAATTATTTTAGTATTTTATAATAGAAAAATAGTTCCTAATGTTAAAAACGAAAAAAATCCTATAACATCAGTTATTGTTGTAAGAATAACCCCGCCACCAAGTGCTGGATCAACTCCCAGTTTTTTAAGTACAATTGGAATAAGAACGCCTGACAATGCTGCAAATGCAAGATTTGCAACCATCGCAACTCCTATTACTACGCCTATTAGATAATTATTAAACCAGTAAGATGATAGCACGCCAATTACACTTGCCCACAACAAACTGTTAAGAAGGCCAACAGAAACCTCTTTTATTAATAAAGATTTTGAATTAGCTGAACTTATATTTCCTAATGCAATGCCCCTAATAACTAATGTTAAAGTTTGGGATCCTGCAATGCCACCCATGCTTGCAACAATTGGCATAAGAACAGCTAAAGCTACAACTTTTTCAATCGTGTCTTGAAATAAACTAATTACTCCAGAAGCTATTAATGCTGTAATCAAGTTTAATCCTAGCCATATGGCACGTCTTCTTGTGGANGATAATATGGGCGCAAACAAATCCTCTTCATCAGTTAAGCCTGCCATATTCAAAACAGTATGTTCACTTTCCTCACGAATTACATCTACAACATCATCAATTGTAATTCTTCCAAGTAATATATTATTTTTGTCTACTACAGGTGCAGATACTAGATCTCTATCTTCAAATATATTTACTACATCGCCTGCTAGGGCATCAGCAGCAATAGAAATATAATTTTTATTCATTGATTCTGAAACAGTTTTTTCAGTATCAGTACAAACAAGTGTTGTCATTGGCAACGTTCCAAGATAATGATTATATCTATCGACAACAATAATATTATCTGTATTCTGTGGNATTACTTTTCTAAGTCTTAAATACTTTAAAACCACATCTAGTGTGACATCAGGTCTAATTGTAATTGTATCGATATTCATTAGTCCGCCAGCAGTATCTTCATCATAATTCATNACTGCTTCTAAACGTGTTCTGTACTGATAATCCATTCCTTGAAGGGCTTCTTTTACAACTGTATCTGGTAATTCGTCCAGAAGATCAGCTAAATCGTCAACATCTAATCCTTTGGTTGCAGCTAATAAAGAGCTGTCATCCATTGATTCCATTAAATTATTTCGAACTTCTTCACCAACTTCAAGAAGCACTTCCCCATCATTTGAATGATCTAACATNTCCCAAATTAATCTTCTTTGCCTACTAGGAGAACTTTCTAACAATCTTGCGATTTCAGCAGGATGCAGGCCATTNAAAATTAACTTTGCTTTGAGCATTGCTCCAGAATTAAGAGATTCAATAATGGCATCAAGTTTTATAGTTTTAATTTCTTTAGACATAGCAAGTATTTAATTTAGTTATNTATCTTACTTTATTATATATAGAAAATTATATTAAATATAAAAAAATTTATTATTATATTTTTCTTTTTGANGAGGATTCTATATTAAGGGATTCTCTGTATTTAGAAACTGTTCGTCTTGCTAAATCAATGCCTTCACTTTTTAAAATATCTTTAATTTTATTATCACTGAAAGGACTCTTTTTATTTTCAGAACTTACAATTTTTTTTATTTTCTCTTTGATAGATTTTGATGAGAAGTTTTTTCCATCTTNATTTTTAATCGAGCTTGAAAAAAAGAATTTTAATTCAAATATCCCATAAGGTGTTTCTACATACTTTCCATTAGTTAACCGAGACACTGTTGATTCATGAACTCCTAAATCGGCAGCTATTTCTTTTAAATTCATTGGAATTAAATTTTCAATACCGTGATCAAAAAATTTTCTTTGTTTTTCAAAAATACGTTTAGACAATGATAATAGGGTATCATTTCGATAACCNATATTTTTTATAAATAATTTTGCTTCTTGCAATTTTTCTTTTACATACTTTTTGTCAGCATCTGACAAGTTTTTCTCATCGATATCAGTATAATTTTTATTGATTTTTATGTCTGGAGACACAANCTTATTATTTTTTATAATCCAATCTGAATCATCTTTAGTTATTTGTATATCTGGTATTATATAATCATGATTTTTTGTATTATTNAATATATTACCTGGTCTTGGATTTTGCTTTTTAATAATCTTATCGATTGCAACAAAATTTTCTTCAGATATACCCAAACCATTTCGAATAATTTTGATCTTATTCTCTGNATATTCTTGAAAGAACTCATTTAATAATATACATGCTTTATCTTTTAAAAAAGAGTCTTCATTTTTATTTTGAACNTGAACTAATAAACATTCTTGGATATCTTTTGAGCAAGTACCGATAGGGTCTAGACTTTGAATAAAATGTTGAACTGCAATTACTTCGTCAATAGTTGTTTCAGTATTTAAGTATAAATCGTCAAAAATATCTAAAATGTCTTTAATTAAATACCCATCATTATTTAAATAATCTGTTATTGATTCTGCTATCGATTTGTCATTGTCGCTTAAATTTGACAGGTGAATTTGCCAAAGTAAATGTTTTTGCAGAGTATCTTCTTCATATGAAGTTNTTTCAATCACTTCAGTTGGAGAAATTGTGCTTGTATTTATATGAGAANAATCTTTATCNTAATGCAAATAATGTTCCGTACAATTATCTTCTTGAAAATCTTCGCATGCATCTTCTTTTTCTATTAGTGGATTTGACTCAAATATATTTTGTATTTCTTGATTGATTTCAACAGCTGTATATTGCAGAAGCTTAATAGCATTCTGCAACTGGGGTGTAATAGAAACTTTTGCTGTATTTTTTATAGAAAGATTTAATTTCATAAGTTTTTAATTTTTTTTACATTTTGAAATTTTCGCCTAAATATACTTTTTGTACTTGTTCATTATCGAGAATTTTTTTAGATTCTCCTTCGGCTATTATTTTACTATTANTTAAAATATAAGATCTATCACATACATCTAGTGTCTCTCTGACATTATGATCAGTAATTAAAATGCCTATTTNATTATTTTTTAATTTTTTTATAATTTCTTTAATATCAATAACGGATATAGGATCTATTCCTGCAAATGGTTCATCTAGTAATATAAATTTCGGATCTGACGCTAGGGCTCTTGCAATTTCTGCTCTTCTTCTCTCACCACCTGATAGACTAATNCCTAATGTATTTCTAATATGTTCAATATTAAATGTTTTTAACAAATTTGATAATTTTTCTTTTTTTTCTTTATCATTGATATCTTCTCTTTGTTCCAAAATCGAAAAAATATTGTCATTAACACTCAATCCCCTAAAAATTGAAGGTTCTTGGGCAAGATAACCGATACCTAAATTAGCTCTTTCATCAATACTTAGATCTGTAATATTTTTCTTATTAATATATATTTTTCCAGATTCGGGAGATATTAATCCAGTAATCATATAAAAACAGGTTGTTTTCCCTGCCCCATTTGGCCCGAGTAAACCAATTACCTCTCCGGTATTTACTTCTATACTAACATTTGAAACTATTTTTTTAGAATCATATGCTTTTGAAATTTTTATTACATCTAGTTTATTCATTGNNCTTTTTAGGTTCAAGAGTCATTTTTACTCTTGATTTGCCTTTTTTGTCCCCGGCTGAAATATTCTCAGTGTCTGTTTTATAAATTATCTTATCACTTCTAACAATATTATTTGACTGCGTAAGAACTGCTTTTTTTATAAAGATCACTTTAGCTTGATCAACAAAATGCTCAATTTTTTTTGCTTCTCCATTAATAATTTTTCCACTTTTTGTTTTTTGTTTATAAGTCGCTTTATTTCCAGTGATTTCCATNTTATTAATTTGATCATTTTTTGAAGTTACGATTAGTAAGTCGCCAGTTAGCAGCATGCTTCCTTGAGTAACTACAACATTACCGCGATATGTGCTTTTCTGTGATTCCTCGTCCCATTTAGCAGAATCAGACTCTAAAAAAATTGGTTTATCTGAGTCCGATTCATATGCAAGTGAATAAGAACAACTTATTATTATCCAATAAAAAAAAATGAAAGCATAAGATAAAAATTTATTTAACATATTTTCCTCTAGTTTGTTCAAAAATTATAAATTCACCTTTCATTAAACTACTTTTCATTCCTGTGCCATTTAGGAAAGAATTATTTTTATTAATAAAAACTTCAGAATCAGTCACAGCTAGTTGCTGATCAAGGTATATATATATTTCATCTGTTTTTAATTTAAGTAAAGAATCATTTTCTGCTTCTTTAAAATACATATTAACATTCCCATAAAGCTTTATATTGTGTCTTTTATATGCAATGGAACCAAAATTTGAAACTATTTTTGTTGGAGGCTTATTTTTTCTAAAAAGCAAAATTTTTGGTTTAGAAGTTTCAATCATCTCGTTCTCAAAAAATTGCTTCATATTTGGACTTGAAACTGTATATAGAGGTACGCCCTGATAATCCATTGCAATATATTTTACCTGACTAAAAGTATTATCAGGTCTTGTTTTAATATTATTCGAATTAATATCTAAAATATCTTCAGCTTTATTATTAATAATTAAAACTAAAAAGCAGCCAAAAATAATTATTACTAAAGTGAAAAAGTTTTTTTTTTATATAGCTCACAACTTAACTTATTCCTGAGTCCATCAAAATATGCATATTTATAGCACCTATAGCTTTTTTTTGATTATCTAAAACAGGCAAAGAATTAATTTTTTTTTCTTTCATAATATTNAATATATCTAATGCATAATCATTTCCCGCGCAAGAAATAAATTTTTTTGTCATTATTTCTTCAATCGAAGTATGATGGATGTCGAGCAATTTATTAATAGATCTTCTTAAATCTCCGTCGGTAAAAAATCCAATTGCTTTTTTCTTTTCATCATTGATTATCACACAGCCTAAATTTTTTTTTGTCATTTCTATTAGNGCGTCTTTAAGTTTCTTTTTTTTTANGATAATTGGAATATCNTTACCTTTTCTCATAATATCTTTTACTTTNAAATTTAGATTTTTTCCAAGACGTCCTCCAGGATGGTTTTTTCCAAAATCATCAGATTTAAAGTTTCTCATTTTCATTAATATAACCGCAATAACATCACCAGCTACTAAAGCTGAAGTTGTGCTGGAAGTTGGAGCAAGATTTAGAGGACATGCTTCTTTATTAACTGAAATATTTATCGATATATCAGAATCTTCATAAATTTTAGAATTTTTATTTCCACAGAGACTTAGAATTTTACAACCAATTTTTTTTAGATTAGGCAATAAGGGAATAATTTCTGCAGTACATCCAGAATTAGATATTATTAGAACAGTATCTTTTTTTGATACAGAACCAATATCTCCATGCATAGCCTCACTAGNATGAATGAAAAAGGAAGGTGTCCCTGTGCTAGATAAAGTAGCTGATAGCTTATTTGCTATATGGCCAGATTTCCCAACTCCTAAGATTATTAATTTACCTTTGCAATCGTGTATTTCTTTACATAAAAGATATAATTCTTTTCCTAAATTTTTTTTAAGAAAATTTATAGCAGAAACTTCTGAAGCTATCACTTTTTTTTGCGATAGTTAGAGCATCAATTTGATTAAAATTAGCCATATTTTTTAAAATTAAATTTTATTAAATTATATAAGATAATAATATTTATATCTCTTAAATTCCATAAGAATGCTGATATAAAAACGATATAATGATAATATTACTGAATTATATAGCAATTCAGCATTTAATTTATGAAAATCATTACTAAAATCACGAGCTTTTATGATGAGGCAATTATAGAGAGACCATTCTTTTCTCTTTTTTTTATATTATCTTTAATATTCTTTTTTTCTCTTAGTATTCCAAATTTTAAAATGGATGCTTCCGCNGACTCTTTAGTTTTAGAGAATGATCAAGCATTAAAATATTATAGAGCGACAAGTGCTAGATATGGTACAGAAGATTTTGTTGTGATTACATTTAAACCTTTCAAGGGTATTTATAACACTGATTCTCTTTTTATTTTAGACAACCTTTCAAAAGAAATAAAATCTAATATTGATAATGTAAGTGAGGTTTTAACAATATTGGATGTTCCTTTGCTAAACAGTCCNCAAATTGGATTTTCAGACCTGGGAAATGAACAAAGAACATTGAGAAGTGAAGGTGTAGATTTAGATCTTGTTAAACAAGAATTTTTAACAAGCCCGCTATATAAAAATTTACTCATGAGTAATGATTCTAGTACAACAGTCCTTGTTGTATATTTCTCAAAAGATCCCAAGTACTTTGATCTTTTAAATAAAAGAAATAATCTTAGAGAAATTAGATTACAAAGAGAATTAAGTTTAAATGAAAAAAATTTATTGAAAACTGCAGAATTGGACTTTAAAAACTATAGTTCAAAGTATGCGTTAAAAGAAAAAGAAAATATTAAAAAAATTAGGGAAGTAACTGCCAAATATAAAAAAGATGCCTCTATGTTTTTAGGAGGAGTTCCAATGATTACTTCNGATATGACAGACTTTATTGCTCAAGATATAAAAAAGTTTGGCGCAGGAGTTTTTTTATTTTTAGTATTGATTCTATTCTTAATTTTTAAGAGTATTAGGTGGATAATTATTCCTTTATTTGGATGTATCGCCTCGGTAGTTTTTGTTAGTGGACTCTCTGGTTTCATTGATTGGAGAATCACAGTTATATCTTCAAATTTTGCAGCAATATTGTTAATTATTACAATGTCAATGACAATTCATCTAGCTGTTAGATATCGTGAGCTTAAATCAAAAAGTAATGAGCATGACAATAAAAGTATCGTTAAGGAGACTATACATTATATGTTTATTCCATGCGTATATACATCATTAACAACAATAGTTGCTTTTGCTTCTTTAGTAGTGAGCGGTATTAGACCAGTAATTGATTTTGGTCACATGATGACTCTTGGAATTACCTCAGCTTTTATCATAACTTTTATTGTGTTCCCAACAATTTTAATAATATTACCAAATGAAGATGTGAAAGAAAAAAATGACTTAACAAGAAACATTACAAATAGTTTTGCATCTTTTTCAATAAAAAATTATATAAAAATAATTGTAGTTGCTTTATTAGTTTTCATAGTTAGTGCTTTTGGCATTTCAAAAATCAAAGTAGAAAATAGATTTATTGATTATTTCCACTCAGATACTGAAATATATCAAGGTATGCTTGAAATCGACAAACAACTTGGAGGTACAACGCCCTTTGACATAATTATTGATAAGCCCTTAAGAAAAATTAGTGAAGAAAACAGCCTCGATTTTGATGATGATTTAGATGAAGATTTTGATGATCTTTCAGAGCTTCTGGGCGACGAAGAAGAAATTACAGGTTACTGGCTTTCAAATCCAAAATTAAAAGAAATAGAGAAAATACATAATTTTTTAGAATCGCAGCCTGAAACAGGAAAAGTACTATCATTGGCAACATTATATAAATTAGCTAAGGGCCTGAATGATAACGAGCCGTTGTCTGATTTGCAAGTAGGTGCAATTAAAGATTCACTATCAAACGATGTTAAAAAAGTTTTACTTGATCCATATTTATCAGAAAATGAAGAGCAAACAAGAATAACTTTGAGAGTAATTGATTCAGATAAAAGGTTAAATCGTAAAGAGTTTATTCAAAGGGTAGAAAATTACTTATCTGAAGAAATGGGGTATGTTAAAGAAAGATTTAATACAACAAATATGCTAGTTTTATATAATAACATGCTTCAAAGTCTATTTTCTTCTCAAATTCAAACTATTGGATTTGTGTTTATATCTATAATGTTCATGTTTCTAGTTTTATTTAGATCGTTTTATTTAGCAATATTGGCAATAGTTCCAAATATTTTGCCAGCAACTTTAGTTCTTGGCTTTATGGGTTTAAAGTCCATACCTCTTGATTTAATGACCATTACTATTGCAGCAATAAGTGTAGGTATAGCAGTTGATAATACTATTCATTATATAATTAGATTTAAAAGGGAATTTTCGCAACATAAAAATTACTCAAAAACAGTAGAAATTTGCCATGGGAGTATAGGAAAAGCAATGTATTATACTTCTTCAATCATAGTTATAGGTTTTTCAATTCTATCCTTATCAAACTTTATACCAACAATTTACTTTGGTTTGCTCACAGGCTTGGCTATGTTAGCTGCTCTTTTGGCTTCATTAACTTTGTTACCAGCATTACTAATAATTTTTAAGCCACTTGGAAAAGAAAATAATTAGGATCTTTCTTGATGATGTACCTATTATTATGGAATAATATGGTATGAAACAGTTAAAGTTATTTACAATAGGATCTTTACTCATATCAGCAATTTTTTTAGCAAACAATGAGTCATTTGCCTCAAAAGAATCACCTGAAAATGTAATTCTCTCGGCAGCGAATAGCTTGTTTACCGATGTTGAAAAAAATAAAGAAATGTATGAAAAAGATATTACTACTTTTTATGAAAGAGTAGATAATATTTTATCTCCAATAATTGATTTTGAAGTTTTAATTAGAAGTATAATTGGGAAAAAAAATTACCAGGAAACTTCATCTGAACAAAAGAACAGATTTAAACAGGCTTTAAAAAGTCAGTTAATCAGAATATATGCAAAAACAATTGTAGAATATGCAAATTCTAAAATTACAATCATTAGCTCTTCAAAAGCAAAAAATTTCTTTCTCGTTAAAACGGAATTATCTATTGGTCAAGGAAAACCAGCATTTCAAGTCATATATGTGATGAAAGAGTCACCAGACAGCTGGAAAATTGTTGAGGTTGTTGCAAATGGTTTGAGGCTTGTAAAAAGTTTAAGAAAAAGTTTGCTCCCAGAAATTGAGGAAAAAGGAATAGAATCTGTAATTAATAGATTAGAGTCTGAGTCCTAATAATGGAAAAACTATTAATAACAGGTGGGAAACCTTTAGAGGGGGAAGTTAAAATTTCTGGTGCAAAAAACTCAGTACTTCCAATACTTGCTGCAAGCTTATTGAGTGATGAAGAAGTAATCATTGGAAATGTTCCACATTTGCAAGATGTCACAACGACAATCTCACTTCTCACAGAGATGGGTGCAACATTATCTATTGATGAGAAAATGAAGGTTTGTATTAATGCTTCATCTGTAAATAAATTTTACGCACCTTACGAAATGGTAAAAACAATGAGAGCTTCGATTCTAGTTTTAGGACCATTGCTTGCACACTTTGGAGAAGCAAAGGTTTCTCTTCCAGGTGGTTGTGCAATAGGTTCAAGGCCTGTGAATCTTCATTTAGAGGGTTTGAAAGCGATGGGAGCAAATATTAAAGTTGAGGATGGGTATATTATTGCAAAAACAAAAAAACTTAAAGGAGCAAAAATAAGTTTTCCAACAGCAACTGTTACTGGCACAGAAAATATTATGATGGCAGCAGTTTTAGCGTCTGGTAAAACTTACATAAAAAATGCTGCAAAAGAGCCTGAAATAATAGATTTAGCAAATTGTTTAAGATTAATGGGAGCAAAGATACAAGGTGACGGTTCTTCTAACATAATTATTGAAGGGGTTAAAAATTTAAAAGGCTGTAATTATGATGTTTTGCCTGACAGAATCGAAACTGCAACTTTCTTAGTTGCTGCAGCAATTACAAGAGGTAAATTAACATTGACTCATACTCGGCCAGATACAATCAAAATAATTATTGAAAAATTGAAAAAGGCCGGGGCAAAAATTTCAGTGAAAAACGATATTATAAATATTGAAACAAAATCAAAATTGGATGCTGTAAATATAGTAACAAATCCTTATCCAGATTTTCCCACTGATATGCAAGCCCAATTTATCGCCTTAAATTCTATTTCCAAAGGAAAAAGTAAAGTGGTCGAATCCGTTTTTGAAAATAGGTTTATGCACGTTCAAGAGTTAGTTAGAATGGGCGCAGATATTGATATTAATGGGAATACTGCAATTATTAAAGGAGTTAAAGATCTTACTGGTGCGCCTGTAATGGCGACAGACTTAAGAGCATCTGCGAGTTTAATTTTAGCAGGCTTAGTTGCTAAAGGTCAGACAATTGTCGATAGAATATATCATATTGATAGGGGATACGAGTGTATTGAAGAAAAACTGACAAAAATTGGTGCAAATATTAAGAGATTACCAAAATGAAAATAAATGATGAAATCATAATAGCTTTATCTAAAGGTAGAATTTTGAAGGAAGGATTAGAGCTTCTTGATGAATTAGAAATTAAAACTTTAGAGAGTATGCAAGATTCTAGAAAACTAATTTATGATACGAATAATGACAAGATAAAAATAGTTATAGTAAGAGCTGCAGATGTACCGACTTATGTCGGTAACGGAGCTGCAGATATTGGGATTGTAGGAAAAGACACATTGTTAGAGTATGGATCTAATAATATTTATATTCCTCTTGATTTAAATATATCAAAATGCCGAATGGTGCTAGCAAGTTTGCCAGAATGTTCTCCAGGACCAAGGGTTAAAGTAGCTACAAAGTATGTAAAATGTGCTAACAATTATTTTATTAAAAAAAAGAAACAAGTTGATATAATAAAGCTTTATGGATCCATGGAGCTTGCCCCGATACTTGGACTGTCAGATTATATTGTAGATTTAGCAGATAGCGGGGAAACCCTAAAAGCAAATGGTTTGAAAGAAATTGATTTAATATTCAATGTAAGTGCACAACTTATTACTAATAAAGCTTCTATGAAAATAAAAACAAAATCAATAGAAACTATTATTGGTGCTTTTGAAAAACTTATACAGTGAGAAAATTATGACTCTTAAAACAGATGATTTAAGAATATTAAAGACGCAGGAATTAAGTACTCCTGAAGAAATTAGGAGAGAGTTACCTATTTCTGATAACGCAGCTAACATTATTTTAGATTCTAGAACGACTATAGAAAATATATTGGATGAAAAAGATGATCGGGTTTTTATAGTTGTTGGACCATGTTCGATTCATGATCCAGTAGCCGCAATAGATTATGCACAAAGATTGGAAAAAATATCCCATGAATTATCAAAAAATTTGTTTTTAATTATGAGAGTTTACTTTGAGAAACCAAGAACAACAGTCGGATGGAAAGGTTTAATAAATGATCCAATGCTTGATGGGAGCTTCAAGGTTAATCAGGGTATTAGGATTGGTAGAAAATTGCTATTAGATATTATAAATCTTGGTATTCCGGCTGGCACTGAGTATTTAGATTTAATAAGCCCACAATATATTGCAGATATCATAAGTTGGGGAGCTATTGGTGCAAGAACAACTGAAAGTCAATGCCATAGAGAATTAGCATCAGGATTATCTTGTCCTGTAGGCTTTAAAAATGGAACTGACGGTAACTTACAAATTGTTTTTGATGCAATTAAATCTGCTTCCGGAGCACATCATTTTTTATCAGTAACTAAAGAAGGTAATTCAGCGATATTTTCGACCAGCGGAAATTCTTATTGCCATACAATTTTAAGAGGCGGGTCAAAAAAAGTGAACTATGATGAGAAAAGCATAGATGAAGTATCAGCAAGATTAGATAAAGCAAATCTGCCACAACAAATTGTAGTTGATTGCAGCCATGCTAATAGTATGAAAGACCATAAAAAACAAATGGTTGTTATAGATGATCTTGCCAAGCAATTTAGAAATGGTGAAAAAAGGATAAAAGGTTTAATGATTGAGAGTAATCTTATCGAAGGTAATCAAAATATAAATAATGAAAATCTTATTTATGGACAAAGTGTTACTGATGCATGTATTGGGTGGGAAGATACAAAAAAAGCACTGTATACTTTATCTGAAGCAATAGACAAAAGAAATAAAAATGCTCAAAATTAAAAAAATTAATTCTAACGATATTAGTTTCTCTAAGAATTTACAAAGTCATATTTCTAAGAGAAAGGTTAATACATCTGATATTAAAGAAAAAGTAAGAATGATTATCTCAGAAGTTAAATCAAAGAGAGATACAGCATTAGTCAAATATTCGAAAGAATATGATAATTATGATGTTCAGAGCGCAAATGAATTAGAGATTTCAAAAGAGGAATGTTTAGAAGCCTTAAAAAAAATTAGTAAAGAAGAACTCGAAGCTTTAAAATTTGCAAGAAGTCGAATTCAAGAATTTTCTGAGCATCAAAAAACAAAACCATGGAATTATACTAGTAAGGGAATTACATTAGGTGAAAAAATAACTGCGATAGATAAAGTCGGACTATATGTTCCTGGAGGTTCTGCCGCATACCCATCGAGCGTTCTAATGAATTCTATTCCAGCTAAAGTTGCTGGAGTAAAAGAAATCACAATGGTATTTCCATCTCCAAAAGGAAAAGTGAATAATATGGTTTTAGCTGCTGCCTATTTGGGAGGTGTGGATAGAATTTTTAGAATTGGTGGGGCACACGCGGTAGCTGCACTTGCGTTCGGAACAGATACAATTCCTAAAGTGAATATGATAGTGGGTCCTGGTAGCCAATATGTAGCTGAGGCAAAAAAAGAACTGTATGGTGAAGTTGGTATTGATAATTTTGCTGGGCCATCCGAAATACTTGTTATTGCAGATTCATCGGCTAATGAAGAATGGATAGCATTAGATCTATTTTCTCAGGCAGAACATGATGAGCTGGCTCAATCAATACTAATATCGCCTGATGAAAATTTGCTTAAAAAAGTTGAAAAAGTTATGCAGGATAAACTAAATAATCAAGAAAGAAAAAATATTATAGAATCTTCATTAAATAATTTTGGTTTAATGATTAAAGTTAAAGATATAGAAAATGCTATAGAAATATCAAATGATATTGCTCCAGAACATCTGCAATTATCAATTAAAAATAGTAATAAGTATTTAGACAAAATAGAAAATGCTGGAGCTATATTTTTAGGAGAGTATACGCCAGAGGTATTTGGAGATTATTGCGCAGGATCTAATCATGTTCTTCCAACTGTTGGAACTGCAAAATTTTCTTCTCCATTGGGGGTTTATGATTTTCAAAAAAGATCGAATATTATTCAGTGTTCTGAAGAATCTGCAATTTTGCTAGCAAAACATGCAACAGTTTTAGCAAATGCAGAAGGATTATTTTCGCATAAAGATTCTGCGAGCTTAAGAAACAACAAAGGTAAATTAGAATGAAAAAAATAACCGATTTCTTAAGAGATGATATAGATACGTTAAACGAATACTCAGTGCTTGACTCAAAAGGATTTGTTAAGTTAGATGCAATGGAGAATCCATATGAACGAGAAATAAGTATAAAGGCAAACATACCATTATCTATTGACTCACAAACTTTAGAATATGATGATATTTTTGAAGCGAATGTAAATATTAATAGGTATCCTGATGCAAATTGCGAAGATCTTAGGAAGTCGCTTACCAAAAAATATGGCTTAAAAAAAAAATATGATTCTATAATTGGTAATGGTTCAGATGAACTTATTCAACTAATCTGTATGGCTTTTTTAAGATCTGATAACACTATACTATGTCCACAACCATCTTTTAGTATGTATAAAAAGATTGCTCAAGTTTTAAAATTTCGATTTGAAGAAGTTCCATTAAAAGAAAATTTTTCCCTAGACATAAATAAGATGTTAGAAAAAATTAGAGAAATAGATCCAGCAATAATCTTTTTAGCATATCCAAATAATCCAACTGGTAATTTATGGCTAAAAAATGATATTGATTTAATTATTAAAGCAACAAATGGTATTGTCGTTATTGATGAAGCATACGGCGCTTTCTCTGGAGAATCTTTTTTAGGCGAAATAAATAATTATGATAATTTATTAGTTATGAAAACTGTTTCTAAAGTTGGTTTAGCTGGTTTGAGGTTAGGTTATTTATTTGGCGAGAATTCCATAATAAAGCAAATTAATAAATTAAGATTACCATTTAATATAAATTCAATATCTCAAAAAATTAGTAAGTTATATACTGAAGATTGTAAGTTTATTAATATTCAAATAAAAGAAATTATAAAAAATAGAGAACTTTTAATTGATATGCTGAAAGACATAAAAAATATACAAGCTTATGATAGTAAAACAAATTTTATTTTATTTAAAATTTTACAGGGATCAGCTGACGAAGTTTTTAGTAAGCTTTTGGCAGATAATATATTAGTAAAAAACATGTCTAAAACACCAGGTTTAAATGGGTGTCTAAGAGTCACTGTTGGTACAAAAAAAGAGAACGATATATTTATACAATCCTTGAAAAAATCAATAATTTAAAGATTTTTAGCACAAAAAAACCTAACATTATGTTAGAATATCGTCAGTTTATAATATTAGGTAGCGCAATTAGGAAATTTTATCAATGTCCAAGGACAATCCTGACAATAGTAGAAGAAAATTTTTAACAAAGAGCCTGTCCATTGTAGGTGGAACCGGAGCAGCAGTGACATTATGGCCTTTTCTATCTTCCATGGCGCCAAGCTCAAAAGCAAAAGCTGCTGGGGCACCAGTAAAAGTTGACATCAGTAATTTAAAAGATGGTGAAAAAATTGATTTAATTTGGAGAAAAAAGCCTATCTGGGTTGTAAAAAGAACTAAAAATATGCTTGATAGTATAAACACAAGTGAAAATAAGCATAAAGACCCAATGTCAGAAAACACAGAGCAACAGCCAGATTTTGCAAAAAATAAATTTCGATCTTTGAAGCCAGAAATACTAGTTTTAGAGGGTGTTTGTACTCATTTGGGATGTAATCCTGCGTATAAACCAAGTGAGAATAAATTTTTCTGTGCATGTCATGGATCAAATTTTGATATGGCTGGGAAAGTAGGTAATGGTAGTCCAGCTGGAGCAAATCTTAAAGTACCTCCTTATAGATTTGAAGATGAGAATACAATTATAGTTGGTGAATTACCTAAAGCAGAATTAATAAAAAAAGGTTAAAAAATGAGTGATAAAAATCAAGCAACTGGCGTAATAGGCTGGGTAGACGAAAGACTTCCGATTTTAAGTTTTATTAGAGATCACTTAACTCATTATTACGCTCCTAAAAATTTTAATTTTTGGTATTTTTTTGGGTCCTTAGCTTTTCTGATTCTTTTTTTACAGATTTTCACTGGTATATTCCTGGCTATGCATTATAAGCCAGATGCTAAACTAGCTTTTGACTCTGTTGAATTCATAATGAGAGATGTGAACTTGGGGTGGTTAATAAGATATATGCACTCTACTGGAGCATCTGCTTTTTTTGTAGTGGTTTATCTCCATATGTTTAGAGCTCTGATGTATGGGTCTTTCAAAAAACCTCGAGAATTGATTTGGTTATTTGGTGTATTTATATATTTAGCATTAATGGCAGAAGCCTTTATGGGATATTTATTACCTTGGGGACAAATGTCTTATTGGGGAGCACAAGTGATAATCAACTTATTCACAACAATACCTTTTATTGGCCCAGAATTAGGAGTCTGGATAAGAGGTGATTTTGCTATTTCAGATCCAACCTTAACAAGATTTTTTGCTTTGCATATTGTTGCCGTGCCAATGGTAATTCTTCTTTTAGTGATTTTACATCTTGCTGCACTTCATACGGTTGGNTCAAATAANCCNGACGGAGTTGAGATAAAAAAACATAAAGATGAAAACGGAGTTCCTTTAGATGGTATTCCTTTTCATCCATACTACACAGTGAAAGATTTTGTTGGTATGGGTGTCTTCTTATTTTTATTTGCNCTTACGGTTTTCTTTATCCCAGAAATGGGNGGGTACTTCTTGGAGCACGCAAATTTTATACCGGCTAACGCNTTAGTAACACCTGAACACATTGCACCAGTATGGTATTTTACGCCATTTTATTCAATTTTAAGAGCAATACCTGATCCAGCATTTGGTGCTTTGGCAATGCTATTATCAATAGTAATCCTATTCTTTTTGCCATGGATCGANAGTAATCCAATAAAATCTATAAGATACAGAAGTATGCTCTTTAAAATCAATTTATTTACTTTTGTAATAGGTTTTTTAATATTAGGATGGCTAGGTGTTAAGGCCCCAACACCATTATATAGTGCGTTGGCATTAAGATTTAGTGAGATGTACTTTATATTTTTCGCTTTATTATATTTTTATAGCACAAATAGAAATATTTTATTTAGCTATATCTTTTCGGGATCAATTATTTTCCTAATATCTATTTATGATATCTCGAGAATTTCTGCTGACAATTATTTTATAGTCTTAATTGGTCTTATATCTGTAATTATATTTGTAGCATTCATGACTTTATCTCCTTTGTATTCAAATTTAAATAAAGAAAAAGAAGTCCCGGATAGNGTAACAGGATGAAAAAAAATATATTAGTNATATTTTTAGTTTTTTTTACAACAATAAATTTAGCTTANTCAGCCGAAAAAAATAAACTTTTGTTANAATATAAATCTACTACAAGCATAAATAATAAAGCATCTTTACAAAGAGGTGCTAAATACTATGTAAACTATTGCAGTGGCTGCCATTCTTTGAAATACATGAGAATGAGTACTTTAGCAGAAGATCTAGATATTGATGAAGCAATATTTTCAAAAAATTTATTATTTAATAATAAAAAAATCGGCGAAACAATGACTATTTCCATGAATGAAAAGGATGCAATTGAGTGGTTTAATGCAGTCCCACCTGATTTAAGTTTGACAGCCAGGTCAAAAGGTGCGGATTATATCTATTCAAAATTAAATACATATTACGAAGACGATCTAACAGCAACAGGATATAATAATATTGCATTACCAAATACATCTATGCCCAACGTTTTAGCTAATCTACAAGGTGAGCAAAAAGTCATAGTTGATTCAAATAACTACCCTATTGNATTGGAGAAGATCTCAAATGGATCTCTTTCTGATGTTGAATATAATCAACTAACAAATGATATAACAAATTTTTTAGTTTACGTTTCAGAACCAGCTAAACTTAAAAGATACTCGATAGGTTTTTGGGTGCTAATGTTTATTTTTATTTTTACCATTATTGCTTACTTTACTAAGAAGGAATTTTGGAAAGATGTAAAATAATAATAATAATAATAATAATAATAATAATAATAATAAAATAGGAAAANCTTATGCATACAATGACGCTTTATTCAGATCCAAATTGTGCCCAGTCACATAGAGTCAGAATTGTTCTTGGTGAAAAAGACTTGGTATTTAATGTAGTAAATGTTAATCAATCTGATAATAATGAGGATCTGATTGCCTTAAATCCTAATAATTCAACACCTACATTTGTCGATAGGAATCTTGTNCTNTATGAATCAAGAGTAATTATGGAATATCTTGATGAAAGATTTCCTCATCCACCACTTATGCCAGTAGATCCCGTNATCAGAGCAAAAACAAGAATGGTCCTTCATTATATAGAAAAAGATTTATACGGATTACTAGATGATTTAAAGTCAAGCGGCGAAAAAAAGTCCTCAGCTGCAAAGCTAAAATTAGAAGAAAATTTGATGCTTTCTTTGAATTTCTTACAGGGCAGTAAATTTTTTCTAAGCGATGATTTTAGCATTATAGACTGCAGTATTGCTCCTATACTTTGGAGATTGCCAGAATATGGAATTGANCTCCCAAAAAGCGGCAAACCTATTCTTAAGTATGCTGATAGAATTTTTNAGAGACAATCTTTTTTTGAAAATCTCTCGGAACAGGAAGAGGAAATTAGAGGCGAAATTTAAATAGACTTATTAGGATTCAGTATACTCTTAGGGTCAAACTGTTTTTTGATATTTTTCATTAGTTTTAATGTATTATTGTTTATTTCTTTTTCGATGTATTGTTTTTTAATNATACCTATACCATGTTCTCCAGANAATGTTCCTTCTAATTTTATTACTAAATTAAAAATTTCATCAAGACATCTTCTTGAATTATCCGATTTCTTTTCATCTTCTGTCTCGAACAGTAAATTTACATGTATATTTCCATTACCAGCATGACCAAAATTCACGATCTTAATATTATATTTTTTTGATATACCCTCTAAAGATTGAAGAAGCTCTTTTAATTTAGAAATAGGCACAGCAATATCTTCATTTATTTTATAACCACCAAGTTCTCTTAACGCAGGCGATAAAGATTTCCTAGCTGCCCATAATTTATCAATCTCNGATTTGTCATCAGCAATGGTAATTCTTTTATGTTTATTTTTTTTAATTACTTTTAATATTNTTTCAAGCATTAAATCTATATACTCACTTTCACCATCTATCTCAAGAAGTACTGCAGAATTTGTATTTTCATCATAATGATTTTTTTTTATAGTATTTATCAATTTTATTGATTCTTTGTCAATAAATTCTAACTTATAAGGTATTACAGGTTGAGTCATTAAGTTAATTATGGATTGTGAGGCATCACTGATATTATTAAAAGTTATTTCAAGAGTTTTAATGGAATTATTTAGAGGAAGTATTTTTAATGTTGCTTCTGTTAATATCCCTAAAATTCCTTCTGAGCCAGTAAAAATCCTTGTTAAATCTAAACCTACTACTCCTTTTGAAGTTTTAACTCCAGTTTTGTATAGATCACCTGTGCCTGAAACAAATTCTAAGCCAAGTATATTATCTCTTGGCGTTCCGTATTTTATAGCTCTAGGGCCCGCCGAATTATTTGCTATATTTCCNCCTATCGTTGAATAATCTTGACTTGAGGGGTCAGGACCCCAAAAAAAATTTATTTTTTTTAAAGAGTCCTGTAAAGTTTTATTGATAACGCCAGGCTGAACAATAGCGAGTCTATTATCAATGTCAATTTCAATGATTTTATTCATTTTTTCAAGTGATAAAACAATACTATTATCTATTGGAACAGATCCACCAGTGTTTCCAGTACCTCTTCCTCTTGATGTAATATGTATATTATTTAGATAACAATATTTTACAATTTCTTGTATTTGTAACTTATTTTCTGAAAATAGAACACATTCAGGCATCACATGCATTTTGCTGTTATCATAACCATAAGCCCAGCAATCGCCTGGTTCACTATAAACATAGTCCTCGGGTAATAAACTCTCAAAAAATTTTATATGTTTTTTTTTTTAGCATTTTCTCAAAAAGGGATTTTTCTTGCCTGGCCATTTTTAAATCTTACAATAATTAAGTGCCTTCTAATTCTATTGAATTCATCAAGTTTTAAGTAACCTGTATCACCAAGTAAAAACTTTTTTTTATTATTTTCAAGATTACGTATATTATATATTATTTTTGTAGCATCCATTCCTATTGCTACAAATCTTAATAAATCTTTTTTATCAGANCTTCTTCTTAATANTGTTTTTGTTTTAAGATTTTTACTATTATAGAGCCATGGAATGTCACAGAATTTAATATTATTCAAATCTTGATTTTTCTCTTTATCATTAACGCCACTATAAATATGAGATGTTGAGTAAAATGGAATATCCTCTGCATAATTAAAATTAAATTGGGGTTTTATAACTCTCATATCTTTCGAAGTACCAACAGAAAAAATCATATTTAAATCATTTGAAATAAAAGGCTTATACTGAAGTTTTATCTTTAAAATATTCTCCAGATTTTTTTTTCTATTTATGCTATCTTCTATTTTCAATAGATTTCTTATTGATATATTATTTTGTTCATCATCTTTTGTGTATATTGAAGTATNTATAATTTTACCTCCAAGTTCTTTATACCTTAGACTGAAAGATCCAGCGATTCTTTTCCCCCAAATATTATCAGGATAAAATATGGATGCATTATTATTTCCGTCTATTATAGCTTTTTCAGCAATGCATATTGATTCATCTTCTGGAAGTAGGCCAAATTGATGAACTCCTTGTTTGAGCCCTTTAAAATTATTTAAATAATTTAAAGTTAAAATTGGAAGGCTTTCAGAACCATATTTTAATATTTTACTTATAAGNTCTTTTTGTAATGGACCGATTATATAGTCATAATTTTGATCTAGCATTTCGTTATAAACTTTTTTTAAATTAATATTTTCGTCACCTGTATCATGAATTGTCAGCTTTGGAATATTNTTCTTCNTATTGCTTAACTCTAATTCGATTCCTTGAAATATAGCTTTACCAATTTTAGAGTATCTCCCAGTCATGGGTAACAAAATAGCGNTTTTCTTCAAGTCTAATTCGTCTACAATTTGAATAATTTTTTTTTCTACCAACAACTCATCAATATTTATTTGTGTTTCACTAATTTCGTCTTGGGCAGAGATATCCTGCTCAGGTAAAGAATCTTTTGGAATTTGCATATAATTTGAATTACAAGCATAAAGCAATATACTTAACATAATTATTAATGAAAATTTCAAATGATTGCTAGTTATTACAGGTTTAAAAATTTGCATAGTACTAATAAAAATAAAAAAAGTAATTACGGTATATTATATGTCGTTGCTACGCCAATTGGTAATATTAATGATATGACCTATAGGGCTATCGAAGTTTTGTCTAATTCACATATTATAGCAACTGAGAATACTAGGCATAGTAAAAAGTTACTAAATTTCTATGGAATAAAAACCCGTCTAATTAGTTATCATAAATATAATGAATCGGAAAGATGCGATTTTTTAATTAATCTTTTGCTAGAAGGTAAAAATATATCAATTATTTCCGATGCAGGAACTCCTACGATTTCTGATCCAGGAGATATAATTGTTTCAAAAGCACATAGTAAAAATATTCGAGTATGCCCCATACCAGGAGTGTCATCTATAATAGCTGCAATTAGCGCAAGTGGTTTTGCATCGGATGACTTTAAATTTATTGGCTTTTTACCCAAAAAAAATATACAAAAGATTGGTATTTTAAAAGAAAATAGTAATGTTTCTCTAGTATTTTTTGAATCGCCAAATCGAATTTTAAAAACTCTCGAAGAATTATGTAGTATTTATAATTTTGAAAAAAAAATTATAGTTGCTAAAGAAATGACAAAAATATATGAGGATATAATTTATGATTCTTTATTTAATCAAATTCAATATTTTTCAAAAAATAACAATGAAAAAATTAAAGGGGAATTTACAATAATAATTCCAAAAGAAGAAAAACAAATTTTAAATATTTCAGAAGATAAAATTAAAAATTTTTTAATTTTATTATTAGAGAATAAGGTTTTATATAACTCAGCAATAAAAATTACATGTAAACATTTTTCTATAAAAAAAAATGTTATCTATAAAAAATATCTTCATCTTGCAAATTAATAGCTTTTAATATCTAATTAGAAAGAGTCGACTGTGTAATCGCTTTATATATAAAGAGGAAAGTCTGGGCTCCAAAGAGTAGAGTGCCAGGTAACACCTGGGAAGTGTGAACTTACGGAAAGTGCAACAGAAAATAAACCGCATTAATTTGTAAGGGTGAAAAGGTGAGGTAAGAGCTCACCGCAATAGTAGTAATACTGTTGGCATGGTAAACCCCACTCGGAGCAAGGCCAAATAGAAAAGCTATAGTGTTTCTCGCACTGCTTTTGGGTAGGCCGCTAGATATATTTGGTGACAGATGTACAAGATTAATGATTACATTTAACAGAACCCAGCTTATAGGTCGACTCTCACTTTTTTGTAAAAATTAGATTTAGAAACTTAATGTTGTTTATTAAGTAATTCACATATACTCATGATTTAATCCGTAGTTTTAATTAAATAATATTTATCTAAGTTATTGACAAATATAGAAAAATCTTGACAAAAATATATTTTGTTGCATTATTGTGGCTAATTGTGGTTTTTTGTGGGAAATAATAGTAATGTTTAGGGGTATTAGTAACTTAAGTATAGATATTAAAGGTAGAGCTTCTATGCCTCAAAGGTATAGAAAAGATTTCTGCTCAAAGAATAAATACAAATTAGTCATTACTGCAGATAAAGATAAATGCCTACTTATTTATACACAAAGTAACTGGAATATTATAGAAAAGAAATTATCAAATCTCCCATCATATAATAAAGATGCAAGGTTTATTCAGAGACTTGTTATAGGACATGCTTCAGAATCAGAAATTGACTCTCAAGGAAGATTTTTAATACCGACTCCTTTAAGAGAATATGCCGGAATCCAAAAAAAAATAATTTTACTAGGACAAGGAAGTAAATTTGAGCTTTGGTCTGAAAGTATTTGGAATAAAAATATGAGGTCATGGCTAGAAAGTGAAAATATAGATGAAGTAAATAATAATGCTCTAACTGAACTAAAATTATAGGAATGAAAATGAATTTATTACATAGCCCAGTATTATTATATAGAGTTATTGAAGGCTTAAATATAATTCCTGACGGAACTTATGTTGATTGTACTTTTGGAAGGGGCGGTCATTCTATAAATATTCTAAAAAAAATAGGAAAAAACGGAAAGCTCATTGCTATTGATAAAGATAGAGAGGCAGAAACCTTCGCGCGCGAAAAATTTCAAAATGATAATAGGTTTTTCTTCGAAAAAGATAACTTTAGCAATATTGATTCAATTATAAAGAAATACAACGGAGAAAATAAAGTTAATGGAATATTGCTTGATCTTGGTGTTTCGTCACCCCAACTTGATAATCCTTCTAGGGGCTTTAGTTTTAATAAAGAAGGACCAATAGATATGAGGATGGATACAGAAAATAAGATGACAGCATTACTATGGTTGAAAAAAGCTGATGTTGATGAAATAAGCAAAGTTTTAAAAAAATATGGTGAAGAGAAGTATGCATATAAAATTGCAATACAAATAAAAAACTCAATCGAAAATAACCAACTAAAAACCACATTGGATTTATCAAGAACTATCTATAATTGTTATCCGAAAAGTAAAATAAGAAAAAAAAATCCAGCGACGAAAAGTTTTCAAGCAATTAGAATATTCATAAATAAAGAACTTCAAGAACTTGAGAAAATATTAGATGATTGCTTAGATTTAATTGAAAAAGGTGGAAGAATCGTTGTTATAAGTTTTCATTCCCTGGAAGATAGAATAGTAAAAAACTTTATCAAAAAACATTCTCAAAGAAAGAATTTAATAAGTAAATTACCTATATTTAACATCAATGAAGATTTCATTTTAAAAAAAATAAAGGTGCCGCTAAAAGCCACCGAGGAAGAGATCAAAAATAATATGCGGGCAAGAAGCGCAAGGATAAGGGTAGCTGAGAGAGTATGAGTAATATAAAAATATATATTATCTTATTTTTAATATTTGCAAATGTGGCTTTTTCATTTGGAATAGTTTGGCTTGAGCATATAACCAGATCCCAGTTTAGATCTATACAGTTTCTATCAAACCAAAAGTATGATTTGGAAATAGAATTAAAAAAGTCACGAGTGGGGAAAAGAAAATACGATTCTTTGAGTAAAATTGAAAAAGCTGCTCAAACGAAACTAAAAATGTTTACACCTAAAGAGAGGATTTTAGTAAATATTAATGATTAATAACTATAAAAAATTTACAAGAATTAATACACTGATATTTTTTATTTTAATATCAATTCTAATTATTATTTTTCGAAGTTTTGATCTTCAGCATACAAAAAAAGAAAAGTACTCTAATTTAATAAGTCAGTTTGAGATAAAAGAGTATGTTATTAAGACTAGCAGAGGCTCAATTGTTGACAGAAATAACGTTGTTTTAGCTGAGAGTATTCTTTTAGACAGCTTAATAGTTTCTAATACTAAAGATTTTCTCGAAGACGAAGAAGCAATTAAAAAATTATGCGCCCTATTAAATAAAGATTTTCATAAATTATTGACTGAGGTTAAAAAAAGAAAAAATAAAAGTTTTACATATATCAATAGATATACAGAAGCAAGTATTGCAAGTGAAATAAGAAAACTAAACCTAAAAGGAGTTAAATTTATCAAAGAGCCTAAAAGGTATTATCCAGAGGGTGAGTCAATGTCAAATTTAATTGGTCTTACAGATTTTCATGATAATGGAGTGATGGGTTTAGAAAAAGCATATAATAAAATTTTATCAGGCACAGATGGTAGAAAAAAAATTATGAGAGATTTACATGGAAAGATAGTAAAGGAGATTGCAATTTTAAGAAAACCCATAGAAGGAAAAAATTTATCTTTAACGATAGATACAAGATTACAATATATTGCATATAGAGAGTTAAAAAAACAAATTAATCATGTTCAAGCAAAATCTGGCTCAATAGTAATAATGGATACTACAAACGGAGATATTTTAGCATCTGCTAGTTATCCATCTTATGATCCAAATAATAGAAGAACATATAGTCCTGAGAAGGAAAGAAATAGAGTAATAATAGACTCTATAGAACCGGCTTCTACAATAAAACCTTTTGTTTTGGCAGCTGCATTACACTCAAAAAAAGTAAATTTAAATGATAATTTTGATACAAATCCTGGGTATAAGGTTTGGGGAAATAAGACTTATCAAGATATTAAAAATTTTGGCGAACTTACTTCGGAGGGAATAATTATAAAATCCAGTAATATTGGAAGCATAATGATTCTTGAGAAAATTAACAAAAAAATATTTTACGACATGTTGGAACATGTTGGCATAGGTGAAAAAATTAATTTAAATTTTCCATCCGAAGTTGAAGGCTATTTATCACATCATAGTGAATGGAGAAAATCTGATATAAGATCACTTGCACAAGGTTATAATTGTAAAGTAACTCCACTTCAGTTGGCTAAGGCTTATAGTGCTATTGCAAATGACGGGCTTGTTGTGAATCCAAAATTAATTAAAAATAAAAAAACCCAAATTTTTGAAGATAAGAAATATGAAACAGAGTTTAAACAAATAAAAAATGTTATAAAAAAAGTTGTGCAACAGGGTAGTGCTAAAAAAGCAGCTATAAACGGTTACACGGTTGGAGGTAAAACAGGGACTGCAGAATTATATGTAGGCGGTAGTAAAAAAAATAAATATAGTGATAAAGATCATATAGCATTATTTGCAGGTATAACTCCTTTATACGACCCTAAATTAGTAATAGTTGTTGTTATTGATCAACCTCAGAGTAAAAAATATTTTGGAGGTTATGTCGCTGCTCCAGTTTTTAAAAAAGTAGCGACTGACTCTTTAAGAATTTTAAAAATAAAACCAGATAATACTTTGAAATATCAAAACAAAGTTTCGCAAAAATTTAGAAATCAAAATGAATATTCTTTAAAAAACCTGGAGGTACATAATGTCTTTCGAACTAATTGATACAAAAGAGCAAAAAGCTGATATTAAAGTTGTTGGTGTTGGAGGTTGTGGAAATAATGCAATTGAATACATGATTACCAACAAAGTTACAGGTGTTGACTTTATATGTGTAAATACAGATGCTCAAGATTTAAGAAACAATCCTGTTAGTGATAATAGAAAATGTAATATAGGTCATAATATTACAAGAGGACTAGGTGCTGGTGCAGATCCTGATATTGGAAGGCAGGCAGCAATTGAAGATAGAGACAAATTAAAGGAATCAATAGAAAATTGCGATATGTTGTTTATTACTGCTGGCATGGGAGGCGGAACGGGAACTGGAGCATCTCCGGTGATCGCTGAATTGGCAAAAGAACTTGGAATATTAACAGTTGCAGTAGTAACAAAACCCTGGGAATACGAAAAGAAAAAGAGAATGTTTAATGCTGAAAGAGGTATTGAAGAATTAAGAAGTAAGGTTGATTCATTAATTGTAATTCCAAATGATAAACTTTGCACTGACGACGATATGCCTTTATCTGAAGCAAAAAATCAGTCCAATGCAGTGCTTGAGAGGGCTGTCGGCGGAATTGCAGAATTAATTACGAAGCCTGGCGAAATTAATCTAGATTTCGCTGATGTAAAAAGTGTTATGTCAAATGCTGGCTCCACAATGATGGGAAGCGGTATTGGAGAGGGTATAGATAGGGCAGAGGATGCAATTCAACAAGCAATTGCAAGCCCATTATTAGAGGATGTTGATGTTAAAGATGCAAAAGGTTTGTTAATCAACATTACATCTAATGGGAGTTTAACTAACGGCGAATTTAAGGCTATAGGTGATCATATTGGGAGCTTAGTCGATGAGGAAGATGCTGACGTAATTGTAGGAACAACAATTGATGAACTGCTAGAAGATAAAATAAAAGTTACCGTTGTGGCAACTGGAATGAGAAATGCTCAAGTCGAAGAAAAAATACCTCAAAAAGTAGATATTGTTTTAGATAACGTAAGTAATAACTTAGATAAATCACTAGATAATTTTTCTGATGTCAATGATATTGAGAATTTAGATGCAATTACAAATGAAGCCGAAATAAATGTAGAAGAAAACATTTTTAATTACGATAAACAGGACGAGTACGAGTCTGATTTAAAAATTGAAAAAACTTTTGAAGAAATTAAAGAAACTAAAGAAGAAATAAACGTTAATAATGAAAATCAAATTAAGCACAAGAAAAATAGCAATGGAGAGTTAGATTTAGATTTTTTAGATATTCCAGCTTTCTTGAGAAAACAAGCAGATTAATAAGGAGATTATAATGAAAAATATAATATACTATGGAATAATTATTATTGGATTTACTTTACTGATCGGCTGCAATACAGTAGATGGTATTGGTAGAGATATTTCTGCTGCCGCTGAATGGGTAAGTGGTGCTGCCAACGAAGAATAATAAAAATAGAAATTTTGATGAAATTAAATGATCTTATTAATGATAAGAGATTATCAAAAAATAATATAAATATATTAGGATTAAGTGAAAATAGTACGGAAATCAAAAGTAACTATATTTTTTTTCTCAAAAATACAAAAAACTTTAAAAGAAAATATATTAATGATGCAATTGATAACGGGGCTAAATTAATTATTTATGAAAAATCAAAAACTTTCAATTTAAAAAACCTTCAAAATAATTGCTTATTTTACGAAGTTAAAGATTTGACAAAATTTATGTCTAAAATTTCTATAAGATTTTTTAACATAAAAAAAAATTCCATTAAAATTTTTGGTGTTACAGGCACTAATGGTAAAAGCTCAGTGGTATCTTATATATCTCAGCTTTTAGAAAAAAATAATGAAAAGTGTGGAATTATTGGTACTTTAGGAACTGGTATCTACCCAGATGTAAGAGGCAATAACTTAACAACTCCAAATATAATTGATACATGTAAAATTATAAATAATTATAATAAAAAAGGCGTATCAAATTTTGCTATGGAAGTTTCTTCTCACGGGTTGAGCCAAAATCGAGTATTTGGTTTAGATTTTAATACTGTAATTTTCACAAATTTAACTAGAGACCACTTAGATTACCATAAAAATATGAGAAATTATTTTAATACGAAACTCAAACTATTTAATGAGCACAATAATAAAAAAAAAGTAGTATCAATAGATAATTACTACGGTAAAAAAATTTTTAATATATATAAAAAAGATAAAAATATAAGAACTGTATCTTTATATAATAGAAGTGCTACATTTTATGCTAGTAATATTACTTATTTAGAAAGTGGCATTAATTTTTGTATAAACTCTATATATGGGAAAAAAAATATTAGTACGAAATTATATGGAAACTTTACTATTGAAAATATTTTATTAGCAATTGCAACTATTGCTAAAAATAAAAAAGAATATAATTTTTTTTCCGACAGAATTTCAAATTTGAAACCATTAGATGGACGTTTAAATAAATATTATAAGAAAAATTTTCCAATAGTTTTTGTTGATTTTGCCCATACCCCAGATGCTATTAAGAAAACATTAGTTTCAATAAAAAAACATTACCCCGAGAAAGACATTATTACCTTATTTGGCTGCGGTGGAGAAAGAAGTTCTGATAAAAGAAAAGTTATGGGTAGTATTGCAGATAAATATTCAAATGAAATTATTATTACAAATGATAACCCTAGAAACGAGAACCCTAATAAAATAGTAAACCAAATCGTTGAGGGAATTAATAAAAATAGCAACTATCGAGTTATTTTTAACAGAAGTAGTGCTATTAAATATTGCATTACTAGTAAAAATAAAAATAAAATAGTATTAATTTTAGGCAAAGGACATGAGAAAAAACAAATCCAGAAAAATAAAGTAGTTTATTTTTCTGACAAGGAAGAGGTGCAAAGAGCATTTAAATTATGAATAAATATAAGTTATCTGACATTGCAAAATCAATTAACGGTGAATTATATGGAAATGACATCACAGTTTCAAACTTTTCGATTGATTCTAGAACAATAAAAAAAGACGATGTATTTATCTGCATAATTGGAAAAAAATATGACGGTCATAACTTTATATCTGATTGTGCTGATAAAGCCTCATGTTTAGTAATATCAAAAGAAATTATAGATAAAAATTTAGATAAAAAACCATATATACTTGTAAATGATACTTTAAAAGCTCTTCATGATTTGAGTAGATTTGTTAGAAGTAGAAGTAAAGCAAAATTTATTGCAATTACAGGCTCTAATGGCAAGACAACAGTGAAAGAAATGATTGCACATATTCTTTCAGATCATAAAATTTGTTACACAAAAGGCAATTTTAATAATCATATAGGTGTTCCTTTAACTCTTCTTTCCATGAAGCAAGATGAGGATTATGTAATTGTTGAAGTTGGGGCGAATAATTTGGGAGAAATTAGACCGTTAGCAAATATTATTAATCCTGATGTTGCTGCTGTTACAAACATTGGCTATGCCCATATAGAGGGATTTAAAAATCTAGATAATACTGCACAAGAGAAATATAGTATATTTGATTATGTAAAAAAAGATGGGTTTTCTGTAATAAATGATCAAAAAGAATATAGAAAATTCATTAAAAAAGGTAACAAAGTTTTTTTTGGGTATAAAAATGACTTTTATTATAAATTTAAAAGAAAGTTAAAAAACTTTTTTTATAAGACAGAATTTTTTTATATTCAGAGAATTAATAAAAATTTATATCAGTTTAAAAAATCTTTTTCTAAAATAAAATTTAAGCTATCTATTAATGGTGAACATAATTATCAAAATGCTGCATGTGCAGCATCAATAGCATTATGTTTAGGTTTTAAATTAAAAGACATCATAAGTAAACTAGAGTCATTTAAGGGAGTTATATCGAGACTGAAATTATATAAATTAAGTAAAGACATTCATTTAATTGACGATTGTTATAATGCAAATCCTAACTCATTTAAAGTTGCAATTGAATTTCTTTCAAGTCTTGATCAAAAAAAATTGGTTTTAATGGGTGATATGGTAGAGTTAGGAAGAGATACAGAATTTTTCCACTCAGAGATTGGCAAATATGCAAAGACTATGGGTATAAATGAATTTTTAAGTATTGGAAAATATAGTAAATTTGCCTCCAAAGCATTTGGGGATAATGGTCACCATTTTGATGACACTGAAAGTTTGAAAAGATATTTAAATGATACAATAAAATCTTCAACAAGAATTCTTATAAAAGGATCAAGATCAGCTAAATTAGAGGAATATGTTGATTTTTTGAAAGTGAGGAAATTTTAAGTGTTTTTATATATTTTAGAGTATTTGAGTAGCATAAATTCAAATTTCCAAGTATTTGAATATATCACATTAAGAGCAATTTTAAGTATCATTACCGCTTTAATGATATCTTTAATACTTGGTCCTTATATTATTAATCAATTTCATATAAACAATATGTCGGAAGTTATTAGAAAAGATGGACCAAGTTCACACATGAGTAAGTCTGGCACACCAACTATGGGTGGATTATTAATTTTATCATCATTATTGATATCAACTATATTTTGGGCAAATCTTGAAAATAAATATATTTTATACCTAATCTTTACGACTATATCCTTTGCTCTTATAGGATTTTTAGACGATTATAAAAAATTAACTAAAAGTAAAAACGGAATGCCCGCAAGAAATAAAATAATGCTTCAGCTTATTGTTGCAGGAATAATTGCTTACACAATGTTTGCTTTCATGGAAACAACTCAAGAACGACAATTAATTATTCCTTTTTTTAAAGATGTAATTATAGATCTTGGCATTTTTTTCATTCCTTTTGTAATGTTAGTTATAATATCAACAAGTAATGCTGTAAATTTGACCGATGGTCTGGATGGTTTAGCAATTATGCCAGTAGTTTTAGTAAGTGGAGCTTTAGGTATATTTGCATACTTAAGTGGAAATATAAATTTTTCCGAATATCTATTGATACCTTATATTAAAGATTCAGCTGAAATTACAATTTTTATCGGAGCGCTGGTAGGTTCTGGTTTAGGTTTTTTATGGTTTAATTCCTACCCTGCACAAGTATTTATGGGAGATGTTGGAGCATTATCCCTAGGAGCAGCTGTAGGATTAATTGCAATAATTGTTAGACAAGAAATTGTTCTTATAATCATGGGAGGAATATTTGTAATTGAAGCTCTATCTGTAATTATTCAGGTTCTTTCATTTAAATATAGAAAAAAAAGAGTCTTCTTAATGGCACCTTTCCACCATCATTTCGAGCAAAAAGGGTGGGCAGAGCCAAAAATTGTTGTAAGATTTTGGATTATTAGTTTTATCCTTATTTTAATAGGATTAGCAACCTTAAAACTAAGATAAAAATAAATTATAATGAAAAAAAATAATTCTAGAATCGCAATAATTGGTCTTGGGAAAACAGGATTATCTGTAGCAAAGTATTTAAAAATTAATAGTAAAAACTTTGATGTGTATGATACTAGAAAAGATCTTTTTATATCAAAAGAAATAAAGAAATATATAAATAAAAAAAATATATTTTTAGGAAATTTTAATAAAAATATTGTCGCAAATTATGAAAATTTTATTATCAGTCCAGGATTAAAGTTAAAAAAAGACTTTATAAATGAGATAATAAAAAAAAATAAAAATATTGAAACTGACATAGATATATATAATAAAGAGAATTCCTGTAAAACAATATGTGTAACAGGTTCAAATGGTAAAACTACAGTAACATCAATGTTAGAACATATAATAGCTGGACTAGGTAAAAAGGTTAAGGCAGGTGGTAATATTGGTTTGCCGGCTTTAGAATTATTAGACCAAGATTGCGAATATAATATTTTAGAACTTTCAAGTTTTCAATTAGAAATGACAAGAAAAATAAATTGTATTGCTGCAACAATCACAAATATAACCCCAGATCATCTTGATAGACATGATACATTTAATAATTATATTAAAATTAAGCATAAGATTTTTAATAATACTAAAAATATCATTATAAATAGAGATGATATGAATATTTTAAAAGAAAATTACAAGTATAAGTATACTTTCGGAGGAAATAAACCGAAAAATAATAATGAATTTGGAATATCAATTAAAAAAGGGAAAAAATATATTTTTCATGGTGATAAAGAACTACTATGTGAAGACCAAATTCAACTAATTGGAAAGCATAATTTAATTAACGCATGTACATGTTTATGTATTCTGTGTTCTTTAAAATTTGACGTCAAGGATATAGTAAATCAAATAAAGTCTTTTTTACCTTTAGAACATAGGATGGAAAATTTCTACAACAGCGGAAAAGTGCGATGGATTAATGATTCAAAAGCTACTAATATTGATTCAACTATTTCAGCTATAAATTCACTAGAAGAAAATATAATTTTAATATTAGGTGGGAAATTAAAAAAAGATAATTATGACAAATTAAATAATGTAATAACGAATAAAGTACGTCAAATAATTATATACGGAGAATCAAGGGATACTTTGGAAGAAATCATTAAAGAAAAAGATAAAGTCAGTAAAGTTATTAATATAGAAGATGCTGTCAATAAAGCAAAATATTTCGCACAAAAGTTAATTAAAGATCATAAATGTCTTGTTTATATTTTACTTTCTCCAGCATGTTCAAGCTATGATATGTTTGAATCTTACGAAGAAAGAGGTTTATATTTTAAAAAATGTGTTCTTGAATAGAGAAAATTATATTTTATGAAAAAAAATAGTAAAAATAATCTTAGTAATGTAATAAAACCTTTTTTTGATTTGAACTTTTTTTTTCTAATAATTACTATAATTTTATTTGGATTATTAATTCTCACTTCAGCTTCAATAGATTTTGCATCTAAAAATTATAATCATCCATTTTATTTCACTTTAAGACAAATAGGTCATTTAGTTTTAGGTATACTTATATGTTATTTTTTTCTATATTTAAGTTCAGAAAATTTACGAAAACATAATAAGATATTTTTTTTATTTTTTCTATTTTTTTTGATATTAGTAATAATTCCCGGGATTGGAAAAACGGTAAATAATAGTACTAGATGGTTAAGTTATGGTTTTTTAAATGTTCAGCCGTCCGAATTTTTCAAGTTATTTTATATAGTATGGCTATGCGCATATCTCGATACTAACAAGAAGGTTCTTTTCAAGATAAGAGTTTTTCTAATTCCTGTAATTATATTTTCTTTATCTGCTTTAGTATTATTATTACAACCTGATTTTGGATCTACAGCTATTTTATTTTTAATTACTTTCATAATGTTATTCATAGCAAAGGCGAGAATTCTACATTTATTAGGTATGTTATTTTGTGGAATGTTTGGAGCAATTGCACTAATCTTGGTAAGTCCTGAGAGATTATCAAGATTAGATTTTTTTGAACCTTGCTTAAGATATATGTCTGACGGATATCATCTTTGTTGGTCATTGATGGCTATTGGAAGCGGAGGGTTATTCGGAAAAGGTCTAGGGGCAAGCTCAACTAAGCTCTCATACTTATCACATCCGCATACCGATTTTATATTTGCCATTCTTGCTGAAGAATTAGGTATATTTGGGGTTGTTTTTATAACAACTTTATTCTACTTATTTTTAAAAAAGTGTATTTTTATCGGAGATAAATCTTTTAGAGTTGGCATGGTTTTCCAAGGATACTTATCTTATGCAATTGGAATATTCATTAGTACACAAGCATTTTTAAATATGTCAGTAAATCTTGGAATTGTGCCAACAAAAGGCCTTGTTCTTCCATTTTTTAGTTATGGTGGAAGTAATTATTTAGTTTCTATACTATCTATAACTATAATATTAAGAATATATAGAGATGTTTATAAAAAAAGTTTAAATAGCTCACTAAGGTAATATTTTGGAAACAAAAGAAAAAAAAATAATTATTTTTGCTGCAGGAACAGGCGGACATATATATCCCGGAATCTCTATAGCAAAAGAATTAATTAAAAATAATATAAAGATTTTGTGGATCGGAACTGTAAAGGGTATGGAGAATAAAATTCTTTCAGATACTAATATAGATATTAAACATATAGATTTTTCTGGAATAAGAGGAAAAGGTATTATTCCTATAATAAAACTACCTTTTAGACTTATTAAAGCAATAATACAAGCATTTATTATAATAAAAAAATACAATCCAAATTTAGTGCTTTCAATGGGTGGATATATTAGTGTCCCATGTTGTATTGCATCTTATATTCTTAGGAAACCAATTTTTATCCATGAGCAAAATATAATATTCGGCTTAGCTAATAATATCCTTAAAATTTTATCTAAAAAAATAATTTTAGGAATGCCTTTAAAAATAAATAATAAAAAATATAAATATATTGGAAATCCAACAAGATATGAAAAAATTATTACTAAGAAAAAATTCCATGAAAAAAGAGAAATTAATTTATTAGTAGTTGGTGGTAGCTTAGGGGCAAAAGTCTTTAACGAGATTATCCCCCGAGCAATTTATTTATTAAATAAAACCTTAGATCTTGAACTTAATGTAATTCACCAAGCTGGTAAAACCAGTACAATTGCTAAAGATCAATATAATAATACTGATGTGCAATTTGAAGTTAAGGAATATGTAAATTCAATGAAAGAAGCCTACGAGTGGTGCGATATTATTATATGTAGGGGAGGGGCCATCACAATTTCAGAACTCATGGTGTTTGGAGTTCCAGCTATTATAGTACCTTATCCATATGCTACAGACGATCATCAAATGAAGAATAGCAGATATTTAGAAAGCAAAGAAGCTGCTATAGTGATTGATCAGGAAAATTTCACGGAGACTTATTTAGCTAAAATATTAAAATCATTGATAGAAAATTCCAAAATTAGAAAAACTCTTTCAGAAAATATTTTTAGTTTAAATAAAAAAAATATTACAAAGAGTATTTGTAATTTAATTTTAGACGAAATCAATTAAAAAATATGCAAAATGTCATAAAAAGTAAAATAATGAAAAGGGTTAAAAAAGTTCACTTTATTGGTATAGGCGGAAGCGGGATGTCAGGTATTGCTTCAATACTCAATGATCTAGGTTATGAAGTTACAGGTTCAGACCTAAATTCTTCCAAAAATACCGAGCAGCTTATTAAAAAAGGTATAGATATTTCAATAGGCCATAATAAAGATAATATCTTATCAAAAGATGTAATAGTTATTTCAAGTGCAGTTCAGCAAGATAATGTAGAATTTACTTATGCTAAAAAATTAAATATTCCTATAATAAAAAGAGCAGAAATGTTAGCTGAGTTAATGAGATTTAGTTATGGAATTGCTGTTGCAGGCACACATGGAAAAACTACAACAACTTCAATTTTATCTTTTATTTTAAATGAAGCAAAATATGATCCAACTTATATTATTGGAGGAAAAATAAATAATGCAGGAAACTCTAAATTAGGCTCCAGCGATTATTTAATTGCAGAGGCTGATGAGAGCGATGCTTCTTTTTTACATTTACAACCTTTAATGTCAATAATAACAAATATAGATAAAGATCATTTAGAAAATCATAAAAATAGTTTTGATGTTTTAAAGAAGAATTTTTTAAAATTTATAAGTAATTTACCATTTTACGGTTTATGTCTTTTAAATCTTAATGATATAAATACAAAATCTATAATTAATAAAATTTCTAGACCTTTTAAAACTTACGGACTTGATATATTGGCAGATTATAATGGTAAAACTTTAAATATTAATTCAATTCCTTCGACGTTCATATATACTGAAAATGATACGGAATATGAAATAAAATCTAATATGCCGGGGCGATATAATGCTATGAACTCTTTAGCAGCATTATCTTTAGCGAGAGAGCTAGGTATTCCCATTAAAACTATCCAAAAAGCAATCGAAAGTTTTCCTGGTATAAGCAGGAGATTTGAAATACATGGAGAATTTGAAGTAAATAATAAGAAGTTTACTTGGGTTGATGATTATGGGCACCACCCGACTGAAATTAAAGAAGTTCTTGAGACTATAAATAATGTTTGGAAAGAACAAAGAGTTGTAATGGTGTTTCAGCCGCACAGATATTCAAGAACAGCAGAGTATTTTAGTCAGTTTGTAGATACTTTAAAAAATGTTCAAGATTTAATTTTAATGGAAATTTATGCTGCAAATGAACGCGAGATTGAAAATATAAGTTCAAGTGCGCTGGTTGAAGAGATAAGAAAATATGGAGTTAATGTTGTTTTGATTAACAATCATAAAAAGCTTAAAAATTTTATAAGTCAAACAATAAAAAATAACGATATTTTATTAACTATGGGTGCAGGTGATATATCAAAATTTAATAACTACTTTAAAGAATCTATAAAATAAAATGAAAAAAATTGATGCCATAGAAAAAAACTTGAAAGGCAGATTAAGAAAAAATATATCCTTAAAAAAATACAATACTTGGAAAGTAGGTGGTAATGCAGAATACTTTTATGAACCATATGATTTAGATGATCTTATAATCTTCCTGAAATTAGTGAAAAATCAACATGTAACATTTTTAGGTAATGGAAGCAATGTTCTTATTAGGGATAGTGGTATAAAAGGATTCGTTGTATGCCTTAAAAACTCCCTAAATAATTTTTATAGAGGTAATGATGGAATTTTTACATTTGAAGCTGGATTATCATGTATGAAAATTGCCCAAATTAGTGCAAATCAAAGCTTTTCTGGTTTAGAGTTTTTGTGTGGAATTCCTGGAACATTAGGTGGTGCTTTAAGAATGAATGCAGGCTGTTATGGAGAAAATATTTGGAAAAGCGTTGATAGTGTAGTTTTAATAAATAGATCTGGTAATTTGAAAAATAAAAGAAAGGAAGAATTTAATATTGACTATAGAAATGTAGATCTAGATGATGGAAACTTTTTTGTTAGTGCTTCGTTTAATTTAAAGAAAAATAGATTAAATGATTCATCAGATAAAATAAAAGAGCTTCTTAAGAATAGAAGAATTAGCCAGCCAACAGGCTTACCTAGCTGCGGGTCTGTTTTCAAAAATCCAGATAATGATAGTGCTGGAAAAATTTTGGATTCATTAGGCTTAAAAGGATATCGTATAGGTGGTGCTTATGTTTCTAAAAAACATGCAAATTTTATTATTACTGAAAAATCAGCCAAATCTGGTGATGTAGAAGAACTAATAAGTTTTATAAAACATAAAGTACTTGAAGAGAAAAAAATATTACTTGAGACTGAAGTTAAATTTATTGGTATAAAATAATGGTAAGAAAGTATGGAAAAGTCCTAGTTTTAATGGGCGGATGGTCAAATGAAAGAGAAATATCTTTGATCTCTGGTAAGAGCGTATTAGATTCCTTGATTTCTTCAGGTGTTGATGCTCATGAACTAATATTAGATAAAAAAAATATAGAATTAATAAAAGAGATTTCTCCTGATAGAGTATTCATTGCTTTGCATGGCGAAGGCGGAGAAGATGGAGAAATTCAATCTTATTTAGATAGATTTTCAATTCCATATACAGGAAGTAGCAGCAGCTCTTCAGAAATATGCATGAATAAAAGAAAGACAAAATTAAAGCTTTTAGAAAATAAATTTCAAACACCTAAATATTTAAAAATTGAAAATAACTCAGAAATAAAATTTATAGAGAAAAACTTTTCATACCCTTTTGTTGTAAAACCATCCTCAGAAGGATCAAGTATTGGAGTTTTTATAGTTGATAATAAATATGAATTTTATGATGCCGTTGAGGAAAATCGAAAAATTAGTGAAGATTTCATTGTTGAGCAATATATAGATGGAGAGGAATATACGGTAGGTATTATTAATGATTTGGCTTTACCCTCTATCAAACTAAAGCCACCAGGAAAATTCTATGACTATGATGCAAAATATAAATCATCTGAAATGCAATATATTTGCCCTTCAGGCCTGGACATAGAAAAAGAAAAAGAAATAAAAGAGATATCAATTAACTGTTTTAAAACTCTAGAGTGCAGAGGATGGGGAAGAGTCGATATAATATTAGACAGAAAATATAACCCATGGATAATTGAAATAAATACAGTACCAGGAATGACAAAGCACAGCCTTCTACCAATGGCTGCAAAAGAGTTTGGTATAGATTTTAGTGAATTAGTGTTAAAAATTTTAGACTCGTCTTTTAAATAATATAATGTATATTAAGAAAATAATATTAATTTTTTTGATTATAGTCTCTTCACTAGTAATAATATATATTATTAATGAAAAAATAAATGATAAAAAAATTTATTTTCCTATTAAAATAATTTCAATAGAATCAAAATTAATAAATTCAAGTAAAGAAAGTATATTTAAAACTGCTAAAAATTATCTAAAAACAAAATCTTTCTTTACTATGGATATAAATTATTTAAAAGAAGAGATTGAAAAAATTGATTGGGTAAGCATAGCAAATATAAAGAGAATATACCCCAGTGAAGTAAAAATTTTCATCACTGAGCATTTACCTGTAGCAATTTGGAATAATGATTATTATTTAAATGATAATGGAAATATTTTTCTTGCAAATAAAATTAAAGTCAATTTCCCTTTAATAATATCAAACAGCAATAGAAATGATATTCTTTTTGAATATTTCTCTTTATTTTCAAAAGGATTACTAGAGAATAAAATAAATGAAAAAATTAAAAAGATTGAGGAGAATGATATTAGATCTTTATCAATAACCTTAATGTCAAATATTACTATTACACTTGGATCAACGAATATAAAGGAAAAGATTAGTATTTTTTTTAAGGCTTATAAAACACTAAATAGTAGCGATTTAAAAAAAATAAGGTATATTGATATGAGATATTCAAATGGCTTTGCGATAGGCTGGAAATGATAATAAAAAACTATGATTAAATCTGAAAAAAACTTAATAGTTGGCCTTGATATAGGTACATCTTTTATTAAAGCTATAGTTGGAATTATTAATGAAGATAATGAGATTGATTTTCTTGGTGTTGGCAGATCACAGTCATTAGGTATGAAAAGAGGTGTTGTTATAGATATTAGTGCCACTGTTCAATCTATAGAAAAGTCTGTTGAGGAAGCTGAGTTGGTTAGTGGATATAAAATTACTTCAGCTTTCGTCAGCATATCTGGAAAACATATACAAAGTTTTAATGCTACTGGAAGAGCCGCTATTTCGGATAATAAAGAAGTATCAGAGCAGGATTTGAAATCCGTTGAAGAATCTGCAAAAGCAATTACGTTATCAAATGATCAAGAAATTTTACATGTTCTTCCTAAAGATTATGAGATCGATGGGCAAGATGGTATAAAAGTTCCATTAGGAATGTCAGGAATTGCGCTTGATGGGAGATATCACCTCATCACAGGAGCAAAAAATGCTAGAGATAATATTGAAAAATGTATAAAAAAATGTTCTATTCAGCCTGAAAGTGTTGTTTTAGAGCAGCTAGCATCAAGTATGGCAGTTTTGACAGAAGATGAAAAAGATCTTGGGGTATGCTTGGTTGATATAGGAGGTGGAACGACTGATATAGCTATATTTAGTAATGGCGCAATAGAGTATACATCATCTCTGCCTTTAGGCGGTGATCAAGTAACGAACGACCTCGCACAAGCATTAAAGACATCCACATATAATGCAGAAGAATTAAAAATTACGCATGGATTTATTGATAATGTAATTTCAAATGAAGATATAATTGAAGTTCCAGGTGTCGGCGATAGGCCACCAAGATCTATACAAAGGTTTACTCTAGTAGAAGTTATGAGCTCACGATATCAGGAAATTTTTAACTTTGTAAATGAAAAAATACTTCAAAGTGGTTTTGAAGAAAAAATCCCTGCTGGTATTGTTCTGACGGGAGGAAGCTCAAAAGCTGAGGGGTTAGTTGATCTTGCTGAGGAAATCTTCCACAAACAAGTACGAGTAGGAATTCCGCAATGTATATATGGCGGATCTGAGGACATTGTTAAAAATCCTGAATATGCAACTAGTGTAGGTTTATTATTATTTGCTCAAAAAAAGACGAATCCTCAATTAGAGCCAGTAAATGAAAACTTTACAAATTTTGTAAAAGGTTTCATTAAAAAATGGCTTTACGATTAATTTATCAAAATTTTGCAAAAATTTTTTTTTGGCACGAAATATGCATCGACTGTTAATACTTTGTATAAATACATAAATTTATATATAATGTACTAAAAAAAATAAGCTTATGATAAATCAAAGAACAATAAAAAATACTATAAAAGCTACAGGTATAGGATTACATACTGGGAAAAAAATCACTTTAACTCTGATACCTGCACCATCAAATACTGGAGTAATATTTACCAGAACAGATGTAAAGCCAGAAATTTCAATAAAAGCTTGTCCAGAAAATGTTGGTGATACGACTTTATCTACGACTTTAATTTCAAAAAGAGTAAAGGTTTCAACTGTCGAACATTTATTGTCTGCCATAGCAGGCTTAGGAATCGATAATCTTTTTGTACATTTAGACGGCCCTGAAGTTCCAATAATGGATGGTAGTGCTGGACCTTTTGTTTTTTTACTTCAGTCAGCTGGTATAAGAGAGCAAGAGAAATCGAAAAAATTTATTAGAATTCTAAAACCAATTCAAGTAAAAGATGTGGATACAGGAAAATGGGTTAAGTTTGCACCTTTTGAAGGTTTTAAAGTTGCATTCACAATAGGATTTGATCACCCAGTATTTAACGGTAAAACTCATAGTGCTGTGCTTGATTTTTCGACAGTTTCCTTTGTTAAGGAGGTTAGTAGAGCAAGAACGTTTGGATTTATGCGGGACGTTGAATTATTAAGATCAAAAAATTTAGCTTTAGGCGGAAGTTTAGATAATGCTGTGGTAGTTGATGACCATAGAGTTTTAAATGAAGATGGCTTAAGATATGAAGATGAATTTGTAAAACATAAAATACTTGATGCTGTTGGAGACTTATATTTATTAGGCAAAAGCTTAATTGGTTCCTTTGAGGGCTACAAATCTGGACATGATCTCAATAATAAATTACTTCGAAAACTAATAGAAAATAAAGATGCTTGGGAAGAGGTAGGATATAAGTCCTCTGAAGATCTACCGATAAATTATATGGATGCATACAGTACTCCAGAAACAAGTTAAATTAAAGGGTTTTTTATAATTTTAAACTTAATTTTAGTAATCTTTACTGTTAATAAATCATAGAATTTCGAATTGATGTCTTTAAGAATTTCACGTTGGTAATTTCTTGCTAAATTCAAATTTGAGCTATCAATTGCTCCTAAAACTAAAACCTCATCAATAATATTACACGCATAGCATGAATTATTTGAATTTGTATATTTTACTAAGTAATTCGTAATAATTTCCAGTATTTTAGCTTTCTCTAATATACTTATATCTATTTGGCTGCTAATATTTTTCATATATATAATATTTTTGAACTAAATTAGTTGTATAATAACCATCTTTAATAATATTTAAAAAAAATGCAAATAATAATTTTCAAATCTAATAAAACTAAATCTTCTTCATATAAGATAAATGGTGTATTCTTTATATCATTTTTTATTTTATTAGTTGCTTTTACAACCTTTTTATTGAACTCTTCAGTATATTTTTATGGATATAAAACTGGTTATAAAGAATTATCTGAGGATAGATTGAATGATATAGCCAAATACGAAAAAGAAATAAATCTTATTAAAATAGAAAATAAAAACAAAATGGATTTTTTTTCTAAAAAATTAATTACCATCTCTGCACAGATGGAAAATATCAATGCATTGGGAAATAAGATAGCGAAAATAGCAAAAATAGATAAAAAAGATTTTGATTTTACTAGGCCAAAATATATTGGAGGAAAAAATAAAGTTAGTATTGAATTTGAATATGATTCTAATTTTGATCTATACCTAGATGATATATTATTTGAACTTCAAAAAAAAGAAGATGAATTAAATTATACTAGTAGAATAATAAATAACTTAGAAATGAAAGAACAATTTTTCCCTGCGGGTTTTCCTTCAGAAAAAGGTCACATTTCTTCAAAATATGGAGATAGGGTGAATCCAATTTCAAAGAAAAAACACTTTCATAAAGGTATTGATATAGCTTATAAATTAGAAACAGATATAGTTGCTCTTGCCGCGGGCAAAGTTATATTTTCTGGAAAAAAATATGGCTATGGTAATTTAGTTATTATCGATCACTTAAATGGATATACTACAAAATATGCTCACAATAATAGAAATTTAGTGAAAAAAGGCGATGTAATAAAAAAAGGACATATTATTGCAAAAATGGGTTCCACTGGACATTCAACAGGACCACATATACATCTTGAAGTTTTGAAAGATAATAAGAATATAAATCCAAATAAATTTATTCACTATCAAGAAAAATTTTCTAAAGATTAAAAAATTTTGTAGGTAATTTTATGAGTATTCTAAAAAAAATTGTTGGAAGTAGGAATGATAGAATTCTTAAAAATTATAGGAAAATTTTAAACGACGTAAATTCATTATCAGATGAGATAAAAAAAATTGAAGATTCTGATTTTAAGGGTATTACTAATTCACTTAAGAAAGATTACTCTGAAGGAAAAGCTTTAGACGATATTCTCCCATATGCGTATGCATTAGTACGTGAAGCCTCTGAAAGAGTTATGAAAATGAGACATTTTGATGAGCAGATTCTCGGCGGCATAGCTTTGCATAATGGTAAGATAGCAGAAATGAAAACAGGCGAAGGTAAAACTTTAGTAGCTACGCTTCCAGCATACTTAAATGCCTTAACTGGAAATGGAGTTCATATCATAACAGTTAATGATTACCTAGCTAAGCGTGATTGTGAATGGATGTCAACATTATATAATTTTTTAGGATTGTCAACAGGTGTAATATTATCTAAGCAAAGTTTAGAGGAAAAAAAGAACGCTTATGCTTCTGATATAATTTATGGGACAAATAATGAATTTGGTTTTGATTATTTAAGAGATAATATGGTTTATAAAATAGACCAGAAAGTACAAAATAATCTAAATTATGCTATTGTTGATGAAGTTGATTCAATTCTTATTGATGAAGCTAGAACCCCACTTATAATATCTGGCGCAACAAATGAAAGCTCTAAGTTATATAAAAAAATAAATAGTTTCGTAAAAAATTTAAAATACGGAAAAGAAGATGACGAAAATGGAGATTTTTTTCTAGAAGAGAAAACAAAACAAGCCTATCTTTCCGAGAAAGGACATGAGACATATGAAAATCTATTAATTAAAAATAAAGTTATTAAAGAAAATGAAAGTCTTTACGACCCAAATTTAATAAATTTGCTTCATTACATTACAACCGCATTAAGAGCTCATCACTTATTTACAAAAAATATTGATTATATAGTAGAGGATTCAAAGGTTATAATCATCGATGAATTTACTGGAAGAAAAATGCCAGGAAGGAGATGGGGAGACGGTTTACATCAAGCAATTGAAGCCAAAGAAAATTTATCTATAGAAAACGAAAATCAAACTTTAGCATCAATAACTTTCCAAAACTATTTTAGAATTTATGAGAAACTTTCTGGAATGACAGGGACTGCAGATACAGAAGCTCAAGAATTTCAAGAGATATATAAGTTGGAAGTATTATTAATTCCACCTCACAAAAAAATGATTAGAAAAGATTATAGTGACCTTGTTTTTTTAACGATGAAAGAAAAATATAATGCAATTATAGATGATGTTAAAAATTGTAGAGAAAAAAATCAGCCTGTTTTGATTGGAACTGCTTCAATTGAATCATCAGAATATTTATCGAAAGCTTTAAATATAGAAAAAATTGAGCACAATGTTTTAAACGCAAAACAACATGAGAGAGAATCTATAATAATCGAAGATGCAGGTACACCTGGTAGAGTAACTATAGCTACTAATATGGCAGGGAGAGGAACAGATATAGTGCTTGGTGGAAAAATAAAAGATAGTTTAAATGGATGGGAAAAATCAAATAAAGACGTTATAGATAGTGGAGGTTTACATGTGATTGGGACAGAAAGACATGAGTCAAGGAGGGTAGACAATCAATTAAGAGGGAGATCTGGAAGACAAGGAGATCCCGGGTCTTCCCGATTTTATCTTTCACTAGAAGATAATTTAATGAGAATTTTTGCTTCTGAAAAAGTTAGCGCACTAATGAAAAAGCTTGGAATGGAAAAAGGAGAGGCTATAGAGCATAATTGGGTCACCAAAGCTATAGGAAATGCTCAAAAAAAAGTCGAGGGACATAATTTTGATATTAGAAAACATCTTTTAGATTATGATGACGTAGCAAATGAACAAAGAAAATATATATACGATAAAAGAGATACTTTTTTATATAAAGAGAATAGAAAAGAAATTTTAGAAATAATTTTAAGAGAAGTATTCGAAGAACTTATTGATAGTTATATTAATATTAGCGAAAAAAGTAACGAGATAGACGATATTCTGCAAAGAGATTTTCAATTAGAAATTAATGCAAAAGAAATAATAAAAAACTCCTCCAAAAAAGAAGATGCAATAGAAAAAATTATTAATGAAATTATCTTAATTTACGAAAAAAATATTTTAAATTTACCAGAAGATATTTATATTGAAATGATTAAGGATATATTTATAAATATAATAGATAAATCATGGATAGAGCACATACAGTCAATGGAATACTTAAGACAAGGAATTGGTTTGAGAAGCTATGCGCAAAAAAATCCAAAACAAGAATATAAAAGAGAAGCGTTTGAAATGTTTTCTGCAATGCAAAGTAGTGTACACTATACTTTTATCAGTTTATTATTTAGACTAGATTACAGTTCTATAAATATAAAAAAAGATCTCCCAGAGAAAAAGACCTTAGCTAGTAGTCATGGAGAAATAAATTTAGGTAATCAAAAACAAATAAAGCAAGCAAGTAAGAATGCTAGAAAAAGAAGTAGAAAATTAAAGAAAAAAAGAAAAAAGTAATATTTTGTTTGTAAACTAAAATAAAAGAAACTCGAAATGTTAAAAAAAAAAGATATTAAAATTTATCCTGTTGAGGGAATTAAATTAGGTTCTGTGCATTCAAAAATGTACCAAAAGAGAAGATATGATCTCTCAATTATTGAACTTTGTAAAAATACAATAATCTCTGGAGTCTTCACTAATAATAAAGTCAAAGCCGCACCTGTCTTAATAACTCAAAAACATATTAAAAATAAAAATCTAAAGTATTTAATTGTAAATGCAGGAAATGCAAATGCAGGAACTGGTGTTCAAGGTATAAATGATATTAAAAAATATTGTAAAAAGTTATCAGATATTTCGTCGTGTGCATTTGAAAATATCCTTATTTTTTCTACAGGTGTTATTGGTGAAAGAATTAAAGTTGATAATATAAATAAAGCGATACCAATTCTTTTTAAGAAATTAAAACAAGATAATTGGCTAAATTTTTCCAAATCTATTTTGACTACAGATACATGTATTAAACTTGTATCAAAAAAAATACAAATAAAAAATGAACCAGTAGTGATTACGGGTGTAGCAAAAGGATCAGGAATGATAATGCCAAATATGGCAACAATGCTATCATTCGTGGCTACAAATTTAAAAATATCTAAAAAAGAACTAGATAAAATGCTTATCAGGCTTACAGAAAAGTCGTATAACATGATAACTGTTGACGGAGATACTTCTACTAATGATTCAAGTATCTTAATCTCCTCAGGAAAATCTAAAATAAACTATAAGCAACTAAATTCTAGAGAAAAAAGTAAATTCGATAATTGTATTGAATCAATATATCAAGAGTTAGCAAAGAAAATAATAAAAGATGCTGAAGGAGCAACAAAGTTTATTACTATTAATATTAAGAAAGCCAAAAATAAAAATATCGGAAAAAATGTTGGTATGTCTATAGCAAACTCATCTCTAGTTAAAACAGCATTATTTGCTGAGGATCCAAATTGGGGAAGAATACTTTCTGCAATTGGAAATTCAAATATAGATAAAAGTTCTATATCAAATTTAGAAATTTATATAGGAAAATATTTAGTCTTTAAAAATAATAAACTATATAAAAAATATAATGAAAGCTTGGTAGCAAGATATTTGAAAAATAAAAATATTGACTTGAATATTTTTTTAAATAACGGGAAGTATAACATTACTGTTTGGACATCAGATTTAACATACCAATATATTAAAATTAATGCCGAATATAGAACTTAATATAAAAAAATATGATAAGTATTTTATTACTCCAGATTATAATAATAATAATTCACGGAGTTACTTTAAAAAAATTGAGAAAATATTAGAATATGGTGTTAAATTACTTCAGTTCAGGTCAAAAAATCTTTCTAAGGACCAATATAATAACATTTCTAAAAAAATCTATGATATTTGTATAAAATATGATTCATATTATATTATAAATGATTTTAATAACTTTAAAAATAACACATATTGCGATGGTGTTCACTTAACATCAGATAATCTTTTGTATTATAATTCCTATAATATTCCTTCAGATTATATTGTTGTTGGATCATGTCATAACGAAAAAGAAATAGATATATGTAACAGTAATAGTTTTAATTTTATTGTAGTTTCTCCAATATTTGACACAGGAAAAAAAGAAGGATTCGGATGGGACAAGTTTCAATATTTTACTAATAAATCAAGTGCACCAGTTTTTGCATTAGGTGGTATGAATTATAAAAGGGATATAAGCCTCGTAAAAGAGCATGGAGGGCATGGAATAGCTTCGATGTCATACTTTCACAACTTATTTGATGTTTGATAATGAAATGCCAAAATCAAGTTTTTCCTCAATGGGTTTTGACTGCCTATTGGCTCCATAGGATGTTTTAAACATAATATTAATGTTTTGAGGATTTACACTAATATCTGGATAAATATTTATATTTTTTTCTAATTTGATTCTTACTAAATCAGTTTTATCGGATTTATCAAGTTTCATTTCAAAATAAGAATCATTGCTAGAAAAGTACTCAAATTTTGAAATAGTTCTTTTAAAATCTAAAAGTAGTATAGAGGAAATAAAAATCGGCTTGAAGGGAGAATACCAATTATTTATATTTTCTAAAATAAATGTTTTATTAGATGATAAAAAATTTAAATAAGATGGCATATCAAAGAAATTATCTCCAGCAGGAATATGCGATTTACTTTTTATTTGCATTAAAAAATCATTATCTGTAATTGATCTCGAGGGACTACAATCAGTACTGTTCAATTTATCTATATTTGATTGCATTTCAGTATAAAATTTATCATAGTCACTAAGTTCAATAGAATTATTTTTTTTTAAAATTTCTAAAAGATGTAAATTTTTTTCTAAATCTTTTAAAAGCTCAATCTTAATATTTATACGAAAAATAAAGTCAGACATTTCTATTAACGTTGAGATTGATGACTTAATCGACCACATATCATGCTGTTTCACTGCACAATTAAATTTTTCATCTAAATACTCGCATTTTAAAAAATTTCTAACATTTTCTGTGATTGGTTGCTCATATATTATATAGTTATTCATATTTTATTTATTATTGTTAAAATTTCTCTTGTAAGATTTTCTAGAGTGCTATTATTATCAATTTTAAAGTCACAATTTTTTTCATATATATCAATTGTCTTTTGGTATTCAAAAATATTATCTATCATTTTCTTGTTGTAATAATTTCTAGATTCGACTCTTTTTCTTCTAATTTCTTCTCTAGAAAAAATATATATTACCTTGTATTTTTTAAAAATTTCAAAATTCTTGATAATTGGTACTGTAAAAATAATTTTATCATTATATAGTTGTTCTATCTTTTGAAATTCTTTGAAAACATGTGGCTGAATGTAATCCTCAACTTTATTCAATACCGTATAATCTGTGAAAATTATTTTTCTTAATAGACTTATATCAATTTCTCCATCTTTTACTGATTCCGGTATTATTTTTTGTATATTTTTTATAATATTATTTTTTTTATACAAATCTCTTACTATATTATCTGCGCAAAAGCATGAGTAATTAAAATTTTGAAATATTTTTTGGGCCTCTGACTTTCCAGCTCCAATTTGCCCAGTTAATATATATATACTCAAGTTAAATACCTTCACATTTTTGTTCAAATATATGTTATATATCATATATTAATCGGAGTTTTTTGCACATTATGAAAGGTAAAATAGAATTCATTATCGCCCAATTTAACGCCATTGTTGGTGATATTGATGGTAATTTAAAAAAAATAATTGATATTATAGATAATAATAGAGACCTTAATGCGACAAAGGTATTTATTTTCCCAGAATTAGCCCTTTGTGGTTATTCCCCAGAGGATTTACTTTTTAGAAAGGATTTTGCAAAAAAGGTCAATAATTCAATTTTAGAGTTAAGTCAACAGATCAATAGTAATGAATACTTAATTATTGGTGGGCCAAGATATTCAGATGACTATTCAAAAGTATGGAATAGTGCGTTCATAATAAATAATAAAAAAGTTATTGAAACCTATGACAAACAATTTTTACCAAATTATGGTGTATTTGATGAAAAAAGATATTTTGAGAAAGGTAAAAAAAATAAAGTTATAGAAATTGAAGGAAACAAAATTGGGTTATTAATTTGCGAAGATTCTTGGAATTTATCGTCATTATATAATAATGATTTTAATGATTTAGATTTTTTGATAAGTATAAATGCTTCCCCTTTTGAAAAAGGAAAAGATGAAAAGAGGAGAAGATATTTTAATAAAATTGCATCTAAATATAATTTCAATTTTATTTATGTTAATACAGTAGGTGGTCAAGATGAAATTGTTTTCGATGGATCTTCATTTATAGTTGACAAAAAAGGTAAAATAATAAATATATGTACTTCATTTTCTGAAGAAATCTTTAACCTATTTTCAATTGAAGGTAATTTTTCAGATAAACCTTCATTTAATTATTCTAAAAACATTATAAACGATGAAAATGCTCTTTACAATGCAATAAAAATTGGCACGTACGATTATATTTCAAAAAGTAATCTTAGTGGGGTAATTTTAGGTTTGTCAGGAGGAATTGACTCAGCACTTACATTAGCCATTGCTAATGATATTTTTAAAAAAGAAGAAATTGAAGCGATTCTATTACCATCTATATACACGTCTGATTTAAGTATTCAGCTTGCAGAACAACAGTGTAAAAATTTAAATATTAATTACTCGCTGATTAGTATTGAAGATATTAATGAAACTGTAAATAAAACACTTGAAAAAAGATTTAATGGTCTTCAAAGCGATGTTACTGAAGAAAATATCCAGTCTAGAGCAAGAGGTCTAATCTTAATGTCTATATCAAATAAAACAGGAAAAGTATTACTAACCACTGGGAACAAAAGCGAACTGGCTGTTGGGTATTCTACTTTATATGGAGATATGTGTGGAAGCTTTGCTCCACTTAAAGATTTATACAAAACAGAAGTTTATAGGTTATCAAAATGGAGAAATCAAAAATCATTAGTTATTCCTGAAGCTGTTATTGAAAGAATGCCAACAGCAGAGCTTTCTTATGATCAATATGATATTGATACTCTTCCACCATATGAAACTTTAGACGCAATACTTAATTCATTCATTGAAGATAAAAAATCACTTGAAGATATATGTAATATGGGATTTGAGAAAAATTTGGTTACGAAGATAATTAATATGGTTATTAAAAACGAATATAAGAGAAGACAATATTCGCCTGGAGTAAAGCTTAATCCAGAATCATTCGGAAGAGATAGAAGATTCCCAATTGTATCTAGATTCAAATACTAAAAATTATTCCAATAATTCTATTACTTGACTTTCAGGATCAATTTTTTCATTTAATTCTTCAATTTTTGTATTTGATTCCGAACTACTGTCTTTGGTAAGACCTTCTTCTTTGGTATCAATGGTTTCTCCAACAATTATGTCTTTAACGAGTAAGTCTGATTCATCATCTTTAAAAAAATAATTAAGCATATTAAGTTGCTCAAGATTATCTTTTAAAGAAAATTTTTCATTATTTACAGTATGAATTATTGTGTATCTCTCTGGCTTAATATTCCTTGGTATTTCAATCAAATCTTCATTTGAAAAATATTCAACACTATAAATTCCGTCAAAATTATCTACTGACTGATTTTCGATATCAAAACCCATAGATATAGCTATATCATCAGCGAGCTCACTTAAAGCAACTAAATTCTTTTTAACCTTATTCTCTAAAACATCATTGAAATATACTGATTTATAATCTGGATAATTTTTTTCAATAATTTTATTTATCATTCGACTACTATCAGTCATAAGGAGTAAATCATAAGATTTTTTTAAAAAAAACAATGCATCGATATTTGCAGGGGCTTCTGGGTATTTTTCTATCAAATAATTACATCTATTAATGACTGCTAAATATGCTTTCCTTTTAAAATAATAGTTTGCGACATGTAGCTCGTAAGCAGCTAATGTATTTCTTAGATAAATCATTCTTTTTACAGAATCATTTACATACTCAGAGTTTTTATAATTTTCAACAATATAATTAAAGTCATCATATGCTTCTTTAATATTTACAGGATCTTTATCAACATGAACATGAGGTAAAACAAAGTTAAAAAATGTTTTCCCTCTGTTAAAATTTGATAAGCCCCGTAAATAATATGCATAAGGTAAAAGTTTACTAGTATTATTCATTGACATAAATCTATCTATTACAGCTATAGCAGGATCCCATCTTTTCATCTTATACGTTGCATAAGCAAGCTCAATATGACTTTGTTCAGCAAATTGAGAAAAAGGGTAATTAGCTTCTATTTCTCTATAATTTTCTATAGCTACTTCATATTGCTCTCTTTTTAAAGCTCCTTTGGCGATATTATATAATTCTTCAGCAGAAAGGATTTCAGAGTCTTTCTTCGTTATTTGACCTTGTCGATCTATCTCTACACTTTCATCTGAGCCTTTGAAATTAGCACAGCCGGTTAATGTCATAATTAATAGTGTATATATACTTATTTTTATCATATTCTTATGCATACCAATTAATAATATCAGTTCTTTACCATGAATGATGAAATTAAAAACAATGATATTATAGAATATATAATATCAGAAGAAAGTAAAGGTCTAAGAGTAGATCAAGGAATTGCAAAAGAAAATAAACAATTTTCTAGAAGTTTAATTCAGAAATGGATTAAAAATGGAAATATTAAAATAAATGATAATAATATTAAATCAAAAGATATTCTTGCGATCAATGATAGAGTTACCATAATTCCTGAGAAGAGTATGAACTCCGAATACCTAGAGCCTCAGGATATAAAAATTGATATTGTATATAAAGACAATGATTTAATTATTATTAATAAAAAAATTAATATAATTTGTCACCCAGCAGCAGGTCATAGTAAAGGAACAATTGCAAACGGATTAATTTATTTATTTCCGGAACTAAAAAATCTACCAAGATCGGGTTTAATTCATCGATTGGATAAAGATACTTCCGGACTATTAATAGTTGCAAGAACTATAGAATGTTATACCGAACTTATTAGAAGTATGCAAAACAGAAGTATTTCAAGGCATTATATTGCCTTTTGTCATGGCCTAGTGATGAAAAATGGCAGAGTAGAGCAACCAATATCAAGGCATCATGTTGATAGAAAAAAAATGGCAGTGAATATAAATGGCAAAGAGGCGGTAACTGATTACGAGGTAATTAAAAACTATGAGAAAAATACAAAATTAAGGCTAAAGCTACATACTGGAAGAACACATCAAATAAGAGTTCATATGCAATATTTAGGTTTTCCACTTATTGGAGACCAAACTTATGGATTAAATATAAAATATAATAATAATATTAGCCAAAAAATAAAATTATTTTCAAGGCAAGCCTTACATGCTGAGTCTTTAAGTTTTTCACATCCAATAACTAATAAAAAAGTTAATATTAATTCTAAGTTACCAAATGATTTAATATGTCTTGAAAAGGAGCTTGAAAGTGGATAAGTATCTTGTAGATGCGAAATGGAATGTTTCAAAAAACGTGAAAATTTTAGTAACAAAAAAGAATTTTCTCTCTCAAGAAAACTTTGACTTATCATATACCAATAACAAATATGTTAGTGCTAAAGAAAGTAGACAACTTATCAATAGTATTTTACCAAGCAAACCTTATTATATGAAACAGATTCATGGAAAAAAAGTTGTATACTTAGATGATTCCGAAAAGCTATCGCATGTTTGCGATGGCTTAATAACTAAAAAAAAGAATCGCGTAATTTCTATTCTTACAGCTGATTGTATGCCAATAGTAATATCTAGTATTTGTGGAAGCATTATTTGCGTGCTACATGTAGGCAGAAAGGGTGCACAATATAATATAGTTGAAAATGCTTTTAAAGTCTTAAAAAAATATAATTATATCTATGAGGCATGGATAGGACCTGCAATATCTCAAGAATATTATTTAGTTGATGAAAATATAAGAAAACTTTTTTTAGATTACAACAGTGACTACAATATTTTCTTTGATAAAAATAAAATAAATAAGAAATTATTTAATATGAATTTAATTGGTATTGCAAGTTACCAGTTAAAAACTAATGGTGTAAATAAAATCGCATTTTCAGAATTATGCACTGTGAAAAATAATAATGACTATTACTCTTATAGGATCAACTCAGACAAAAAAAGATTTGGTACATTTGTTTGGTCTGAATAAAAAGGATAAAAAAAAGGCGATATTTTCATATCGCCTTTAATATTACAAAAAACTTTACAGATTATAAGTCGAAGTTATCTCTATCATCTTCGTTACTACAATCACGTTTTTTAATGCCATTATCAGCAGCGTACTTTTCAGCACCCTCGTCAATAATAGCTTGTGATAAAGCTACATCGCCTTCAATCCAGTCACTAGCAACTTTCCACTGACGTTTTCCAGCATCCCATTGTTGGAATTTAGCTAGATGTCCACCAACGTGGTCCATACATGTGATATTGATTTCAGGTACTAAGCCAGTTGCACCAAGTGCATCTAGAGCAGATTTATCTAAACGTAAGTTTTCAAAACCCCAACGTACTTGCGCACTGTTAACTTTTGGTCCAAAACGATCTTGTGCTGTTTTTAAAGCTTCTGTGTGGAATACACCAGCTAAAACACCTAGGTTCCAATATACAGAACCAATACGGCTTTTATCAGCTAAGTCACCTTTACCAGCTTTATAAACTGTGTCTACGATATCATCGATAACTTTTGCAACTCTTCCAGCTGGATGAGTTGTAATCGCATAATATCCTTCAGCAGCGTCACCAGCAGGAATAACGTCACCATCTGAATTACTCCAGATGTTACCAATTAATCTTCCAACTGAGAAACCAGTTCTAACAGCTGTTTGCATAGCAACAGGGTTCATTACACCCCACCCACGTAATAGAACATAATCAGGTTTCATCTTACGAATTTTTAACCATTGTGATTGTTGCTCGTTACCAGGATGTGGTACTTCGATAGCTGTATGCTCACAACCATGTTTTTTACACATCATGTCCATGAACATAATAGCTTCACGGCCATAAGGTGAACCATGGAATAACATAGCGATTTTTTTACCTTTTAATTTACTTCTATCACCTTCTAAAACATCACCAATGAAGTGCATCATAATAGAGTGCTCATCATATGTGTTGATTCCAGGCATAAAGTAATAAGGGAAAACGTCACCACGTTGTCCAGCTGTTTTTCCGTGGTTTACAGCGATGATTGGCATTTTGTCTTTACGACCAGTTTCAATCAAAGCAGTAGAGATACCCACACTTAATGGATCAAAGAAAACAGCTCCACCTTTATTATCTTTTAAACGTTTATAACATTCAACGCCACGTTCTACAGAATACTCTGTTTCACACTCTGACCAAACTAACTTCATTCCATTAACACCACCATCACGCATGTTTAATAGATTGTAGTAATCTAAAATTCCACCAAAGTAACCAGTACCACCCACAGCGTATGGGCCTACACGGTAACTAGGAATTGGAACATAAAGTTCGTCAGCAGCTTGAACTACAGGTGCTGTAAAAGACATTGAAGCTAAAAGCGCTATACTAGTAATTATTGCTTTTATTTTCATTTGTACTCCTCCTTAAGAGGTTCATGTTGCAGTTAACTGCAGAATGAACAATTTTTATTATTGTTTTCATCCCACTTACTAAACTCAGGCCTATTTCAAAACGCAGTATTTCTCTGATCCTCCTGACGCCTGAGCCACTAATATAATTTAAAGAAATCCTATTAATGGACTATCTAATTTACTTGAAATCTACGTTCCGTCAAGTGTTTATGTGTATTTAAGTANTTGATAATATTANNATATTAATGGAATATAATTTTACTATTAGTTGTTGATTATTATNCATTTATAAGGCTATATATCTCATTTAATGTGCTTTTTGATGGTTCTACAGAATTTTTANTCTCTTTAATTGTAGAGGTTTTATCCAGTCTTCTATTTTTAAATTCTAATTCCCCGTCTTGAAGTAACTTTTTACCTATTATTAATTTATTTGGAATGCCAATTAGATCAGCATCTGAAAACATATTTCCTGGACTAATATCTCTATCGTCAAGCAGTAAATCAATTTTTATTTCTTTTAATCTCTTGTAAAGAGAATCAGTATAATTTTTAATTTTTTGATCTTTAGTATAGCCTATAGATATAATTGATAATTCANAAGGTGCTATTGATTTAGGCCAAATAATTCCATTTTTATCATTTGATTGTTCTATTGCCGCTGCAGCTATTCTTGAAACACCAATGCCATAACAACCCATAATCATTTTTACATTTTCATTATTTTTATTTGCAACCATTGCGTTCATAGACTCAGAGTAATTTTTACCAAGCTTAAAAATATGACCAACTTCAATACCTCTTTTAATTTTTATCTTTCCTGAACCATCAGGACAATCGTCACCTTCTTTTGGCGTTTCCGAAAATAATTCTGCATTTATTGCATAGTCAGAAGAATCTGAAAAAATTAATTGATCTTCTCCATTTTCCGCAATAACATGAAATTCATGTGATTCACTTCCACCAATTTGTCCGTTATCAGCATTAACCACTTTGTATTCAAAACCAATTTTATCAAAACANTTTTTGTAAGCTTCGAAGATAATATTATAAGTTTTATTTAAACACTCTTCGTTTTCATGAAATGAGTAAGCATCTTTCATCAAAAATTCTCTAGCCCGCATAACGCCAAACCTTGGTCGAATTTCATCTCTAAATTTTGTTTGAATTTGATAATATGTNACTGGAAGTTGTTTATAACTTTTNATTTCTTTTCTNGCAATATCAGTAATAATNTCTTCATGNGTAGGACCAAAGCAAAACTCTCTTTCGTGCCTATCTTGNATTCTAAGTAATTCAGGCCCATATTTATCCCATCTTCCAGATTCTTTCCAAAGTTCAGATGGTTGCACAGCTGGCATTAATAGCTCTAAAGCATCAATTTTATCCATTTCAATCCTGATTATATTTTCAATTTTTCTTAAGATTTTTAATCCTAGTGGCATCCAGGTATATAAACCAGAAGCTAATTTTTTTATCATCCCAGATCTAATCATAAGTATATGGCTAATAATTTCAGCATCATTTGGAACACTTTTTGTTGTGTTAATACCTGATTTGGAGTATCTCATAATTTTAATACTTATTAATTTAAGTTATAAAGTTTATATAATATATGATATAACTAAATATTATAAGAGGAGAATACTCCCAGATGAAGCGAGGAGAAAATGTCTGATCGTAGATTACAAGTTTTTTATACTGTGGCAAAACTTTTAAGCTTTACAAAAGCTGCCGAAACTCTTCACATGACACAGCCAGCAGTTACATTTCAAGTAAGGCAACTCGAAGATCATTTTAACACAAGGCTTTTTGACAGAACACATAATAAGATTATGCTTACTGATGCGGGGCAAAAAGTATACTTTTACGCAGAAAAAATTTTTGAACTAAACTCTGAAATGGAGCATTCGTTAAGAGCTTTAGCAGAAGATACATCTGGGACGTTATCAATTGGAGGAAGCACAACAATTGCTCAATACACTTTCCCAACGTTGTTAAAAGGTTTTAGGGAGAAATATCCTGATTTAAGTATAAGAATTTGTGAAGCAAACACTGAAGGAATAGTAGCAAAAGTAGAAAGTTCCATGATAGATTTGGGCATTGTTGAAGCGCCTGTTCTAAATCAAGATTTAGATGTTGAGGTTTTTAGGGCAGATGAATTGGTTTTAATTACTCATCCAGAACATGAATTAGCTAAAAAAAACTTTGTGAAGCCAATTGATTTTGAAGATCTTCCATTTATTACAAGAGAGGAAGGTTCTGGCACAAAATCAGTTATATTTGACTATTTTTCAAAACACAATATAGATAAGAATCGTATCAATGTATGTATGGAACTAGGAAACTCAGAGTCAGTAAAAGGAGCTGTTGAAACAGGAATAGGTATATCAATACTATCTAAAACTTCTATAGAAAAAGAATTAGAATTGAATAGATTATCTTTTGTTCCATTAAATCCCAAGCTAACAAGAAATTTTTACTTTGTAAAGAAACGCCATAAATTTAGATTAAAAGTAACTGACGAATTAATTAATTACGCTAAAGAGTCTAATTAAGCTTCATTTTGTTTTTTTATGAATTCTAAAACTTCAATTGCATGGTTCTTAACCTTTACTTTTCTCCACTCTTTAATTAAAACCCCTTCCTTATTAATTATAAAAGTACTTCTTTCTATTCCCATATANTTTTTACCATACATATTTTTCTCTTTTATGACATCAAACATATTGCAAATTTTTTCATCAACATCGCTCAATAAATGGAATTTAAATTTAAATTTCTCTTTAAATTTATTATGTGATTGTAAATTATCTTTNGATATTCCAAATATTTTTGTATTTTGATTTGAAAACTTTCGAAAATTTTCAGAAAAATCTATTCCTTCTTGTGTGCAACCAGGAGTATTATCTTTTGGATAAAAAAATAGTACAACATAACCCTCAAGATTATCCTTTAGATNAAAATCTTCTTTATTTGTTGATTCTAACGTGAAATTTCTGACTTTTTTACCAATTTCTATCTTTTTCATATAATAATCTCCTACAAGTTTTTTTTAAATAAGTTAGAATTAGATTATACAGAAATAATAAAAAACCAAGGGTAATAATATGTTTACAGGAAGCATGGTAGCAGTTGCAACTCCTATGAATGATGATGGATCTATTGACTATAAAAGCTATCAAAATTTAATTGAATTTCATATTGAAAATAATACAGATGCTATTGTTCCAGTTGGAACAACTGGCGAATCAGCAACAATAGACCATNATGAGCATTGTGAAATTGTAAGCTTCGTAGTGGATAAAGTTGCAAAAAGAATACCTGTTATAGCAGGAACCGGGGCAAATTCAACCTCTGAAGCGATCGCTCTTACAAAATATGCTTATGAAGCAGGAGTTGATGGCTGCTTGTCAGTTACTCCATACTATAATAAACCAACACAAGAAGGACTTTATCTTCATTTTAAAAAAATAGCGGATTCAGTGCCGGTTCCCTTAATACCTTATAACGTTCCTGGAAGAACATCTTGTGATATGTTGCCTTCTACAGTTAAAAAATTTCTTGAAATTGAAAATATTGTCGCAGTAAAGGAAGCAATTGGAGAGCTAGATAGAATAAAAGAACTTGTAGAGATTTGCGGAGATAAAATAAATATTCTAAGCGGCGACGATTTTACCGCAATGGAAGCTTTGCTCCTAGGGGGGAAAGGTGTAATAACTGTTACAGGAAATATTGCACCTAGATACATGCATTTAATGTGTAAAGCTGCNATCTCCGGAAATAGAACGCTTGCTGAAGAATACGATCAAAAAATCGTTGGCCTACATAAAGACTTATTTTTAGAATCTAACCCAATCCCTGCTAAATGGGCTCTGTATAAAATGGGTTTAATAAAAAAAGGTATTAGATTACCTCTAACAGTATTTTCTGAAGAACATCATGATAAACTTTTAGAGTCTATGAGGTTAGCTGAGGTTTGAAAATGTTATGTATAAAAACCCTTTATGAAAAAAAATATATTTTATTTTTTTTATTAATCTTAATTTTGTCAGGATGTTCTGACAAGCCAATTACTTTTGATGATATAACAGGTATTGGTGATGATATAACAGAGGTTTTTGGAAAGGATGATTCGGATAATTACGGAGATAGTAAAAGTGTGGCAATGTTAGAAATTCCACCTTCCTTGGATAATCCAAATTACAGTGACTCTCTTAAAGTTCCAAAATCAATTGACGCGAGTGGACAAATATTAGAAATGTCAGATGCTCCTGTTTTGCCAACTTATATGGATATGACAATTATTAAACAGGGTATTGCAAGATGGCTTGAAATTCAATCTGATCCAGTTTCTCTATGGCCTTATTTAAATCAGTTTTGGAAGTCACAAGGATATGAAATAAAAGTTAATGAACCTGTAAATGGGATATTAGAAACTAGTTGGAAAAAAAATGAAATTAGCTTTAGCTCTGAAAGTAAATTAGTTGAAGATGAAGAGTTGAATTATAATGCTTCTCGCGAGAAATTTAGAGTAAGAGTTGAAAGACAGCCAGATGGTTATTCAAATATATATTTGTCAAATCATATAATGGAAGCGGATGATGTTATTAATAATAAAATAATATGGAAAAAAAAGAATTCTGACATCTCAAGAGAAGCAGAAATGCTTGTTAGAATGATGGAATATTTTGGGACGGCTCGAGACGTTGCCATTGATTCCTTAAATGATAGCGAGAGGAATGATAAAAAAATATACATTGATTTAGTAGATTTTTATGGTGTTCCGGCGATTTTAATTAAAGATTCATTTAGTAAGATGTGGAGAGAGATAGGTTTATCTCTTGATAGATCAGGTTTATTAGTTAAAGATCAAAATAGAGATAAAGCCATATATAAAATTTCGACTTCTATTTTAGAAGGGAAAGAAAAAATCTATGAAATCAAATTAACTAATAGAAATGACAAATATATTGTAACAGCTCATAAAGTTGATAAATTAGAAAAAATATCTTATGACGATGCTAGAACTATTCTGAAACATATTGTTTCAGCATACGGCTCAAATATTGCAAAAAATTAAGTTACCCCGGGAAATTAGAATGAAGTTGGGAGAACTTTAAATAAGATATCTTACTTTTCTTATTATTATAAATATCTTTCTTCTTATCTTTTTCAATGTACGCGTAGGCTGAGTGATTGTGTATAGACTCGAAATTTTCAGATTCAATTTTATATGCAGTAATTCTATCGTCTTTATTCAATGTAACTGCAACGTCTCTGATGATATCTTCAGTAAATTTTGGGTTTTCATAAGCTTTTTCAGTGACATATTTTTCGTCTGGCCTTTTAAGTAGTCCGTATATCTGACATGAAGCTTGATCCTCTAACATTTCAACAATATCATCAATCCATACTGTTTTTTCTGTTCGAATATGAGCAGATATATGAGATCTTTGGTTATGAGCACCATAGTCAGAAATATTTTTTGAACATGGGCACAAACTAGTTACTGGAACTGTTACTTTTAAATATTTATTAACAATATTATTTTTAACTTCGCATGTGTAGTTTATTGAATAATCTAATAGACTTTCTACACGAGTAACCGGAGCCTTTTTTTTCTTGAAGTATGTAAAGTCGACCGATATATAAGCCGCGTCTGACTCTAAAATATTTGTTGTATTTGTTACTAATGAATCAAAGTTTTCAATGCTCAAAGGTTCTTGTTGATCTTCTAAAATCTGAACGAATCTTGACATATGAGTTCCTTTCACATCGTCAGGTAAACCTACAGACATTGTAAAGTTTCCAATTGTTGACTGAGAAACACCATCTCTGTCAGAAATTTTAAATGGATATTTAATATTTTTTATACCAACTCGAGATATAGGAATATTTCTTACGTCGACTTTATTTTGGGTATCTTGAAGTTCATTCGATAAGGCTTTACCCGTTTTTTTATTTTCTTCAAATGTGTCCATAGTATATAAATAATTAGATATTGTTATATTATTCAATGTTACTTGAGTGGTTTACATCATACAAGTTATTATTATCAATACAATTTTTTATTTTATTAATAATATTTTCTTTTGAAATTCCACTTTCGTTTAGTTGTTCTTCTCTGGTGGCGTGATTAAAAAATTTATCAGGAACACCAATATTAATTACTTTAGTAGTTATATTATTTTCTAAAAGAACCTCGTTAACAGCACTACCGGCTCCTCCCATAATGCTATTATCTTCAACAGTAACAACTAATGAGTGTTCTTTTGCTAATTTAATAATTGCTTTTGTATCAATTGGTTTAATGAATCTCATATCAATTAGCGAACAGTCTAATTCGTCCACAACACTTTTGCATATATCCAAGATTGAACCAAAGCAAAAGATAACAGTTTTTTTACCTAAATAAATTTCTTTGGATACTCCTATTTCAAAATTGATAAGATTATCTTTTGTCTCTATTCCCAAACCTTGCCCTCTAGGATACCTTACAACCGCAGGGCCATTATGAAGATAACCTGTATAAAGCATATTTTTACACTCCTCTTCGCTACTTGGNGCCATTATGACCATGTTTGGAATACATCTTAAGTAAGACAAATCATAAACACCACAATGAGTGCCTCCATCAGCTCCAACAAATCCAGCCCTATCTACTGCAAATAACACATCTAANTTTTGTAAAGCTACATCATGGATTAATTGATCATATGCTCTTTGTAAGAACGTTGAGTAGATACAAACTATTGGTTTTTGGCCTTCGCAAGCTAATCCTGCTGCAAGAGTTACAGAATGTTGTTCAGCAATTCCTACATCAATATATCTTTTGGGAAATTGTTTTGAAAAGTTTACTAAACCTGAACCTTCTCTCATGGCGGGAGTGATTGCAAAAATTCTTGGATCCTTCGCTGCAATGTCACATATCCAATTATCAAATATTTTTGTGTATGTAACTTTTTTATTTAAATCTTTTTCTACTCCAATTTTTCTATCAAAAACAGGCACCGCATGATACTTAACTGGATCTGACTCTGCCGGAAGATAGCCCTTACCCTTTTTTGTTATCACATGGAGTAATTTAGGACCTGTTATATTTTTTAAATTTTTTAGTGTTTTAACGAGAAAACGAGTGTCGTGACCATCTATTGGACCGTAATAGTTAATGCCCATTTCCTCAAAAAGCATACCTGGTGCTAGTAAACCTTTAATGTGTTTCTCAGTTTTCGTTAAAAACATACCAGAAGGAGGGACTTTCTTTAAAATATTTTTACTTCCTTCTTTTACAGTGGAATAAGCCTTACTTGATAAAATTTTTGTTAGATAGTTTGTCATTGCTCCAACATTAGGAGATATTGACATCTCATTATCATTTAAAATAACCAAAATATCTTCATCTATTGATCCCATATGATTTAATGCTTCAAACGCCATTCCAGCACTAAGTCCGCCATCACCAATAACAGCTATAACTTTCTTATTATCTTTTTTATAAGATGACGCGATAGCTGCACCAATCGCTACACTTATTGATGTACTCGAGTGACCGACGCCAAAATAATCGTATTCACTTTCGTCTCTTGAAGGAAAAGGATGAAGCCCGCCTTTTTTTCTAATTGTATGAAGTTCGTTTTTTCTTCCTGTAAGTACTTTATGCCCATAACACTGATGACCAACATCCCATATTATTCTATCTTTAGGGGTATTAAAGGAATAGTGAAGTGCAACTGTTAGCTCTACTGCTCCTAAACTTGCACCAAAATGACCTCCGCATTGAGATACAGTGTCAATAAGAAAGTGCCTTAGTTCTTCTGAAACATTATCCAAATCATTGGTTGACAATATTCTTAAGTCAGAAGGATTATCTATTTTATCTAAAAACTCATATTTCATAATTTATTTTTTTAAATCAAAATTTCCTATCAAAAATATANTTTGAAATCTCTGAAAGATAGGTGTCTTTAAAACCATTATTACTTAAAATTTTTTCTATATTTTCTTTATTCTTTTTCAATATTTTACTAGTTTCATTTATGCCTAAAATGTTTACAAAATTTGGCTGATTTCTAATTTCATCCTTATTTTTTGTTTTTCCTAATACTTCTGAAGAACTAGTATATCCTAATAAATCATCTTTTATTTGAAAAGATATTCCTAATAATTCTCCAAAGCTTAGGAAATCTCTATAAGAACTTTCATCATTATTATCACTCAACATTAAAGGTAGCATAATGCATGGTTTTATTAAATGAGCTGTTTTTAAATCGTATATTTTTTTAAGTTTATTGATCTGGGCATTTTTACCATTTATTGATAGATCAAGATATTGGCCTCCTGCAACTCCATTTAATCCAATGGATGAAGAAAGATAATTCACCCAATTTAAATAAATTTTTGAAGGAATTTCGCTGTGCAACTTTTTGCTTAAAATTTCAAAAGCTAAGGATTGCAGCGCATCACCTGCTAAAATAGCCGAAGATTCACTAAAGGCAACGTGACAAGATGGGGATCCTCTTCTTACGTCATCATCATCCATGCACGGAAGATCATCATGTATTAATGTATATGTATGTATCAATTCAATTGCTATAGCAACTTGGTCAAGTAGTTTTGGTGTAATCTTAAAAGCTGCACCTGTCGAATAAACTAATAATGANCTAATAAATTTACTGCCACTAAGAGTAGAATATTTCATAGGCTCTAAAAGCTCACATGATTCTTCACCGTAGCTATTAAAAACATTTTCAAGATTATTTTGTATGCGCAATGTAAATTTTTCTATGAATTCAGAAAACTCTAAATTTTTATTNCTCATATTTTTCTACTTTAGATTTTGCTTTTTTTAAATAAGATTCAATATTGAAAATAATTTCTAGCGCTTTCTTATAATTATTCTCAGCGTCAATAATTTTAATATTTTCGCTTTCAAGTTTTTTTATTAAATTTTCAATTTCGTGAAAAGACTTTTCAATATTAATATTTTTAACTTGAATCNTCTTATTTGGTTTATATTTATCAATATTATTCTCTATACTATTAAGCTCTTTTTCTGCTTCNTTTGATAATTCAACTCCTTTCTCATGAAGTTTTATGGACTGCTCTATAGGGATATCTGAAGAATCAAGTTTTGAAATTATTAAGTCTAATTCCTTGATGATCTCTGTATATTTTTTTTTTACTTCTTTTCGCATTCTATCAATCAAATATTATATTTTTTTTATTATTATATATCAAAAAAGACCTCTGCTTCGATCTTGCAATCATTGTTACGTTAAGATCTTTAGCAAGTTCAATACCCATATTAGTAACTCCAGATCTAGATATTATAATCGGAATACCCATTCTTTTCACCTTCATAATAATTTCGGATGTAAGTCTTCCGGTAGTATAGAAGATTAGATTTTCTCCTGGTAAATCATTCAGCCACATTTTGCCAGATAATGTGTCTGCAGCATTATGNCTTCCTACATCCTCGACAAATTCTAAAACTTCGTTTCTACTGCATAAAGCACANCCATGAACTGCTCCAGCCTCTTTATAAATATCATTATATTTAGTAATTTTTGCCAATAGATTGAATANCTCTGATCTTTTTATTTTTATATCTGGAAGAGAATTATCATAAAGTTTTTCAAGAGAACTACCAAAAATAGTTCCTTGACCACAACCAGTAGTTACAGTTTTATTCTGAAGTTTATCAGCGATTTTCTTTGTATCTTTATTTATAGTTATTACATTAGAAATCCCTATATTCCATTTTACATCGATGCTTAAAATTTCATCTATATTTTCTATTAAATTTTGATTTCTTAAGTATCCTAATGTTAATTCCTCAGGCCTTGTTCCAAGTGTCATTAATGTAATAATTTCTAAATTATCGATTTTTAATGTTAAAGGCAGCTCACCTGCAACTTTCGAGTAAATTTCCTCATCGAGATGATTATGTATTTTAATAGAGTTTGTTGGTGATAAACCGCTATTTGATATTTTTATTTTTTTATTTTTGCACTTTCTTATCATGATTAATTTCTAAATGAACAGTTTTAACAGCATTATCGATATTTTCTAATACCTTAAATATATGACCTTGAATCTCAATAATATCATTTATTTTTGGTAGATTTTCTGTGTGTTCTAAAATAAAACCATTTATTGTTTTAGCTTCTTTTGCAACAAGTTTTATTTTTAGTTCTTGATTTATTTCTCTTATGTGAACTCCACCATCAATTATGAATATATTTTCATTATTTGTTGTCGTAATTTCCTCATTTGAACCTGGATCGCTTGTAAAATCACCTACTATTTCTTCTAATATATCTTCTAGGGTAACAAGACCTTGAATATTTCCATATTCATCAATGATAAAACCTATTCTTCTTTTTTCTTTTTGAAAGTTTATAAGCTGTCTATATAATGAAGTTCCTGAAACAATATAATAAGGTTTCTTAATAAGTTTTTTAATTTCATCATCATTTATACTTTTGCTCGCTAATAAAGGAGAAATATTTTTTATGTGAACTAACCCAAGCAGATTTTCTATATTATCTTCATATACTGGTATTCTTGTATATGGTGTAATTTTAAAATTATTGACAACTGTAGCTATATCATCGCTAATGTCTATTCCATAGATATCACTTCTAGGTATCATAATATCCTCTACGGTTGCTTTCTCCAGATCAATTATACTTTCGAGCATCTTTAAGTGTGGTTTTGAAAATTTAATTGAGGATTCACTCAGAACTGTTTTGAGTTCTTCTTTAGATAGAGAGCTTTTTGAAATATTACTTTTAAGACCCATCATTTTTATTATGCTATTTGCTATTAAATTTATTAAGAAAACAAATGGATAGAGTAAAATTAGCATAGGCTTGTATAGCAATGAAGATGAATATGCTATTTTTTCTGAATGCATTTCACCAATAGTTTTAGGTGTCAGTTCTGCAAATATAAGTATAAAAATAGTCAATAGCCCTGTTGCAATTGCTAATCCGATATCCCCGTAAACTCTTAAAGAAATAAGAGTGGCAATTTGTGTTATTAAAATATTTGTTAGGTTATTACCAAGTAAAATTACACCAATAATTTTGTCAGGATTTTCTAATAATTTTTTAGCAGCTTTTGCGCCTTTATTATTTAGTTTAGCCTGATGCCTCATTTTGTATTTATTTATAGACATTAGTGCAGTTTCTGAACCAGAAAAGAATGCAGAAAGTAAAAAAAGAATTATTAAAACTATGATTAGTATTTCAGTGGATATATTGTTCAATTATCTATTCCATTATAAATTTAGGTTATAAAATTAGCTCTAGAACTGCTTTGGTTCCAAAGTACGATAAAAATAAAATGAAGAAACCTACTAGTGTTATATTAGCAGCTTTACTGCCTCTCCAACCATATACTTTTCTAAAAATAATAAGAAACATAAATATTATCCACGCTACGATTGATAATATTGTTTTATGTGCTAAATGTTGCGCAAAAATATCCTCGAGAAAAAAAAGTCCAGATAAAAGACTTGCAGATAAAAATAACACACCAAGAGCTAATATCTTAAATAATAAATTATCCATAGCGTCAAGTGAGGGTAGAGAGGCTATTAGACCAATAGGATGGTTAGATTTCAATTTTTTTTCTTGAAGTTTAAGTATCAAAGATTGTGCTGCAGATAGACATAAGATGCTATAACTTACAAGAGAAATTATCACATGTATAAAAACTATATTATTTAAAGGAACATTAACAGGGGCATTTGTAAAATCTAGTAAAAAAATGATAGAAATTATTGGAAGTATAATAATTCCCAGAAATTGCGTATTACTCAATATTGAGGAAATATAAAGTGTAATTGAAATTATAAATGCTACAGCTACTAAAGCATGGTTAATTGATAAATTCATACTATAGCTGCTATCAAATATTGGCAAAAGAGAATTTACATGCAAGATAATTGCGATTAGCCAAAATAACCAGACAATAATTTGATAAATTTTTATATTTTTCGTATAAGTTGCCATGACACACCATATAAATATTGCGGTTAGCATGTAAAATACAAAAATAGAATAATTTAATATGNTACTCATTAGTTAGGATCTTATTTCTAAATACNTGTATTAATAGAAAATATCATAGANCTATTATACATTTTTTNNTAAATTATGCATTTTTCGAGAAATTAGCATGTGATTAATAATTACTTTATAGTAATAAATTAGNAATAACATTATTTACAAAAATGACTTACAAAAAAATTTTAATAATACTTTTCTTTATTANTNTCNCACCGGCTAATGCAAATAATTATGATATTGAAAGAAGTAAGTATGTAAAGGCAATCAAATATTACAAGAATAAGAATTATAAAAAATTTGAAATTATAAAAAAAGAATTAATTAATTATCCTCTTTACGCAGAGTTAGAGTATAAGTCTATCCACAGAAAGAAAAATATTAGCAATACAGAAGTTATAAGATTTATAAAAAAATATAAGAAGAGTTATTTATCAGAAAAAGCATATATAAATTTAATCTATAGATTATCTGCAAAAAATAAGTTGGACATGTTAATATCTAACTATGTTGATATTGGATCTGTAGATTTAAGTTGTTTATACATAAGGGCAAAAATAAAAAAGAAATATTTTTCAAATATTGATGCTGAAATAATACCAATTTGGCTTAGTTCAAAATCACAACCTAAATCATGCGATTTTGTTTTTAAATGGTTTTATAAAAATAAGAAGTTATCTGACGAGCTTGTTTGGCAGCGAATAAATATGGCTCTTAATGCAAATAATTACTATCTTGCAAGATATCTAAAAAGGTTTTTATCAAACAAGAATAAATTGTGGGCAAAAATCTTATTAAAAGTACATGTTAATCCAAAGAAAAATATTTTATCAGATAATTTAAAAAGAGATAGTAGATATAGAAGTACTATTTTAAGTTATGCTTTAGATAAAATTGCTAAAAAAGATTTTGTTTCTGCAAAAAAATACTTATATAGAATAAAAAATGAATATAAGGTCTCAGATAAATTTTTTAATAAGAAAATGTTAGAGATATTTATTATTGCTCTTAAGTCAAATCAACAAAATATAACTTATGACAAAGATTTTTCTTTAATAAATAATAATAATAATCTTGCTTTTACCATAGCTTTAGCAAATTACTCAATATTCAATACAGATTGGAAGAATCTTTTAAAATCCATTGAAAAAATGCCTCAAAAAATATCACAAGAGGAAAAATGGCTTTATTGGAAGGGAAAGGCTTTATATAAAATTGGCGATAGAAATTTATCAAAGAATACTTTAGAAGATATAAGCTCAAGAAGATCTTATTATGGTTTCCTAGCGTCGAACATATTAGATAAACAAATATCTATTATAAATATTCCATACAATACAAATTTTAATAAATTGAAAAAAATTAAAGAAAGCTACGAGATAAAAAGACTCTATGAGCTATATATATTAGGTAGAAAAAGAGAAGCTAGAAAAGAGTTAAATTTTATCTCAAAAGATATCGACAATGATACTTTAAATAACATGAGTGTACTTTTTAAGAATTGGGGTTGGAACGTTGGCTCTATTCTTGGATATGGAAAAACAAAATATTTTGATGATGTAGATGCTAGATTTCCTATCAGACACGAAAAATATTTTAATGAATATTCAAAAACAAATCTTCAGAAAAGCTTGCTATTGGGTATCGCGAGAAAAGAAAGTATATTTATACAGTATGCTAAGTCCTCTGCTGGCGCTCTTGGAATAATGCAAATTATGCCAAAAACTGCTTTTTGGGTTTTAAAAAGGACAAAAAGCAAAAAGGTTTCAAAAAACCATTTATATAATAAAAAAATGAATATTTTTATTGGGTCTTATTATTTTAATTATCTTCTTTCCAAAAGAAAAAGTTATGTAGAGAGTATCGCGTCCTACAATGCAGGCCCAAATACAGTAAGTAAATGGAGAAAATTAAATAAAGCTCCAGAAGATTCTTGGATTGAATTCATACCTTACGCTGAGACAAGAAAATACGTCAAACTTGTTTTAGAATATGCATTAGTTTACGACTGGATATTAAACAAAAAAAATACCATACGTGTTTCTCAATTAATAAATATTGATAAATAGCTTAGCCAACCACTTTTGATAAATCCTTTATACTAAGAGCTTGTGACAAATCCTCTAAGATATCATCAATATGTTCAATACCAATTGATAGTCTTACCATATCTTCAGGAACACCCGCTGCTTCTAATTCTTTCTTGCTTAATTGTCTATGTGTAGTTGATGCTGGATGACAGGCTAATGACTTGGCGTCTCCAATATTTACTAGTCTTACAATTAATTTTAGCCTATCTATGAAATCCGCGCCAGCTTTTGCACCACCTTTGATACCAAAACTCATAATTGCAGAAGCTTTACCATTCATATATTTATCGACTAGGCTGTTATCTGGATGAGATTTTAGGCCGGGATAATTTACCCAGCTCACAGCGTCATGTTTCTCTAAAAATTCGGCAACAGCAAGTGCATTAGAACAATGTCTATCCATTCTTACTGCTAAACTCTCAATTCCCTGAAGAATTTGAAAGCTATTCATGGGAGAAATTGCTGCGCCCATATTTCTAAGTGGAACTACTCTTGCTCTTGTAATAAATGCTGCTGGACCACAAGCATCAGTAAAAACCATACCATGATAAGCAGGGTCTGGAGAAGACATTAAAGGAAATTTATCTGAATTTGCTTTCCAATCAAATTTTCCTGAGTCTACAATTATTCCTCCAATAGTAGTTCCATGACCGCAAAGATATTTTGTTAAAGAATGTATAACAATGTCGGCACCATACTCTATCGGTCTGCAAACATAAGGACTCGGGACTGTATTATCTATAAATAATGGAATATTGTGTTTATGCGCAAGATCTGAAATTTTTTTTATATCTGTAACATTTGCAGCCGGATTTCCAATAGATTCACAAAAGATTAATTTTGTATTCTTATCAATCATTTTTTCAAGCCCTGTTAAATCTTTTACATCGCCAAAACGAGCTTCAATTCCCATTTTTGGGAAGGTATCTTTGAATAAACTTACAGTACCTCCATATAATGAACTTGTAGAAACAATATTATC
>PAGR01000001.1 GCA_002705445.1 Gammaproteobacteria bacterium | reverse complement strand
AATATTGATGATATTAGAAAAGCAACTAAAGTAAATAAATATAGATAATTTCTGTAATTTTCTAGTTGGGTAATAAAATTTTTCTCAATTACAAACCACAATATTATAAAAAAGATTGCACTTAAAGATGAGTTTAATGCTAATATTGACCCATAATAAGATGGTGTTGAGTTAAGTTTTTTATCATTTCTTAAAACTAGAGATTTCTTTAATCCTGCAAAATAAGCAGAAACCCCAAGAATCATGATAATAAAAAAAATTATTGATAAATTCATTTAACCCACTTTTTAATTATTCAAGTTTGATTTTTCGTAGTTAAAGTGTAATAGTATCTAAATTATAAACATTTAATCATTTAATTGTTACAATTAAATTAAATTAGATAATTCATTTTATATAATAAGATACTTTTATGGAAAATAATCGAACAAGTACAGGTCATATATCAACTTCATATTCAGAGTCTATCTCAGAAATAAAATCTCTTACTCTAGAAATGGCAGGATTAGTAGAAGCATCCTATTCAAATGCGCTTTCTGGATTAATAAAAGCAGAATCTGAATTATCTCATAATGTAGCAACTCATGATTTTCTCACAAATAATTACGAAATAGATATTGATGAAAAATGTCATACCTTATTAGCTCTTCAAACTCCAGTTGCTTCAGATTTAAGAACCATAATTGTTGTTTTAAGAATTATAACTGATCTTGAAAGAGTCGGGGACGAAGCTGAGAAAATCGCAAGGCTGTCTTTAAAAATAAATTACAACAATATTGATCCTGGTTTTTTAATGACANTGCAACATTTAGGCCAAAAAACATCNACATTACTAAGTAAATCAATCGATGCCTACGCAAGAAAATCAGTTGAACAAGCTCTTGATGTTATNAAAAATGATAAAGCTATTGATTTAGAATATGAATCTTGTATGCGCCAACTAATATCTTACATTGTCAAAATAGAAGAAAATAAGATTGTAAAAAATTTCTTAGATATATCTACATGTGCAAAAAGTATTGAAAGAATTGGGGACCATGCTAAAAATATCGCACAACATACTATCTATTTAGTTAAAGGAAAAGATATTAGACACACATCTGTAGAACAAGTTAGATCTGAGCTCGAAGAGCATTAAATATTCTTAACCAAAAGATATTCAAGGAGTGCTTTTTGAGCGTGAAGTCTATTTTCTGCCTCCTGCCAAACTACACTTGATTTACTTTCTAATACTTCAGACGTAACTTCTTCTCCTCTATGCGCAGGTAAACAATGCATAAAAATTGCATTTTTATTTGCAACGTTCATAACATTTTTATTTACCTGAAGAGATTTAAATATTTTCTTTCTTTCATCTTCTTCATCCTCTTGCCCCATACTTGCCCATACGTCTGTTACGATTAAGTCAGCATCTTTTGCAGCTTCTAATGGATCATGAGTTAGAACAATATTCTTATCATCTTTATACAGAGAAGGAATATATTTTTCTGGAGTGGCTATTGATAAGTCAAAGTCAAATTGTTTAGAAGCATTAATATATGAATTACACATATTGTTTGCATCTCCAATCCAGGCAACTTTCTTTCCTTTTATATCTCCATTAATTTCAACATATGTCATTACATCAGCAAGGAGTTGACAGGGGTGAACAAGCTCAGTTAATCCATTTATTACAGGCACTGAAGATTTTGAGCTAAATTTTACAACATCCTCATGATCGTGGGTTCTTATTACAACGCAGTCAACCATACTCGATATAACTTTAGCAGTATCCTCAATTGGCTCTCCTCTTCCAAGTTGTGTATCTCTTGGAGATAAAAATAAAGTGTTTCCACCAAAATGAGTCATCCCCACCTCAAAAGAAACTCTTGTTCTTGTTGATGATTTATCAAATAAAAGTGCAAGTGTTTTATTTTGTANAGGTGTATAAACAATATTTTCTTTTGTCATTTTTTTAAGTTCAATTGCTCTATGGATAAGCTTTTTTATCTCTTCCTTAGGGATATCGAGCAATGTTAAGAAGTGTTTACTTTCCATTTGAATATCCTTGTAATATTTGATGCAGCGTTTTAGCTATAAAATTAGCTTCACTCTTTTTTAATATAAGTGGTGGAAGTAACCTAATAACATTTTCTGATGTAAGATTAAGTATTAATTTTTTATCAAGACAATCTTTTACAATATTAGAATTTTTTATATTTATTTCAATGCCAATCATTAAACCTTTTCCTCTAACTTCTTTTACNACACTCAGATCTTGTACTTTATTTTTAATCTCATTAATTAGATAGTTCCCAATGTTTTCAGATTGTTTACATAATTTATTTTTCTCAATCACATCGATAACTTTTGAGGAAACAGAACAAACAAGAGGGTTTCCTCCAAAAGTACTTCCATGCGAACCTGGTGTAAATAAGTTACTGGCTTTCTTATTTCCCAAACATGCTCCAATTGGAACTCCATTACCTAATCCCTTAGCGCATGTCACAATGTCAGGTTTAATATTTGCATGCTGATAAGAGAACCATTTCCCAGTTCTGCCCATTCCAGTTTGAACTTCATCCACAATTAATAAGATATCTTTTTGTGAAGTAATTTTTCTGATTTCTTTAAGAAATTTATCTTCTGCTATTCTTATACCACCTTCACCTTGTATAGTTTCAAGTATGATGGCTGATACATTATTATTATTAATAACTTTCTTAACAGCCTTCATATCATTTAATTGACATTTAACAAATCCACTAATAAGTGGTTTAAATCCAGCTTGCACTGATTTATTCCCTGTTGCGCTTAAGGTTGCAATAGTTCTTCCGTGCCATGATTTATCAAAAATTATAATTTTTGGATTTTTTAGTTTTTTGTTATTTGCATGTAGTCTTGCTAGTTTTAAAGCAGTTTCATTTGCTTCAGAACCAGAATTGCAAAAAAATGCGGAATTCATTCCAGATATCTTACAAAGCTTATTCGCTAAAGCTTGTTGATTTTTTATATTAAATAAATTTGAAACATGGATTAATTTTTTAGATTGCTGGTTAATAACCTTAGTGATTTCATTATGAGCATGTCCAATACAACATACACCGATACCTGACAAAGCATCAAGATACTTTTCTTTTTCTTGCGTGTACAGGTAACAGCCTTTGCCATAATCAAAAGATATATCTATCGGCTTGTAGTTTTTCATTAAATAATTCATAACGTAACCTTAAAATAAAAACGGCAGCTAATGCTGCCGTATATTGCATATTTTACTGTCAATCTTTACTAAATTCAATGTTCTAGAGAATCAGGTTAAATTTTAAAATTATTTGGTTTTCCAGTTATTTGTTGTCCAATTTGCCTACATACATCTGCAGGAGATAATTTTTCCTCTGTTGCAGTATTTAATATATTAAGTGTTCTGTCATATACGGTTTTTATTGATTCAAATGACTCTTGCTCAGTTCTTATATTTAATATGATACCTGCTGATCTAAAGACACCTCCAGCATTTGCTAATGTATCTGGAATATATAAAATATTATTAGTAATCAATTGGCGTTCTGCTTCTTCTGGATCAGTAATATCTAGTTGGTTATTTGCTCCTCCACAAATAATCTTACATTTTAGGTCTTTGATTCTTGATAATCGAATATCATTACCTAATGCGCACGGAGAATATATGTCCACATCTTCTTTATGTAATATAGCATGATCTATAATTTTTATTTGATTAGGAAATTCTGATTGCAAACTTTTTACATTTTCAATTTTATCAATGTTTTTATCAGCAAGAATTACCTCTGCTCCATTTTTTAAAAGATAATTTGCAAGTTGATAACCAACTTTTCCTATTCCTTTAATTGAAATTTTTAAACCTTTTACAGAGTCTTTATTTAATTTAAATTTTACTCCTGCTCTTAATGCATTGTAAACACCAAATGCAGTGCATAAGCTACCTATATCAGGGTTTGAGTATTGTGTCGTAAAATCCGTATATTTTCTTAATTCCTGTAACATACTATAATCAAAACCAACATCGAGACCTCCATAATAATCACCTTTTAAATAATTTATCAGCTCACCTAAACATTGGTAGAAATTATTTTGTTTCAATTTAAAAGCTTTATTATCTTTATAAAAAGTTTTTTGTATTGCTGTTTTCCCACCACTCAAATCTATACCAGCAACAGCACATTTTTCAGTCATGGCCTCTGCAAGTTTCTTTACGTCAAGACATGCTCTAACATTATCTCTATAGTTAAAATAACGTATTCCACCAAAAGCAGGCCCATTTTTTAATGTGTGGATGGCTATAAAAGAATTAAAATTACTTTTTTCGTCGCAGCCGCGAATTACTCTTTCATAACCTTCTGTTTTTATTTCTTTTATATCCATATAAAGTCCTAAAAAAAAACGGCAGAGGAAACTGCCGTGCTGAAATCGTTCTGAGAAAATTTATCAAATTCAATCTTATAAAGGTAAACCATGCATGTGGCTACTCATACACATTAGCATTGGTATAGAAAGTAATGTATTTGTTCTTGATGCCATTAAAGCTACAACTTTACCTTTTGCTATTTGCGCATCGGTTGCTTCAACAATTCCAAGTATTCTTTTTTGATTTGGCCAAATAAGTCCCCAAACATTAAATAACATGATTGTTCCTAACCAAGCTCCAATGCCCATAACCTCTGCACCAGCTTGAAGAGCAAACGCATTATGAACCCCAATACCACTGTAATGAAGTGCTCCAGCACCAGTGATCCAAGTTAATAAAGCTCCCCATCTAAAATAAAATAATGCTGTTGGTGCAACATACTTATTTATTGCAGCTGGACCGGGTCCATCTTTATCGGCAAGTGCAGCGGCAACGCCAGGAACTTGAACAAAATTAAAATAATAAAGAAGTCCTATCCAAATAATTCCAAAAAAAACATGAAGCCATGTAACTAATGACCACATCGGCATATCAGGACCAATATGGTCAAATGATATACTTATAATAATTGCTAAGAGAAAACCTAGACCAACTGTCATTGGTATTGATTTTAAAGGGTTCATTTTACCTCCAAATAAAATGTAGATTTGATGTTATTCTATTCTTTGATATGCAATGATGCAATCTAAGTTTTTATATTACATAAAATTAAAATGAAAAAAATAGTTAATACAGAAAAAGAGACAGAAGAATTAGCCATGCAATTCTCAAAATCAATGCAGCTTCCTTTAATTGTTGGATTTATAGGGGATTTAGGTGCTGGAAAAACTACATTTATTAGAAAATTGATAAAAACCTATAAAAACGATGAAGTCATTAAAAGCCCAACTTTTGGATTAGTAGAGGAATATAATTATAATTCAATTGATATATTGCATGCAGACCTTTATAGAATAAAAAAAGAAGAAAAAAATTATTTCGATTTTAATAGTTATTATAATAAAAGAAGTTTATTTCTAATTGAATGGATAGAAAATGATAGTAAACTTCTGAAAAATTCTGATATATTAATTAATATAATGATCTCAGATAATCAAGAAAAACGCTTTTATGATTTCAAAGGTAATACGGTTAAGGGTAAAAATTTGATAAAAAATATGCAAATATGATTTATTATAAATTAATCAATAATAAAAATTTTTTTAAAGCAATCATAACCAGTTTTTTTCTTGTAATTTTTTCAATTGATACAAGTTTTGCTAGTAGTTTGAATAAAATAAGACTTTCTTATGATGAGCAAGCTAGTAAGTTAAGAATTGTTTTTGATGCAAATAAAAAAATAAACTATGTAATAAATAAAAGTCCAGATAATTTAATAAAAATTTCTTTCAAAGATATCAAGATTAGCGATAACTTTCAAAAACCTAAAATAGAAAATCCAGATATTCAAACGTTTAAATTAGCAAAAAATAAAAACAATCTAGAATTTACTTTTAAATCAAAAAAAAGTTTTAAATATAAATATTTTTCTTTAGGCCCAGACGGTAAGTATGGTCACAGATATGTTTTAGATGTTGTAATGGGGAAACTCGTAAATAATAATAAAATTGATAATACGCCAAAGAAAATTAAAAAAACGAAATTTGTCATAGCAATAGATGCTGGTCATGGTGGAAAAGATCCAGGTGCAGTTGGACGGGGTGGCACCTTAGAAAAGGACATTGTTTTATCAATTTCAAAAAAATTATATAAATTATTAAAAAAAGAAAAAAATATAAAGCCAGTACTAATTCGAAATAAAGATTATTACATTCCATTAAGACAAAGAATAAAAAAAGCGAGAAAATATAAAGCTGATTTGTTTATTTCAATACATGCAGATGCTGCAAGAAATAGAAAAGCAAGGGGCTCTTCAGTGTATGTTTTATCACAGCATGGTGCTACTAGCGAAGCAGCAAAATGGCTTGCAAACAAAGAAAATTCCGCTGATTTAATTGGTGGTGTAAGTATAGAGGATAAGGATAATGTTCTAGCTCAAGTCATTCTTGATTTATCTCAAAGCGCAACCATTGAAACAAGTATAAAAGCAGCNAGTGTTTTANTATCAAAAATAGGAAAGGTTTCNAAACTTCATTTAAAAAATATTGANCAGGCTGGTTTTGTTGTATTAAAATCACCAGACATACCNTCAATCTTAGTTGAAACNGCTTTCCTATCTAANAGTAAAGAAGAAAAAAAACTTANAACAAAAAAATTTCAAAATAATATAGCAAAAGCTTTAAGAGATGGGATTATTGAAATAATTAAAAGAGGTATTATTTAAAAAGCGAGCTATCGTAGTTTTTTTGCGCAAACTTATAAAAAAGCTTATTAACTATTTTAGAAGAAACTTTTGAAATCTTATCAGCAAAGCTTGTTACTGGTTTATATTTAATGTGAAAAATATTAAATTTATCTTTGATAGAAAGAATATATTCGTCACTTGTCATAATCTCATCAATTAAATTTAGTTTGAGGGCACTTTTTCCATACCAATACTCCCCAGTAGCTACTTTTTCAATATCTATGTTTTTTCTTTGACTAACAATAAAATCTTTAAATAATAAATGTATATCCTCTAATTGTTCGCCAAGTTTCTTTCTGTCTTTTTCTGTGTTTTTTCCAAACATAGTAACTGTTCTTTTATAATTTCCTGCCGTATGCTGCTCAAAATCTATACCTTTATTTTTTAGTAGTTTGTTAAAGTTTGGAACTTGAGCTAAAACTCCAATAGATCCAATGATGGCAAAAGGTGAAGAAACGATTTTGTTTGCAACGCAAGCCATCATATATCCTCCACTAGCAGCAACTTTGTCCACGCATATTGTTAGGGGAATTTTTTTATCTTTTATTCTTTTTAATTGCGATGCGGCAAGCCCATGCTCATGCACAGTACCACCAGAATTTTCTAGTCTTAATATAACTTCATCACCTTTTTTATAAGATAATAAAATTCCTGATATTTCTCTTCTTAAAGATACAATTTCACTAGCTTTTATATTTCCTTTAAAATCTAATATAAAAAGTTTTTTTTCGGCTATTTTGTTATTTTTCTTTTTATCNTTAACATANTTTTTGAAATCTTTTTTATTGAGAATATTTTGTTTAATATTATTCTCTAGATTATCTAATTCTTCGTTGACATTAGTAACAACTAAATTACCTTCAGACTTACTTTTTTTTGAACTTAAAGCAAAGCTTAATATAACTATTATACCTATAACAACCGTTAGCGTTTTTAGAAGAAATAAACCATAATTTGATATTAACTCTATAAGCATTTTATTTTCCTTTTAAATCGAATACTTGAAATAATGTTTGTTGTGTTATTTTCTTTGTTTTATGTGAATAAAGATATAACCCTACAAGTTTAAGATTTTTTGATTCCTTTAAAAAATCTCCTCTTATTATTTTATCATAATTCTCTGAACCCATAATACACATGCTAGTACTACAGTATAGTTTGTTTAGTAGATTTTCGCTAATCATCTGCTCTACAATTCTTGGTCCAGCTATAAAGTATATAGACTTGTACTTTTTACTAATTATATACTCATTTAATCTCTTGACCGATACATTTTTACCTTTGCATTGTATTACTTTGTAGTTCTTTTTTTCTAGATTTTGTATTTTTTTTTTGTTCTTTGACGTGGTCAATATCGTTATTTTATTTTTTAATACCTCGATATTTTTATTTACTGGAAAATTTAAGCTATTACTCAATACAATAATATCTTGATTTTTCAGATTGTTTTTATTTCTCCACAACTTTAACTTTGAGTTCTTTACTGAAAGTATATTTCCATAATAACCTTTACTCAAACCTCTTAAATATTCTGTATTTGTGACTAGACAATCTGATTGAGCATGTAACTGACAAAAAAGGGAATAGTCGACCTTACTTTTTATCCTTTCAGGAGTTAATAATTTTCCGTATTTTTTGTCATAAGTAGCAATTCTTCCGTCAAAACTGGACAGAAAATTTGCATAATAATATGGTTTATAACGTCTATTTATCTTTGATAATACTGGTTTTAAGTATAGATTATTAGCGGAGTATAGGCTTTTTTTACCTGGTGGATAAATTTTACTTATAATTTGATTCATAAATTCAATAATCTAATTTTCACTATATTTGGTAATATAATTCATGTATAACGTTATTACTATAAATTATAAAGATAAAAATAGTATATCTTGAAATATTAAGTGCTTTTTTAATGGGGATATAGAGTGGAATCAATATTAGAAATTAAAGATAGTTGTACAACATCTGAGCAACTTTTACGAAGTTACGCTTTCGCAAGGTATCTAAAAATATATAAAAAAGAATATCTCGAGGACCTCGAAATCAAAGGTGAAAAACATTCGCAAGAAGCAAAACAAAAGACTGAACTTATTGCTAATTTAACTTTGAAGGATATTTTGCAAATTTTTGAAAGAGAAGCTCAAGGTAAAGAACTTGAAAGAGATAAAGCTATAGTAAGATTTTTAGATGGTTGTTACCATCATTACAGAAAAAAAGGTTTTACCAGATTGGTCAGAATGAATAATAATATTGTTTCTACTGGAAAAGAATCTCAAGCTGAATTCAAAACGAAAATATCAGAGAAAGCTGAGAATTTATCTGAGTTAATTATCAGTACACGAAGAAAGTTATTAGATAGAGTAGGTCTAGGCCATGGTATTTCAAGATCAAGTGTTTCTGATGCATCTCCAAATGTGACCACAGGAGAAATTTCTGGGCACTTCGCAAATATGCCTGCTGCTTATTCAAAACTTGCTCATACAAACTTAACAGTCACAGCAGACATTAAAACTGGTGTTCATTATGAAACTTCTGTAAATAAAAGAGCATTTCCATTTTTTGAGCTAGATCATAATCCTTTAGATCTAAATATTTTCAAACCAGATGATTGGGTCGCAGTACCTTTGAGTGTTGGAAAATGGTTGATCATTGCATACATACATAAATCTAGAGGTTGTATTGAGATGGAGCCTGGTTTATTAAATTTATTTCCTTTATTTAAGATTGATAATCAATTTGTAAATAAAAAACCAGATGGAATTTTCTTTTTTGGTTATCCAGGTGCAAAAAAAGAAGATTTAGGTTTTTATCATGATAAGGGTAATGACTTGCTTATAGGAATGGTTCCGCAATTTCCTGAATATGGATACTTTGGTTATTGCAAAAAACCAATTCTTACTCTTCATAATGTTTTAGCAATTTTAAAAGGTGATTTTCCATTACATTGTGGTTGTAATAGATATGTTGTTGGTTTTGATAAAGAAACTGACGAACCATTCATATCAGATATTTTTATTAAGGCTGATGATATGGGAAAAGCAGAATTCTATAAAGATGATAATGATAAGCTTACAAAATTAAAATTCTACGGTACAGAAATTGGAGCGTTTGCTTGTTTAGATGGTTTTAGTGAACAAGCAAAGTTGCAGTTAGTAGGTAGAGAAATTGGATACAATGCATCTGCAGGAACAAATGCAAGACAAATAGTCCCTGTAGCGGAGGAAAAGGAAGTATCTACTGGAAGTGATTTGGATTTATTGCTTTATATAAATAATTATGATTTAAAAAAACCTGGAGAAACAATGGTTGATACAAGCATGCCAGTTAAAGATGCAATTGTTCATTTTCATGATGGTAGAAGATGTGCTGCAGGAAGTACACAAACCGGAAGAGGAGGAACTGAAATTAGTTATTGGGCAAACCCATTTCCTTTGTTAAAAGACAATGATGGAACTATTCTTCATAAGGATTTATACGAAAAATATACAGACACTGAAGAACAATTAATATCTGATATAGAAAAACTTGTTCAGAGAGGTGATATGGAGGTAGGTGTTGCGTATAGTATGCTAATGGCAGGAGTATACGAAGGAAATACTGACGAAAAAGTAATTGAGTGTGGCTTTAAAAATAGAGAAGAAATTGAGCAAGAGGGACCTACAAGGCTTGCAGANTCATTGATAGTTTCAGTAAAAGAATTCGCAGTTAAAAAGAGAGAAAAGCTTGGAAATAGCGTTCAAGAGATCGACGTTACCGTCGCTATGATAGGTGACAGTAGAACTGGAAAGTCAGAAACTGCCGAAAAGATGGAAGGTATACTTGATGTGAATATTGCTTAATCAAGCTAACTAGAAAAATTTTTTATTTGTTCTTCAATTTTTGAAATTTGTATCTTAAGTTCTTTAAGTCTTTGCTCATCGGCTACAACAATATGGCCTGGAGCATTTTTTACAAACTCTTCATTAGATAACCTTGACTCAATTCCCACAGTTGAATTTACATATTTTGCTTTTTCTTTGGTTAGTCTTTCAATTTCAGATTTTATATCCACTAAATCAGAAGAAGGAATCAGAATTTTTAAATTATTAGATACACACGTGTAAAAATTACTTTCACTTATTTCGCCAAACTCAATATTTTTAATTTTTGCTAAACTTTTAATTAGGGGTGTCAATTCTTTAAAAAAAACTTTATCTTTTTCGCTTTCACCTGTTACGAATATTTCTATCTCTTTGTTTGGCTGAACCCCAATTTCTGATCTTGTCTTTCTGATAGCTGAAATAATTTCTACCATCCAACNAATATTATCTGTGTTTCTACTACTTTCAAAGTCACTTGAATTTGGATAGCTATTATCTTGAATGAATTTATCTTCATTAAATATATCTTTATAAATCTCTTCGGTTATAAATGGCATTATTGGATGCAAAAGTAATAATATACTTTTTAATACATCTCTTAAATTTAAAATAATTAAGTTTTTTTCATCTTCTGTAATATTTTTTATATTTAGATTAGATTTTGAAATTTCTATGTACCAGCTACAATAATCTTGCCAAACAAAGCTATATAAACTCTTAGCTGCATAATCAAACCTATAGTTCTTATAATTATTTTTTATTTCTGCAATTAAGTTAGCCAGCTTTTTTCTTATCCAAATATCTTCATTTTTAAAATTCTTATTATCTAAATTCTCTATTTTTACATTACCTTGCATTTTTACATATCTTGCAGCATTCCATAATTTGTTACAAAAGTTCCTATAACCCTCAACTCTTTTAAGATCAAAATTTATATCTCTTCCCGTACTGGCCAGTGAAGCAAATGTGAATCTCAAAGCATCAGTGCCGTAGGCTCCAATACCATCTGGATAATCTTTTTTGGTATTTTTAATAATTTTTTGAGCCATNTCTGGCTGCATTAGNTCCGATGCTCTTTTGTCTATNAAGCTATTTAAATCAATTCCNTCTATTAAATCNATCGGGTCAATAATATTACCCTTAGATTTAGACATCTTATTTCCAGANGAATCTTTAACTAAACCATGAACATATATTTCTTTAAAAGGAACTTCCCCTACAAACTTTTTCCCCATCATNATCATTCTTGCAACCCAAAAGAATATAATATCAAAACCAGTTATGAGAACACTTGTAGGATAAAATGTCTTGACTCTTTCAGTTTCACTAGGCCATCCTAAGGTAGAAAANGGCCATAACGAAGATGAGAACCAAGTGTCTAAAACATCTTCATCTTGGNTTAAAATAGTATTTTCTNTTAANTCATACTTTTCTCTAACATGTTCTTCGTTTTTGCCGACATAGACATTTTTTTCGTCATCATACCANGCAGGTATTCGATGTCCCCACCANAATTGCCTACTAATACACCAGTCTTGAATATTATTCATCCATTCAAAATAAGTTTTTTCCCAATTTTCTGGAACAAACTTTATTTCCTTTTCCTTAACACACTTAATCGCTTCTTCAGCCAAAGGTTTTATCTTTACATACCATTGATCAGTCATTAATGGTTCGATAATGGCATGACTCCTATCTCCACGCGGAATTAACATTTTATGGTCAGAAGTTTTTAATAAGNTNTTTGAATCTTCAAGCTCTGAAAGAATTTTTTTTCTTGCAGCGAATCTATCNAGATTATTATACTCTTTAAGATTACATTTTATTCTTGCTGAATTATCAAAAATATTTATTATTTCTAAGATTGTGTTTNCTTGATAATTCGTAATCATTAAAGTCATGTGCAGGAGTAANTTTTAAACAACCTGTGCCAAATTCCATGTCCACATATTCATCTGCAATTATNGGAACAGTCTTGCCAGTAACTGGNACAATTACTTTTTTACCAACATAATTTTTGTATCTTGTATCATTNGGATTAACAGCTACAGCAGTATCACCTAAAATAGTCTCTGGCCTTGTCGTTGCTATTTCTAAAAAATCTTCAGACTCATCATCTAAGAAATATTTAATTGTCCAAATTTTTCCATTTTCTTCCGATGACAATACTTCTAAATCAGATANAGCTGTTTGAAGCACAGGATCCCAATTTACTAACCGTTTCCCTTTGTATATTAGGCCCTCTTCGTAAAGATCAATGAAAACTTTATTTACTGCAACAGATAAGCCCTCATCCAATGTAAATCTTTCGCTTTCCCAATCAAGGGAAGCTCCCATTCTTCGAAGTTGCTTAGTTATAATATCCCCTGACTGACTTTTCCAATCCCAAACCTGGTCAATAAACTTTTCTCTTCCTAAATCAGTTCTTGAAATACCTTGCGCAGTAAGCTTCCTTTCAACCACCATTTGTGTTGCAATACCGGCATGATCTGTCCCAGCTTGCCATAAAGTGTTATCGCCAAGCATTCTATGATATCTGCATAAGATATCCATGAGAGTTACTTGAAAGGCATGCCCCATGTGAAGTGTGCCTGTAACGTTTGGAGGCGGTATCATTATACAATATGCATCTCCATTGTTTGAAGGTGAAAATATTTTATTATTTTCCCATTCCTTATACCATTTCTCTTCAATTTTAGATGGATTGTACTTATTATCGATCATATAATTNTATTTATATAATAAATATCTGCGTATTCTTTACAAAGANTTTGCATTTTCTAATATAAAATGAGTAAGAAGAGATACTGGTCTTCCAGTGCCACCTTTATTTGCACCTTCATTCCAAGCGGTTCCAGCTATATCTAAATGAGCCCAACTATAATCTTCCGTAAACCTAGATAAAAAACATGCTGCTGTAATAGTCCCAGCGTATCTTTTTCCAATATTCGCTATATCAGCAAAGTTACTATCCAATTCTGACTGAAATTCTTCCCACATTGGAAGCTCCCAAATATAATCATGACTTATATTTGAGCTATNTTTTAGTTTCGCTGTTAATTTATCATCATTTGAAAGAACACCACTTGCTACTTTACCTAATGCTACTAGAACAGCTCCTGTTAATGTTGCAATATCTATCACATGTTTTGGTTTAAATTTTGAAACATAGGTAAGAGCATCACATAAAACTAACCTTCCTTCTGCATCAGTATTTAGTATTTCAACTGTTTGCCCTGACATCGTTGTTACGACATCACCTGGATTTGTTGCAGACCCACTTGGCATATTTTCTGCTGATGCTATGACACCCACTAAATTTATTTTAAGATTTAAGTCACTAATAGCTTTCATTGTGCCTAAAACACTTGCCGCACCACACATATCATANTTCATTTCGTCCATACCATTACTTGGTTTTATAGATATACCCCCAGTATCAAAAGTAATACCTTTTCCAACTAGCACGATTGGCTTTTCATTTTTATTGGCACCATTATATTTTATNGTAATTAGTTTAGAGGGTTCTTCACTCCCATTTCCGACTGAGAGTAAACAATTCATACCCATGGCTTTCATTTCTTTTTCATTATGAATTTTAATATTCAACTTTTTATTTTCTTTTCCTAAAGCAACAGCAGACTTCGCTAAATATGTTGGAGTACAAATATTACTTGGCAGGTCCCCAAGTTTTTTTGCAAGCTTAATACCATTAGAAATTGCAGAACCTTGAATAAAGTATTTCTTTAGTTTTGTTTTATATTGACTTTTTACAGATGTGCATAAAAATATAATTTTACTCACTTTATAATTAGTTTTACTTTTTGTTTTATTCTTTGTCTCGCTATACAAATAATCAATTCCATTTATTTGTATAGAAATATTTCGAATTGCCCAATCTATATTTATTTTTTTATTTGACATCAGCACATCAAGGTCTAGAAAAATATTTTTAATGTTTTCCTTCTTACATAAATTACTGACATAGATTATAGATTTTAAAAATTTTTTCTCATTAAATTTATTTTTTTCACCCAAGCCNACTAGGTAAACTTTGTCTAACTTTGAATTTGAAACATCATACATACATAGNGATTGATTAATTTTCCCTTCAAAAGANGATTTTTTGATCATATCTTTAAANTTAGCAACATCCTTATTATTAAAATGCTTTGCCAAATTGCTAATATTTTTATCATCATAAACACCAAATATTGCTGACCCTTTAGCACTAATTGATGTTATATTAGTAGTTAAATCGTATTGCATAATTTTTGTAGCCTCGTCGTAATTATTGATTATGAAAAATAACTCTAAATATACCAAAATTAAAAGAAAATGGTTGGATAATTACAAAATATGTAAATTAAAATTCAACTCAAAAATTAATTCAATTANATCTTTTGCTAAAAAAGCTCAATATTTCAAATTTCCTTCTGGACCAAAATCGTTAAATTTCAGTAACTTTAAAAAGTTAACTATTATAGATAAGTATATACTAAAGAGCTTTATATTTTCATTTATTTCGGTAATTTCAGTTTTAATATTAGTTATAGTTGGCAGATTATTTGTAAGACTTTTAGAGTATGTTGTAGATGGCAGATTTGAGATAGAAATGATTTTTTCNATGCTATTTTTAAGTACCTNAAAATCGGTAATTCTACTTTTACCGTTTGCTTTAATGATANGTATAGTAATATCGCTATCACGGTTTTATAGAGATAGCGAAATTTTTGCCTTAAAAGCGTCCGGAAACTATAAAGCTATTTTTACAAAAATTTTTTATTTGCTTGCTGTTCCATCATTTTTCATAATTTTTGTTTTAAATATTATTGTTTCACCTCACATAGTTACAGAAATCCAAAAAAAGAAAATAGAGGCAGCTACAACATCAGAAATTGGGCTTAAATCGCCTGGAAAATTTATTCAAATGAAAAATAAGAACTGGATAATTTTTGTAGAAAATATTGAAAATGATGTTTCTAAGAGAATTTTTATTAAGAGNTCAGAAAATAATAAAATATCCATTGAAACAGCNGAAGAAGGANATGAATATATAAAAGATGGATCTCGAAGTTTAGTTTTAAAGAATGGACAAAGATACACTGGAACGCCAGGAACAGGGAATTTTCAAGTCATGAAGTATGACACTCATGAAATTAAACTTCTTAGTACGGAGCCTGATTTTTATGAAAATTACAGAATGAAGAGTATATTTGATCTTATTAGCGATCAAAATAAAGCTTTATCATCAGCAGAAATACAATGGAGATTATTTGCTCCAATATCTGTAGTTATACTAATATTATTTGCTTTTATCTTTGGAGATGTTGCACCAAGACAGAATAAATATTCAAATTTATTATCTTCGATTGTTATTTATTTTTTATATTCTAATCTCGTAATTGTTTCAGTAAATCAAATACAAAAAGAATCCTACATTTTTTCTTTAATAGGTTCNTGGTGGGTTCATATAGTTGCAGCAGTACTATGCTACACGTTATACATTACAAAAAAGCGACAAATTAAGTTATATCCAAATTTTGTCAAAACATTTAAGAAGTATATGAAAAAATAATGAAAATTTTAGATAAATATATCGCCAAGCAAATTCTTATTTCAATATTTTCCGTTTTAGGAATTCTTGTNATAGTTGTTGGTTTGTTGGATCTAGTCGATGAAATTAAAAAGGTAAATGANGGGTATTCCCTNACATTAGCTTTTTTATATGTATTATTAAACNTTCCACAAAATATTTATGAGGTTTTNCCAATTGCAACATTGATGGGAAGTCTTATNGGGCTAAGTAAATTATCTAGTACAAATGAATTAAATGCAGCAAAATTTTCAGGTTTATCATTATCAAAAATTATAAAAGTTACATTAAAAACNGGTNTAGTAATTGTNNTANTNACNTTTCTAATAGGAGAATTTATNGCNCCACAAGGNCAGCAAATAGCAAANAACNTAAAAAACTTAAGTGAATCNACTAGACTAAGTATGAAAAATACTGATGGTATTTGGATAAAAAATAAGAGTAGCTTTATACACATAGCAAAAGTTTATCCAAATAATATTGTTCAAGAGATCTCAGTATACCGATTTAATGAAAAGCAACAGTTAATAGAATCAATTTATGCTGATGAGGGAAATTATATTAATGGAAAATGGATAATGAAAAATATAACCTCAACAAACTTTGAAAATAAGAATATAGAAATAAATAATAACGATACTGCAAGTTTCAATGAATTTGTGGACCTTGATTTGTTTGATATCATGGTTATTAAGCCAAATCAAATGAATTTATCACAGCTTCGAAAATATATTAAATATTTAGAGGATAACTCCATGGAATCAAAAAAATATCAACTAGCTTTTTGGTCTAAGTTTTCAATCCCATTATCTTGCTTAGTAATGTTTCTTTTAACAACGCCATTTGTTCACTCTAGTATTAGGTCAGCAAGTTTTGGACAAAGAATATTTATTGGAATTCTTACAGGAATCGGATTATTTTTATTTAATCAAACAATTAATAAGCTGTCTATAATTATAAATATACCACCTTTAATAGGTTCTTTTTTGCCTATATTTATTTTACTTATAGTTAGTTTTTATATTATTAAGAAATTTTATGGTTCTACAGTTTTATTAAAGCTGTTTTTGAAATAATATCATGAAAACATTTTTTATCTTTTCTGAAAAAAGATATTAGAAAACCTAAGCCAAAAAATAGTAAAGAAAATATAGCAACATTAAATCTAATAATTGCTTGTTTATAAGACAGGCGATTATTATTATCACATATTATTTTTATCTTCCATGTTTTCATCCCAAGGGTTCCTTGATTATGTACCCAAAACCATACAAAAAAATACTGAGTTATTAAATAATAATAAATCTGTATAGTAACTTTAAGAAGATTATTTTCTTGTAAATCAAAACTAAAAAAAGGAATTGACATAATAATAAGTACAGCTACTACTAATAAAAAATCATACAAAATTGATGCTAATCTTCTCCAAATTGATATGTAATTCATAAATGTATCTCATTGTAATAGTTTAATAATTACATTATTATATTATTACTAACATGAAAAATATATTAAACAATGATGTTCTAGACAATTTTCTTGATAGCATTTGGGCTGAACAAGGTTTATCAAAAAATACTTTAATATCGTATGAACATGATATAAAAACCTTCTTGATATATCTAAATGAAAAGAATATTGATTTAAATAATGCTCAGCATTCTGATATAAATTCTTTTATTTCCGAAAGATTTTCAAATGGCATATCCTCAAGAAGTAACATGAGATTAATCTCTTCACTAAAGAAATTCTTTTTATATTTATCAAGTAGAAATTTTATTAAAAATAATCCAACAGAAGAAATTGAAACTCCGAGAAACATAAAGTCGCTTCCACATTCTATTGATGCCGAAAGCGTTGATAAATTACTGAACGCTCCTAATATAAATGATAGATTTGGCTCAAGAGATAAAGCCATGCTTGAAATATTATATGCTTGCGGATTAAGGGTTTCAGAGCTTGTAACCTTAAAGTTATCTCAAGTTGTGATCGAGAGTAATTTTTTAAGAGTAATGGGAAAAGGTAACAAGGAGAGAATAATTCCAATTAATGATTATGCGCTAACATTTTTAAAAGCATATATAGAAGATTTTAGGTCAGAATTTATAAATAAAAAAAGATCTGATTCACTTTTTTTAAGTAATAGAGGAAGTGAAATGACTAGACATTCTTTTTGGCATATTTTAAAAAAGTATGCAAAAAAAGTTGGAATTAATGACCATTTATCGCCCCATACTTTAAGACACGCTTTTGCAACGCATATGATTAATAATGGAGCAGATTTAAGAGTGGTGCAATTACTTCTCGGTCACAGCGACTTATCAACCACGCAATTATATACTCATATTGCAAAAAATGAACTAAAGGAATTACATTGCAAAAATCATCCAAGAGCATAATAAAATCTATTATTTTATCAGCGTTTCTCGTTTTCAATATTACAATTTGCTATTCTGATGATAAAGTTATACTTTCATTAGAAAAAAAAATGTCTGCAATATTTCCAACTTTAAAATTTGATAAAATTATAAAAACCAAAATAAATAATATTTATGAAGTTCATTATGCAGGTGCAATTATTTATATAACCGATGATGGTAAATATATATTTGAGGGGGGTAATTTACAAAAAGTTGAGAAAGAAGGAAAGTCTTATGTTTTTATTAATCTTACTGAAGCAGCTAGCGCAGAAGGGAGAAAAAAATTACTAAATAATATTCCTGATAATAAATTATTTATTTTTGGGAAAAGCAAAGAACATTATATTAATGTTATCACTGATATAAACTGTCGTTATTGCAGAAAATTTCATCAAGATATCCCAACTTATTTGGAAAATGGAATTAAAGTGAGATATCTAGTACTAGCTAGAAAAAAAAGTACGAAGGCAAAAATTACTTCAGCATGGTGTTCAGATAATAAGAATGACGCTTTTACATCTCTAAAAAACGGTAAAGAAATAAAAAAAATGAATTGTATTAATCCTATAGATGAACATCAGAAAATAATAAATAATATCAGTATAAGCTCTACACCATCAATATTCTTACCAGATGGAAAATTAATTTTGGGATACAAAAGCCCAAAGGATATCATTGACAAGATAAAAAATTAGAGAACCAACTATTACTGTATTTTGAATCGGAAAACCCATTAATCACAAGAATTCTTTTTGCTCTTGTGCAGGCAACATATAACAAATTTAATTCCTCTAAATTTTCTTTATCTTTATAGGCCATAAATTTTTTTTCAATCATTCTATTGTTTTTAAAAAATTTTGGAAGGTATAAATATAAGTTCTTACAAGTTAAATCGTCATTAAAAATTGGAATTATTCTTAATTGATTTTTCACATTATTTGAAAGATAAGTTTGCGCTAAAAAAACAACTTCAGATTCGAGACCTTTTGATGAATGAATAGTCATTATCCTTACAGAGTTATCAAATAAATTCTCATAGAGACCAGGATCATCTTTAATTTTTTCAACTTGATACAAAAAATTGAATGGAGATAAATATCTTCCATTATTTAAACTAAGACTAATATTTAAAAAATTTAAGAAATTATTTTTTATTTTTTTATTTTTTAGACTATTTTCAGAATAATATTTATTAAAGATATCAACATCATTATAGATCATATCAATTAAATCATGCATAGGAATTTTCCCTAAAATATTCCTCCATGTTTTTATATTTGCAGCATATTTACTTGCTAATAATAATTCTTCAAGTTCATCAAATTTGTTCATATTAATTTTACTAATTTCTTTAATACTATAATTAAATATTGGACAATTTAAGATTGAATATAGTTCAAAACTATTTTTTTCATCCAGTATTAGATATTTCAATAAATAAAATAGGTGTTTAATTTCTGAATTTTTTAACAAAGGTTCTTTTTTGTCTGTTGAGAAAGGAATAGAATCTTTAATAAAAACCTCTTCAAGGTTATCAATATAGTTTCTATTTTTCAAAAGTACCGTAATATCACTATAGTTTAAATTTTTTTCAAGTATAAGCTCTCTTATTTGAGAGGAAATTTTTTCTGCTTCAATTACGATATTTGATTCATTACCGCTATTCAGTGTATTAACTGAGACATTTCCAACTAATTTTATATTGGTATAAAACTTATTATTTGTTTCAAATTTTTCATTTACAAATTTTACTATTTCATTGGATGATCTTCTTGATTCATTTAAAAACACTTCTTTTGCATTAAAGTTCTTTTTGGTAAAATCTCTGCATATATCAAATAATTTAGGTTCAGAGCCTCTAAAACCGTAAATAGATTGTTTGGAATCACCTACAATAGTAACTGAGGAATCATCACTCAGTTCTTTTACAGCTAAAAGTATCATAGCTATTATTTCCCATTGAATAGAATTTGTATCCTGAAATTCATCAATTAATAAATGATTTATAGAATTTGCAATTTTATAAAAGATCCAATTATCAGACTCAAGTTCTGATAATTTTTTATGNCACAACCANGTACAATCAGAATAATCATGTAAATTATTTTGCTTTAATGCTTTTTGATATTCNGAAAAAAAATGTTTAGAAACCATCAGCCACGCTTTTTGAATAGAATTAAACACATTATTTTCATATGAGTAAATGTGAAATAGAAATGAATCTATATCCGCTTCAATTTTTGAAAAATCATTTATGATCTTTTTTCTTGGTAATCTTTCAGACTTTGTGAGAAAAAAATCCTTAATTAAAAATACTTTTTCATCTAAACTTAAATTTATATTTGACATATTACTTAAGAAATTCGAATATTTTTTTTTCAAGAGTTCATTTTTTGTCAAAGCCATTTAATATTATTTTTATTAAATTTTTTTTATCATCCTCAAAATTAATTTTTACTTTATCAATTGAATTAATTTTTTCCAAAGATAATAAATATGATTTTTTTTCAATGATACTAACGACTGATTTTTTTACACTGAAAAAGCTACCAATTTGTGAATTAAGGAAATTTATATTTTCTCTAAAGGCTTTATGCTCTTTAAAATATTTTTCATTAAAAATTTTTTTTTCAACTTCCTTTGTAACTAGGGTAGGGTAGTCATTTGTTTTTATATTATTTGGTACATCTATATCTAAATAAAATTGGCCAATTATTTCCATGAAGAATGCATCAAGGGTTGATATTCTTATATCCTTTTCATTTAACTGCAATTTAAGAAAAAGTTTTTGTGCTTTAGCTATATAATATTCATAGTTTTTATTAATTCCTATTTCTTCAAGATCTTTTTTAATACTTTTTTCATCTTGTTTTGACCAGCCTTCTACTTTTTTATTAAGTCTATCTAACATTTCAGCAGATGCTTTTTTTGTAAATGTAATTGCTGTAATTTTTTCTGGATTTATATCTTCGAGTAATAATCTAAGAATTTTTGCAATTATAAACCAGGTTTTCCCGGTGCCAGCAGCTGCTATAACATTTATACTATTGCCAGGTTTTAAAAAATTATTTATATTCATTAATTAATATAATATTATATCTTAGAGATTAAATTGAGTAATTAAAATATGTTGAGAATAGCACTTTTTTTGGGAACAAATATCGCGATATTAGTCGTATTAAGCTTGACAATGTCATTATTTGGAATTGATGGCGTTCTTCAGGATAATGGCGTTGATCTTGACCTCAATTCTCTTTTGTTTATTTCTGCTATTATTGGTTTTACTGGATCATTCATTTCTTTACTCATCTCAAAGTGGATAGCCAAAAGAAGCATGGGTGTAGAGCTGGTTAAAGAATCCAAAAACGAAACTGAAAGATGGCTATTAAATACACTNGAAGAAATCTCATTAAAATCAGGAATAAAAACGCCAGAATTTGGAATTTTTAATTCTCAGCAGCCAAATGCTTTTGCTACAGGAGCATCTAAAAATAATTCACTAGTGGCACTAAGTACTGGACTAATAAGTCATATGAATAGAGATGAAATTGAAGCTGTTATCGCACATGAAGTTGCTCATATAAAAAACGGAGATATGGTGACGATGACTTTAATTCAAGGAATTATAAATACTTTTGTTATTTTTTTTTCAAGGATCATCGGACATTTTGTTGATAGAGTAATTTTCAAAGTTCAAAGAGGGCACGGCCCAGCTTATTATATAACAAGTATTATTGCTCAAATTTTATTATCTATTTTAGCTAGTATTATTGTGATGTGGTTTTCCAGAAAGAGAGAATATGCTGCAGATTTATATGCTTCAAAGCTTGTAGGTTCAAATAAAATGATTTCTGCTTTAAAAACTTTATCTAAAAAATCTCCACAAGCATTGCCAGANCAAATGGCTGCTTTTGGAATATCNGGNAGNAAAGACAAATCATATAAAAGTTTGTTNAGNAGCCATCCTTCNATTGAGTCCAGAATAGAATCAATATTAAAAAACAGCTAGGTTTTATATGNCAAGTTACAATACTAGTAATATNAAAAATGGCTTGAAAGTATTAATTGGNNATGACCCATTTGAAATAATTGATAATTCGTTTCATAAGCCAGGNAAGGGACAAGCTTTTAGTAAAATAAAGCTTAANAATCTTGGCAATGGAAAAATAGTTGAGAAAACTTTAAAAATTGGAGAAAGTTTAGATGGTGCTGATGTTNAAGTTTCNGAAATGCAATATCTTTATAANGATGAAGCTAACTATTTTTTTATGAATACAGAAAATTTTGACCAAGTACCAATAAATAAAGAATCNCTTGGNGATAATTACNTTTGGTTAAAAGGTGAAGAAATTTGTTCTATTACTTTCTTTAATGATGCCCCAATNGGCATCGAATTGCCTATATTTGTTGAACTNANAGTAAAGCATACTGAGCCGGGTTTAAAAGGTGATACAACATCNAAAGCAACNAAACCTGCAATATTGGANACNGGGGCAGNTATACANGTACCACTCTTNATTAATCAAGGAGACGTTATAAAAGTNGACACGAGATCAAAAGAATATNCTGCACGAATTAAAANNTAGTTGGNCTNANAATTTCNTCACGTATTANTANTTTTTTATTTATTTCTANATTNTTTGGCCANACACNATCTATTGNANTTATTAATAATATTACTGTAGANCCTAAATTAAACATCCCTATTTCTTCNCCNTTTTTGTAATGTTTGGTATTTTCTTNATTATTAAATCNAATAANACTNGNCCTTTGCCTNGAGGGAGCAATGACACCATAATCTGATAAAGATATGCATCCAACNTTTACTGCNCCNACCATTACTAAATAAAAACNAAATTTATNATTTTTAAAATTTAAAATGACTCTTTCATTCNTAGAATATAATTTTTTTATTCCCTCTGTTGCATAGGGTGCAACACTNTAAAGTGATCCTGGNACATGNGTAATTTTTGTTAAANNGGCNTCACATGGCATATATATTCGNTGACAATCTTTTGGTTCCAAATATATATTAATAAACTTNCCATTNTTTAANTTATTTTTNTTATCTTGAATAAGTTCACTTACAAAGTATTTCTGTTTTTTTGCATGNATAAAAGTATCTTCATTTATNTNTCCNAAGCCTGCTATGGTNCCATCGCAAGGAGAGATAATATCNTTTNATGNTNCAATTTTTTTTCTGAAAGATAAATCAAGTTCTCTTGTAAAAAAATCATTTAANGATTTATATTTTTTNANGTCTTTTATTTTATANTCNTCGAGNNTTATCTTAAATATGGAAATATAAATTTTTATNAGAAAATTTTTAATAGTTGAATCTTCNATTCTNGAAGCTTTAAAGGTTATATNTGATATAAAATGAAGTGGAGCTATATAAAATAATGTGATTTTGAATTGATTAACAAGTTTTTTTAAATTTTTTTTCATTTTTTATTATTATAACTCTTATTTTTGGTACAATATAAAGATGCCTGGAAATAGTCACGGACAATTATTCAAAGTTACCACATATGGCGAAAGCCATGGTGAAGCTATTGGTTGTATAATAGATGGTTGTCCTCCAAATCTCAAGATTGATATTGAAGATATCCAAAGAGATTTAGATAGGAGAAAGCCTGGTAAAACAAGGCACACTTCTCAAAGAAGAGAATCAGATAAGGTAAAAATATTGTCAGGTGTTTTTGACGGAAAAACCACTGGTACTCCAATTAGTTTGATCATCTATAACGAAGACGCAAGAAGTAAGGACTACTCAGAAATTAAAGACTTATATAGACCGGGGCACGCAGATATAACTTACGATCAGAAATATGGCTTAAGGGACTATAAAGGCGGGGGAAGATCTTCAGCAAGAGAAACAGCAACAAGAGTCGCGGCAGGTGCTATAGCTAAATTATATTTAAAAGAACATTTCAATTTAAATATACAAGGATATGTTGCTCAGCTTGGACCAATTGTTTCAGATAAAAAAAATTATGCTGATATTGAAAAAAATCCTTTTTTCTTTCCAAATAATGAAAAGGTTAAGGACCTTGAAGATTATATGGATGCTTTAAGAAAAGAGGGGAATTCTATTGGAGCAAGAATTAATGTAATGGCTACTAACGTGCCAGCTGGTTTAGGGGAACCAGTGTTTGATAGAATAGATGCAGATATTGCAAAAGCAATGATGAGTATAAATGCTGTTAAAGCAGTTGAAATTGGCGCAGGATTTTTGTCTGTTACGCAAAAGGGTACAGAGCATAGAGATGAAATTGATTCAAAAAAAGGATTTTTAAGTAATAACTCGGGAGGTACTTTAGGTGGAATTACTTCAGGCCAAGATATAGAGGTTAGTATTGCAATAAAACCAACTTCAAGTATCAGGTTAGAAGGAAAAACAATCGATAACAAAGGCAAAAATGCAAAGGTTGTTACAAAAGGACGCCATGATCCTTGTGTAGGAATAAGAGCAGTTCCAATCGCTGAAGCAATGCTCGCATTAGTTTTAATTGACCACGCTCTGAGACATAAGGCACAAAATTTATAATTTACATAATAGCCTAACTATCTTCATTGGTTATGATGAAATCTAACGATACCTATTAATTTTTTATTGTTTTTAAGGAAATGCATTGAAAAGAAATAAATTGTATAAAGGAAATATATTAGATGCTCCTATAATGTTTGATAAGTCATATCTGAATTTGTCGTCTTTTTACTTTTTCTATTTTGCAGCACTTGGCGCATTTTTACCATTTTGGCCATTATACTTAAACTATAAAAATTTTAATGCTTATGAAATTGGTATTATAACTGGTGTAATGATAGGTACGAAAATAATAGCTCCAAATATTTGGGGATGGATTTCAGATAAAACAGGATTAAGACATAGAGTTATTCAATTTGGAACACTAAGCTGTTTCGTAATTTTTACTTTTGCCTCGTCAATTGAAACGGCTTTTAATATGGCTATTCTAATATTTTTTTTTAGTTTTTTTTGGAATGCGTCATTACCTCAGTTTGAGGCTGTGACCATGAATACCCTAGGTTCATCTTATAATAAATATAGTCAAATTAGATTATGGGGGTCTTTGGGTTTTATTTTATCTGTTCTTTCATTATCTTTATTAACAAATAAGTTTGGGATCAAGGTTGTACCAATATGCATACTCTCTTTTCTTTTTTTAACTTTTTTAACCACATTATTTATTAGAAATTCTAGTATTGATAAAAAAAGCCACAATGATTCTTTACTAAGTGTCGTATTTAAGCCAGTTGTGTTGGGAATATTATTATCCTGCTTTCTTATGCAATTAAGTCATGGACCTTTCTATGCTTTTTTTGCAATTTATTTGTCTGAAAATAATTATAGTACAAATCTAATTGGTATAATTTGGTCTCTTGGAGTTATTGCTGAAATTTTAATTTTTATGAAAATTTCAAGCTGGATACCAAAATATGGTTTACAAAACTTATTTATAATTAGTTTTGTATTTGCATTTACAAGATGGTTATTGATATCTTTTTTTGTAGACAACATAATAATTGTAATTATTGCTACGTTATTTCATGCTGTGACATATGGCATGTATCATGCTGTATCAATATCATTAATACATGAACACTTCACTGGAGAGCTTCAAGGAAGAGGACAAGCACTGTATTCCAGTATAAGCTTTGGTCTTGGTGGATCCATTGGAAGCTTTTATAGTGGTTATTTTTGGGAGTTATCTGGTGGATCTGCAGTATATTTATATGCCTCATTATTTGCTTTTTTAGGTTTTATTGTGTCCTTTATCTTAGTAAAATCTAGTAATAGACATATTTAAATAAAGCGGTTCAAAAGTAGTTAAAATTATGAAAAAAACATTGTACGACAAACTCTGGGACGATCATCATATTCATTCATATGATAAAGGTTATGATCTAATTTATATTGATAAACACCTAATACATGAAGTCACCTCGCCGCAGGCATTTGAAGGGTTGAGAAAAGCTGAAAGAAGTATATGGCGAAAAAAAAGTATTATGGCAGTTCCTGATCATAACGTTCCTACAGCAATGCGAGAAAATGGTATAAAAGACCCAATATCTAAGATTCAAGTAGATGCTCTAAATAAAAATTGTAAAAATAATAATCTTTTAAAGTTTGATCTTGAGGATATAAGACAGGGTATTGTTCACGTCGTTGGGCCGGAGCAAGGTATAATACTTCCTGGAATGACTGTTGTTTGTGGGGATTCTCATACTTCCACACACGGTGCTTTGGGTTCATTAGCATTTGGGATAGGAACATCTGAAGTTGAACACGTTCTTGCTACACAATGTCTGCTTAAGAAAAAATCATTAAATATGAATATTATGGTTGATGGAAAAATGCCGGAGTATTTTTATTCAAAGGATTTAGCGCTATTGATAATTAGTAAAATCGGTACTGCAGGTGGTACAGGTTATGCTATTGAATATACGGGCAATGCAATTAAAAATCTTTCTATGGAAGCAAGAATGACATTATGTAATATGACTATTGAAGCAGGAGCTACAACTGGATTAATTGCAGTAGATAATAAGACTATTGAATATGTAAAAAATAAGCCGTTCAGTCCTAAAGGCGAAGATTTTGAGATAGCAAAAAAAAATTGGCAAAATTTAGTTTCAGACATAGGTTCTATTTATGATAAAACTATTAATATTGATATAAACAAATCAAGCCCAATGATAACCTGGGGTACTTCTCCTGAAATGGCTGTTGGTGTTGATGAAAATTTACCTGATTTAAACGATGAAAAATTTTCTTCTAAAAAACAAGATCTACAAAATGCATTTTCTTATATGGGTTTAAAGGAAAAACAAAACGTAAATTCAATTAAATTAGATAAAATTTTTATAGGTTCATGTACAAATTCAAGAATAGAGGATTTAAGAATCGTTGCTGATATTGTAAAGAATAAAAAAATTGCAAAAAATATTAAAAGCGCAATTATTGTTCCAGGATCTGGCCTGATAAAAGAAAAAGCTGAGAATGAAGGGCTTGATAAAATTTTTACTAAATCTGGTTTTGAATGGAGAAGTCCAGGATGCTCTATGTGTTTAGGAATGAATGATGATAAATTAAATGAGTATGAAAGATGTGCATCTACTTCAAATAGAAATTTTGAAGGAAGGCAGGGAAGGCTTGGAAGAACTCATTTAGTTAGTCCAGCGACTGCAGCTGCAGCGGCAATTCATGGTCATTTTGTTGATGTAAGAGATATATAGAATATGAAAAAATTTACCGAAATTAAATCAACCGCAGCTTTTATAGATAGAAAAAATATCGATACAGACGCTATTATCCCAAAACAATATCTTAAAGCAGTAACAAGGGAAGGTTTTGGTGAAAATTTATTTGACGATTGGCGGTATCTAGAGCCAGGAAATTTAGGTGATGATCACAGTCAAAGAAAAAAAAATCCCGATTTTTTTTTATATCAAAAAAAAAATAAGAACGCTAAAATTTTAGTTGTAGGTGATAATTTTGGTTGCGGATCATCAAGAGAGCATGCAGTTTGGGCTTTGATGGATTATGGGTTTGAAGTTGTAATCTCAACGAGCTTTGCAGATATTTTTTATAATAATTGCTTTAAAAACGGACTTTTGCCAATTTTTGTTGATAAAGAAGATATACAAAATATTATAACAAATATTGAAAAAAATAATAATGAGTTTATAGTAAATTTGAAAAACCAATCAATTATTTGTGATGATTTCAAAATCATTTTTGAAATTGATAGCAGACGAAAAGAAGTTCTTTTAGAAGGAATCGATGATATATCAGAAACTTTAAAGTTAAGCGATAAAATAAAAGAATATGAAAACAAAAAATCTCTAAAAACTCCGTGGTTATTTAATGAATAAAAAAATGAAAATATTAGTTTTGCCAGGCGATGGTGTTGGCCCTGAAATAACTTTGGAAGCAAGAAAAGTAATAAATAAAATATCAAATATCTTCAATTTAAATATTGAGATTGAAGAGGCATTATTTGGTGGCATTGCGGTAGACAAATTTGACAGTCCCTATCCTGAGGAAACAAAAATTAAAGTAAAAGAATCAGATGCTGTTCTTCTTGGTGCCGTTGGAGGAATTAAGTATGATATTTTACCAAAAGAAAAAAAACCGGAATCTGGATTACTCAGTTTGAGAAAAGAATCAAATCTTTTTATTAATATTAGACCAATAATCTCTTTTCCTGAATTAGCAAATTCATCATCAGTAAAAAGCGAATATATTAATAATCTAGATATTATAATAATAAGAGAGCTAATAAGCGGATTATATTTTGGAGAACCTCGAGGTTTTAACGAAGATAGTACAGAAGCGTATAATACTATGAGATATAATAAATCTGAAATAAGTAGAATTTCAAATTATGCTTTTCAGCTAGCTAGAAGTAGAAATAAAAAATTATGCTCTGTAGATAAAGCAAATGTTTTAGAGGTTTCTCAATTATGGAGATCAACTACAAATGAGATATCTAAAAATTATAAAGATATAGAATTATCCCATTTGTATGTAGACAATGCTGCTATGCAATTAGTTCAAAATCCTAAACAATTTGACGTTATGGTAACTGAAAATTTATTTGGAGATATTTTATCTGATATAGCTTCTGTTTTAACAGGCTCTATTGGTATGTTACCGTCAGCTTCATTAAATGAATTTAATTTTGGAGTATATGAGCCAATTCATGGTTCTGCCCCAGATATAGCTGGGATGAATATAGTTAACCCAATTGCTACTATATTATCTGTTGCAATGATGTTCCAACATACATTTCAAAGAGCTGATATTTATAACTGTATTTTAAATGCGGTTAAATCAGTTTTAAGAGAGAATAAGTTTACAAAAGATTTAACAACAGGCGATAATTATATTTCAACTGAAGATATGGGTAATCTAATAGTTGAAAAATTATTTGGTGAAAAAGAATGAGTAAAAAATATAATGTCGCTGTTGTTGGAGCTACTGGGGCTGTTGGCAAAATGATGATTCAAATTTTGTTGGAAAGAAATTTTCCAATAAAAAAACTATATTTACTTGCAAGTAAAAAATCCGAGGGTAAAAAACTTCAGATAAACGGAGAGGAATATTTAATAACATCCTTAGAAGATTTTGATTTCAAAGATACTGATATTGCATTATTTTCTGCTGGTGGTGAAATATCAAAGAAATATGCAAGTGTTGCTACAAAAAATAATACTATTGTTATTGATAATACTTCTTTCTTTAGATATGAGAAAAATATCCCATTAATTATTCCCGAAGTTAATGGCGATGAAATATCTAAATATAACGAAACAGGTATTATAGCCAATCCTAATTGCTCAACTATTCAAATGTTGGTGGCAATAAAACCAATACACGACGTATGTAAAATAAAAAGAATTAATGTATGCACTTATCAAGCAGTTTCAGGATCAGGTAGTCTTGCTATAGAAGAACTAAAAGATCAAGTTCATGCATATACAAATAATAAGGATATTAAAAGTAATGTTTATCCGAAACAAATTGCTTTTAATGTTATACCTCAGATAGATAAATTTATGGATAATGGATATACAAAAGAAGAAATGAAAATGGTGTGGGAAACAAAAAAAATACTTGATAACTCGATTGAAGTTAACCCTACAACTGTTAGAGTGCCTGTTTTTTATGGACACTCAGAGGCAGTTCATCTTGAGTTAGCACAAAAGATCACTGCAAATAAAGTAAAAGATATTTTTATGGATAATAGTAATGATGTGGTTTTAATTGATGAGCATAAAGATGGCGGTTATCCTTGCGCTGCAAATGAGTGTGAGGATAGTAATGATGTATTTGTTGGTAGAGTCAGGGAAGATATTTCTATACCAAATGGAATTAACTTGTGGGTCGTTAGTAATAATATTAGAAAAGGCGCCGCATACAATAGCATTCAAATAGCAGAATTATTAATTAAAAATTACTTATAAAAAATTAAATGAAAATTTTATTGTTTATCGAGTATGATGGAAAAAACTATCACGGATGGCAGGAACAAAAAGAACCAAATACTATCCAGGGTAAAATTCAAGAGGCAATATTTAAATTTTCACAAGAAAAAATTAAATTAGTTGTTGCAGGAAGAACAGATACAGGCGTTCATGCAACAGGACAAGTTGCACATTTTGAAACTTTAGTAGAGCGACCAGAAGATAAATGGTTACTTGGATTAAATTCATTTCTACCAGAAGATATTAGAATAAAACACGTGAAATTTGTTGAGAACGATTTTCATGCAAGATTTTCAGCCTTAAGTAGATCCTATAGATATATTATTTTTAATAATAAAGTGAAGCCATGTATTAATAGAAATAAAGTTGGTTGGTATTTTTTAAATATTTTGGATGAAAAAAAAATGCAAATAGCAGGAAAAAAACTTCTGGGAAAAAAAGATTTTTCTTGTTTTAGGTCAGCGAATTGTCAATCAAATTCACCAATTAGACAGATAAATGATATAGTAATTTCTAGAGAAAATGATTATATATATATTGATATAAATGCTAATTCTTTCTTATATAATATGGTAAGAAATATTGTAGGATCGTTGGTTTTGATTGGCTCCGGCGAAAAAGATATTTTTTGGATAGAAGAATTATTGAATTCAAAAGATAGAAAACAAGCGGGAAAACAGTTCCCTGCAAGTGGTTTATATTTGGTTGAAATAAAATATGATTCAAAATACACACTTAAAAAAAATACTTATTACCCTCGGTTAAATTAAANCTTNAAATTATGAATAATATNAAAGTAAAAATATGTGGNATNAAAGATGTTGAGTCAGCTTTNGTAGCNGAGNAAAGCGGAGCNGATTATATTGGATTAGTTTTCTGTAAAAANAGTAAAAGATTTATATCTATTGAACAAGCTAAAAAAATTATACTTTCTTTNAAAAATAANTTATTNGTTGTGGCTTTATTTTCTAANGACAACGAAAAATATATAAAATCAGTAATAAATAATTTAAATATTGATATAATACAGTTTCANGGCGAAGAAATNGACAGTGATTGTNTAAAATATGATTTGCCTTATATAAAAGGAATTTCAGCTTCNGAAGATGGATTGAAAAANTTAGACGAAAAATTCCCAAATGCAAAAGCTTTNATTTTAGATAGTCATAATGATAATGGNATAGGAGGNACTGGAAAAACTTTTGATTGGTTAAATACCTCATATGAGACAATAAANCCTATTATGATTGCTGGTGGTCTAAATTGTGATAATGTAGAGGATGCAATAAAAGTATTTTTNCCATATGGTGTTGATGTGAGTAGCGGAGTAGAATCAGATGATGGAAAAAAAAACCTCAATCTAATTAGAAAGTTCATAAAAAAGGCTAAGGGACGAGATGAATCAAAATAAAAAANTAAGTGATTTTAATTTAGTTAAATATGGTTATCCAGACAAAAACGGACATTATGGAGTTTTTGGTGGAACCTTTGTTGCAGAAACTCTAATCGAGCCNCTTACAAATTTGAGAAATATGTATTACAAGCTNAAGAAAGACGAAGATTTTCTNAAAGAGCTTTATTTTGANTATGAAAATTATGTTGGAAGACCTACNCCTCTATATTTTGCNGAACGGTTAACAAAAAAAATTAATGGTGCAAATATTTATCTCAAAAGAGAAGACTTGTGNCATACAGGTGCTCATAAAATTAATAATACAATTGGTCAAGCAATTTTGGCTAAAAAAATGGGAAAAACAAGAATTATTGCGGAAACTGGAGCTGGCCAACATGGTGTAGCTTCAGCAACTGTGGCAGCAAGACTTGGAATGGAGTGCGTAGTCTTTATGGGAGAACAAGATATTTATAGGCAGTCGCAAAATGTTTATAGAATGAAATTATTAGGCGCTGAAGTTATACCAGTAACTTCCGGTTCTAGAACACTAAAAGATGCATTGAATGAAGCTCTTAGAGATTGGGTTACAAACGTAGATGACACTTTCTATATAATTGGAACCGTTGCCGGCCCATCTCCATATCCAGAATTAGTGAGAGANTTTCAAGCAATTATAGGAAGAGAAGTAATAGATCANATGAAAGGTATTGANAAAAAAGTTGATGCTTTAGTTGCTTGTGTNGGGGGAGGATCTAATGCATTAGGACTTTTTTANCCATATATAGATAGTGATGCCAAAATATATGGAGTTGAAGCTGCAGGTGACGGACTAGATACAGAAAAACACTCTGCTCCATTAAATAAAGGCAAGATTGGCGTACTTCATGGTAACAGGACTTATCTATTAGAGGATGAAAATGGTCAGATTATNGAGACCCATAGNATTTCTGCNGGACTAGATTACCCNGGGGTCGGTCCNGAGCATGCATTACTCAAAGATCTNGGTAGAGTAAATTATAAATCAGCAACTGANAAAGAGGCNTTGGAAGCTTTTCACGAATTATCTAGAGTTGAGGGAATAATACCGGCATTGGAAACAAGTCATGCNGTAGCATATGCAATTAAGCTTGCTGCTCAAATGAAAAAAGGTGAGAATATAGTTATAAATTTATCAGGCAGGGGTGATAAAGATTTAAATACTGTAGCAANAATAGAGGGCATTGAAATTTGAGTCGAATAGATAAAACATTCCAAAAATTAAAAGANAATCAAAAAACCTGNTTAATTTCATATATAACNGCTGGNGATCCATCTATAGAAGATAGCNTAGATATTATGAAAACATTAGTTGCTTCTGGGACAGATATAATTGAGTTAGGNGTNCCTTTTTCAGACCCAATGGCAGATGGGCCAACTATTCAAAGAGCGTGNGAAAGAGCATTAAGTAANAATACATCTTGTGTTGATATTTTTAGTTTAGTACAAAAATTTAGAAAAGATAATGCTAAAACGCCTATAGTTTTGATGGGCTATTTAAATCCAATTGAAAGAATGGGATATGATTTGTTTGCTAAATCTGCAAGTGAATGTGGAGTAGATGCAATTTTGGTTGTTGATTTACCTCATGAAGAAGCAGAAGACGTTGTAAATATTTTTAAAAAATATAATTTAGAAAGTATATTTTTAATCGCTCCAAATACAAAAGTTGAAAGAATCAAGAAAATAGCGAATTATGCGTCTGGATTTTTGTATTACGTTTCTTTAAAAGGTGTAACTGGTGCATCAACTTTAGATATAAATAAGACAAACGAACAGTTGAAAATCATTAAAGGTATTATAAAACTTCCTTTAGCAGTAGGGTTTGGAATTAAAGACGCTAATACAGCAAAAATATTATCCAAAGAAGCCGATGCTATAGTGATTGGAAGTGCTATTGTAAATATCATTGAAAGCGAATATGGAGATAATTTAAAGACAAATAATGATATTATGCAATTGATGAATCCAATAAGGATAAAGCTTGATGAAAACATTATTTCTGGAGATAAATTATGAGTTGGTTTGAAAAACTTATGCCTTCTAAAATTAGAGTAGATAGAAGTAAAAGTAAAAAAGTTATTCCAGAAGGTATTTGGGAAAAATGCCCAAGCTGCCAAACAGTTCTCTATAGAGAAGATATTATTCAAAATAAATATGTTTGTTCTAACTGTGGTTATCATATGAGAATAAGTGCACGAGACAGATTGGATATGTTTCTTGATACAGAAAATAAAGAAGAATTATTTGCTAAATTATCATCAAAGGATTTTTTAAAGTTTAAAGATAGTAAAAAATATAAAGATAGAATTTCTGAAGCTAAAAGCAAAACAAATGAGAATGATGCTTTGTTAGTGATGCAAGGAAAAATAAATGGAATAGAGGTGGTAGCTGCCGCATTTGAATTCTCGTTTATGGGAGGCTCTATGGGTTCAGTCGTAGGAGAGAAATTTACAAGAGCAGCAAAAGTGTCTATTTCAAAAAAAATTCCGTTAATATGTTTCTCTGCTAGCGGTGGGGCAAGAATGCAAGAATCATTAGTATCTTTATTTCAGATGTCTAAAACCTCAAGCGCTATTTCCGATATGCGAAAAAATGCTATTCCATTTATTTCGGTCTTAACTGATCCAACAATGGGAGGAGTTTCCGCAAGTCTAGCAATGCTTGGTGATATCAATATCGCTGAACCTAAAGCCCTTATTGGTTTTGCGGGACCAAGGGTAATTGAACAAACCGTCAGAGAAACACTACCAGAAGGTTTTCAAAGAAGTGAGTTTTTGCTTGAGCACGGAGCAATAGATATGATTATTGACAGAAGGAATATGAAAGTCGAGATTACAAACTTAATTAAAATTTTAGTTAACAATCCTGCCGCGAAAGCAGATACATCTATAAATTAATTAATTATTAGAATTGAAAAACTTTACTTTAGATGAGTGGATAGAATGGCAATGTAAATTACATTCTACCAATATGGATTTTAATCTTACCAGAATTAAGGAAGTTGCCGATAAGTTAAATGTTTTAAAGACTAAATCGTTAGTTTTTACTGTTGCTGGAACTAATGGGAAAGGCTCTACAGTAGCAATATTAGAATCAATATTAATTGAAAACGGCTTTAATGTTGGATCATATACATCACCGCACCTTATAAATTTTAATGAAAGAATCAAAATAAATAAAATACATGCAAGCACAAAAGAAATTTGTGAAGCATTTGAGATTATTGAGGAATCTAGAGGAGATGTAACCCTAACTTTTTTTGAATTTAGCACATTAGCTGCTTTTATAGTTTTCAGCAAAAAAAAGCTTGATATTGTTATTTTAGAAGTTGGATTAGGTGGAAGACTTGATGCAGTAAATATAATTGATCCAGACGTTTCAATTATTACAAATATTGGTTTAGATCATACATCAATATTAGGAGATAATTTAGAAAAAATTGCATACGAAAAATCAGGAATTATGAGACAAGGAAAGAATACAGTCATTGGATATAAGAACCCTCATAATTCTATAATGCAAAATGCTAATGAAATAGGATCAATATTAAGCATTATGGACGAGGATTTCTCATTTGAAGTAAATTCAAAAAACGACTGGACCTTTTCTAATTTAGATAATATTAAAATCAAATATAAGAATCCTGGATTAAATGGTGTTATTCAAATTAATAATGCTGCGACAGCAATACAGGCAATTCATTGCTGTAAAAAAATTTCTTTAGATAAAGAAAAAACCAATATAGGTTTAAGTAAAGCCCAAATTCTTGGTAGATTTCAAGTAGAAAATACATCGCCACTTACAATATTAGATATAGCACATAATGAGCAGAGTATAGAGATGTTAATAGAAAATTTAGAAAATTATTATCCTGAAAATAATTTTCATGCTGTTTTTGCCATTTTAAAAGATAAAGATGTAAATAAAATTTTGAACATGTTAAGGGGAAGGTTTAAGAGTTGGCATATATCAAATAGTGATAATGAGAGAGCATTACATGTAAATAAGCTTAAAAAAAATGATTTTTTCATTTTAGAAAAACCAAATGTATATGATAGTATTGAGAATGCTTATTATGGAGCTAAAAAAAGTACTGTAAATAAAAATGATATTATAGTGGTTTTTGGGTCAAGCTACACAATTTCGCCTATAATAAATAAAATAATAAACAATGAATGAAAACTTAAAAAATAGAATTGTGGGGGCGGCAATAATAATTGCATTAGCAGTTATAATAATACCAATGCTATTTCAAGGAACTGGGCAAAAAGCTCTAAAATTTAAAGAAATAAAAAATCAAGAAGAAATTGTATTTAAATATTCAGAAGAAGTAGAAGAGTTATATCAAGACAAATCTCTTAATATTAAGACAATAAAAAATAATTTAGATACTAAAATTATTAACTATAAGGATTTAAAAAATAAGAAAGATAATAAATTTAGCACAAAAAAATGGATAATTAAAGTTGGATCATATTCAAAAAAATTAAACGCAGAAAAACAAATTCAGAATCTTTCAGACAAAAAACACCAGTCATTTATAATAAAATCAGAAAAAGACAATAAAATTTTTTATTCTGTCAATATTGGTCCCTTCTTTTCTGTTGAAGATGTTAAAAAAAATTATTCAAATCTTATAAAAGACAAAAATTATAGTAATGCTTATATTTTAGAAAGTAATTTAAATAGTAAATAGTATTTATGAAATATTCTATATGTTGGATCTATTAATAATATTTATACTTTTGATAACATCTGTAATAGGATTTTTTAGAGGTTTTAATAAAGAAGTAAGAAACTTAATATCTCTTATAACTTTCGCCATAATTTACTATTTTTTTATTGAGAATTTTAATGTATTTATTCAAGGTTTAATTAGTATCCCTCAAAATTTTTATCCAAACTATTCATATCCAATAATTAGCATACTAATAATATATATTTTCTCGGTTTTAATAGTTTATTTTACAACTAATTTTTTGTTTGGTTTTTTATTTTTATCTAAAAATATATTACCTAATAAATTCTTAGGAATTTTTATGGGTTTTTTTAAAGGATTTGCTTTTATTATAATACTTTTTCTTTTGCTTAATTATTATAGTTTATTAGAGTATTTTATTAATTTTGATAAAAATTCATTGTTTCTAGATTATTTTTTAGAATATGGTGTACAATTACCTTATGTGTGGAATCATTGGAATAGTTGACGACAGCTTTGTTAATCAGAGCTTATTTGATGGACTTACGGTTCTTCAACACCGTGGTCAGGATTCAGCTGGAATAGCTACATGTCATAATAATAATTTGTATCAAAAAAAAGCTAAAGGGCTCGTTAATGATATTTTTGATGTCAATGATATGCTTGATCTCAAAGGTAATTTAGGTATTGGACATGTCCGTTATCCTACTGCAGGAAGCCATGGAACGGATGAAGCACAACCTTTTTATGTAAACTCCCCATATGGGATTGCTTTAGCACATAATGGAAATCTAGATAATTCAGAATCTCTTAGAGAAGAGCTTTTGATAAATGACAGAAGACATATTCATACACAATCAGACACAGAAGTTCTTTTAAATATTTTTGCTCATGAACTGCTTAATGTAAATTCATCATCGTTTAAAGTTTCAGATATCTTTAAGGCAATAAATGGAGTTCATAATAGATGTTCTGGTGCATATGCTGTTGTAGCCTTAATTGCAGGTTATGGTTTAGTTGCTTTTAGAGATATTCATGGTATTCGACCTTTAATCTTAGGAAAAAAAAAGAGCTCTTTAGGATATAGTTATATAGTTTCATCAGAAAGTGTTGCATTAGATTTATTAGGATACGAGACTGTAAGAGACTTAGAACCTGGAGAAGCAGTTTTTATTGATGTCAACGGAAAAATTTATGAGTCCTTATATTCTAAAGGTCTAGATCTGAGCCCATGTATATTTGAATATGTATATTTTTCTAGACCAGATTCTATAATTGATGGCGTTAACGTTCAGGAAGCTAGAATGAGAATGGGCAAGCAGCTGGCAAATAAAATTTTAAGGGAGTGGGCTGACAATGATATCGATGTGATTATTCCAATTCCTGACACTAGTAGGACTGCAGCTTTAGAAATGGCAATAAGATTAAATAAAAATTATAGGGAAGGTTTAATAAAGAATAGATATATAGGAAGAACTTTTATAATGCAAGGTCAAGCTGTAAGAAAAAAATCTGTTAGACATAAATTAAATCCTCTTGTATCTGAGTTTAAAGATAAAAATGTACTTTTAGTTGACGACTCTATAGTGAGAGGGACAACATCTAAGGAGATTGTACAGATGGCCAGAGACTCTGGTGCAAAAAAAGTATATTTTGCCTCTGCATCACCACCAATAAGATTTCCAAATATATATGGAATAGATATGCCTAGCAGAAAAGATTTAATTGCTAATGAAAAGAGCACAACAGAAGTATGTGATGCAATAGGCGCGGATAAATTAATTTACCAAGATCTTGAAGATCTGGTATACGCAGTACAAGCTGGAAATGAAGACATAAAAAAATTTGAGACATCAGTTTTTACTGGAGAATATTTGACTGATGTTGGCGATAAATACTTTCAAGATTTAGAAAAGAAAAGACACTCCACATAATTATTTATACGAATCAATGTATTTTTAATTTAAAAATGAAAGATATAAAGGCAATACACTCAAAATACACTGATAAGAATATCAATGATAATTATTTAATTACTGTAGATATAAATAAACAGACACTTACTTTATTTGAAGATTTTAAAATTGTTAAAAAATATAAAGTGTCAACGTCTAAGTTTGGAGAAGGTTATGAAGCTGGAAGTAATAAAACCCCTTTGGGCGCACATTATATAAAAGATTATATTGGAAATAATGCAGAAATTTACACAGTTTTTGAAAATAGAGTTGAAACTAAAACTTTAACAAAAGTAATTAAAGATAAAAAATCTGGTAATCAGGATATTATTTGCTCTAGAATTCTCTGGCTTTCTGGTTTAGAAATCGGTAAAAATATAGGTGGCAATATAGATAGTTATTCTAGATATATTTATATTCACGGAACTAATGAAGAGGGGTTGTTAGGCAAAAAAGCTTCACATGGATGTATTAGGATGTCTAATAGTGATATTATAGAATTATGTAATAAGGAAATTTGTAAATCTATAGTCTACATTAAAAAATAAAAAAAAATAATGAGTGATAAAAATAATTTAATCGAAATCTTTTTAGCAGGTGTTGATAGAGTCCTTGGATATAATGCAGTCAAAAAATATTTGGATGAAAATTCAATATCTGGAAACTTAAATCTTATTTCTATTGGTAAAGCTGGGAGCTCAATGGCTCTTGCAGCACTTGAGCATTCCAGTGTCAAAATAAAATCTGGACTGGTAATTACTAAAAGAAAGCATTTAGAGATTGCGCTAGATAAGTATACAAATATTGAATGCTTTGAATCTGATCACCCAACGCCATCATCTACAAGTTTAGATTGTGGATTAAAATTAATAAATTTTATTAATTCAAAAAAAAAAGATGATGAATTTTTATTTCTTATTTCTGGAGGAGGATCAAGTCTAGTAGAGTATATTATAGATGGTTTTAGCCTTAGTGAATTAATGAAGATCACTGATGCATTATTATCAAGGGGTTACAATATTAATGATATAAATGCTATAAGAAAACATTTTTCGCAAATAAAAGGTGGTAAATTAGCTAGTTTTCTTAAAAATAGAAAAACAACTGTACTTACAATATCAGATGTTCCTAATGATGACCCAAAAATAATAGCCTCAGGACCTCTATCATATGATGATGTAAAAATAAATTTAGATAATTATGAAGATGATATTACTAGTAAGATAAAATCGGTAAAGCCAAAAAAATGTCCAGATATCAATCAGTTTTCTAATATTGACACGCATATAATAGCTAAACTCGATGACGCAAAATCTGCTTGTAAATCTCATGGAGAAAAACTTAATTACGTCACATTTCTTAATGAAGATTTTATAGAGGGTGATGTAAATAGTTTGGCAAACTATTTTTCTGATTACCTAGATAATTGCGAGAAAGGTCTTCATATTTGGGGGGGAGAGAGCTCAGTTAATCTTCCTGAAAAAGCTGGAAGAGGAGGAAGAAACCAACAACTTGCTTTACTAATGGCTGAAAAAATTAGAAATAAAGATATTGTTTTTCTTTCTGCAGGCACAGATGGAACAGATGGCCCAACAAATGATGCTGGAGGTATTGTTGATGGAAATACAATAAATAATGGTGGTTTAAGCAATCTAGATCATAAAAAATATCTTGAAAACGCAGATTCTGGAAATTATCACGAAAAAATGAAATCTTTGGTTACAACTGGTCCAACAGGAACTAATGTGATGGATTTAATTCTCGCAATAAAAAAATAGTTAAAGATATTTTTAAACATCAAACAAACTTATTTTGTTATTTTTAAATATAATATAGCTTGGAGCATTGTGCCAATCACCTAAAACATATCTAGTATAATTAGTACCATTATTTCGAGTTTTATGAATACTTTTTCTGTGAGTATGGCCATGTATAATAATATCTGTACCAAATCTTTCGTAAAAATTTAAAACTTCTTTTTCATTTACATCCATAATATTCTCTGGTTTTTGCGATGTAATTTTTTTGCTTTTTCCTCTTAAATATGAAGCAATTTTAATTTTTATATTATTACTAAGTGAATTAAATATTTTTAAGGTTAATTTATTTCTTATAAATCTTCTGAATTTTTGATAATCAACATCATCCGTACAAAGAAGATCACCATGTGTAATCAAAATTTTAGTTTCATTTAAATTTAAAATATAATTTTCCGGAAGAATTTGAATATTTGTTATTTTTGTAAATTTCTTTCCAACCAAAAAATCTCTATTACCATGCATCAAAAATATTTTTGTTCCATTTTCGGATATTTTTTTTAACGTGGATATTATTAAATTATTTTGTATGATATCGTACTTATCATCTATCCAAAATTCAAATAAATCTCCAAGAATATATAGCTCTTTCATATCTGAACTTTTATTATTCATGAATTCAATAAATTTTTTTGTTACTTTTGAATTATTTGGATCTAAATGTATGTCAGAGATAAAATAAATACTTTTCATTTTTTACTTTTCAATTATTATCTCATTAATAATTATTGGATCGTCTGGAACATCCTGATGTGGGCCATAACTTCCAGTACTTACTTTAGCTATCTCGTCAACTACCTCAATACCTTCTATTACTTTGCCAAATACACAGTAACCCCAGCCCTGGATTGTTTCACTTTTAAAATCTAAAAATTTGTTGTCTTTGAGGTTTATAAAAAATTGAGCGCTTGCAGAATGTGGATCATTTGTCCTGGCCATTGCAATAGTCCCTCTTTCATTACTAATCATATTATTAGCTTCATTCTTAATTGGCTGCATGGTTTCTTTTTGTTGCATATCTTTGGTAAAACCACCTCCTTGAATCATGAAATCTTTTATGACTCTATGAAATATTATATTATTAAAATAACCTGATTTAATGTATTCTTTGAAATTTTCTGATGTTTTGGGTGCTTTATCATCAAATAATTCTAATTTGATATTACCCGATGTTGTATTAATAACAATTATTGTATTTTTTGTCATTTCTGCATTTACTCCAAAATTTATAAAAATTGATAAGATTATAACTAGATATTTGGTAAAGTTTTTCATATAAAAAATAATTATTATCCTTGTATGTCTATTTTTTTAGCTTAGAATACCATTCATCTAGAAAAATATCATGTTGATTAACTAAATATATTAGTGAAGTTATTCTTTTTTTTCTCGTATAATGTAAGGGTAATCGGGGTATAGCGCAGTCTGGTAGCGCGCCTGCTTTGGGAGCAGGATGTCGGGGGTTCAAATCCCTCTACCCCGACCATTGATGCGCCTGTAGCTCATTTGGATAGAGCATCGGATTTCTAATCCGAGGGTAGTAGGTTCGAATCCTACCAGGCGCGCCATATATGGCGGGAGTAGCTCAGTTGGTAGAGCGCTGGTTTGTGGTACCGGTTGTCGCGGGTTCGATCCCCGTCTCTCGCCCCACTTATAAAAAATTTGGTTTTTGAACAGGTTAAATTAGATATAAATTTATATTAATATTATTTCAGAAAATAATCAGGAATAAATTATGGAACTTCTAATTAAAATAATTCCAGCTTTAGTTTTAGGGTCAATGCTATTTTTCTCTATTGCAATAGCCCCAAAAATTTTCACAGTTCTTCCAAGTGAAGAAGCAGGAAAGTTTGTACGCTCAATATTTCCTGTATATTATATGTTTAATGGTTTGCAATATTTGGTCTTAACCACCTTAATGCTTTATACTGGAAAATCAGGAAATATTCTTTATATATCGTCTTTAATATTTTTTTTATTTATTGTTAGCAATTACTTTTTAATGCCACAAATAAATAAATCTAGAGATGTTGATAATCAAAAAAAGTTTAAAATACTCCACTTTTTATCTGTAGTTATTAATTTTTTAATCATAGTATTTTCAATATTATTATTACTTTTAATCCATTGAGTAAAATAACTAGTTTTTTTATATTTATATTTATGTAACAGATAATATTGTTGCCTTAGAGAAAGATAATGGTTTTACTATCAAATTTTGATAGTTTTTAATACAAAAAATTCTTTTAAAATATAAAAAAAATAGGGGATCAATAAATGAAAAAAATACTTTACTTTGTAACTTTTCTTCTTACTTTAAATACAGCTATCGCCAATGACGTTATTGTAGAAAATCCAATAGTTAGATTAATGCCTTTAAATGCAAAAATGACAGCTGGTTACTTTGAGTTATCAAATAAATCGGATAACGAAGAAACTTTAATTGGAGCAAAAAGCAATTCTTTCAAGAATATTGAAATCCACGAATCTAAAAAAGATGGCGATGTAATGCAAATGTTGAAGAGAAATTCAGTTTCAATAAAATCAAAGAGCAACATAAAGTTCATGCCTATGGGTCTTCATTTAATGTTAATGAATCCAATAAAACAAATTGAAGAGAATCAAGAAATTAGCATAACACTTATTTTTGAAAGTGGAAAAAACTTAGATATTAATTTTTTAGTTAAAAAAATGGATGAGATGAAAATGCCTAAAATGGATATGGAAAATGATAGCCAATGCAGTGACATGGATATGGGTGAAATGAAAATGGGTAATATGATGACAAATATGAGTAGACCAGATTTTGTTTTTCCTGTTGGTGTTAAAGGTGGAAAAAATATGATGGCCAAAAGAATCATGTTCAGTTATAAATTTGGCACTATGGACATGGACTGTTGTAAAGATAGTACGAGTTCAGTAAACAACGATTTTATTAAATCTTTAGGTTTCAGTATGGCTCCAACTGATATGACTATGGACATGCATATGTTTCATGCGATGTATGCTTATAACAAAAATATCTCTCTAATGGCAATGCTTCCATATATTGAAAAAGAAATGGATATGGTTAAATTATCAGGTATGAACACAGGTAGAACGCACAGGACTAGCTCTAGAGGAATAGGTGACTTGAGTATTACAGGATTATATAAGTTATCTGGAAAATCTAATTTAAAATTATCTTTATCAATCCCAACAGGTGAATTTGAAGAAAAAGACGAAAATATGATGGGCATGATGAAAATCTTACCTTATCCTATGCAACTTGGATCTGGTACATATGATGTAACCTTAGGTTATAGTTTTCAAGAAATTTTTAGTGATTGGTCATATGGTTTTCAATTAAATGCCACAAAAAGATTTGACTATAATAGTGAGGATTGGCGTTATGGTGATCGAAGAGAGGTTTCTGCATGGGCAGCAAAACCACTATTTAAAACATTTAGTTTCTCAATTGGGCTCGATATAGAACATCAAGATAATATTAATGGAAAATCATCAAAGAGAAATAATATGACTCCAACATGGAATGAATATTTTCACTCTCATTTAAGAGTATCATCTAATATTGGATTAAATTACAAAATACCAAATTCGAAATCAAGAATTGGTCTCCAGTGCGGTGTTCCAATTTACGAAGATGTTGATGGATCCCAAATGGTCCCAGATTTTAAATGTAATCTTGGATTTTCTTCTATGATGTAAAATTAAACATATGGATTATTACCTGACTTTATAAATATATATTAAATATATTATTAAAATTAACATAATCCATATTGTTGCAATACTTCCTGTAAATTGGTCATAAGAACTTAAATAAAAACTGTAACTTGTTTCATAATTCACAGAAGAATTTTGCTTAAATATTTTAATCATAAAAATAAAACCAGCATGAAAACCAATACAATAAGATATTGTTTGATAGCGTAATCTTATTAGTGCAAGCAAAATTCCGAATACAAAAAGAGTTATGGCTGCATCATATGAAATTACTCTAAAAAGGTTAATAAAGACATTTGATAATTCAATTAAACCAGTATTCCAAACTATATTTTCATCAATTATTAAAGGTATTTTGATAAAATGAAATAGTGAATAAATTAAACTACTAAAGATTATTGTAGATATAATTGGGATTAAATTAATTTTTTTTTGAATCATAATACCCCGAAAATATGATTCTTCAATTATTGAAATTATGAAACTTATAAATAGTGTATAAATTACAATATAAAAAAATGTTTTATTAAGTATGCTTAGATCAATATCATTTATATTTCTTACTCCAAGGTAGTCGTAAAAAATAATAAGTGGTGTTAAAAGAAGAATACTTAAAAAAAAACCTTTAATTGTATTTAGAACAAAAAATATTCTGGGTTCAGAGTAACCCAATACTTTTCTATTATAGATATTAAGATACTTTAGGACTGGTACAATGAATATCCCACATAATAATATTGTCCCGTATTTTATGGCTTTATTTAATGCTAGCATTGGCTGTTCATCAAATTGCATGTACAATATGGTAAATAGCAAAGATGATATTACTGCAAAAAATAATATATAAATTGTAAAAAACAATATTCTCCTCATAATTCCATTATAGTACATTTAGAGGATTATCGAATATTCCTTTTTAATATTATTCTTTATTTTAGTTATTGGGCTAGTGGCGGAATTGGTATACGCGCTGGTTTTAGGTACCAGTGGGGCAACCCGTGAGAGTTCGAGTCTCTCCTAGCCCACCAATTTATTTTTAGGAGATTAAATGGTTACGAAAATAAAAAATTTAAAAGGCTTAGAAAAAGAATTAGTAATTAGTTTTGATTCTAAAGATGTTGAACCCACAGTAGACTCTAAACTACTAAAGCTAAGTAAAACTTTAGATTTAAAAGGTTTTAGAAAGGGAAAAGTTCCAATGAATGTTGTAAAAAGTAAATATTACAATCAATGTTTTAATGAATCATTAAGTGAGCATATAGAGCAAAATTATATAAAAGTAATACTAGATGAAAAGCTTAATCCAGCTGGTCCTCCAAAAATATCTATGGAAGAGACTAAAAATAAAGATATTTATACTTTTAAAGCTCTAATAGAAGTAATGCCAAATATAGAGTTAAAAAATATTGATAAAATAAAATTGGAGAAACCAGTACTGAAGGTTAAAAAAGAAGATTTAGAAAAAGCTGTAGATAAAATCGCAGATCAATATAAAGAATGGAAAGTTGTAAAGCGAAAATCTAAAAAAGGAGATAGAGTTAAAGCGGACTTTGTAGGAAAAATTAATGGTGAGGAATTTGAAAATAATAAAGCAAATGATTTTTTCATAGAAATTGGAAGTAATCAATTGATTCCGGGATTTGAAGAAGGATTAAAAGGAGTTAAAGCTGGCGAAGAAAAAGTTCTTGATATCGTATTCCCTGATGATTATCAAGATAAAAAATTAGCTGCAAAACCAGTCACATTTGATATTAAAATTAAAGAGGTTTCTGAGGCAAAGGTATCAGAAATAAACGAGGATTTTATAAAAAAACTTGGAATAAAGGATGGAAAGATCGAATCATTATATTCAAAAATTGAAGAAGGTATGAAAAAAGATTCAGAAACTTTAATAGAATCATATCTAAAGAAAAATGTCATCTCATCATTAAGTAAGTTACAAAAGTTTGAGGTTCCAAAAAGTCTCATACATGACGAAATTTTAAGAATTGAAAAAGAAAATAATCCTAGTGGTGATGTAAAAATGAGTTTTGAAGATATGGAAAAATTGTATTTAAAAGAAGCAGAAAATAGAGTTAAAGCTGGATTACTTTTAAGAGAGATTATAAATAAGGAGAAGTTTTCTTTATCGAAGGAAAATATAGATAATTGGCTTGATACGATTTCTAGAGGACAGGGAAACCGAGCTGAAATAGAAAATTACTATATGAATAATGAAGATGCAAAAAAAAATATGGAATCTGTAATTTTAGAAAATTTAGCAGTAAAATGGGTTATAAAAAATGCAAGTGTAAACGAGAAAAATTATACGTTTGATGACCTAGTTGAACTTAGATAGACTAAAATATAATTTTTGGTAATATAGCACTATGAAAAATAACATTAAGAATCTTAATCTCGTTCCCATGGTTATTGAGCAATCTTCTAGAGGAGAGAGAGCTTATGATATATATTCTAGACTCTTACGAGAAAGAATTATTTTTGTTGTTGGGCCCGTAGAAGATTACATGGCTAACGTAATAATTGCGCAAATATTATTTTTGGAATCTGAAGATCCTAAAAAAGATATATCTTTATATATAAACTCCCCTGGTGGTTCTGTTTCCTCAGGTATGGCTATTTATGATACCATGCAATTCTGCAAATCTGATATTAGCACATTATGTATAGGTCAGGCTGCTAGTATGGGTGCTGTATTATTAGCTGGTGGGGCAGATAAGAAAAGGTTTGCATTACCTAATTCAAGGGTAATGATTCATCAACCTCTTGGTGGTTTTCAAGGGCAGTCAGCAGATATACAAATACATGCTCAGGAAATACAAAAAGTTAGAGAAAGCCTAAATTCTATCTTGTCTAAACATACTGGAAATGATATTAATAAAATATCTAAAGATACAGATAGGGATAATTTTATGAATGCAAACGAGGCAATGGAATACGGCATAATTGATAATGTTCTTGAGTCTAGAAAGGATGCTTCTAAATAGCAATTTTTTTTAAATATAGGAAGGTTTTTTATGAGTAATGATGATAAGAGTGATGATAATAAATTATTATACTGTTCTTTTTGTGGAAAAAGTCAACAGGACGTAAAAAAATTAATTGCAGGTCCATCTGTATTTATCTGCGATGAGTGCGTTGAATTATGTAACGATATCATTAGGGAAGAACTACTTGATCAAGAGCCAGACGCAAACAAAAAACTTCCAAAACCACATGAAATTAATGCATCTCTGGATGATTACGTTATAGATCAATCAAGAGCAAAAAAAGTACTATCTGTAGCAGTATATAATCACTATAAAAGACTTGAATCACAATTTTCAAAAGATGATGGTGTTGAGCTATCAAAAAGCAATATACTTCTAATAGGTCCTACAGGATGTGGAAAAACTCTTTTGGCGGAGACTTTAGCTAAACTTCTTAACGTGCCTTTTACAATTGCTGATGCAACAACCTTAACAGAGGCGGGTTACGTCGGTGAAGATGTTGAAAATATAATTCAGAAGTTATTACAAAAATGCGACTATGATGTTGAAAAAGCACAGAATGGAATAGTTTATATAGATGAAATCGATAAGATCTCAAGAAAAGCAGATAATCCTTCTATAACCAGAGACGTATCTGGAGAAGGAGTTCAACAAGCTTTATTAAAGTTGATAGAAGGAACAACTGCATCTGTACCTCCACAAGGAGGAAGGAAACATCCGCAACAAGAGTTTGTTCAAGTAGATACAAAAAATATTCTATTTATTGTTGGGGGTGCGTTTGCAGGACTTGATAGGGTCATTAAGGATAGAACAGAAAAAAGTGGCATAGGATTTTCGGCAGAAGTTCACGCTAAAGATGACTCAAATTCTTTAAAAGTACTACATGATGTAGAGCCCGAGGATCTTATCTCGTATGGCTTGATCCCAGAATTCGTAGGTAGACTACCAATGATCGCAACTCTTGATGAGCTAGATGAGAATGCATTAATAAAAATTTTGTTAGAGCCAAAAAATGCAATCACCAAGCAATATGCAAAACTTTTTAAAATGGAAAATACTGAAATTGAATTTAGAGACAATGCTCTTTTAGCAATAGCTAAAAAAGCAAAAGAAAGAAAAACTGGAGCTAGAGGATTAAGAACAATCCTTGAAAATGTCTTATTAGATACAATGTACAATCTTCCTTCTTTGGCAAATGTATCAAAAATTGTCATTGATGAGGCTGTTATTAACGGGGAAACTGAGCCATATTTAATTTATGATCAGGATTCTCCTAAAAAAAGCGCATAAAGGTTAAAAGTACCTTGAAATATGGAAATATACCCACATAATATATTTATGTTTAACATATTTTAAGGATAAAACTATGAGCAAAAGTAATACAGATGACTTGATCTTTCCTGTTCTACCCCTCAGAGATGTAATCGTTTTTCCAAATATGGTTATACCTTTATTTGTAGGAAGAGAAAAATCTATAAAATCTTTAGAAGTTGCAATGGATGCTAACAAGCAGATCATGCTTGTTGCTCAAAAAACAGCAGATTTAGACGATCCTCAAGATAAAGATATCTATAGATATGGAACACTTGCAACTGTTCTACAACTACTAAAATTACCAGACGGAACAATCAAAGTTTTAGTTGAGGGAGCAAGTAGAGCTAAAATACAAGGTGAGATTTATGGTGAAGATTACTTTGAGGCAAGAGTTGGTGTTGTTGATGAAAATTTTATTGATGATAGAGAAATTGAAATTTTATCAAGATCTGTAATTGACTCATTTGATCAATACGTAAAATTAAATAAAAAAATTGCTCCTGAAGTTATGACATCTTTATCAGGCATTGATGACCCATCTAGACTCGCTGACACAATAGCGGCACATATGGTTCTCAAGATGGAAGAAAAACAAGCTATTCTTGAAGTAAGCGATGTTAAGGATAGAATAGAAAACATTATCACTTTAATCGAGAACGAACTTGATATTCTTCAGGTAGAGAAAAAAATAAGAGGAAGAGTTAAAAATCAAATGGAGAAAAGCCAAAGAGAATATTATTTGAATGAGCAAATGAAGGCCATTCAAAAAGAATTGGGTGATATGGATGATGTTCCAAATGAAGTTGAGGAAATTGAAGAAAAAATTAAAAAGTCCGGAATGCCAAAAGAAGTACTGCAAAAAATAAAAAGTGACGTTAACAAATTAAAAATGATGTCTCCTATGTCAGCAGAGGCATCAGTATTAAGAAATTATATTGATGTTCTTGTCAACGTTCCATGGAAAAAAAGAACAAAGGTTACTAAAGATTTAGTGATAGCTGAAAAAATTCTTGAAGATGATCATCATGGTTTAGAAAGAGTTAAGGAAAGAATTCTTGAATACCTAGCTGTACAGCAAAGAGTCAGAAAATTGAAAGGACCTATTCTGTGTTTAGTAGGACCCCCTGGTGTTGGTAAAACTAGTCTTGGAAAGTCTATAGCAAAAGCTACAGGAAGAAAATTTACTAGGATGTCTTTGGGTGGGGTAAGAGACGAAGCAGAGATTAGAGGACATAGAAGAACTTACATAGGTTCCTTACCTGGTAAAATTATGCAAAATATCTCTAAAGTAGGTGTCAAAAACCCATTATTTCTTTTAGATGAAATAGATAAAATGGCTATGGATTTTAGAGGTGATCCTTCGTCAGCCTTGTTGGAAGTTCTTGATTCTGAACAAAACGATACATTTTCTGATCATTATTTAGAAGTCGATTTTGATTTATCAGATGTTATGTTTGTTGCAACTTCAAATTCTATGAATATTCCTGGACCCCTTTTGGATAGAATGGAAGTTATTAGAATTCCTGGCTACACAGAAAATGAAAAAGAGAGTATTGCTAATAAATATTTAATGCCTAAGCAATTGGATAATAATGGTCTTACTGAAAAAGATATAAAATTTAATAAGAATATCTTTTTAGAAATTATTAGATCTTATACTAGAGAAGCGGGTGTAAGAAATCTTGAAAGAGAAATTTCAAAAATATGCCGAAAAGTTGTAAAAAAACTTCTTCTAAATAAAAAACTGAAAAATATCAAGTTAGATAAAAATAATTTAAAAGATTATCTTGGAGTTAAGAGATTTAAGCATGGTGAAATTGAGAAGGAAAACGTTATTGGTCTTGTTAACGGTTTAGCATGGACTGAAGTTGGCGGCGAAATGCTAAGTGTTGAAACAGCGGTCATTCCTGGTAAAGGTAAATATATTTTAACTGGTCAACTTGGCGATGTTATGCAAGAGTCAATTAGGGCAGCTATGACAATTGTCAGAAAAAGGGCATTAAATATTGGAATTGATAAAGATTTTTATGAGACAAAAGATATTCATGTTCATTTTCCTGAAGGCGCGACACCAAAAGATGGCCCAAGTGCTGGAGTTGGAATAACAACTTCCTTAGTGTCTGCTCTTACAGAAAATCCTGTAAAATCATCTGTTGCTATGACCGGCGAAGTTAATCTTCACGGGCAAGTTTTGCCGATTGGAGGCCTTAAAGAAAAAATGTTAGCAGCATTAAGAGCAGGTATTAAAACCGTAATTATACCTCTTGAAAATGAAAAAGATTTGGCTGAGATTCCTGATAACATTAAAAATAATCTTGAAATTAAAACCGTCGAGTGGGTTGAGGAAGTGCTTTCAATTGCTTTAGAAAATCCTGTGCCCGGCTTAGAAATGCCACAAACAAAAATTTCTAGAAAAGGCGAGTCAAAAGACCTCATGACGCATTAGAAAATAAATATAATTAATTCATATATTTAGGTTTCTTAATTAGTTTTCAATTATATAATAATTAGTATAAATTTTTATTTAATTAGTTTCTTTTGTTGACATAGAAATTCCCCTTAATGTATAAATAACAAGGAGCAAAAAGAGTAATATTTGAAAGGCATAATAAATGAGTAATATTTGAAAGGCATAATAATTGCATTATATTAACAAAATAAATCACATACTAACTAGAGGATAATAATAATGAATAAATCAGACTTAATAGACGCGATAGCAAGTTCAACTGGCTCTAACAAAGCTGAAGCTGGAAGAGCTCTTGAAGCAGTGCTTGGCGCAATTACTTCAACATTGCAATCAGGTGAAAAAGTAACAATACCTGGATTCGGAACATTTGAAGTTAGACATAGAAATGCAAGAATGGGAAGAAATCCTCAAACTGGTGAATCGATTCAGATTAAAGCTTCAAATACTCCTGGATTCAAAGCTGGTAAAGCTCTTAAGGATGCTCTAAACTAAGCCCGCCCTTAACCTTTCAGGGTGCTTAGCTCAGTTGGTAGAGCGTCGCCCTTACAAGGCGGATGTCGGGGGTTCGAATCCCTCAGCACCCACCATTTAGTGTTTAGGAGTGGTAGTTCAGTTTGGTTAGAATACCTGCCTGTCACGCAGGGGGTCGCGGGTTCGAGTCCCGTCCACTCCGCCATGAAAAAATTTTTTAAAGGAATTATAGTTGTTACAAAATATTAGAGATAAATCAACTGGNTGGATAGCTTATGTTATAGTAATTGGCATAAGTATCCCTTTTGCATTATGGGGTATAGACCAGTATTTTACGGGAGGAAANTTAATCGTTGCTGAAGTTAATAAAACTAAGATNTCAGCAGAAAGATTAAATAATGAATATCAAGACAGACTCCGGGAAATGAAAAACATTGTATCTTCGGATCAAAATGAAGCTGAATTACAAAAGAAAATTATTAAACGAACTGTGTTAGATGAACTGATAGACAGTGTTTTAGTTAAAGACTTTGTAAGCAAAAATAATTTCCAGGTTTCAGAAGATGCATTAATTNCNGACATTAAGACTAACAAGATATTTCATACAGAAAAAAAAATTTAACGCCGAAAGATACCAAAAACTTCTTGAAAGCAAAGGAATTCAAATATCTGCTTATGAAAAGATAAGAAAATCAGAATTAAAAACACTTCAATTTTATAATAATATTGTATCTTCTTCTTTTTTATCCTCACAGCAACTGTTTGACCTAGAAAAACTNAAATATGAGAAAAGAAACTTTAGGCTTTTATCTTTAAGCTACNAGGATTTCGTTGATGAAGAAAATGAATCAACCGAAGCAGAAAAAAAAGATTTTTATGTAAAGTATAAAAATATATTCTCTATGCCGGAAAAACTTGATATTGAGTATATTGTTTATAACAAAGAAATTTTATTAAAGCAGATAGATTTTAGTGAAAATAATTTGATAAATTATTATAACGAGAATAAATTTAAATATATTATTCCTGAAAAAAGAAAAGTTAGGCAAATATTTTTATCAAATAAAAAATCCAGTAAAGATAAAAATTTAATTTTGATTAANAAAATATATTCTAGTTTAAAAGATAATGGTTCTTTTAAGACTTTAGCCACAGAACACTCTGATGACAAACTTTCTAATAAAAAAGAGGGAGATATAGGATGGTTAGAACGTCAAGATTTATCAAAAGAGTTGTCCGATGCTATTTTCAATTTAAATAATATTAATAGTTTTTCAGAAATAATTTCNACGGATCAAGGTTATTACATATTTATGTTGGATAGTATTAAAGAAGCGAAAATTAAAAATTATAATGATGTTAAGAAAAACGTAGAGCTTGATTATAAAAATATTCAAATCGCGAATAAGTATGATGTTATGTTTGAGGAGGTTTCTAACATATTATTTGAGTATCCTGATTCATTAAATANGGCTGAAGAGTTTTTGTCTGTTAATAAAAAAACTACTGGTCTAATGACTTTATCAAAAATTAAAAAAAATCATAAGATTTTAAATAATGAANAAGTGTTAAAAATAATTAGCTCTGAAAGCGTTTACAATGAAAGTCGTAATAGCCAACCAATTGAATCAGATGGAAACGTTATAATTTTGAGAATTAAAGAAAAATCAGCAGTTGAATATAAAAAATATGAAAATGTAAAAAAAGAAATAGAATCCTTGATAAACACTGAACGATCTATAGTTTCGATGAAAGATACTATNAAAGATATTGAAAAAAAGCTTGTTAATGGTGAAGATATTAAAGAAATTGAAAAATTAACAAATAAAAAAGCATCATATTACTCAAGTATAGGTAGATCAGATAATAATATACCTCCTTCAATATTATCNAAATTATTTTCACTTACAAAAAAAGAAAATGTTACCAGTATAGAATCTGGAACAGGCAATTATGAATTAATTATTTTGGAATCAATAGAAGAGGGNAGTACCGATTTAAGCGAAAAATCTTTAAAAACAATGATAAATAATGAGCACGTAAATTCTATTTTATATGCAGTAATACAGAGTCTACGTGAAAACGCAGATATAAAAATTCATACAAAAAATTTATAANCAAATAAAATGGATAGACTCCCGTCATCAAAAGTAATATTTTTATTTTTATTCTTAGGTTTTTTAACAGGATTTTATCTTGAGAGNACAGATATATTTTTCGGGATTAATTTTTATGATGTATTTGATTTATTTGCAACAATATTTATAAATTCTTTAAAAATGATAGTTGTTCCNTTGATAATGTCTTCTCTGATTTTTAATATATCAGCTTTTAGCTCCACGAGTGATATATCCGGACTTGGCCTAAGATCTATATTTTTTTATTTAAGTACAAGTTTTATAGCTATTATTATTGGTATTTTTGTAGTGAATTTTATCCAACCAGGAATAATNAATGGAGAAGGTGCTGCACATATCATTGGTTTATCTTCAGATTATGAAATAGAAACTTTAGTTAATTCTAGAGATAATTATTCTATCGGAACATTCTTTCTAAATATATTTTCCGGAAATATATTTTTTTCCATCGCTAATGGNAATATGTTATTTATTATTTTATTTAGTGTTATTTTTGGTATTGCTATAAGATCATCAAAATTTGAAAATATAAAAGTGATAAAAGGCTTTTGGGAGGGCATGTATCTTATTTTTCTAAAAATTATGAGATATATTTTATTTTTTATGCCTTATGGGGTTTTTTGTCTTGTCGTGAAGACAACAATAGATTTTGATCCTGNAAGCTATTTGATACTATCCAACTTCTTTTTAACTGTTATATTTGGTTTGTTAATTCATTTATTACTTTTTTATCCCTTAATTCTATATATTTTTAAAAGAAATATTNTTGAGCATTTTAAAGGCATGACCTCAGCTCTATTAGTTGCTTTTTCATCAAGCTCATCAGTTGCAACAATTCCTGTGACAACAAAATGCCTTATTGAAGATCTAAATTATAAAGAAGAGCATGTAAATTTTATCATTCCATTGGGAGCAACTATTAATATGGACGGAACAGCNCTTTTCGAGTGTGTCGCAGTAATTTTTATTGCTCAATTATATGGTATCGATTTATCTTATATNGACCAATTCTTAATATTAATTTTAGCATTAATTACTTCCGTAGGCGTTGCAGGTATTCCTTCAGCAAGTTTTGTTGCAATACTTGTTATTTTAAGTGCTGTTGGACTTCCTTTTGAAGCAGTTGGAATAATTTTAGGAATTGATAGAATACTAGATATGTTAAGAACAAGTGTGAATGTTTTTGGTGATTCATGTTGTGTAAGTGTTCTTGGAAAATAAATTAATCTATCNCAGGCATACCTATAATATTAAATCCGGAGTCTACATATAAAACTTGACCTGTTATTCCACTTGCACCATCTGAGGCAAGAAACGAAGCAGTATCTCCGACTTCTTGGATTGTTACATTTCTTCTTAGTGGGGAATTTTTCTCAACATGGTCTAACATTTTTCTAAAGTCAGATATTCCCGCTGCGGCTAAAGTTTTTATAGGTCCTGCAGATATNCAATTTACTCTTATATTATCTTCACCCATAGCATATGCAAGATATCTTACATTTGCTTCTAAACTTGCTTTTGCAACACCCATAACATTGTAATTTGGCATGCCACGTATTGCTCCAAGGTATGAGAGTGATATAACTGAAGGGTTTTTACCCTTTAGCATTGGTTTTGCTTCTTTACATAATTCTAAAAGACTATAACTGCTAATGCTATGAGCAGACAGGAAACCCGCTTTTGTAGTTTTATCAACATAGTTGCCCTCTAATTCCTCTCTAGGAGCAAATGCCAAAGAATGTATTATAATATCAAATTCAGACCATTTACCTGAAAGTTGGTCTAACATATTATTAATACTTCCATCAATTGATACATCGCACGGCATAATAATATCTGAGTCACACTCATTTGCTAATTTTTCAACTCTTTCTTTTAATTTGTCATTCTGATAAGTAAAAGCAAGTTCTGCTCCATTCCTTTTTAGCGAATCAGATATGCCCCAAGCAATAGAACGATTACTTGCTATTCCTAAAACTAGCGCTTTTTTGCCCTGAAGAGATTTCATTCATGTATTGTATATCATATTTTATTTATAATGCAGTAAAATATATAATATGAATAATTAATTTTTTTGAGTAGATTGCAATGTATGGATTATATAAATGTATATTTTTAATATTAATGCTTACATTATCAGGGTGCTCTGATAAGCCTCTCAATAGTCCTTACGGAAAAAATACAGATAATAAGAAAGTATTTTACTCTTCATTTCAGGAACGACCAAAACATTTAGATCCTGCTCGCTCTTACAGTTCAAACGAATATGCTTTTATAGCTCAAATATATGAACCATTGTTCCAGTATCATTATTTAAAAAAACCATATCAATTAATTCCGTTAGCAGCAAAAGANATGCCAGAATTAATTTATCTAGATAATAAATTTGAAAAAACAAAAGATAAAAATAAAGTTAGATATATAAAATATGTGCTAAAAATTAAAAGGGGCATTTTGTATCAAAATCACCCTGCATTTTATAAAAATGGAAGTAATTATAGGTATCATAATTTAAAAAAAACAGAGCTGGAGGGTATTGACACAATTAAGGATTTTAAAAACGAGTCTACTAGAGAATTGACGTCAGATGACTATATATATCAAATTAAAAGATTAGCAGATTATAAAAATCATTCGCCTATTGCAGGTGTCATGCAAGAGTACATTTTTGGCTTTAGTGAATACAATAAAAAAATTAGTAATGCTAAATATAAAAGTANCTCAGAAAGAATTGAATTAATAAAGTCAAACCAAATTAAAGGGGTTGAAAAAATTGATAATTTTACTTTTTCAATAATATTAAAAAAACAATATCCACAGTTTGTATATTGGCTTGCAATGCCTTTTTTCTCTCCTATGCCGTGGGAAGCAGATATGTTCTATAGTCAGCCAGGGCTCCAAGAAAAAAATATTACATTGAATTGGTTTCCTGTAGGTACAGGTCCATTTAAACTGACTGAGAATAACCCAAACTTGAGAATGGTTTTAGAAAAGAATAAAAATTTTAGAAAAGAGGTTTATCCATCATTAAAAGATAAGATCGTGAAAAGAAAAATGATTTCTTATAATAAAAATAAAGTAATACCTTTTATTGATAAGGCTATATATTCCTTAGAGAAAGAGCAGATCCCAAGATGGAATAAATTTTTGCAGGGATATTATGATAATTCAGGAATAGCTTCNGATAATTATGATCAAGCAATATCATTAAATAACTCTGGGGACGTATCTTTAAATAAAGACTTAGAGAAAAAAGGAATATACCTTACTACAGCTACTGCTGCGTCTACTTACTATATTGGTTTTAATATGCTCGATTCGATTGTAGGCGGCAAAAGTCAAAGATCGAAGTTGTTAAGGCAAGCAATTACAATAGCAATTGATTACGATGAATATATATCAATATTTGCAAATGGTAGGGGNATATTGGCCCAAAGTCCAATACCACCCGGGATTTTTGGGTATCAAGACGGAAAGAAAGAATATAATAAAACTGTATTTAAGAAAAATAANGGACAAATAGAAAAACGAAGCATTGAAGATGCAAAAAAACTTCTTTTAAAAGCAGGATATGATAATGGTATAGATAAAAAAACAGGAAAACCATTAATACTATACTTTGAGGCTACAGGTGCAGGTGCCGATACTTATGCTTTTCTTAATTGGCTTAGAAAACAATTTAAAAAAATTAATATACAATTGGTAACAAGAGTAACTGATTATAATCGTTTTCAAGAAAAAATGATCAATGGTACTGGTCAAATTTTTCAGTGGGGATGGAATGCAGATTATNCAGATCCAGAAAATTTCTTGTTCTTATTATATAGTAAAAATGGAAAAGTAAAATTTGGAGGCGAAAATGCTTCAAATTATGAAAGTGAAGCTTTTGATAAATTATTTAAACAAATGAAGAATATGAAAAACTCTCAAAAAAGAAGAGAAATTATTAAAGAAATGCTTAAAATAGTTCAAAGCGATAGTCCATGGATTTGGGGATTTCATCCAAAATCATTTTCTCTTTCTCATGGGTGGGTTGAAAATACTGAATCCAATTTGATGGCTAATAATACACTTAAATATAAAGAAATTAGCTATCAAAAAAGATCGGAAAACATAAAATTATGGAATAAACCTAATTTTAATTTATTATATTTTTTACTTATTTTAATTTTTATTATTCTGATTTCTGTTCTATTCATGATTAGAAAAAAGGACAAAGAAAAAGTTTATGATTAAATATATTATAAAAAGATTTATTTATGCAATTCCAATATTAATTGGAGTTAATTTACTAACTTTTACTTTATTTTTTGTTGTAAATTCACCAGAGGAAGTAGCAAGACTGCATTTAGGAAATAAGAGAGTAACTCAGGAGCAAATTGTTCAATGGAATGAGGAAAGGGGATATAATAATCCACTTTTTTATAACAGTGCTCAAAAAGGATTAGACGTTTTTAAAGAAACAATCTTTTATGAAAAATCTTTAAAACTTTTTCTTTTTGATTTTGGTATTTCNGATAGCGGTAGAGATATTAAATATGACATAAAACAGAGAATGCTTCCAAGTTTAGCTATTGCACTTCCTTCCTTGTTAGTTGGCTTATTTGTAAATATTACCATTGCATTATTTTTTGTTTTCTTTCGGTCTACCAAAGTTGATTATGTTGGAGTGATANTATGTGTTGCTTTGATGTCTATATCTAGCTTATTTTATATAATTGGGGGGCAATATCTTATAAGTAAATTACTTCATTTAGTTCCGATTTCAGGATACGCTCAGGGTTATGAAGCGATTAAATTTTTAGTCTTGCCAGTTATTATAAGTGTTATTTATGGTATCGGCTCGGGCACAAGATGGTATAGGTCCTTATTTTTGGAAGAAATTGAAAAAGATTATGTAAAAACAGCAAAATCTAAGGGCTTGTCAGAAAGTGCTGTATTATTTAATCATGTTTTTAAAAATGCTTTAATACCTATTCTGACAGGTGTGGTTGTAATACTTCCATTATTATTTTTAGGGAGTTTAATAGTTGAATCTTTTTTTGGTATTCCTGGNCTCGGGAGCTACACAATCGATGCAATACAGAGCCAAGACTTTGCAATCGTGAGAGCAATGGTATTTCTTGGCACAATATTATATATTTTTGGCCTAATTTTAACTGATATTTCATATACATTTGTAGATCCAAGAGTAAGGTTAAAATAATGTTTACTTTTTTACTAACAGATATATTTTTTTATATAATATTTTTTTCATTAATTTTATATATTTATTACGTAAGAAAAACACCGGACTTAAAACAAACATGGCAACATGTTTTCAGAAATAAAACTGGAATTATATCTGTTGTGGTACTTTCTTTTTTTATGATTACTGCTCTTTTAGACTCTATTCATATTAAAGATAAAGTATACAATGAGGATAAAGAAGAATATATCTATTCACAAGAGATAAAAAGTATTTTAGATATCATTTTACTTCCTATTCACAAAAATACTGAAAAAAGTTATTCGTCTCCTTTTTCTTCACATCTATACTCAAAAGAGACTGTNAAGATTGATAATAAAATAGAAAAAAGAATTTATCCTAAGCTTTTGTTTAAAGGAAATCATAATAAATATTCTGAAGATAATTTTAATAATATATTTTTGACATCGTTATTATCAATATTNAAGACTTTTATTTTAGTTTTTTCTATATGTTTAATTNTCTGCCGAAAAAATATTTTTACAAGGGGATTTATTTTTTCTTTTATACAAAAAAATAAAGTCTTTCTTTCGTCTCTAACGATAATGATTNCTATAATTTTTCTGTTATATGATCTTGGNTCTCAGTATTATATCTTGGGNACNGATAAAGTGGGTGAAGATGTATTGTACAAAAGTATTAAGAGTATAAGAACAGGAATTTTGATTGGAACGTTAACAACTATTGTAATGCTACCATTTGCTATATTCCTCGGAATTTTTGCTGGATATATTGGTGGCCTAATAGATGATATTATTCAGTATATTTATACGACATTAAATTCAATTCCTAGTGTTTTACTTATAGCTTCTGCAATTTTAATGCTGCAAGTTTATATGTCTAATAATCCTCTTGAGTTTGAAAATATATATGAAAGAGCTGATTTAAGATTATTCTTTTTATGTATGATTTTAGGTCTTACAAGTTGGACTGGGCTATGTAGATTACTAAGAGGAGAATCTATGAAGCTTCGAGAGGTTGAATATGTTCAAGCTTCACAAACATTTGGACTAAAAAAAATATCTATAATTATTAGGCACATAATTCCAAATATTATGCATATAGTAATAATAACTGTTGTTTTGGACTTTAGCGCACTTGTACTTGCAGAAGCAGTATTATCATACGTAAATATTGGAGTAGACCCAACTACATATAGTTGGGGCAACATGATAAATGCCGCAAGATTAGAGATGTCNAGAGAACCCATAGTATGGTGGTCTTTATTTTCCGCATTCCTATTTATGTTTGTTNTGGTTTTATTTGCAAATTTATTTTCAGATGCTGTTAGGGAAGCATTTGATCCTAGGGCGAGTAAAAATTATGAATAATTTACTTGAACTTAAAAACTTATGTTTAAAAATAAAATCTAATAAAGATGAAGAAGTATTGAAAGATATAAGTTTTAATATAAAGGAGTCTGAAGTTGTCTCTTTAATTGGGGAGTCTGGAAGTGGAAAATCTTTAACAGCATTATCAATAATAAGATTGTTGGAAAAATCCTGCAAAATAACAAGTGGAGAGGTGGTATTTTTAAAAAAAGATCTCCTTCAATTAGAAGAAAANGAAATGAGACAAATAAGAAGAAATGATATATCTATGATATTTCAGGAGCCAATGAGATCTTTAAATCCAGTGATGAGTATCAAAGACCAGCTAAGAGAGTCATACGAAAATAAAAAAAATTCTGATATTGATACAGAAATTATAAATAATTTANTATCTGTTGGTATAAAAGATGCAAGTCGTGTTATTAATTTATATCCTCATCAATTGTCAGGAGGAATGAAGCAAAGAGTAATGATTGCTATGGCAATTGCATCAAAGCCAAAATTATTAATTGCCGATGAGCCAACAACATCACTAGATGTNACAATTCAAAAGCAGGTTTTAGATTTACTTCTTGAGCTAAAAAATAAATTAAATATGGCTATATTATTTATAACCCATGACCTTGCAGTTGCATCACAAATATCAGATAGAATCATTGTAATGAAAAATGGGAAAATTCTTGAAAATAATGAAAGTAACATATTNTTTCAAAAACCAAAAAACCAGTATAGCAGGTCTTTGCTTGAATCGTCTTGTTATAGTAGAAAATTTAATGAGAAGTATTCTTCTGATAATAAAGATATATTAAATATTGAAAATCTTAAAGTATATTATAAAGAAAAAAATTCATTTTTNTCTAANGAAAAATATTTNGTAAAAGCTGTTGATGATATAAGTTTTTCAATAAAGTCTGGATCTATTCATTCGATTGTTGGCGAGTCAGGTTCTGGAAAAACAACAATTGCAAAAGCTATTATGGGCCTTACGCATATAACCTCAGGAAGTATTAAGATNNTAAACCAAGATATTACTTCTTTACGTGGCTCTAGCAAACAAGATTTTAGAAAATATTATCAAATGATATTTCAAGATCCTTTTTCATCATTAAACCCAAGGATGCGTGTAGGTAACATTATCAGGGAGGGTTTATGTTTTTTAAAACCCGAATTAGATAAAAACGAATCAGATAGTATTATTAAGAACGTTATGATAAATGTTGGTCTTAATTACGANTCATTAAATAAATATCCTCATGAGTTTTCAGGAGGTCAAAGACAAAGAATAGCAATAGCAAGAGTTTTGGTTCTTGAACCTAAATTATTAGTTTGTGATGAGCCTACAAGTTCATTAGATGTAACAGTACAAAAGCAAGTTTTAGATTTATTAATGGATATTCAAAATAGAATTCAAATATCATATTTATTTATCTCACATGATATTAAATTAATTTCAAATATATCAGACACAATATCTGTAATGTATAAAGGAAAGATAGTTGAGAGTGGAAAAACGTCTGATATAATAAAAAATACAAAAAATGAATATACAAGTAATCTTCTTAAATCTGTTCCACAAATTATAAATTAAATATGAATTTTAGTANTGAAGAAATTAACAAATGGTATGAAACAGAAGCAGGAAAAATTAATGGGAATTTAGTAACTTGCTCTGTAAATAAAATAATTAAAGATAAGCTAAATAGCGATATCCTATATATAGGCCCAAGTAATATTGTTAAGGAAATTATGCATGATAACCTTAGTTTTAGAAGTTTCTATATCTCTTCGTCAAGCAATTGTGATATCAAAGCAGAAATCCAAAAATTACCACTGAAAGAATCATCAGTAGATTGTNTTGTTTTAATTCACTCTTTAGAGACTAATAAAAACCCTCATGCTGNATTTAGGGAAATAGATAGAGTATTAACCGAAGATGGGGAAATAATTTTGGTAAGTTTTAATAAAATGAGTTTTATNGGCCTTATAAATATATTTCNTATAGATACGATCTTTAAAAATAAAAGTTATATAAGCATAAGTAGATTAGAAGACTGGGCAAAACTATTTTCATACGAAATTTATAAAATACTAAATATTAACAAAATACCTCCTTTCAAAAATAAGAAAATATTAAAATATCTAAGTTTTCTAAATAATTCTATATTTTCTAAGGCNAATTTCTTTGGAAACACNTATATAATGTATATTAAAAAGAAAACTTATAAATTTATATCTTTAAAAAATTGGCATAAAAAAAATAATATTGTATTAGGAAAATTTTCAAAACCAGTGATTCATAATAATTATGAAAAATAATGTAGTTATATATACTGATGGTGCATGTAAGGGGAATCCGGGTGAAGGAGGTTGGGGCGCTATTTTAGAATTTACCGACGAAACAAATAAAATATATGGTTATCAAGAAAACACAACAAATAATAGAATGGAAATAGTTGCTGCTATTGAGGCAATCAAGCTAGTTAAAGAAGAATCAGATATAATTATTTATACAGACTCAAAATACTTAATGAATGGAATTAATACNTGGATACATTCTTGGAAAAAAAATAATTGGAAAACTTCTGGNAATAAAAATGTTAAGAATGTTGATTTGTGGAAAGCTATTGATGAATTAAATTCGAAGCATTCAATTAAATGGAATTGGGTTAAGGGACATAGTGGTAATCCTGGTAATGAAATGGCAGATGATCTTGCAAACTTTGCAATATCCTCTAAAGGAGGAAAACCTGNATGAATAGACAAATTATTCTTGATACAGAAACAACGGGCCTTGATGTTACAAGAAATCACAAAATAATCGAAATTGGTTGCATAGAACTTGTTGATAGAAAATTTACAGGTAATAAATTCCATCAATATTTAAATCCAATGAGAGAAATTGATCAAGGNGCAATTAGTGTTCATGGAATTACCAATGAATTTCTAAAAGATAAACCACTTTTTTGTGATATAAAAAATGACTTACTTNATTTTATTAGTGATTCAGAATTAATAATACATAATGCACCATTTGATATTGGCTTTTTAGAATATGAGTTTAAAAAAGCAAACCATAAATTAGATATAATAGATATCTGTAAAATATTTGATACGCTAGTTTTTGCTAGAAAACTTCANCCTGGCCAAAAAAATAGCCTTGATGCTTTATGTAAGAGATATGGAGTCGATAATTCGTCTAGGGATTTTCATGGTGCGTTACTAGATGCAAAAATTTTAGCCGATGTTTATTTGCTATTGACTGGAGGACAAACATCTTTTGATCTAGAAAAAAGTGAAGCGACAAAAGATGTGTTGGTAAATAAAAATAATAAAGGTGACGCTCCTGTTATTAAGGCTAATGAAGTTGAATTAAGAGAGCATAGAGAATTTTGTGAAAAAATAAATGAGACTTCAAGCGGTAGATGTATTTGGAATATTTNAAAGTTTTGATATAATNTAANTATTAATAAAATAACTAAAGGGTGGAAATTGGGATGGACAAAATATTTGNATTAATAATAGTGTTAATAGTAGGTTTTTGGGGATACTTAAAATATAGTGAAGATGCAGCTAACTGGGTTGCCACTTCGGACAGTGGTATAATTGGTGAATTTAGTAGTTACGATGAGTGTGTTGAGGGCGTAAAAGCAGCTGGATTGAATATGGAGCAAGAAGTTTTTTCTTGCAATAGAGATTNATTTAAGTATTTTTTAATTTAGTTTTAGCTAAACGATTTTTTTCAATTGCCCAATCTTTTTTCTTTTCTGATTGCCNTTTGTCGAACTTCTTTTTACCTTTAGCAATGCCTAATTTTAGCTTTACTTTATTATTTTTCCAATAAAGAGAAAGTGGTATTAAAGTCAANCCATCCTTTTGAACTTTTCCAATTAAGATATTTATCTCTTTTTGATTTAGTAATAATTTTCTTGTCCTTGATGGATTTTTATTTGTATCACTATTTATATATGATGGAGGAGTTATATTTGAACCTATCAATATTATGTCCCCTTTATTAATTTTTACATAAGCTTCTTTTAATTGTACTTTTAAATCTCTAATTCCTTTTACCTCCCAACCTTCAAGCACGATACCAGCCTCTATTTTTTCAAGAATATAATAGTCATAAGTCGCTTTTTTGTTGACAGCGATAATATTTTCTGTATTTTTAGTNCTTTGTCCCATAATATTAATAATATTAACATAATAAACACTAGCTACTAATGGCAATAAATAGAACTTCCTCACATGGTGAATGGTCTTCAAGAACAGCTTTTATTTTAGCTGCAACTGGGTCAGCTGTTGGATTAGGTAATATTTGGAAATTCCCATACATTACTGGAGAGAACGGAGGAGGAGCATTTGTAATAATATATATTCTATGTGTAATNTTTATTGGAATTCCAATAATGTTAGCAGAAGTATATTTAGGTAAAAGAGGCAGATTAAATCCTATAGCATCAATCAAGTATATTTCTGATAAAGAAAAAAGGTCAAAAAATTGGCGAATTATAGGTTTTATGGGTATCTTATCAGGAATTTTAATTTTATCTTATTATGCAGTGATANCTGGTTGGACAATGGCCTATTCTGTAAGGACTGCTTTTGGAAATTTAAACAATATTGATGCCACGGGAGCAGCAGCAATGTTTGAAAGCTTAGTATCAGATCCAGAAAGATTATTAGCTTGGCATACAATTTTCATTATTATTACAGCTATTGTTGTAGCAAAGGGAGTAAAATCTGGGTTAGAGAGTGCAGTTGTAAGATTAATGCCTGCCTTATTAGTTCTTCTCTTGGCGCTTGTTATTTTCTCTGCTATTGAGGGCGAATTTTATGATGGTTTGAGGTTCATGCTGTATCCTGATTTTAGTCANATTACTTGGAAGTCGGTACTGATTGCAATGGGTCAAGCATTTTTTAGCTTAAGCTTAGGTATGGGGGCATTGATGGTATATGGCTCATACTTATCAAGCGATATATCAATTCCACAGACTTGTGTAATTGTAGCCTTACTTGACACAACAGTTGCTTTGCTTGCAGGGCTTGCAATATTTCCTATCGTTATTTCAAGTGGTTTAGAAATGTCGCAAGGACCTGGATTAATTTTTCAGACTTTGACAGTTGCATTTGCATCCATGCCAGGAGGCCAACTATTTGGNACTATTTTTTTTATTTTATTAATTTTTGCTGCATGGACATCATCAATTTCATTAATAGAGCCAATGATAATATGGTTAATAGAAAAATATAATGTAACAAGAATAAAAGCTGCAACNATAGCNACAAGTTTTGCTTGGTTTTTAGGAATTGGAACAATTGTTTCTTTTAATATAGGAAAAGACATAAAGATATTTAACATGACAATATTTGAGATGTTAGATTATTTAACTTCAAATATTCTTCTTCCAATGGGGGGAATATTGATAACAATATTTGTAGGATGGTTAATTTCTAAAGAGCNTATAGATAGCGAGCTAAAAATTAAATCAAAGATTATAAAACTTATTTGGTATTTTTCTGCAAGAGTGATAGCACCAATAGCTGTAATTTTNGTGATGTTAAACGCTTTAGGATTTAATATAAATTTTTTCTTATAACTCAAAATATGGAAATTAAAAAAGAAGCAATAATATTTGAAAAAAAAAATAAAGTTTTTGATTTAGTCAATAATGTAAATTTATATAAAAATTTTGTACCATACTGCGTAGATTCAAAAATATTATCAGAACAAAATAATCAAATGGAAGCTAAGCTAGATTTTAATATTAAAGGCATTAAAACATCTTTTACGACAAAAAATATAATAAAAAATAATGAATTTATAGAGATGAAACTAGTGGATGGACCATTTAAATATCTTGATGGAAAGTGGGAATTTAAAGAGGTTGATAATAAAACCNTAATAGTGTTATCGCTAAAATATGAAGTAAAAAATAAATTACTAGATTACGCTTTTGGTAAGTCTATAGAGAAGATTTCAGATATTCTTGTAAGATCCTTTGTAGCAGAGTCAAAGAAACATTATGAAAAGTGACAGCTTTGTTGAGGTTATTTATATTAGCGCCAATAATAAAATAGTTAGTTCTAATGTTAAGTATATTAAAGGCCTAACTTTAAATGACCTGTTAGATGATTTAATTAAGAAATCAGTATTTTCCAAAGAATTTTTACGAAACAAAAATTTTGGATGCTACGGGGAAATAATAAATATGAGTTATCTAATTAAACAGAGTGACCGTATAGAGATTCTAGATGACATAATGATAAATCCAAATGATAAAAGAAAGCGTAATTTTCATAAAAATCAATAAACGTTATTATTAGTTACTATTTCACTAATAATTTTCCAATTAGTATTCGTTTTAATCCAAGTTATTTTCTTAAAAACAATATCAGTGTATTCATNAGATCTATATTTTTGTTTAAAGGTAGCATATGCTAATTCATTTTCATCAAGATTAAATTCAATTTCTAAATCCGTAATTTCAATATTTATATTTGACTTATTGTTTATACGATACGTTCTGTCTTNCTTCCATAAATTATGATTATTAAAATATTCAGATGTATATTCATCAATATAATATGCTAAGTAACGCGTTATATCTTTTTTTTCCCATGAATCTTTCCACTCATAAATTAATGATTCAACAACCTCATAATCATTTTTTCTCAAATTAACTTCATAGTTTTCTGATGAACTAACNACTTTTTCATTATTTTCTTTTGATTGNGTATCACTTTCTTCTAAATTTTTGACAATTTCATCATTTTCTTTGATTTTTTTTTGCAAATTATCTTTATTTGTTTTTTGAACACCATCCTCAATATTTATTTTATTTTCAGTAGTGCCTTGTAGTTCAATATCATCAAAGATATTACTTTCTATTGAAGCAATTTCATTTTCATTAGTGAATTCTGGTAAATCTTTACTTTTATTATTTATCTCGAATAAACCTTCATTATTTTTTGTAATTCTTTTCATGCTAACTACAACATCTTTATCAAAAAAAATACTNATCATATTAAGCTTTGTTTCTTCAGGTTCCCTTTTTCTAAAGTATACGTAATCCCATCTATTTGTATTAAAAATATTATTTAATACCGGCTCTCCCAAAAGAAAAATCACTTGCTCTTTTGTCATATTTATTCTGAGTAAATCTACCTTATTTTCTTCTATAACATTTCCTTGNTGAACTAAAACCCTGTAACTTCTTAGTTGCGCATTTTCTGGTAATAGCTGACAACTAACTAAAAAGGTAGCAAATAGCAGTATTATTGATAATTTAATTTTTTTCACTTTTTTTAGTATATTGTTCTTTTAAATAAGGATAATATAGTAATTATGAGTAATATAGAATTAAAAAATGCTGGCTTAAAAGTTACACTCCCAAGAGTGAAAATATTGAGAAAATTAGAGAATTCTGAAAATCATCATATGTCAGCTGAAGACATATANAAAGAATTAATTCAAGATGGTGAAGTTATAAGNTTGGCTACTGTATATAGGGTGCTTACTCAGTTTGAGGCTGCAAAAATAGTAATCAGACATCATTTTGATTCAGATAGTAACAGCCAGGCAGTTTTTGAACTTAATCACGGTGATCATCACGATCATATGGTTTCATTAAAAACTGGAAAAGTTGTTGAGTTTTATGATGAGATTATAGAAAATAGGCAAAAAGAATTAGCAAAAAAGTATAAATTCAAAATATTAGATCATAGCATGATCCTATACGGTGAATTCATAGACGAAGAATAGAAATTCTATTTTCAAATATAAATGTTACAATAATTGCTTTATGAAAAGAAAAATTGGAAAAGTAGCTCTTTTCTTAGGATCCTTATCGTTAATTTGGCTTATACTTGGTATGATTAATGTTGTTCCGTTTTTATTAGAGCTACCACAGGAAACAAGTCTTAGAGCGCATGCTTCTTTAGCAGTAATTTTCCTACTGATAGGTTCATGGGCTTTTTGGAATGAAGATTAATAATTTAAAGAGGTTTTTATTATGATGAAAATATCGGATATATGTATTTTACTTTCAGTTGCGGTTGCATTTATAACCACTGCTTTTCTTTGGTTTCAAGGCGTTGATACAAAGCAAGAGGCATTATTCACTGCAACTTGGATTCCATCAATTTTAGCTTTTGCTATTTATTTTAAAATAATTGCTAGAAAAAATTAATTATGGATGATCCTATAATATTCTTTACCGGGTTATTTTGCTTTGCATTAGCCATTGCTGGAGCTATTATGACTGTAATAGAATTTAAACGTTTAAATAAAGAAGATAAAAAAGAATAAAGTTTAAAAAAAGTTTTTTTAGTCGATAAGTTCTTTAGCGAATTGTATAGTTTTATCAGTTAATTTAATACCGCCAATCATTCTGGCTAATTCGTTTACTTTCATATCACTATCTAAGTAGGTAAGTTTTGTTGAAGATAAATTTTTATCTTTAGACACAAGATAATGGTGTTTTGATTTTGCAGCAACTTGAGCTAAATGAGTTACGCATAAGACTTGAGTACTTTCTGATAGTCTTAATAGGTGATTTCCAAGCACTTCTGAAGTAGCCCCACCAATACCAGTATCAATTTCATCAAAAATCATGGTTTCGCAATCATTATTTGATCTTGTTTCTAGTTGAATAACAAGACTTAATCTTGATAATTCTCCACCAGAAGCTATTTCGCTTAACGGAAGTAGTTTTGATTTTTTGTTTGTTTTTATTAAAAAAGTGACTTTATCATATCCGTTTTTACTAATTAAAGAATTATCTGATGTAATATTAATTTTAAATTGACATTCAGACATGCCAAGTTCTTTCAACTGTGTGCTAATTTTTTTTTCTAACACCAATGCTTCTTTTTTTCTTTTATTTGATATTTCTTTTGCAATTTTATGATAATAACGAATATTTTCCTCAATTTTTTTATGTTTCTCATCAATATTATCTCTATTAATTTTTAAATTATTAAGCATATCTTGCTTGGCATATAAAATATTTATTAGACCATTCTCACTTGTCTTATACTTTCTTGAAAGATTGTTCATGGATAATATTTTTTCATTTAGAAAAGTTAATTTCTCATTATCAATACTTATAGAATTTTCGTATTTCTCTAACATTTTAGACAAATCTCTTACTTGCTCTTGAATATTAATGTTCGTGTCAAGTATGTTATTTGTATCTCCATCAATACTCTTTATATCTTCTAGGCTTTTGTTTAAATTTGAAAGGAACGAATTAATACCTATATTATTTTCATTTTCAATAAGATTTTTACATTCGTTAATTTTTTTTATTAAGATATCTGCATTACTTAGCATTTTATATTCTTGATATATTTTTTCATAATCATCTGGATCTAGGGCTTCTTTTTCAAGTTCATTAATTTCATATTCTAATAAAGAAACTTTCTCTTCATACTGTTCAGCTGATAAAGTTTTCTCAGAAAGTGTTTTTTTTATATTATTAATTTCTAGNAACACATTTTTTATATCTTTTTTATTATTATTTAAATTTGTAAAGTTATCTAATCGGTTTCTTTGTTCTTCACTGGAAAGTATTAGTTGATTTTCGTGTTGGCCATGTATATCAATTATTAAATTTCCTATAAATTTTGCTGTACTAGAAGTTACTGGTTTATCATTTATATAAATCTTTGAAATATTTTTTGTATTTATTTTTCTCCTAAAAATACAACTGTTTTCGTCTAGCAGATCNTTTTCTTCAAGGGTTTGTAAAATATTATTATTNGATAGATTAAAATGACATACTATTTCAGTATCTAAATTTTCATTTCTTGAAATTTTACTTGTTTTTTTATTGCCTAAAACAACATTTATAGCATCAATTAATATTGATTTTCCAGCACCTGTTTCTCCAGTTAAAACAGACATATTTTCATGAAAATCTATTTCTATTTCATCAATAATTGCAAAATTTTTGATATAAATGCTTGATAACATAAATAGCTTAAGGTTTATATCCCCATCCTAATTTTTCCCTTAAAATGGAAAGGAAATCTATACCTGGAGGTTGTATTAATTTTAAAGAAATTTCGCCCTTGCTAATTTTTATTATATCGTTAGCTTGAATAGGAACATTAATTTGCCCATCAAATGTGACACTTGCATTCATGTTTGATTTTTCGGAAAGTTTAATTTCAATTATACTATTCATGTCAATTACAAAAGGTCTATTACTTAATAAATGTGGGCAAATGGGAACTATAACTAATGCATCCATAGTTGGTTCCAAAATTGGCCCTCCACTAGATAAGGAATAAGCTGTAGATCCAGTTGGGGTTGATATGACTAAGCCATCAGCATTTACTGTATATAAATTCTTGCCATTTAACGTTGTATCCATTTCAATCATTCTAACCGCATCTTTGCTATGAATAACAACGTCATTGAATGATATATTTTTTGAAATTTCATTTCCGTCTCTTATCACTGACCCTGTTAAGGAGATTCTTTCATCAACGGAATATTCATCAGAAAAAATACTGTTTAAATTTTCTTCTATATGATTAGGAGATATATCTACTAAAAAACCTAATCTTCCCCTATTGATTCCACAAATAGGTATATTTGCTTTTGATAATTCTTGTGCAGAACGTAATAGTGTTCCATCACCACCTATAATAAAAGCTATGTCACAATTATTTTTTATATCTTCAATTGACGAATAATTATTTTTTTTTAGTAAAATGCTTGAATTTTCATCAAAAAAATACTGAATTTTTTTCTTGTCTAGATATTTTATTACAGTGTCTAGGCTATCTTTAACGCTTTCATCATCTTTTTTTGAAATAATCGCAATTTTTTTAAATATTGACATTAAGCCCCCTATTTACTTATATATATATAACATTATATGTAAATTATTATAATATATTTTATAATATTATATTATTAAAAAACTAATAATCTTACATGGAAAACTTAAATACCAGACAAGAGTTACTATTAAAAGCGCTTATAGAAAGCTTCATTTCTGACGGCCAACCCGTTGGTTCTACAAAACTATCAAAAACCTCAGATATAGGGATTAGTTCGGCAACAATAAGAAATGTATTTGTAGATTTAGAGGATTTAGGTTACATATATTCTCCACACAAATCTGCTGGGAGAGTACCAACAGAATTAGCTTACAGAATGTTTGTTGATAAAATGATCAAGGTTCAACCTGTTAACAATAACTTAATTAAGAAATTAAAATCAAATTTAACAAAGAATATAGAGAGAAAAAATATAATAAAAAATACAAATGAGATTTTATCAAATATCACAGGATTAGCTGGCATAATTTCTTTACCCACTCATAAAAATATTGAGCTGAAGCAAATTGATTTTTTAAAGTTAAATGATAATAAAATATTAGCCATACTAATTAATAAAAACAACGATGTTGAAAATAAAATTATTGACCTTGATAAGAACTACACCTTATCTGAATTGCAAGAAGCTTCAAACTATTTGAATACAATAATCTCTGGTCAATCAATTCATCATATTAGAAAAATATTGCTTAATGAGCTCGAGGACATGAGAAAAGATATGAATAGTATAATGTCGTCAGCAATAACTTTTGGACAAAAGCTTTTTTTAGATACCGAGGATAGTAAAAAAAATGATGATCTTTTTGTAAGCGGGCAAACAAGATTGATGAACTGTAAAGAATTATCAGATATTGAGAAACTTAAAACCTTATTTGATGCTTTTAGTGAAAAAAATAATATTCTACATTTATTAGATAAAAGTATAGCATCAGATGGAGTAAAAATTTTTATTGGCGCCGAATCAGGATACAACGTTCTCGATGACTGCAGTGTTATAAGTGCACCTTATGAATTTGATAATGATGTTGTTGGTGTTCTTGGTGTAATTGGGCCAAAGAGAATGGCATACGATAGAGTTATTCCTATTGTTGATATTACAGCTAAATTATTAACTGAAGCCTTGAAATCCTCCGAATAATCCACATATATATATTTACTATATAATTTTTATAATTAGGACCATATGAAAAATAAAGAGAGTAAAGAAAATCAAGAAAACCAAGAGAACATAGAAAATTCTAAAAATAATGCTGAAGAGCATCATGAAAGCAATATAGAGGATAATGAAAAATCAGAATCTGTATCTGAAGCTGAAGATGCTCTCGAATCATTGACTAGGGAAAACGTAAAATTAAACGATTTGCTTTTAAGATCGAAAGCTGAAAACGATAATCTTCAAAAAAGAACTTTAAAGCAAATTCAACAAGCTCAATTATATTCAACAGAAAAACTATCATCAGAATTACTTATGATTATGGATAGTCTTGAAGCGGCAAACAATTTATCAGAGGATCCAAATCTAAAATTAGAGAGCTTAATAGAAGGCAATAGTTTACTGCTAAAAACTACAAAAGAGGTTTTTGAAAAACTTGGAATCGAGGAAATATACCCCCTAAATGATGATTTTGATCCAGAATCCCATCAAGCTATGGCAACTAAAGAATCGGAAGCTGATGAGAATAAAGTTTTAGAGGTAATGCAAAAAGGATATAAATTAAAGTCTAAATTACTCAGACCAGCTTTAGTGATAGTTTCAAAAAAAAGTAAATAATTTCTTGAATTATTCAAATCCGTCCACATATATATGATATTAAAGATATTAACTAATTATGAGGTTTAAAATGGGTAAAATTATAGGAATTGACTTAGGAACTACAAATTCATGTGTATCTGTCATGGAAGGTGATAGGCCAAAAATTATTGAAAATAGTGAAGGTGATAGAACAACACCCTCCGTTGTTGCATTTACTGACGCAGAAACATTAGTTGGACAATCAGCAAAAAGACAATCTGTAACTAATCCTGAAAAAACTGTTTACGCAATAAAGCGTTTTATTGGAAGAAAATACTCTGATAAAGAAGTTCAAAAAGATAAATCCATCTTGCCATATAACATTGTTGAAGCAAGCAATGGAGACGTTTGGGTTCAAATTGATGATAAAAAGATGGCTTTGCCAGAAATATCTGCGAAGGTCTTAATGAAAATGAAAAAAACAGCGGAAGATTATTTAGGTACAGAGGTGACTGATGCTGTAATTACCGTGCCTGCATATTTTAACGACTCACAGAGACAAGCCACAAAAGACGCAGGAAAAATTGCCGGTCTTAACGTGCAAAGAATTATTAATGAGCCGACAGCAGCAGCTGTTGCCTATGGCCTTGATCAAAAGAAAGGAGATAAAAAGATTGCTGTCTACGATTTAGGTGGAGGTACTTTCGATGTGTCTATCATCGATATTTCAGATATAGATGGTGAAAATCAAATAGAGGTATTATCTACAAATGGTGACACTCAGCTTGGCGGAGAGGACTTTGATTCAAAATTAATAGACCATATTGTTGAAGAATTTAAGAAAGAACAAAGTTTTGATTTAAAATCTGATCCACTTGCATTACAAAGACTTAAGGATGCTGCTGAAAAAGCAAAAATAGAACTATCAAATGGACAGCAGGCTGACATTAATATCCCATATATTACTGCTGATGCAAGCGGCCCTAAGCATTTGAATATGAAAATTACAAGAGCACTTTTTGAGTCAATGGTTGAGGGTCTAGTCAAGAGAACTATAACTCCTTGTGAGACTGCATTAAAAGACGCTAAATTATCAAAAAACGATATTAATGATGTTTTATTGGTCGGTGGACAAACAAGAATGCCTTTAGTTCAAAAAATCGTTAAAGATTATTTTGGAAAAGAACCTAGAAAAGATGTTAATCCAGATGAAGCTGTTGCAGCAGGAGCGGCAATTCAAGGTGGAGTTTTAGCTGGTGATGTAACTGACGTTTTATTATTAGATGTAACTCCATTATCTTTGGGAATAGAGACTATGGGTGGAGTAATGACAAAACTTATAGAGAAAAATTCAACTATTCCAACAAAACAAAATCAAACATTTTCTACAGCTGACGATAATCAAACTGCTGTTACTGTCCATGTGCTTCAAGGAGAAAGAGATGTTGCCTCTGGAAATAAATCATTAGGTCAATTTAATCTTTCAGATATACCTCCTGCTCCAAGAGGCATGCCGCAAATTGAAGTGACATTTGATATTGATGCAAATGGAATCTTAAACGTTTCGGCAAAAGACAAAGCTACAAATAAAGAACAATCTATAATCATCAAATCGTCTAGTGGATTATCTGAAGAAGAAATCGAAAAAATGGTTAAAGATGCTGAACTCCATGCCGAAGAAGATAAGAAATTCCAGGAATTAGTTGCGCTAAAAAATCAGGGTGATGCTTTAGTTCATGCAACAAATAAATCACTTGAAGAGCTTGGAGAAAAAGTTACAGAAGACGATCAAAAAAATATAAAAGAGAAAAATGAAGCTCTTGTAGAGGCGTTGAAAACTGAAGATAAAGACTCTATTGAGAAATGTATAAAAGATCTTTCCGAGGCTTCGGCAAAAATGGCTGAGATGATGTATGCTGAGCAAGCTGCAAAAGCTCAAGAAAATACTGAATCTTCTGCAGACGGATCAAATGCAAACTCTGAAAATGACGCAGAAGTTGTTGATGCAGAATACAAGGAAGTTAATAACGACAAGAAATAATTAACGAGCGTAACTAGCGATATGGATTACTATGAGATTCTAGGTCTTAGTAAAGGTGCATCTGATGATGAAATTAAAAAGGCTTTTAAAAAAAAAGCTATGAAATTTCATCCTGACAGAACTGGCAACGATAAATCTGCTGAAACAAAATTTAAGGAAGCCAAAGAAGCCTATGATGTTCTTTCGGATCCCCAAAAGAAATCTATGTATGACCAGTATGGAACTACAGATTTTGGTGGTGGTTTCGGTGGTGGTTTTGGTGGCCGCTCTCAAGGAGGTTTTAATGCTTCCGGATTTGAAGATGTCTTCGAGGATCTCTTTGGAGATATTTTTGGTGGTGGTCGAGCCAGAAACCCAAATCGAGCATATAAAGGTGCTGATTTAGAGTACCATCTTCAGTTAACTCTTGAAGAAGCAGCCTTTGGAATTGAAAAAGTTGTAAAATTCAGAACAAAAAATGAAGATAAAGAAATATCAGTTTCAATACCCGCTGGTGTTGACAACGGTGATCGCGTCCGTCTTTCTGGCAAAGGTGAGGCTGGTATTAATCAAGGGCCGCCGGGAGATCTTTTTATAAGAGTCGTTTTGGAAAAACATTCGATATTTGAAAGAGACGGTAATAATTTATATTGCAATGTACCAATTTCTTTTGCAGAAGCTACTCTAGGCGCTGAAATTGAAATCCCAACTCTTAGTAATAATAAAGTTTCAATTGATATTCCTCCAGGCACTCAAACTGGAAAATATTTTAGATTGAGAGGAAAAGGAATAAAATCAGTTAGAGGAGGCAATATTGGAGATCTTATGTGTTCTGTTCAAATTGAAACACCCGTTAACTTATCTAATGAACAAAAAAATATACTATTACAGTTTGAAGAGAAGCTGAAAAATAGTAATAAAAAACATAGCCCAAAATCAGAATCCTGGATTGACGGGTTAAAAAATTTCTTTAAATAGAAATTTTCTTTTAGTGCTAACCAAACTCTATGTTAATATAATGTAATTTTAACATCTTAAAAAACTTACAATGCCAATAAGCGTCTGCGTACCTGGAATTACAGGAAAAATGGGAATGGAGATAGCAAATCTCGTATTATTAGATAATACTAATATAACATTATCATCTGGAACAGTCAGAGATAAAACAAATTTCAATAAGACATCATTAAGTTTTGACGAAAAAATTGTTACTTCAGATCTTGAATTTGCAATTAAAAGTTGTGATGTTTGTGTTGATTTTACGAGACCCGAATACACTATGAAAATTCTTGAAGAATGTGTAAAACAAAATAAGAAATTAGTTATAGGAACAACAGGATTATCAGATGCTCAAGTAAAAGAAATAGAGTCAGCAAGTAAAAAAATATCTATTTTAAAAGCTTCTAACATGAGTATCGGGATAAACTTGTGTTTAAAACTTGTTGAAAAAATAACTTCTTCAATAGGAGATCATTCTGATATAGATATAATTGAGCATCATCATAAACATAAAGTTGATATGCCATCTGGAACCTCACTGGCATTTGAAAAGGTAATAAAAAATAATTTATCAGGTAAAAAAGATATTAATCATCATTGTTTAAGAGTTGGTAATGTAGTAGGTGATCATATGATTAAATATACTTTAGAGAATGAGTCAATAGAAATTAATCATAAAAGTTTTGATAGAAAAATTTTTGCTGAGGGCGCAATTTTAGCTGTCAAATGGATTTCAAGTAAAAAAGACGGTTTGTATGATATGGGCGATGCACTTTCTTTATAAACGTTAAGTGTATTAATAAAATGATAAATAGGAAAAACTTTTGCAACAGGCAATTTTAATCTTAGAAAACGAAAAAATATTTTATGGTAAATCTGTAGGATACAAAAAAGACTCTTTTGGCGAAATAGTATTTAATACTGCAATGACTGGATACCAAGAAGTTATTTCTGACCCGTCTTACAAAAATCAAATCATTACATTTACCTATCCACATATCGGAAATGTTGGAGTTAATCAAGAAGATCAAGAGTCGAATTCATCTTATGTTAGTGGATTAGTCTTAAGTGAAATTCCAACCGATCCATCAAACTGGAGATCGACAGAGGATTTTTCAACTTATTTAAAAACTAAGAAAATTGTTTGCATTGCAGAATTAGATACAAGATATATTGCATCTTTGATAAGAAATAAAGGTGCAATGAGTGCTTGTATTATTCATAACAAAAAAGATATAAATAAAGCAAAAAAAGAATTAGCTGGTTACACAGGAGTAAGCGGCACTGAATTAGCCTCTAAAGTTTCTATAAAGAAAAAATATGATTTTAAGGAAAATATATTTCAATATACTGAAAAATTACCGAGTAAAGATAAAAAGTTTAAGGTAATTGCATATGATTTTGGTGTGAAAAAAAATATACTACGCATTTTAAATTCTATGAATTGTGAAGTAAAAGTCGTTCCTGCAAAAACAAAAGCTAATGAAATTTTATCTTATAATCCTGATGGGATATTTTTATCAAATGGTCCAGGAGATCCTGAACCATGTGAATTTGCAATTAAGTCCATACAATCTCTTTCTGAAAGTAAAATTCCAATATTTGGAATTTGCTTAGGTCATCAGTTGATCTCACTAGCAAGTGGTGCAAAAACAAAAAAAATGAAATATGGCCATCATGGAGCCAATCATCCTGTTTTAGACTTAAAAACAGGAAAAGTAATGATTACAAGCCAGAATCATGGATTTGTTGTTGATGAAAAAACTTTGCCAGATAATTACGAAATAACACATAGATCTTTATTTGATAATACAATTCAGGGAATAAAACATAAAAAACTTCCTATATTTAGCTTTCAGGGGCATCCTGAAGCATGCCCTGGACCTCAAGATGTGAATTATTTATTTAAGGACTTTATAAAATTTATGAAGAAGAATAGAAATGCCAAAAAGAAGTGATATAAAAAAAATATTAATTTTAGGAGCAGGACCAATAGTTATTGGGCAAGCCTGTGAATTCGATTATTCCGGTGTACAAGCTTGTAAGGCTTTAAAAGAAGAAGGTTATTCAGTAGTTCTTGTAAATTCAAATGTAGCTACAATTATGACTGACCCTGAAATGGCTGACGCAACTTATATTGAACCTATTAACTATAAGATTGTTGAAAAAATTATAAAAATTGAAAAGCCTGATGCAATTTTGCCTACAATGGGAGGGCAGACTGCATTAAATTGCGCTTTAGATTTAGATAGATTAGGTATTTTAAAAAAATATAAAGTAGAGATGATTGGTGCATCAAAAAAAGCAATTGATTTGGCCGAAGATAGAGCTCAATTTAAACAAGCTATGAAAGAAATAAATTTAGACTCTGCAAAATCTTTTATTGTGCACAATATTGATCAAGCAATAGAAAAGCAAAAAGAAATAGGATTTCCAGTAATTATTAGACCATCCTTTACCTTAGGAGGTAGCGGTGGTGGTATAGCTTATAATATGGAAGAATTTGTTGAAATTTCAACAAGAGGGCTTGATGTTTCTCCCACCACAGAAATTTTATTAGAAGAATCCTTATTGGGATGGAAAGAGTACGAAATGGAGGTTGTAAGAGATTCTAAAGACAATTGTATTATTATCTGCTCAATAGAAAATTTTGATCCCATGGGAGTTCATACTGGTGATTCAATAACAGTTGCTCCTGCACAAACATTAACAGATAAGGAGTACCAGATAATGAGAAATGCATCTATCTTAATCTTGAGAAAGATTGGAGTAGATACTGGAGGTTCAAATGTTCAATTTGCAGTGAATCCCAAAAATGGGAAGTTAGTTGTTATAGAAATGAATCCTAGAGTATCTAGATCTTCCGCTTTAGCATCAAAAGCTACCGGATTCCCTATAGCAAAAGTAGCAGCAAAACTTGCTGTAGGATACTCACTCGACGAACTTCACAATGAAATAACAGGAGGTGCAACACCAGCATCGTTTGAGCCTACTATCGATTATGTAGTTACAAAGATTCCAAGATTTGCTTTTGAAAAATTTCCAGATGCAAATAATAGGCTAACAACACAAATGAAATCTGTTGGAGAAGTTATGTCTATAGGAAGAAACTTCCAGGAATCATTACAGAAGGCACTTTCAAGTTTAGAACTTGATATAAATGGACTTGATGATATTGATGGATTTAAACAACTAGATATTTCTAATTTTGAATATGAGTTAAAAGAACCGGGGCCAAGCAGAATCCTTTTTGTTGCTGAAGCATTTCGAAAAGGTTATTCAGTAAATGAAGTGTATGAAATATCAAGTATAGATCCTTGGTTTCTAAATCAAATTTTAATTTTAGTTGAAATAGAAAAAGAAATAGCCAATAAAAAAATAAATAATATTTCTTCAAAAGAACTATTATTTTATAAAAAAAAGGGTTTTACAGATTTGAAAATTGCTTCTTTAATGAACACAACACAGCATAAAGTCAGAAAAAAAAGAGAAAATAGCGGAATAAAGCCGGTCTATAAGAGAGTCGATACATGCGCAGCTGAATTTCCAACAACAACTTCATATTTGTATTCTACATATGAACAGTTTTGCGAATCACTACCAACAAATAATAAAAAGATTATTGTAATTGGCAGTGGACCAAATAGAATTGGACAGGGAATTGAATTTGATTATTGTTGTGTTCATGCGTCAAAAGCAGCTCAAGAGTTAGGTTACGAGACCATAATGATAAATTGCAATCCTGAAACTGTATCCACTGATTTTGATACATCCGATAGATTATATTTTGAACCAATCACATTAGAGAGTGTGTTAAATATAGTTGATATAGAAAAACCTGACGGCGTAATTGTCCAATATGGAGGACAAACACCACTAAAATTAGTTAACGACTTAGCTAAGTTTGGAGTTCCTGTGATAGGGACCTCTTCTGAATCAATAGATGCTGCAGAGGATAGAGAGAAATTTAAAAATATTTTAAAAAAAATTAATGTGCTTCAGCCGGCAAATAGTACAGCAAGAAACAAGAAACAAGCATTAGAAGAAGCAGATAAGATTGGATATCCGATTATTGTTAGGCCATCTTATGTTTTAGGTGGAAGAGCTATGGAAGTGATATATGACTCTGAAGAACTGAAAAAATATATAAATGAAGCAGTCAAAGTTTCAAATGATGCGCCTGTGTTAATAGATAAATTTTTAAATGAAGCTATAGAGATTGATGTTGATGCGGTTAGAGATCTTGAAGGTGAAGTTTTTATAGCAGGAGTAATGCAACATATTGAGGAAGCTGGAGTACATTCTGGAGATTCTGCATGTTCAATTCCAACATATTCAATTAGTAAATCACAAATAAATATAATAAAAGAAAATACAGTAAAAATGGCAAATGAATTAAATGTTAAAGGTTTAATGAATGTTCAGTTTGCAATCAAAAATAATAAAATCTTTGTTATAGAAGTAAATCCGAGGGCATCAAGAACAATACCGTTTGTTTCAAAATCAATTGGTATATCTGTAGCTAAAATTGCTGCAAAATGTATGCTTGGAGTAAGTATTAAGCAGCAAAAACTTCCAAAAAATATTAAATATAATTTTTGTTATGTTAAAGAAGTTGTATTTCCTTTTTTAAAGTTTCCGGGAGTAGATCCAATATTAGGCCCAGAAATGAAATCAACGGGAGAAGTAATGGGGATTGGAAAGAATTTTGGCGAAGCTTTTGCAAAATCACAGATAGCAACAAATGTAGTTATTCCAGAAAAGGGAACCGCCTTTATAAGTGTCAAAGATGAAGATAAAAAAAATATCATGCAAGTTGTTGAGAAACTTTTAAAGTTAGGGTTTAATTTGGCAGCAACTCATGGGACGCAAAATTTTTTAAAAGCAAATAAAATTAAATGTCAAAGAGTTAATAAAGTAAGAGAAGGAAGAACTCACATAGTAGATATGATTAAAAATAATCAAATTGATTTGATCATAAATACAACGCAATCAAAACAAGCTATAAAAGATTCATATCTTATTAGACGCGAAGCACTAAATTATAAAGTTTGTTACACGACAACTATCGCTGCAGCAAATGCGCTAGTTAGCGCCATAGATTATTCTGAAAATTTAGATGTATATAAGTTACAGGATATTTTTAAGCTTGCGTAAAAATCTTATCAACTTCATAATTAACTTATGGATAAGTTTCCTATAACCATAAGTGGTGAAAAAAAGCTTAGAGACGAACTTAATAATCTTACAAATACTGAAAGACCAAGAATTATTGATGCCATTTCTGTAGCAAGAGAGCATGGCGATTTGAAAGAGAACGCCGAATATCATGCTGCGCGTGAACAACAAAGTTTTATTGAAGGAAGAATTAAAGATATCAAATTAAAACTTTCAAATGCGGAAATTGTTGACCCTAAAAAAATTACTACAAATAAAGTTGTATTTAGTGCAAAAGTAAAACTTTACGATTTTGAAGATGAAAAAGAAATAACCTATACAATTGTAGGAGATGATGAGGCCGATATAAAAAGTGATATGGTCTCGATAAATTCTCCTGTAGCTCGCTCATTAATTGGCAAGGAAGTGGGAGATATAGCTTCTGTAAAAACCCCAAGTGGTGATAAGGAATTTGAGATATTAAATATATTCTATGGGTAAAAAAACAAATAATTGGTATAAAAGTCATATTAATGACGAGTTTGTTAAGCTTGCAAATAAAGAAAACTGGCGCTCAAGAGCAGTATATAAATTAAAAGAAATTGATGAAAAATATGATCTGATTTCTTCAAATTCAAAAATACTGGATCTTGGAAGTTCTCCAGGAGGTTGGAGTCAGTACGCGTCAAGAAAACATAAAAATATAACTATCACCGCTGTAGATCTATTAAAAATGGAAAATATTGAAAATGTTAATTTTGTACAGTCAGATATTGAGGATTTTGGTAAAAATTACCTAAAAAACGGTTGTTTTGATAAAATTGACCTTGTAATGTCAGATATTGCCCCTAATATAAGTGGTATAGATAGTGCTGATGTGCCAGCAATATTGAGTTTAGCAGAAATTGTGACAGATATTGCTTTAGGTAGTTTAAATGAATCAGGAAATTTGCTAATAAAGTTGTTTCAAGGAAAAGGTACTGACGAATATATAAAAGAAACAAAACAATTTTTTAAAAAGGTAAGAATTATTAAACCAAAAGCTTCAAGATCAAATAGTAGGGAAATATATATGTTGGCTTCAACACTTAGATTAAATGGATAACTTAGGATAAAGATTATGAATGATATGTTAAAAAATATGCTGGTATGGATTGTTATAGCTGTAGTAATAATGTCGGTCTTTAATAACTTTGTACCGCAACAAGAAAGCTCAACTAATCTTTCGTATTCTGAATTCATAAATCAAGTAAAAAATGATCAAATTGAAAGTGTATTAATTGAAGCTGATGGAAAAACAATATCGGGCACCTATAAAAATGGCACAACATTTTTAACATATGGTTTAAATGACCCAAAACTTGTAGACGATCTTTTGGTTAATAATATTGAAATTTTAACCGAACCTCCTGCTAAACCATCATTGTTTTTACAGATACTAATTCAATGGTTCCCAATGTTGCTCTTAATTGGAGTGTGGTTATTTTTTATGAGACAAATGCAAGGTGGCTCTGGTGGTAAAGGAGCGATGTCATTTGGTAAGAGCAAAGCCAAGATGATGACAGAAGATCAAAATAAAGTTACCTTTGCTGACGTAGCTGGAGTCGAAGAAGCAAAAGAAGAAGTAGAAGAACTTGTAGATTTTTTAAAGGACCCTTCGAAATTTCAAAAGTTAGGCGGAAAAATTCCTAAGGGTGTTTTAATGGTTGGCTCCCCAGGTACAGGTAAAACATTGTTAGCAAGAGCAATTGCTGGTGAAGCAAAAGTTCCATTTTTTACCATCTCGGGATCTGATTTCGTAGAGATGTTTGTCGGAGTTGGTGCATCTCGAGTTAGAGATATGTTTGCGCAAGCAACAAAACATGCACCATGTATAATATTTATTGATGAGATTGATGCTGTTGGGAGACATAGAGGTGCTGGTCTTGGTGGAGGTCATGATGAAAGAGAACAAACCTTAAACCAATTATTAGTTGAGATGGATGGTTTTGAAGGTCATGAAGGAACTATAGTTATAGCCGCAACGAACAGGCCCGATGTTTTGGATCCCGCTCTTCTTCGTCCAGGAAGATTTGATAGACAAGTTGTGGTTCCTCTTCCAGATATTAGAGGAAGAGAGCAAATTTTAAAAGTTCATATGAGAAAAGTACCTATTGCTGATGATGTCGTTCCATCAATCATTGCAAGAGGAACACCAGGTTTTTCAGGAGCAGATTTAGCTAATCTTGTTAATGAAGCAGCACTGTTCTCTGCTAGAGCAAATAATAGCAAAGTAGGAATGAATGAGTTTGAACTTGCTAAAGATAAAATTATGATGGGAGCAGAAAGAAAGTCAATGGTAATGAGTGAAGAAGAAAAGGAGCTGACAGCCTACCATGAATCAGGTCATGCAATAGTTGGAAGGCTTGTTCCTGAACATGACCCTGTTCATAAAGTAACAATTATCCCTAGAGGAAGGGCTCTAGGAGTTACAATGTTCCTTCCAGAAGACGATAGATATAGCAATAACAAGCAGCGCTTAGAAAGTCAGATTTGTACCTTATACGGAGGTAGGATTGCAGAAGAGTTAATTTATGGAAAAGACAAAGTAACAACTGGAGCGTCTAATGATATCGAAAGAGCTACAGAGATTGCTAAAAATATGGTCACTAAATGGGGTTTGTCTGAAAAAATGGGGCCTATGTCTTATTCGGATGAAGAAGGAGAAGTTTTTCTTGGTAGATCTGTAACACAAACAAAAACAATGTCAGACGATACTGCAAATGATATTGATTCTGAAGTTAGGCTGTTAGTTGATAAATCATATGCTACAGCAACAAAAATGATTAAAGATAATATGGATAAGCTTCACGCTATGTCACAAGCACTTATGACATATGAAACTATAGATAAAGACCAAATTGATGATATTATGGCTGGAATAAAACCTCGCCCACCAAAAGGATGGGATGACAAAAACGATGATGATAATAAATCCTCTTCTAACAGCAGTGATATCAAAGAATCAGGTTTTTCTGATCCGGCAAGTAATCACTAAAAAAAATAATGTCTAAGAAGTATTTTGGTACTGATGGAATTCGTGGGGAATTCGGCAGTGAACCTTTGACTGAAAATTTTTTCTTGATTCTTGGAGCAGCAATAGCCAAATCACTTCTCAAATCTAATAACGATTCTAGAAAAAAAATAGTATTTGGCTGTGATACAAGAGAATCATCTAACAAAATAATTGATTTAATTTCTGTGGGACTAAGCTCTGAAAACTGTATTATTCATAATGCAGGAATAATATCAACTCCAGCAATAGCTTTTTACACTAGGAAAAATAATTATGATCTCGGTATTGTGGTAAGCGCTTCACATAACCTATATCAAGACAATGGAATAAAAATATTTAATAAAAATGGATATAAGATTAGCCTTGAAGATGAAAATTACATTGAAAATTATATCGAGAAACTAGTTAATGAAAATTATATTTGTAATAACAATTGTAATTTAGTTGACATATCTAAAGATATTAAAAAAGAATATATTGACTCGTGTTTGAAGACTGTAAGTTTAAATAAAAATACAAATAATAATATAAGATTGACATTAGATTTGGCTAATGGTGCAAACTATGAAGTTGGAAAAGAAGTTTTTATCAAAGCAGGTTATCAAGTAAATTGTTATAACGACAAACCTAATGGAAAAAATATCAATGAAAAGTGTGGATCAACATATCTGAAAAATTTACCAGATCAAATTAGTAAGGATCACTCAATGTATGGAATTTCTATGGATGGAGATGGAGATAGGATTATTATTATAGATGAAAATAATAATTTTTTAGATGGTGATGATATTTTGTATACGATTATTCGAGGAAAAATCATTAATCAAGAAAAAATTTCTGGAATTGTTGGAACAACCATGACTAATTGTGCATTAGAAAATTATTTGAAAACAGTGGGTATTAAATTTATAAGGACTGACGTAGGAGATAAATACGTTCTTAACGAGCTTAAAAAAAATGATTATGAGTTAGGCGGAGAAACCTCAGGACATATTTTAATGTTAAATCATGCAACTTCTGGAGATTCAATTATAGCAGCATTACAATTTTTATTTTATTCTGATATTCTTATCAAAAATAATATAAATAGTCTATTGGAAAAATATCCACAAAAAATTACAAATATATTTTTCAAGCAAAATCTACCAGAAAATATTATTAATATTGCAATAAAAGAGGCTTCAGATAAATTTTCTTATAACGAATTAAGATTGATAATTAGAAAGTCTGGGACAGAAAATTGTATAAGAATTATGTTAGAAGCTAAAGATAAAAAAATTGTTGAAGAAATGAGTAAAAAAATTAAAGATTATATTGAAGATAAGTTAAAGAATTTATTATGAACAAAATTATCGCTGGGAATTGGAAAAATAATGGGAATATAGAATTTATAAAAAATTATTTTGATTTTTTTCTTAAGAATAAAAATTCTAATAATCAAATAATTTTATTTCCGCCAGATCTATATATTAGTCAAGTTCATAGCTATAAAGTTGAGAAAAATTTTTCAGTTGGTGGGCAGAGAATAAATTCTGACGGGGGTAGCACTCATACAAGCGGAACAACCAGTGAAATGTTTTTGGATAATGGATGTGACTATATTTTAATTGGGCATTCAGAAATTAGAAATTTATCAGATCAATATACATATAGTGCAGCAAACGATTTGTATAACTCTAATGGATTGCAAGCTATTTTTTGTGTTGGCGAGAACGAAGATTCAAAAAAAAGTGGTAATACCTGTGATGTCCTAAAAAAACAACTTGAAGATTTATGTTGTAAAGATAATTATCCTGTAATTAGCTCAAAAAAAGCTATCATTGCCTATGAACCCGTATGGGCAATAGGGACTGGTAATACTCCAACAATAGATAACATTTCTCACATACATAGATTTATCAAAACTTATGTTTCAGAAAATCACCCTTTTGCAAAAGAAAAAGATATAATGGTTCTTTACGGAGGTAGTGTAAATTCAAAAAATGCGAACGATATACTTTCTGCTCCGAATGTTGATGGAGTTTTGATTGGGGGTGCTTCGTTAGATGTTAAAGAGTTTACCACAATATGTAATTTAAAAATTTAAGGAAAATATATGATTTATACAATTTTATTAGTAGTTGCAGTAATCTTATCAGTATTGATAATATTTTTTATATTAATGCAACAAGGTAAGGGGGATGCTAGCGGAATGTTTGGTGGTGGATCTTCTGGTGCAGTTTTTGGAGCATCCGGAGCTGGAAATTTCATTACAAAACTAACTACTTTTTTAGTTGTTCTATTTTTTTTAAACTGTTTAGCATTAGCATATTTAGCTAAAAGTAAAGTTTCAGAGAGTGATAGTGTTATTATTCAAAATAACTCTTCCGATGTTGAAGATGAAGTTTTAGATGATAATAATAATAAATCTAACTCAACAGACAGCTCGCAAGATGATTTAGTTATTCCTGACTAATTAATTTGAACTTGCCGATGTGGTGGAATTGGTAGACACGCTGTCTTGAGGGGGCAGTGGCGAAAGCTGTGCCGGTTCGACTCCGGCCATCGGCACCAGAAAAGCTTCTTTATAGGCTTTGTATATACTCCCATAAAATATTTTTCACTTTAAACTATTGTAATATTTAAATAATATGTTGTAATTTTACTTAGAACTAAATGGAAATATATTATGTTAAATTAAGTAAAATTATTTTATATTTTTTTATTTCTCAGATATCATTGTTTTTTGTGACACAAGGGCGTATTAATATTATGTTAAATAACTATTTTCCAATTTTATTATTCATTATTGTCAGTATTATTATAGGTGCATTACCTATAATCGCTTCAAGAATAATAAATAAAGGTGAAAAAAATAAAGCCAAGAGCTCAGCTTATGAATGTGGCTTTGAAAACTTTAGTGATGCTCGTATGAAATTTGATATTAGGTTTTATCTAGTAGCAATTCTATTTATTATTTTTGATTTAGAAATTGCATTCTTATTTCCGTGGGCAGTTGCTTTAGATAGTCTAGGATTTAACGGTTTAATAGCAATGAGTATTTTTTTGATAGTTTTAGTTATAGGTTTTATATATGAGTGGAAAAAAGGAGCCCTAAACTGGGATTAAGTTATGGATATTATAGAGTCTTTAAATAGCAATACTAATGGATACGTTACCGCGTCATCAAAAGATTTAATTAATTGGGCAAATACCGGATCAATGTGGCCAATGACATTTGGATTAGCATGTTGCGCTATTGAAATGATGCATGCTGGAGCATCAAGGTATGACCTAGATAGATATGGCATGATGTTTAGACCAAGTCCTAGACAGTCAGATGTAATAATTATTGCGGGTACCTTGGTAAATAAAATGGCTCCGGCTTTGAGAAAAGTCTATGATCAAATGGCAGATCCAAAATGGGTAATATCAATGGGTTCATGTGCAAATGGTGGAGGGTATTACCACTACTCATACTCTGTTGTTAGAGGTTGCGATAGAATAATTCCTGTTGATATTTATGTGCCAGGCTGTCCTCCAACAGCGGAAGCATTGCTTTATGGAATTATGCAGCTAAAAAATAAAATTCATAATAAAAAATCTATCAAAAGATAACTCTCATTTAATAATAGGCATTCACTATGAATAATCAAGATAAGTCAAATAGTCAATTATTTTTAAATCAAAATGATATTTTGAAGGAACTTTTTGATCGTAACTTACATGAATACGAATTTTTATTTGAAAACAAGGATACTGTATCTTTTAATACCAATGATTTATTAAAAGTGATGAATATTTTTCAAAGTAATAGCATCATTAAGTTTGAAACACTTATAGATATAACCGCTGTTGATTACTCTGATTATGGTGTCAGTGAATGGAATGCAAAAAATGCTAATAACAAGGGCTACAGTAGAGGTATAAAAAAAGATAGTAGTGGAAGATACACTTACGAGTCTACAAAAACTAATTATAACCAGCCAGTTAAAAGGTTTGCTGCGATATATAATTTATTATCTACAAGTTCAAATGTCAGACTAAAAATTAAATTTTATTGCGATGATGACGAAAGCCCATCTTTGCCATCCGTTACATCAATCTGGTCTTCAGCAAATTGGTACGAAAGAGAAGCTTATGATTTATTTGGCATTGTATTCTCTGATCATCCAGATTTAAGAAGAATTTTAACAGACTATGGTTTTATTGGGCATCCGCTTAGAAAGGATTTTCCGCTAATTGGCAACGTTGAAGTAAATTATGACCTCGAAAAAGAAAGAGTTGTTTATCAGCCTGTAACAATTAAACCAAGAGTTTTAATTCCAAAAGTTATTAGAGAAATATCAAATAAGGAAGATAAAAATGCCTGAAATAAAAAGTTATACAATGAATTTTGGCCCCCAACATCCTTCAGCACATGGTGTATCGAGATTAATATTAGAGTTAGAAGGCGAGGTAATTGTTAGAGCTGATCCTCACATTGGTTTATTACATAGAGGAACTGAGAAACTTGCTGAGAGTAAACCATACAATCAAAGTATAGGCTATATGGATAGATTGGACTATGTTTCTATGATGAGTAATGAACATGCTTATGTTTTATCAATAGAAAAACTTTTAGATTTAGATATTCCAATAAGAGCAAAGTATATTCGAGTAATGTTTGATGAAATTACAAGGGTGCTAAATCATCTTATGTGGTTAGGTGCTCATGCGTTAGATATTGGAGCAATGTCGGTATTTTTATATGCGTTCAGGGAAAGAGAAGACTTAATGGATTGTTATGAGGCGGTTTCAGGAACAAGAATGCATGCAACTTATTATAGACCAGGCGGAGTTGCTAGAGATCTACCTCTAGAAATGCCAAAATATACAGAGACAAAATGGAAATCAAAAAAAGAAATAAATAAATTAAATGAGTCTAGAGAGGGAACTTTATTAGATTTTATTGATGATTTTACGAGTAGATTTCCGAAATGTATCGACGAATATGAGACTCTTCTTACTGATAATAGAATTTGGAAACAAAGAACTGTAGATATTGGTATCGTTTCACAAGAAAGAGCTCTGCAACTTGGATTTACCGGGCCTATGCTTAGAGGATCTGGCATTGCCTGGGACCTTAGAAAAAAACAACCCTATGAGGTATATAAAGATCTGTCATTTGATATTCCTATTGGCACAAATGGAGATTGTTACGATAGATATCTAGTTAGAATGGAAGAAATGAGACAGTCAAATAAAATTATTCAGCAATGCGTTGAGTGGTTAAAAAATAATGATGGTGAGTTTTTATCGGATAATAACAAAATAACAGCACCTAGCAGAGATGAAATTAATGAAGACATGGAGTCTCTGATTTATCATTTTAAACTTTTTACCGAAGGTTATTGTCTTCCTGAAGGAGAGGTTTACAGTGCTGTTGAGCATCCAAAGGGTGAATTTGGAGTCACATTGATATCTGATGGTTCGAACAAGCCATATAGGGTTAAAATACGTGCACCTGGATTTCCTCATCTTGCTGCGCTTAATGAAATGGTAAATGGTCACATGATATCTGATGTTGTTGCTGTAATTGGAACACAAGACATTGTTTTTGGAGAAATTGATAGGTAGTTTTTTTATGGAAAACATGAACTCATATAATATACCTGGTGAAATTTGTAACAAAATAAATAAATGGTTACTTAAATTTCCTTCTAATGAAAAAAAACCTGCGATAATTTATGGTCTTCATCAAATTCAGAAAGAAAGTAAATATATTCAGAGCGCACATGTTGATGCTTTAGCAGAATTTCTTAATGTAGAAAAAATTGATGTTTATGAAATAGCAGCTTTTTACTCAATGTTCGAATTAGATAAAGTAGGGAAGCACACGATCTCGGTATGTACAAATGTTTCTTGCATGCTAAATGGATCTGATGAAATATTATCTTATCTTGAAAAAAAACTTAAAATTAAAGTTGGATGTTCTTCTGACAAATTCTTTTTAAAAGATGAAAGAGAGTGCCTAGCTGCCTGTGCGGGAGCTCCAATGATGCAAGTTAATCATAAATATTATGAAAATTTAACAAAGCAGAAAATTGACGAAATAATAAGAGACTTAGATGATGGAAGATAAGATAAGAATTAATGAACTATGTTACTCAACTTTGTCAAGTGACAAACCTAACACATTTGAAACATATGTCGATCAAGGCGGTTACTCTACATGGAAAAAAATTGTTTCTTCTTCAATGAGTAAAAAAGAAATTATTGAATTAGTTTTAAAGTCTGGACTTAGAGGTAGAGGTGGCGCTGGTTTTCCAACGGGTAGAAAATGGAGTTTTATAAATCAAGATTCAGAAGATATCAAGTATTTAGTTTGTAATGCTGATGAATCTGAGCCTGGCACATGTAAAGATAGAGATATCTTAAGATATAATCCTCACGCACTTATTGAAGGTATGTTAATTGCTAGTTATGCAATAGGCGCTGAAGTTGCATATTGTTATTTAAGAGGTGAATTTATTGATGATGTATATTCAACTTTTAAAACCGCATTGTATGATGCTTATGATAATAAGCTTATAGGGAAGAATATATTAAACAGCAATATTAATATTGAGCTTCATGACTTAATAGGCGCTGGTGCTTATATTGTTGGCGAGGAAACTGCCATGCTTGAATCAATAGAAGGAAAGAAAGGTTTCCCAAGATTCAAACCTCCTTTTCCTGCTGTAAAAGGATTATTTGGTCGCCCAACAATTATTAATAATGTAGAAACGTTAGCTTCGATCCCTAAAATTATTGAAAATGGTCCCGAATGGTTTAATTCTGTAGGAACAAAAGATAGTCCAGGATTTAAATGTTTTTCTGTATCGGGACATGTTAATAAACCTGGTAATTATGAAATTCCATTAGGCACTCCATTTAAAAAATTATTAGATTTAGCAGGGGGGATGAAAAATGGAAAGAAAATTAAAGCCGTAATTCCTGGCGGTTCTTCTGTACCAGTTGTTCCAGGAGAAATTATGCTGGAAACAAATATGGATTATGAATCAATAACAAAGGCTGGCTCGCTACTTGGCTCAGGAGCAGTAATTATTATGGATGAGGATACAAATATGGTTGAAGTAATTCATAGAATTGCAAGATTTTATTATTCAGAATCATGTGGTCAGTGTACACCATGTCGAGAAGGTACAGGATGGATGTATAAAATTATAGACAAAATACTTAAAGGTAATGGCACTTTGGAAGATCTAAAAACTCTTGAGTCTATTCCAAATATGATTTCTGGAAGTACAATTTGCGCCTTGGGTGATGCCGCTGCCATGCCAGTAGAAAGTTTTATAAAAAATTATAAAGAAGAATTTTTAAATTATATTAAAACCCAAGAAGAAGTTGTAGATAATAACTATACTAATAATAAAGAATTTGTAATGCAGCAAAAATGAAAATAAAAATAAATAATAAGGAATGTAGTTTTAATAAAGGTGAAACTATAATTCAAATTGCAGATAGAAATGGCATCCATATTCCAAGGTTTTGTTACCATGATAAATTATCAATTGCTGCAAACTGTAGAATGTGTTTAGTTGAACAGGTTGGAATTAACAAACCTCAACCAGCATGTTCAACTCCAGCTATGGAGGATCAAGAATATTTTACTAAATCTGAATTAGCCTCTAATTCTCAAAAAAATACAATGGAATTTTTGCTGATAAATCACCCTCTTGATTGTCCTGTATGTGACCAAGGCGGAATGTGTGAACTACAAGATCAAGCTTTAATGCATGGAAGAGTTAAATCAAGGTATGAGCAAGAGAAAAGAATTGTAATGGACTATAAAATAGGACCGTTGATAACTACCAATATGACAAGATGTATTCACTGCACAAGATGTGTAAGATTTGGAGAGGAAATAGCAGGTATCAAAGAATTTGGCGCTTTTGGAAGAGGTGAAGGTATGGAGATTAGAACATACTTAAAATCAGCAATTGATTCCCCAATGTCAGGCAATATGATAGATATTTGCCCAGTAGGAGCTTTGAATGCAGCACCTTCACATATGAAAGGAAGAACTTGGGAATTAGAAGAGGTTAAACATATATCTTCTCATGATTGCGTTGGCTCCAATATGGATTTACATGTTTTAGATAATAGTGTTTTTCGAGTAGTTCCTCATGAGAATAAAAAAATTAATGAAGTTTGGATTTCGGACAGAGACAGATTTTCTTACGAAGCTATGGAGCATACTGATAGAGTAAAAAAACCAATCGCTAAAATAAATGGTCGTCATGTTGAGGTTGAATGGGAGCAGGCGTTTGAGATTATTTATGAAAAAATAAATAAAGTGAAATTTAATAAATCTGCAGGATTTGTAAGCGCAAATTCAACAGTAGAAGAACAATATCTATTTCAGAAATGGCTTAGAGAAATTAATATAAATAATATAGACCATAGAGTTTCTCAAAATAAATTTGAATATGAGGATGAATTGATTTTTCCAAAGATAGATATAAATATTGAGGAAATTGAAAATATAGAATCTGTATTACTTATTGATAGTAATATTACATATGAACAACCAATACTATCTCATAAAATAAGAAAAGCGTATTTAAAAAATGCAAAAATCAATTCTATACATTCATACAGTTATAATTATAATTTTGATATTAATAACTCATTTTTAGTAAATCCAAATCAACTAGCTGAAACTCTTATTGATATAGTTGAGTATTTAACAATTATTACTATAAATGATAAATCTTTGAAAAAATTTACTATTCCTGATGGTATAAAGAAAAAATTTAAGGGACTTTCCAACAAAAAAATTATTGAAATTAGTAATGATATTTTAACTAAGAATTCTCTAATAATCCTTGGCTCTAACTTAAAGAATCATCCTGATTATGCTTTTTTTAAAATTCTTATAGATATAATTTCAACATTAACAAAATCAAATAAAGCTTATCTTGGCAATAATAGCAATGAAGCTGGGGCATATTTAACTGGATGTTTACCAAATAAAACAGAGGCTTTAAGAGGAATTAAGAATAACGGACTTAACGTTTATGATTCAATTATTGGAAATATGGAGTGCTATATAATTTATAATTTAGAATTAATTGATTTCTATTATTACTCAGAACTAAAAAATTCACTTGAACAGGCTAAGTTTGTTTTAGGCTTTCAGAATTTTATAACAGAAGAAGAAAAAAGTTATTACGATGTAATTCTGCCTTTAGCAACAATTTTTGAAAGTCCTGGCACTTTCATTAACATTGAGGGACAGTGGCAGTCTTTTGTTCAAGCATGCCAACCTCATCATGATTCTAAAGAAGGTTGGAAAATATTAACAAAATTAAGATCAATCTTTGGTGCTAATGTAGAAAATTCTTTAGATTACATTGATATTTTAAATGAGGTTGATTCATCAATACGCGATTATAAACCTTTTGAAAACCTAGAATATAAAAACATTGATATTAAAAATAATTCACACAACGGTTCACTTATTAGATCAGGTGGAAGTAGTAATTATTATATTGATAATATAGTTAGAAGAGCCACCTCACTAAATAATGTGAGTTTAAGTAAGAATTCTATAAGCGTTAATAGAAGGACTTTAGAACAAAATAATATAGATATGTCAAAAAATAAAGTACTTGTAAAACAAGGCGAAAACTCTTTATTGGCTGAGTTAATTATTGATGAGAATGTATCAGATGATTGTATTTATATTATAAATTCAAACAAGGAACACTATGATCTTGGAAAGCAATACGAACCTATAATTATTGAAAATGTTTGATTATATAAATAACTTTTTGGATACAATATTCACTGCTTATAGCGAATTAAGTATATTGCCACATACATTAATATTAATCGGGATGATTATGATTCCTCTTTTAATAATTGTTGCATATTACACCTATGCGGAAAGAAAAATTATCGCTTCAATGCAGGTTAGATTAGGACCTAATGTTGTTGGCCCAAAGGGGTTAATGCAACCCTTGGCTGATGGAGTAAAATTATTTTTTAAAGAAATTGTAATTCCAACAGACTCGAATAAATTTTTATTTCTTTTAGCACCAGTCATTACTTTTACTGTAGCTTTTGCTGCATGGGCTGTAATACCATTCGATAGTGTAATGGTTTTATCAGACATAAATGCTGGATTACTTTATGTTTTGGCAATGACTTCATTAGGAATATACGGGATTATTATTGCTGGTTGGGCGTCAAACTCAAAGTATGCTTTGCTCGGCGCGATGAGGTCAGCTTCTCTAATCATTGCGTATGAAATTGCTATGGGTTTTGCACTTGTAGGTGTAATTATGGTTTCAGGGAGTTTAAATCTTGGAGATATTATTAATGGTCAAAAGGGTTCTATTTTTAATTGGTATTGGGTTCCTTTATTTCCATTATTTGTGATTTATTTTATTTCAGGTGTCGCCGAAACAAATAGAGCTCCATTTGATGTAGCAGAAGGAGAATCAGAACTCGTTGCTGGTTTCCATGTCGAATATTCAGGTATGGGTTTTGCTATATTTTTTATAGCAGAATATGCAAACATGATCTTAATTTCAGCATTAACAGCAATATTATTTTTTGGTGGTTGGCTATCTCCATTTTCTGTTAGCAGTCTCGGTATTTTTGAGATCAATAACTTTACAAATAATATTTTATTATTCCTGATCAATGATGGGATACATTGGTTTATTATAAAAACCTTCTTTTTTATGTTTTGTTTTATATGGTTCAGAGCAACTTTCCCAAGGTATCGCTATGATCAAATAATGCGGCTTGGATGGAAAATATTAATTCCAATTACAATAATTTGGATCTTCGTAGAAATGATATTTATATATTTAAAGTTAGGGCCTTGGTTTATTTAGAGAAAATATTATGAAAAATTATTTTAAAAGCTTTTTTCTTTATGAATTATTACTTGGAATGAAAGTAACATTTCTTAATATGTTTAAAAAGAAAATCACATTACGCTATCCTGAAGAGAAAGCACCTCAGTCGCCAAGGTTTAGAGGTCTTCATGCCTTAAGGAGATATCCAAATGGGGAAGAAAGATGTATAGGATGCAAACTTTGTGAAGCAGTTTGCCCAGCATTGGCAATTTCTATAGATACAGAAGAAAGAAATGATGGTACCAGAAGAACAACTAAATATGATATTGATTTATTTAAATGTATATTTTGTGGTTTCTGTGAGGAAGCTTGTCCAGTTGATGCAATTGTAGAAACTAGAATTTATGAATACCACTTTGAAGAGCGTGGTGAAAATATTATGAAAAAAAGCGATCTTTTAAAGATCGGTGAAAAATATGAAAAAGAGATAGCTGCTGATCTGACTTCAAAAATTTAAAGAAGGAAATTTATGGATATTTTAACAATATTATTCTACTTGGTTACTTCTGTAATTATAATTTCTTCAATGAGTTTAGTTATTGTTAGTAATACTGTTCATGCAGCACTTCTTTTGGTTCTTATATTCTTTAATAGTGCAATTTTATGGTTAACATTAAAAGCTGAGTTTTTAGCTATTGTTTTAGTTTTAGTATATGTCGGCGCAGTTTTAGTTTTATTTCTTTTTGTGATAATGCTTCTCGACATACCGGTGAAAAAGAAATCTAGTAATAAATTATATTTATTATTTTCTGTTATTACCTCTTTTATCATGTTTGCAGAGCTTTACATGATAATCTTTTACCATGACTTTAGTAACGAAGTTACGACAAATGTCGCATCAAATCTAAATAATACTTATGAAATAGGGTACAAGTTATTTACACAATATATATTTTCCTTTGAGATTACAGCTTTTATCTTGCTAGTCGCAATAATAGCCGCAATAGCTATTAATTTAACTCAAAGAGAGCGATCGCTCCGTCAGGATCCGGGTAAACAAATTTTAGAAAATAAAGATTCAAGATTAAAAGTTATAAAGGGTGATGAGTTATGATAACAATGACCCATTATTTAGTTTTTAGCGCTCTCTTATTTTGTATTAGTATTGCAGGAATATTCATTAATAGAAAAAATATTCTACTTTTACTTATGTCTATAGAGTTAATGCTTCTTTCAGTAAATACTAATTTTATAGTTTTTTCACATTATAGCTCTGATATTACTGGTCAAGTATTTGTTTTTTTTATTTTAGCAGTTGCAGCAGCAGAATCTGCTATCGGACTAGCGATCATAGTATCCTTATTTAGGATAAGAAATTCCCTAGAAATAAATTTGATAAATAAACTTAAAGGTTAGTAAGCATGGAATCATTAATAATTTACATACCTATTCTTTTGATTATAAGTACCTTAATTATTGGCCTAAGTACTGATAAACTAAATAATTTTTATTCAGGGTTAATAAGCACATCCTTAGTTTTTGTTTCTTTAATAATCTCATTATTTATATTATTTGATATTTTTTCAAATGAAAAAATTATTTATTATGATAATTTTTATGACTGGATATCTATTGGCGGCTTGAATATTGGTATTGGATATTTAATAGATAAATTTTCTGCAATAATGCTTGTGGTAGTTTTATCTATATCCTCGGTAGTCCATTTATATAGTATCGACTATATGAAAGATGAGAAAGATTTTAAAAGATTTTTTTCTTATATAGCTTTATTTACTTTTTCAATGGTATTACTTGTAATATCAAATAATTTAATTCAGCTATTCATCGGCTGGGAAGGAGTAGGTCTTGTTTCTTATTTATTAATCGGTTTTTTCTATAAAAAGCAATCGGCTATTAAAGCAAATTTAAAAGCTTTTCTTATAAATAGAATAGGAGACATGTTTTTTATTTTAGGAATCGCTATGGTATATGCTGCTTTTGATTCCTTTGACTACAGAACTATATTTGCAAGTATAAATATAACGAATGTCTCAGCTTTAGATTCCTATTTTGGTTTAGATTACATTGACTTTGCTTGTTTATTTTTATTTTTTGGTGCAATGGCAAAATCTGCACAAATTCCCCTACATGTTTGGCTCCCAGACTCAATGGAAGGCCCAACTCCCATATCAGCATTAATACACGCAGCTACAATGGTAACAGCGGGAATATTTATGGTTGCTAGATTATCTCCATTATACGAACTTGCTTTATTTACCAATGATTTTATCTTGTTAATAGGTGCTTCCACAGCATTATTTATTGGAGTTATAGCAATATTTGAAAATGATATTAAGAAAGTTATAGCTTTTTCAACAATATCACAGTTAGGCTATATGGTCGCCGCTTTGGGGATTAATGCTTACAGCACATCTTTTTTTCATTTGTATACCCATGCCTTTTTTAAGGCTTTATTATTTTTATGTGCTGGATCTGTAATTATGTCTCTTCATCATAATCAAGACATAAGAAAAATGGGTGGTTTAAAATCAAAGCTACCAATAACTTATATTAGTTTCTTAATAGGCACTTTATGTATTATAGGATTTCCATTTACATCAGGATTTTTCTCTAAAGATTTAATATTAGAAGTAATGCTTTATAAAGATAATACGATCTCATGTATTGCTTATCTAATGTTATTATTTGGCGCTTTGGTAACTACTATTTACTCATTAAGACTTTTATTTTTTGTTTTTTATAATGAATATAGAGGAAATGATTTGCATAATATCAAGGAACAATCAAAGATTATTACTTTTCCATTAATAGTACTTTCTATTCTATCTATTTTATCTGGCTATTTAATTAAGATATTTGTAGAGCTGCCAATATTTATGTATCAAGCAGAAGTTAATTATTACGGCGATATGATATCTTTTATAAAGCATGGAATATTTTCTCCCGCCTCTGTAGCATTAATCTTAGGATTTATTATTGCAAAAAAATTATATAAAGATAATATTAAAATCAAATTTTTAGATAGTAAATTTATTAATTATATAACAATAGTAATAAAGTCAAAATATAAATTTGATGAATTTTTTATTTATATTTCAAAACTATTAAAAAATTCTTCAACATATCTTTCTCAAAAATTAGATTTAGGATTTATAGATATTTCCATAGTAAACGGTTTGCCAAAAAAAATTAACAGTGTTTCTGGTCTTTTAAAAAATATGAGTAGTGGATATTTATATCATTATGCATTTTCTATTGTGTTTTCTTTAGTTATTATTTTTGGAATTATATTAATGAGGGTTTTATAGTGGAATATATATTATCCTTACTAATTTGGTCGCCAATATTATCTGGTATTTTTATACTTTTTTATAAGAAAGATAATTTTCTTTTAGACCTATATAATATTTTAATTAATTTTGTAATTTTTTTATTTTCGTTATTTCTTTTATTTAATTATAATAATAATATACCTGATTTTCAGTTTATAGAAAAAGTACGTTGGATTCCTTCATTNAATATNAACTATTTTTTAGGTGTTGATNCTATATCTATTTTATTAATTTTATTAAATACGATAATTTTTTTGATAGTTGCCTTATATAATTCGACTTTATTAATAAAAAAACGAAANCAATATTANGCAAGTTTCTTAATTGCTAATGGNTTAACTATTGGAGTTTTTTCTGCNTTAGANGCNATATTATTTTATATTTTTTTTGAAGCNCTATTGATTCCTATGTTTTTAATTATTGGTATTTGGGGAGGGTTGAATAGAATTTATGCATCCATTAAATTTTTTATATATACATTTTTAGGGTCTATTCTTCTTTTAATATCNTTTNTGTATATAAATTCTTCTATCTCTTCNTTTAGTGTAGATTTATTTTATAAATCAAGTTTCTCTTTAGAAGAACAGGANTGGCTTTTNTTAGCAATGGCCATTGCTTTTGCAATTAAAATTCCTATGTTTCCTTTTCATACATGGTTGCCTGACGCACATGTTGAAGCNCCAACTTCAGGCTCTGTAGTTCTTGCAGCNATACTTTTAAAAGTTGGTGCTTATGGATTTATAAGATATGTCNTACCCGTAGTACCTTTAGGAGCGCAGTCCTTGGATTTGTATTTTATATTTTTATCATTAGTAGCAATTGTCTATGTGGGAATAGTTGCTATATCACAAAATGATATGAAGAAATTAATAGCTTATTCTTCTATATCTCATATGGGATTTGTAACTCTTGGTTTTTTTATAATTTTTCAATTATTCGATAATACTGAAAGTAGTAAAGATTTAGTTATTAGTTTATCAGGAAGTATGTATCAAATAATTTCACATGGTTTTGTATCAGCAGCATTATTCATATGCGTTGGCTCTATTTATGATAGGTTCAAAACAAAAAAAATATCCGACTTAAGTGGTTTATTAAATAAAATGCCTATTTATAGTTGGTTTTTTGTATTCTTTGCGTTGGCAAACTGCGGTTTGCCAGGAACCTCTAGTTTTGTAGGCGAACTTCTTATTATAATTTCAGCATTTAAAGCAAATTACATTTATGCTTTTTTAGCTTCCACAACTCTAATAATATCTGCTGTATATTCTTTATGGCTTGTAAAAAGAGTAATTTTTGGTGAAATTAAAGTAGAAATGAAAGAATGTATAGATGCAAGCTTTTTAGAGAANATACTTCTTTTTACCATGGCAATAATTGTGCTTATTCTTGGTTTTTATCCTGATTTCATCGTAAGCTTTATGAATGAATCATTAAAAGTAATGTCTAACAATATAATTTTAAAAATATGATTGCAGAAATCACAATTAATAGTTTAGTAAATTTTTCTCCTGAAATTTTATTATTTTTAATGGCAATGATTATTTTGATGGCCGGTATATATANGTTTTCTGAAAAGTATGTATTTCATTTAGCAGTGTTCTCAATAATTTTTGCTTTTTTTTTAGGATTTCAAAATTATTCAAGTGAATCAATTTTAATTTTTAATGAATCAATAATAAAAAGTGAAGTTACCGATCTTTTTAAGTTTTTATGTTATTTTCTTTTCTTAATTCAAATATTAGTATCAAGAAATTATCTCAAAAATAAAAATCTTATTTCTGGTGAATTTTATTCACTACTTACTTTTGCATTAATTGGATGCTTGATAATAATATCTTCAAATAATTTAATAGTTCTTTTNCTTGGAATAGAGCTATCATCACTTAGCTTATATTCTTTAATTGCTTTAAACAGATCAAGTTTTTTATCAAGTGAAGCTGCTGTGAAGTACTTCGTTTTAAGTACAATTGCTTCAGGTATAATATTGTTTGGATTCTCATATCTATATGGAATCACAGGTACNTTATTTATTGATGATATCGCGAAATTTTCATTATCTAATGAAACCTCAAATTTATACTTGTTTTCATATGTTTTGATTTTCATTGGTGTAGCTTTTAAATTTGCTGTTGCACCCTTTCATATGTGGTTNCCTGATGTATATGAGGGAGCNCCATTACCCGTTACAAATTTTATAGCGTCAATACCTAAAATTGCTTTCTTCGTTTTAGCATATAGATTTTTATATAGTAATCCAATAATAAGTGATGAAAATTTCTCAAGTTTACTTTTGTTGCTGGGAGTTTTTTCTATTCTTATTGGAAATTTATATGCATTAGCACAAAAGAAAATAATGAGAATGTTAGCTTATTCGGGAGTTGCGAATGCAGGCTTTATTTTTTTAGCGATATTTTCAGCATTCGCAAATAATTTTTCTATCGCTGCGTTTTATATAATCACTTATTCTTTAGCAACTGTGTCTGCAATATCATTGATAACTTTTATTTCATCAAGAAAATTTGATTTAATCTATATAAAAGATTTTAAGGGACTTTCAGTTAAATCAGGTTATATTTCAGTTTTGTTTATGATCACATTACTCTCAACTGCTGGAATACCATTAACTGTTGGTTTTTATGCTAAATATATTATTCTAGATGCATTAGTCAATAGGGATTTTATAATTACTGCTGTCATAGTGGTTCTTTTTACGGTAATTGGTTTATATTATTATCTAAGAATAATTTGGTTTATGTTTTTTGAAGAAGATTCTAATAGTCTTCTTAATATTAAAGGAAAGCTTTCACTTTTGATTTTAACAATTATTCCTGCAGCAATTCTTCTAATGTTTTTATTTCCAGATATATTACTTGATCATATTTTTCGGATACTTACTTGATAAATTTGATTTCTGTAAGTACACTCCTTACATACGGTGCGGGGTGGAGCAGTCTGGCAGCTCGTCGGGCTCATAACCCGAAGGTCGTAGGTTCGAATCCTACCTCCGCTACCAGTTAAATTTCTTTTATTATTTTAATAGGTGCTTATGTCTGCGGATATGCGAAACATCGCTATAATTGCCCATGTCGATCATGGAAAAACTACATTAATTGATTCCATATTAAAACAGAGTGGAACCTTTAGGGAAAATCAACAAATAGAAGAAAGATTGATGGATTCCGGTGATCTTGAGAAAGAAAGAGGAATTACAATTTTAGCCAAACCAACTTCTATCTCGTGGAAAAATAACCGAATTAATATAATAGACACGCCTGGACATGCAGATTTTGGCGGCGAAGTTGAAAGAGTATTAGGAATGGCTGACGGTGTTATTCTTTTGACTGATGCAGCTGAAGGTCCAATGCCTCAAACTAAATTTGTATTAGGTAAAGCTTTAGCTCAGGGACTTAAACCAATGGTGATAATTAACAAAGTAGATAGATCGGATAGCAGACCTGATGAAGTCATTGATGAAGTTTTTGATTTATTTGTATCTCTTAATGCAAGCGATGAACAATTAGATTTTCCTATTATGTATGCTTCAGGTAGAGACGGCTGGTGCAATAAAGAACTTAGTGATGAGAGAGTAAATTTACATGCTTTATTAGATCTAATATTAGAGTATGTTTCACCACCAAAAGTAGAAATTGATAAACCTTTTGCAATGCTGTCAACACTCTTGGATTCTGATCCCTACCTGGGCAGATGTTTAATAGGAAGAGTAGAGCAAGGTTCTGCAAAAGTTAATGACAGTGTTAAGTCAATAAATTTAGACGGAGAAATTATAGAGAGAGGACGACTAACAAAACTTTTAAGATTCAATGGGGCCGAAAGAATTCCGGTTAGTGAGGTACATGCAGGAGATATAATATGCATAGCAGGCCTAACAAAAACATCAGTTGCTGATACTATATGCAATTCTGAGGTATCAATTCCAATCAAATCAACCCCAATTGATCCTCCTACCATGTCAATAACAATATTAGTGAATGATTCTCCCTTGGCTGGTTCAGAAGGAAAAAAAGTTACATCAACTGCCATCCGGGAAAGATTAATGGCNGAAGATGAAGTAAATGTAGCCATAACTTTTTCTGAAAATGAAAATAAAGATGCTTTTGAAATTGGCGGCAGAGGAGAATTACAGCTTGGTGTCCTTGTTGAGCAGATGAGAAGAGAAGGTTTTGAATTAACTGTTTCCAGACCAAATGTACTTCTTAAGACAGACTCTGAAAATAATAAACTTGAGCCTTTTGAAGAGGTAACTATAGATGTTGATAAAGAATTTTCGAGCACAGTTATTGATAGTATGAACCAGAGAAGATCAGAATTGATTGACATGAATTCAACTGAAGGGGAGAAAGTTAGATTAATCTTTTTAGCACCTTCAAGAGGTCTAATTGGATATCAAAGTAAATTCTTAACTGATACTAGAGGAACTGGTGTAATTAATAGAGTTTTTCATTCATACGGGGCGTATAAAGGGGAAATGGGATCAAGGAGAAATGGAGCCTTAATCTCAACTGAGACTGGAACAGCCGTNGCATATGCAATTTTCAATCTTCAGTCAAGCGGAATAATGTTTATTGACCCTCAAACCAGAGTTTATCAAGGTATGATAGTAGGAGAGCATAGTAAAGAAAATGATTTAGCTATTAATGTTTTAAAAGGAAAACAGCTAACAAATGTAAGAGCATCTGGAACTGATAAGGCAGTAACTTTAGTTCCGCCCAGAAAAATGTCTCTAGAACAAATGATGTCTTATATCAATGATGATGAGCTTTTAGAGGTTACTCCAAAAAATCTTCGGTTGAGAAAGCGACATTTAGACCCAATAATAAGGAAAAGAAATAGCAAAGATAATGATAAAAATTAGCTTTTCTAAATAATGCACTAAACATTAAATATGTTTAATAGATTTCTTGCGTAAATAGATGAAAATATGTGTATTTTTAAAATATGTTGATGTTTTACGCTTTCCAAAATATACTATAAATATTGATTTAAACTAGTAATCCTTTAAAAAAGGATTTTTTTAGAGCCCCTTTATGGGGTTTTTTTCGTCTAAGGATGAATTTATTTAGATTAGAGGTATTTTTAATTGAAAAAAGAAATTGCAAAAGCTTTAGAACCGGTGGTTTTAGCCATGGGGTATGAAATGTGGGGATTGAGTGTTACACAACAAGGTAATTCAATTAAGCTTACCTTATATATTGATAGCGAGAACGGTATAAAAATTGAAGATTGTGAAAGAGTAAGTCATCAAGTCACACATCTTTTAGATACTGAAAAATTATGTGATCCAAATTATGTATTAGAAGTATCCTCTCCAGGTTTTGATAGAGTTTTGATGACAAGTGAGCATTTTAATAAATATTTAAATGAAGAAGTGAAAGTAAAGTTGAAATGGTTAGTTAAAAATAGAAAAAATATTAAAGGTCTAATAGCTGGTGTAACAGAAGATCACGTGGTTATTAATGAAAACAACGAATCATATGAAATTAAATATGATTCCATAGAAAACGCAAGATTAAAGGTATAGTCTGGAGAAATTAAAATGAGTAAAGAAATTTTAAATGTAGTAGATGCAGTTTCAAATGAAAAAGGGGTTGATAAAGAGATCATTTTTAATGCTATAGAAATTGCATTAGCAACTGCTACTAGAAAAAAATATTCAAAAGAAGTAGATGTCAGAGTATCAATTGATAGATCATCTGGAGATTATACTACTTACAGAAGATGGGTTGTCTTATCGGATGATGATCCAGAATTTTCATCACCAGATGCCCAAATTCTTCATTCTTACGCTACAAAGCAATATGAAGAAATTGAAATTGGTGACTCAATAGAAGAAGAAATAGAGTCAGTACCCTTTGGAAGAATCGCTGCTCATACAGCAAAACAAGTTATAGTTCAAAAAGTTAGAGAAGCAGAGAGATTAAGAATTGTTGAGTCATTCGAAGGAAAAGTCGGCGAGTTAATCATGGGTATCGTTAAGCGCGTTGAACACAATGGTGTTTTAATTGATTTAGGAAATAATACTGAAGGTTTTATAGAAAAAGATGATCTTATCCCAAGAGAAGCCATAAGAAATGGTGATAGGGTTAGAGCATTTTTAAAAGAGGTAAGAGCAGAAGCAAAAGGGCCACAATTATTTTTATCTCGAACACATCCAGATTTTTTAATTAATCTTTTTAGTCTAGAAGTGCCTGAAGTTGGGCAAGACTTGATTGAAATTTTAAGTGCTGCAAGAGACCCTGGGGTAAGAGCAAAGATAGCAGTAAAATCAAACGACCCAAGGCTCGATCCAGTTGGGGCATGTGTTGGGATGAGAGGATCAAGAGTCCAATCTGTATCAAATGAGATAGCAGGTGAAAGAATTGATATAATTTTATGGGATGAAAATCCAGCACAATTCGTAATCAACGCAATGTCACCTGCAACCGTATTATCTATAGTCATGGATGAGGATACAAAAAGTATGGATATAGCTGTTGAAGAAGAAAAGTTATCGCAGGCCATAGGCAGAGGTGGACAAAATGTCAAACTTGCAAGTCAACTTACTGGCTGGGACTTAAATGTTATGACTGAAGGCCAGGCTGACGAAAAAAGTGAAGCTGAGACAATAGAAATAAGTGAAAATTTTTCGAAGTATTTAGATATTAAATCTGATATTGCATTAGTCTTAGCGCAAGAAGGTTTCTCAAGTATTGACGAAATAGCTTATGCTCCGCCAAAAGATATGACTGAAATTAAAGCATTAGATGAAAATATTGTTGAAGAGATTAGAAGTAAAGCCAGAGATTATTTATTAAAACAAGCGATAAATCCAGAATCATTAAATATGGATGCAGAGCCATCAAAAGCTCTTTTAGAAATGGAAGGAATGTCAAATGATTTAGCATTTGAGTTAGCATGTAGGGGAATAATAACTATAGACGATTTGGCTGATCAATCCATTGATGAATTAATGCCGATAAAAGATATGACTGAAGAATTAGCAGGAAAACTAATAATGACAGCAAGAGCTCCAATGTTGGAGGGAGTCAAATAATAATGACAGATATAACGGTTAAAAAATTTTCAAAAACAGTAGGGCTGCCTGTGAGTCGTTTAATAGATCAGTTAGAGCTTGCTGGTGTAACTAAAAAAAATGAGGATGACTTAATAAGTGATGAAGAAAAGATGCAACTATTAAATTACGTTAGAAATAGTCAAAATACAAAACAAACATCAAATATTACAAAAACAGAAAATAATAATGACGATAATAATAAAGTTAACGATGCCATTGAAAAGCAAAAAAATACAACTACTATAAGAAGAAAAAAAGTTTTTTCAAAAAAAAATAATCAAATTACAGAAAAGCTGGATTTAAAAAAAGAAGATAACTTTACTGATGCGAATGCAAAACTTGCATCTGATGAAGATAATATTAATAACAAAGAAGATGCAGATTTCAAAGACAGTCAAAATGGACTTTCTCAAAATCAAGATTACTATAACGAAAATATTAATACTTCTGATGACGCAGCAAATAATACAGACTCTGATAAGAATATTAAAAAAAGAAAAAAGAAATCAAAGACAAAATTTGTTAATAACGAAGATAAAAATAATGTTGTTATAAAGTCAAAAAAAAGAAGAAAAAAAATACATATTTCTGATGAAAATAGAATTGTAAGAAAAAATCCTTCTAAGAAATCAAAATCTGAAAATACTGAAGATAAGCATCAATTTGAAAAACCTACTGAGCCTGTGATTTATACTGTAAAATTAGGTGAATATATTACTGTAGCTGAAATTGCTACAGCGATTTCTGTTAAGTCAGCTGAGGTTATAAAAGTTTTGATGAAAATGGGAGTTATGGCTACTATAAATGAATCTCTTGATCAAGATACAGCAACATTATTAATTGAAGAAATGGGTCATAAAGTAACTGCTATTGATTATGAGAATATTGAAAAAAATCTTTTAACTATTGAGCCTGAAGATAAATATGAATTAGAGTCCAGGCCTCCTACTGTAACCATAATGGGTCATGTTGATCATGGAAAAACCTCATTACTAGATTTTATTAGAGCAAGCAGGGTTGCTTCAGGAGAAGCCGGAGGAATAACTCAGCACATAGGTGCTTATCAGGTAAGAACAAATCAAGGATTATTGACTTTCTTAGATACACCCGGACATGCTGCATTTACTTCAATGAGGGCCCGTGGAGCAAATTGCACAGACATTGTCATATTAGTTGTAGCCGCAGACGATGGGGTAAAGCCACAAACTATTGAAGCTATTGAGCATTCTAAAGCAGCTGAAGTACCAATAATAGTTGCAATAAATAAGATTGATAAAGAAGGCGCAAATGTAGAGAATGTAAAAACAGAATTAACTAAGTATGAAATTATTCCAGAAGAGTGGGGTGGTGAAAATATTTTTGTAGAAGTTTCTGCCAAAGAAGGTACTGGAATTGATAATTTATTAGATTCAATTTCTTTATTATCAGAGGTTCTTGAACTAAAAGCTATTTCTAAAGGCTCAGCAACTGGTATTGTTTTAGAGTCTTCTTTAGATAAAGGTAAAGGTGCGACTGCAACTGTATTGGTTCAAAAAGGTTGTATGAATACTGGAGATAATATTATATGCGGACAAGAATTTGGAAGAATTAGGGCAATGATAGATCAGGATGGAAAGAGAGTAAATTATGCAACGCCATCAACACCTGTAGTTATTCTTGGGCTGTCTGGCGCTCCAGACGTTGGTGATGAGGTTTTATCTGCGGTCAATGATAAAAAAATAAGAGATATTGCAGAGTTTAGAAAGACAAAAATCAGGGATAATAAATTTGCATCGCAACACCAGGCTCCCACACTCGACAACATCTTTAGTAATCTTAAACAGGGTGAAATTCCATCATTAAATATCTTATTAAAAACTGATGTTCAAGGAAGTTCACAAGCAATTTGTGAATCTATTTCGAAACTTAATACTGATGAAGTAACAGTTAAAATAATTAGTTCTTCAGCTGGTGCAATTAACGAATCAGATATTGCTCTTGCAGAAGCATCCAATGCGATAATTTTAGGTTTTAATGTTAGGGCGGATAGCCAAGCACGAAGAACTGTTGAAGAAAAGAATATCGATTTAAGATATTACAGTATTATTTACGATTTAATTGATGATGTTAAAGCCGGAATGAGCGGGCTCTTATCTCCTGAAACTAGAGAGGAGATATTAGGATTAGCTGAGGTTAAAGATGTTTTTAAATCATCAGCTATGGGCGCTGTCGCTGGATGTCAAGTTGTAGAGGGAATTGTAAAAAAAGGAAACCCAATAAGAGTTTTACGAGATAATATAGTTATCTATGAAGGGGAACTTGAATCTTTAAGAAGGCATAAAGATGATGTAAATGAAGTAAAACTTGGAACTGAATGTGGAATAGCCGTAAAGAACTACAATGATGTAAAAGCTGGTGATAATATTGAGGTTTATCAAAGAATAGAGATTGCAAGAAAAATTGAATAATGAAATATGATTCAGATAATCAAAGAGTACACAGGATAAACTCTGTTTTGATGAAAGAGATTGCAAAAATTATTCAAAGTGAAATAAATGATCCAAGAATAAAGAATGTTGTAATTACAGAAGTTCAGGTGTCAAAAGATTTAAAAAATGCAAAAATATTTTTTATAATTTTTAACCAAAAAAATAAAAGCACAGAAGAAATTTCTTTGTTATCAAAAGCTATAAACTCTTCAAAATTATTTTTCAAAAAAAAATTGTCAGAGAATTCAAATTTAAGATCAGTTCCAAACTTAAGATTTATATATGATAATACTGAATCAAAGGCCTTTGAGCTCGAAGAATTAATAAATAAAAGTTTGAAATGATGCTAGATTTTAAACAAAGTTGCATAATACTTGATAAACCTTCTGGAATTTCATCAAATCATGCATTAAGCAAAGTAAAAAAAAAATTGAGTCAGAGAAAAGCAGGTTTCTCTGGCACTCTCGATCCACTTGCCAGCGGCCTATTAATTATATTTTTAAATAAAGCTACAAAACTTTGCTCGTCATTTCTAAATGCAGATAAATCGTATAAGGCAACAATAAAACTTGGTATCACATCAACAACTGGTGACATTACTGGAGAAATAATATCTTCATCAAAAATCCCTGATATAAGGAGCATTGATCTAAAAAAAATAGAAGAGAAATTTATGGGTTCTATTGAGCAAACTCCGCCAATGTATTCTGCATTAAAATATAAAGGTATTCGTTTGTATGAATATGCAAGAAAAGGTATTTATGTTCATAGAGATTCAAGAAATGTAGTTATACACAATATTAATTTAAGACATCTAAATGAAGGAAATTTACTTCTAGAAGTAAATTGTTCGAAAGGAACTTACATTAGAACATTAGCTGAAAAGATTGGTGAAGAAATTGGATGCGGTGCTTTAATTTCTAGTTTAAAAAGAACAAAAATAGCAGATATTGATCTTTCGAAATCGATTAATCTAGATATTTTACTGTCAAGCACTACTGAAGAAATATTTGATAAATATATAATAAATGTAGATTTATTATTAAGTGATACTACTACGCATGAACTTTTGGATAACGAAGTAGTCAAAATTCTGAATGGAAGTAAAATTAAAACTAATAAAAGACCATCAAAAACTGTTAAGATTTATGATTATCATGGAAGATTTATAGGTGTCGGCGAAATTAATGAAAATTCTGAGCTTTTACCTAAGAAAATATTATTATAAAACTTAGTGTTTGTATCATGAATATAACGTGCTAGAATGCGGCCTTAAATTAAAGAATTAGTGAAAAATATGGCATTATCAACAGAAGAAAAAATAAAAGTTATTGAGCAATATCAAAATGGAGATAAGGATACAGGATCTCCAGAAATACAAATAGCATTATTATCCAAGAGAATTGATTTTCTTACTGAACATTTTAGTGTACATAAAAAAGACCACCATTCGCGCCATGGACTATTAAAAATGGTGAACACTAGAAGAAAGCTACTTGATTACCTGAAGAGAAAGAATATTGAAAGATACCAAACAATAGTCTCGTCATTAGGTTTAAGAAGATAACCAAAAGAGAGATCTATGAAACCAATAACAAAAAAGTTCCATTATGGAAATCACGAAGTAATTCTTGAGACAGGCAAAATAGCAAGACAAGCTGATAGTGCTGTTTTAGCTAATATTGGTGGTACAGTTGTACTAACCACTGTTGTAGCAAAAGATGATGGGCAAGCAAGAGACTTTTTTCCATTAACAGTTAATTACCAAGAAAAAACTTATGCGGCTGGAAAAATTCCTGGTGGTTTTTTCAAGAGAGAAGGTAGACCAGCAGAAAAAGAAACTTTAATTTCACGATTAATAGATAGACCAATAAGGCCATTATTCCCAAAAGAATTTACTCATGAAGTACAAGTCATATGTACTGTTATGAGTTTAAATCCAGAGATAGATGCTGATGTAGTATCTTTAATTGGTGCATCTGCAGCACTTAAAATATCCGGAGTTCCATTTCAAGGACCACTTGGAGCTGCTAAAGTAGGTTACAAAGACGGTTCTTATTTATTAAACCCTAGTAAAACTGAATTATCTTCTTCAGATTTAGATCTTATGGTTGCAGGTACAAAAGATGGAGTACTTATGGTTGAATCTGAAGCAAAAATGCTTAATGAAGATGTGATGCTTGGCGCAGTATCTTTTGGTCACAATGAGATGCAGGTTTTAATAGATGAGATTAATAATTTTGCAAATGAATTTGGAGTTAAAGATTACACTTGGAATAAGCCGGTTAATGAAAATGAAAATCTAGAAAAAGAAGTTTATAGCGCATTTAAAGAAAGTATAACTGAAGCTTATTTAATATCGGATAAAGCGGAAAGAAATTTAAAAATATCTTCAATAAGACAAGATGCTGTTGAAAAATATAATACTGAAGAAGAATGTAAAAAAGATTGTATAGAGAATTCAATTCATGATTTACAAAAAGATGTTGTTAGGAAAAATATCCTAGCAGGAAAGCCTAGAATAGATGGTAGAGATAATAAAACGGTAAGAAATATTTCAATCGAAGTAGATTTGTTACCAAAAACACATGGAAGTGCATTGTTCACAAGGGGAGAGACTCAAGCAATTGTTGTTGCAACTTTAGGTACTGATAGAGACGGTCAGATAATTGATGCTATAGATGGAAAATACGAGGATAAATTCATGCTACATTATAATTTCCCTCCATTTTCGGTGGGAGAAACAGGTTTTGTTGGTTCTCCAAAGAGAAGAGAAATAGGGCATGGAAAATTAGCAAAAAGAGCAATAGTGCCAGTTTTACCATCACCTGATGATTTTCCATATGTTATAAGAGTAGTTTCCGAAATTACTGAATCAAATGGATCTAGTTCAATGGCAAGTGTTTGTGGGACCAGTTTATCTTTAATGGATGCAGGAGTTCCAATAATATCTCCAGTAGCAGGCATTGCAATGGGTTTAATAAAAGAAAATGAAGATTTTGTTGTTCTTTCAGATATTCTTGGAGATGAGGATCATTTGGGTGATATGGATTTTAAAGTAGCTGGAACTAAAGATGGAGTAACAGCCCTTCAGATGGATATTAAGATAAATGGAATAACNGAGGAGATAATGAAAATAGCTTTGGCTCAAGCAAAAGATGGTAGAGTGCATATCTTAGGAGAAATGAATAAAGTTATTAATTCCTCTCGAGAAGAAGTTTCTGAGAATGCCCCAAGGTTTGTAACCATACAAGTTAAATCAGATAAAGTAAGAGATGTTATAGGTAAAGGTGGTGCGACAATAAGATCATTAACAGAAGAAACTGGAGCAGTTATAGATATAGATGATAGTGGAATGATCAAAATATCAGCAGTCGACAAAGATGCTGTAGAACTAGCAAAAACTAAAATTGAACAACTAACTGCTGATGTTGAAGTTGATAAAATTTATGAAGGTAAAGTTGCAAAAATTATGGATTTTGGTGCATTTGTTACTGTTCTTCCAGGAAAGGATGGATTGGTTCATATTTCTCAAATATGCGAAGAGAGAGTTGAAAATGTTACTGATAAGGTTAAAGAAGGCGAAATTGTTAAAGTAAAAGTTCTTGAAATAGATAAACAAGGAAGAATTAAATTAACAATGAAAGGTTTAGATTAAATATTTTTTTTAAGTTTTAATGAAAAAAGATTGGAAAGAAATTTTAACAAAGGAAGAATTTTTTGTTTGTAGACAAAAAGGTACTGAACCAGCTTTTTCAGGTAGTTATGACAAGTTTTTTGAAGACGGTCAGTATTTTTGTAAATGCTGTGGCAGTTATCTTTTTAATTCTAAAGACAAATTTAATTCCGGCTCAGGATGGCCAAGTTTTACCTCGCAGGCAAAAGAGGAAAATATACTTTTTTTAGAAGATAATAGCCACGGAATGCGAAGAATTGAAGTTCAATGTTCAAAATGTCGAAGTCATTTAGGGCATGTTTTTGACGATGGACCAAGCCCGTCATATAAAAGATTTTGCATAAACTCTTTAAGTCTTAAATTTAAAAAATCTTAATATATCGCCTAATATATAAGGCTTTGCAGACTATAGTTTTTTCGGTAAAATAAAGATCGAAGTTTAAAAAAATNTGAGGAGAACGATATGAAAGTATCATGGGACGAAAGTGTTTGCATTCATGCTGGAAAATGTGTGCAAGGAGCACCAGAGGTATTTAAAGTCGAAGATGGTAAATTTGTTATCGATACATCTGCTAGTTCAGAGGAGAAAATAGCTGACGTTGTAGCAGAGTGTCCATCAGGTGCTTTAAAGATAGAATAATAATTTATAACAGTATTCTCTTAGGAGGGAAATATGATCGGTGATAAGTTGGCATCGGCGATGCAATTATATGGCAATCCGAGTTGTATAAACACAGCTAAGGCATTGCAAACAGCCGCTGAAAAAGGCGTAGATATAGAAACTCANAAAATTGACAGTGGTGAGGAAGCTGCAGATATTTCTCCACTTCACAGTGCCCCAGTACTAAAAGACTTGGATAATATTGTTTATGGTCCAAATGCTATAATCTCTTATTTAGATGACAAGGGTTTTGGTCCGTCACTAGTTCCNAGAAATGGTGTAATTAGAGCGATCATGTATCAATATGCTCATATAGCGACAGATTACGTTCAAATGGAAGCTTACGGAATGTTAACTGGTTCTGGAGGTAATATGGATGTAGTTAACAAATCATTTGATATATTAGAAAACATCTTAGCAAACCCGCCAGATCCAAAATTGAAAAAAGGCGTATACATTTGTGGTGAATTTTCATTAGCTGATATTCATTGGATGGCATGTGTAAATGCTTTAGAAATCTCAGGTAATGACGTAATATCGTCAAGGGCGAAAGTTAGCGAATGGTGTGCTGCTGTTAAAAGCCATCCATCAACAAGTAAAGAAGATATTATTCCATATACGTGTCTTCCAACAAAAGAAGACGTTGATTCAGGCACATTAAGAAACGTTGGGATTAATGTAGTATAGGTTTTGGGTACTTGAAAATACGACATTTTTTAACTAAATTAATTTTTTAAATACAAGGAATTAGTATATTTTTATGTTTGGATTAGGTAAAAAGAAAGGCCCTCAGGAAGTCAGCTTAAATTCTGATCAATATAAATTCGAAGTTGACCCTGACCAAAATATTTTAGATGCTGCTTTAAAAGCTGGAGTTGCATTCCCGCATGATTGTAGAGTTGGTAGCTGTGGGTCATGCGCGTGCAAATTAACAGATGGTAAAATTACCGCTACAGCTGATTTTAGCTATGTATTAGATGGCGATCAGTTAAAGGATGGAATGATATTAGCTTGCCAGTCTCGAGCTAAAACTCCTTTAAGTATCGCTGTTGAAATTGATGGGGAAGCTAAAACTAGCCCAACAAAATCATACCAAGGAGTTGTAAATAAGATTACACCATTAACACACGATATAATGGAATTAACCGTAGGAGTTGAAGGTTTAGAACATAACGGATATGCGGGACAATACTCTGAACTTATGGTGAAGCAAGTAGGATCTTCAAGATCTTATTCATTTGCTAAAGCCCCTCAAAATGAAAATCCTAACGAATTATCATTTTTTATAAGAAATGTTCCAAAAGGAAGATTTAGTAAATGGCTTTTTGGTAAAGACCCTACTGGGCAAAAACTAGAAGTTAATACTCCGTTTGGATCGTTTTATTATCGTGATGGCAAAGGTCCAATGGTTTGCATTGCGGGTGGTAGTGGCATGAGTGCTGTAAAAGCTATCTTAGAACAAGCCGCAATAGATCAAGTTGAAAGGGATGCTATATACTTGTTTGGAGCAAGAACACAAGAGGACATATATAGTAGATCCGATTTAGAAGATATTCAGAAAAAATGGAACCCTAATTATAAATTTGAGTTTGTTTATGTTTTAAATATGGAGCCAGAAGATTCTGACTGGACTGGTGCTAGAGGTATGGTAACTGACTTTTTAAAATCAGATTATATAGAAAAAGGTAAATTGAATATGAAAGAGTGTCAAGGTTATTTATGTGGCCCACCACCTATGATAGACGCCGCCATAAAAGAATTTACAGCTGAAGGCATGTCAAATGAAGAGATATTCTTTGATAAATTCTTAGATTCAGGGTCAAAATAAAAAAAAATTGGAAAATTTTGCTATTATTTGTAATATAATGACAAAATATTTCTAAAGAGGAGAGCTTAAGTGAGAGAATATATAGCAGCAATAGTTATGATAGTTTTTACATCCTTGTGTTTTTGGGGAATGAACGTATTTGGATTTCAAAATAATCCGCATGACATTCTTTGGTCTATAGGTGCCGGACTAGCCCTTTTAATTATACTTCTAATTAATGTTTATATTTATTTTGTAATTTGTAAAGAAACACCTTGGACATGGAAAAATGAAGAGTCTAGTGGTCAAGACGAGTAATCTTCTTAACACTAGATGTAACTTCACCATCTTTAATTCTAATTTTAATATCACTTTTAATTTTAAAGTTTGAAATCTTATTAGCAATTTTTCCATTTGAATATATTAATGAGTAACCTTTATCTAATATATTTAATGGACTTATATCTTTAATAGTATTTTTTTTTAAATTTAAAGAATTTTTATTACTATTTATAATATTTAAAAAAAGGTTTTTAATAAATTCTTTATTATTATTTAGTTTAGATTGTAGCTCAAAAATTTTTGTCTGTGGATTTTCATTTTTTAATTGAATCATAAAATTATTTATTTCATTTTTTTCATGAATCAGATTTGAAAGNAATTTTGATCTAAGTGCTTCTTGAAATAATTCAATTTTTTGATAATAGTTATCTATTTTTGTTAATGGATTATTATTATCTATGACATTTATTTTTTCTCTCAACTGGTATTTTAAATTATTTACATGTGTTTTTATTATATTTATAAGATTATTTTTATACTCNTCTAAAGAATTTTGCAAATCATTCGAAGTTATACTTGTTGCGATTTCAGCAGCCTCAGATGGTGTCGCTGACCTCATATCTGATACTAAATCAGCGATTGTTGTATCAGTCTCATGACCTATTGCTGTAATAATTGGTATTTTTGAATTATATATTTGCCTTGCTAGGTATTCGTTATTATATTCTATTAGATCTTCAAGCGAACCTCCTCCTCTAGCAATTATAATTATGTCAGATNTATTTTTTTTATTAATAGTTACAAGCTGCTTTATAATACTTGTTGCGCAATTTTTACCTTGGACATTACAAGCAAATACTTCAATGTTAATTCCGGAAACCCTTCGGTTTAGTATTTTTAATATATCTTGTAANACAGAACCTGTTAANGAGGTAATTATAGATATATTTTTAGGGTATATGGGTAACTCTTTTTTGAATTTTGTTTCAAATAAACCTTCATTTTTTAACTTGAGTTTTAGTTTCTCAAATAGTTCATGAAATTCTCCAGCACCTGTAGAAGACATTCCAATAATATCTAGTTGATATGAGCCAGTCTTTTCATAAAAAGAGACTTTGGATTTAATTATTACCTTTAGTCCTATTTCTGGTTCTAAATCTAAGTTATTAACTCTTGAGTTCCATAACGTGCACCTTACAGAGCATTTTTCGTCTTTTAGAGTAATATAAATATGGCCTAGCTGGCTTTTTTGGAGTTGAGATATTTCTCCTTCAACCATTATATAACTAACAAATGATGTTTCTAAAACTTCTTTTATATATCTATTAACATCACTTACACTATATATCTCACTATCACTATTTTTCATAATCTTCTAAATATACAATAAATATATACTTTTGTTTACTTTTTCAAAATAAAACCTATAATACCGTTTTGTAGAGAGGTTAATATGCTAAAAGTTATTCAAGAAGCTCTAACATTTGATGACGTTCTTCTTGTGCCTAATCACTCCAACATACTTCCGTCTGATGCATCATTAAAAACACAATTAACGTCCAAAGTTCAGCTGAATATACCTTTGATATCTGCGGCGATGGATACAGTTACCGAATCAGAATTAGCAATAGCTATAGCACAAGAAGGTGGTATAGGAATTATCCATAAAAATCTTTCGCCATCTGATCAAGCAAATGAAGTCAAAAAAGTTAAGAAACATGAGAGTGGTGTTATTACAGACCCAGTTATTACATCCCCAAACTGTTCTATAAAAGAAGTAATAGAGCTTACTTCACAGCATAATATTTCTGGAGTGCCAGTAGTTGAAGGCAAAAACCTGGTTGGTATTGTTACATCAAGAGATTTGAGATTTGTTAGTAAAGTAACTCCAAAGGTATCCACCATAATGACACCAAAAGAAAGACTAGTGACTGTTAAAGAAGGTGCATCTAAAGAACGAGTTAAATCTCTTTTACATAAACATAGAATTGAAAAAGTTCTTGTTGTTAATTCAAAATTTCATCTTAAGGGTATGATTACTGTAAAGGATATGCAAAAATCTAAAGAATTTCCAAACGCATGTAAAGATAATTTGCAAAGATTAAGAGTAGGCGCAGCGATTGGTGTTGGAAAAGATATGAACGAAAGAGTTAAAAACCTAATTGAATCGGAAGTAGATGTTTTAGTAATAGATACTGCTCATGGCCATTCGAAGATGATTATAGACTCTGTCAAACTTATTAAAAAAGAATACCCAAAAGTACAATTGATAGCTGGAAATATCGCAACAAAAGAAGCTGCAAAAGCTTTAATTAAAGCTGGTGTAGATGCTGTTAAAGTTGGTATCGGTCCTGGATCTATTTGCACAACAAGAATTGTTGCTGGTGTAGGCGTTCCACAAGTAACAGCAATATCGGACGTTGCATCAGCCACAAAAGGAACAACGGTTAAGGTTATCGCAGATGGCGGAATAAGATTTTCAGGTGATATATCCAAAGCCCTAGCAGCTGGAGCCGATTCTGTTATGCTTGGCAGTCTTCTTGCTGGAACAAGTGAAGCTCCAGGAGAAATTGAATTATACCAAGGAAGAACTTACAAAAATTACAGAGGCATGGGATCAATTGGCGCTATGAGAAGTGGGTCAAGCGAAAGATATTTTCAAGATCCTGACTCATCTTCAGACAAGTTTGTGCCTGAAGGCATTGAAGGAAGAGTCCCGTTTAAAGGAAGTATCACTAATATAATACATCAATTAACTGGGGGCATAAGATCAAGCATGGGTTATCTAGGTTGTTCTGGTATTGAAGAATTACACAGCAAGGCAAAATTTATAAAAGTAACAAATGCTGGGATGAAGGAAAGTCATGTCCATGATGTTATGATTACTAAAGAAGCACCAAATTACCAAGTTGATAAGTAATGTATGAAGAAAAAATATTAGTTATTGATTATGGATCACAATACACACAATTGATCGCAAGAAGAATAAGAGAGAATAAGACATATTGCGAAGTATTAAAACCAGAATTACTGAATAATGTAAAAACAGATAAAAGTATAATTGGTGTAATTCTCTCTGGCGGACCAAATTCTGTTTCAAAAGACAATCAATATGATCTCCCAGATATCCTATTTGAAAACGATATTCCTATACTAGGAATTTGTTTTGGTATGCAATTAATTTGTAAAAAATTTAATGGAAAAGTAAAGGAATCTACATCCAGAGAATACGGAAAAAGCAAATTAGACATAATACAAAATAATAAAATTTTCGAAGGTCTTGAGAACTCAATAGAGGTTTGGATGTCACACGGGGATAGTGTAATTAAGTGTCCCACAAATTTTTCTATTTTAGCTACAACAAATAAAGAGGGTCTTTCCGCAATAAAATTAAACGACAAAGACATTTATGGAATTCAATTTCATCCAGAAGTTACTCATACACTTGATAATGGAAAAATAATTTTTAATTTTGTAAATAATATTTGTAAATCAAAAGCAGAATGGACAACAAAAAATATTATTGCACGTCAAATAAATAGTATTAAAGAAAAAGTCAAGACTGATCATGTAATCTTAGGTTTATCAGGTGGGGTAGATTCATCTGTAGCTGCCGCAATCATTCATAAAGCAATACAAGATCAATTAACATGTATTTTTATTGATAATGGACTTTTAAGACTAAATGAAAAAATTAAAGTACAAAATAGTTTTAAAGATTTTAATATGAATATTAAATATATTGACTCATCAGCTGTATTTTTAGAGAGATTGAAAGGGATAACTGATCCTGAAGAAAAAAGAAAA
>PAGR01000008.1 GCA_002705445.1 Gammaproteobacteria bacterium | reverse complement strand
GTACAAACTTAGTTATTTGTGGATGAGCAAAAATTCTAAATATTCTTAATACAATTAAGTTAGATGCAAAAGTATAGGGTAAAAAAGCAATGAAAATTATAAATGCGTCCATACGAATCCCCACATAAGAGAATNTGTCCCCAACTATTGANTTGCTATCCCATACACTATGGCCAAAATATCTTATAGTTATTTCAAAAACAAANTATATTGAACANATAANTTTTATTNGAGAAATCTGCTCTTTAGAAAAAANTTCATAAGTGGAGAATGACNTTCCGATTACAAATGATANAAATATAATGACTNNCAAGGAGAATAATTGAAANGACAAACTNCTATTNACNTTNGTGCAAANATTNTAAAATCTAGATTCTAAATCNATTTTTNGCATNNCTTTTTAANTNAAANATATTTAAATTTTAAATNCTCTAAAAAAAAAGCAATCCATTGCNANGGATCATCTAGGAGTCAGACAAAAACTTTACCAACTAAGAGCTCCACCAGTTTGATACTCNGTTACTCTAGTTTCAAANAAATTCTTTTCCTTCTTAAGATCTAATACTTCAGACATCCANGGGAANGGNTTCTGAGCGCCTTTGAATTCTTCAGGAAGNCCTATTTGTGTGAGCCTTCTGTTTGCNATGTACTTTAAATATTCCTCAAACATTGGAGCATTCANTCCCAAAATACCTCTTGGCATAGTGTCATAAGCATATTTCTTTTCTAATTCAACTCCTTCTAAGACTAATTTAGTCATNTCTTTTTTNAAATCTTCAGTCCATAAATGTGGATTTTCTAATTTAATTTGATTGATAACATCAATNCCAAANTTCATATGCATGGATTCATCTCTTAAAATATACTGAAATTGTTCCGCAACTCCTTTCATTTTATTGTTCCTACCCATGGATAATATTTGTGTGAAGCCAACATAGAAAAATATACCTTCAAATACTACATAGAAAGCTATCAGGTCTCGTAAAAGTCTTTGGTCATTCTCTGGGGTACCAGTTTTAAAATTAATGTCACCTAAACTTTGAGTATATGGTAAAGCCCATTGTGCTTTGGTAGCTACCGATGGTATTTCGCGATACATATTAAATAATCTACTTTCATCCATACCAAGTGACTCGATACAATATTGATAAGCATGTGTATGAATCGCTTCCTCAAATGCTTGTCTTAATAAATACTGTCTGCACTCTGGATTTGTAATATGTTTATAAACTGCTAGTACTAAATTATTGGCAACTAATGAATCTGCAGTGGAGAAAAAACCTAAATTTCTTTCAATGACCATTCTTTCATCTTCTGTTAAGCCATCATCACTTTTCCATAAAGCGATATCCGCTGTCATGTTTACCTCTTGTGGCATCCAATGATTGTTACAGGCAGAGAGATATTTGTTCCATGCCCAATCATATTTAAATGGNACCAATTGATTTAAATCCGCCCTGCAATTTATAATCTTTTTATCATCAACCTGAATTCTTCCAGCTCCAGTTTCTATATCTTCAAAACCAGTTAAACCAGCGTCTGCTTGTTGAACAGGTGGTTGAGCATTACTACTTGAGGTTTCTGTAATTTCAACTTTCTCTTCCTTTTTAATAGGTTCTGATGTTGCAAATATTGGATCGTCCCATGTTGATGACATAATAATCTCCTAAAGTTTACTGACATGCCTCGCAGTCAGGGTCTAATATTGAGCAAACGTTATTTGCTTCCTTTTCATTATCAACGGCATTTAGCTTCCCNTCAGCCATTGTGCTTTTTTCTACATGNGTTGCGCCCATGGTTCTTAAATAGTAAGTTGTTTTNAGCCCTCTTACCCAGGCCAANTTATATAAATTATCTAGTTTTGGTCCAGAAGGCTCAGCCATATACAAGTTTAGAGATTGACCTTGGTCAATCCATTTTTGTCGTCTTGAAGCCGCTTCTATTAACCAACGAGCATCAAGCTCAAANGCAGTTGCATAAACATCTTTTAAATCTTGCGGAATTCTNTCAATTGATGACAAGCTGCCATCAAAGTATTTTAAATCATTAACCATAACTTCATCCCATAAATCNCTTTTTTTGAGATCATTAACAAGAGCAAGATTNATCACCGTAAATTCACCTGACAAGTTAGATTTAACATAAAGATTTTGATAAGTAGGCTCTATACTTTGAGTAACTCCAGTAATATTAGAAATTGTCGCAGTTGGAGCAATAGCCATTGTGTTAGAATTTCTCATTCCAACAGTCCTTACTCTTTCTCTTAATGTTTTCCAATCTAAATTATATGTTTTATCTACAGAAATATATTTCTGTCTTTGTTGTTCTAATAAATGTATAGAATCAATTGGCAAAATACCTTGCGACCANAGGGAGCCATCAAAAGACTCGTATTTTCCTCTNTCTTCAGCTAAATCGGTTGAAGCTTTTATAGCGAAATAACTTATNTATTCCATAGTTTCATCTGCAAACTTTACAGCTTCATCACTAGAGTANGGNATAGATAATTTNTACAGAGCATCTTGAAAACCCATTAANCCTAAACCAACTGGTCTNTGTCTAGCATTAGAAATCTCTGCTTTATTAACNCTATAATAATTATAATCAATAACGTTATCTAACATNCGCATTGCTGTATTAATTGTTTTTTCTAACTTGTCTGCCATAATTCCATTTTCGTCAATATGTGCAGCTATGTTGACAGAGCCAAGATTACAAACNGCAATTTCTTCATCAGAAGTATTNAAAGTTATTTCNGTNCAAAGGTTTGAAGAATGAACAACGCCNGCATGAGATTGAGGAGACCTTATATTACATGGNTCTTTAAAAGTTACCCATGGGTGTCCTGTTTCAAATAACATNCCAAGCATTTTTTTCCATAAATCTANTGCAGAGATTTCTTTATATTTTTTTATTTTTCCTGCTTTCGCCTGTGCTTCATAATCTTCATATTTTTTTTCAAATTCTATTCCAGAAATTTCGTGNAGGAGNGGNACTTCATCAGGAGAAAATAAAGTCCAAGATTTTTCNTCNACCACCCTTTTCATAAATAAGTCCGGGATCCAGTTTGCAGTATTCATGTCATGGGTTCTTCTTCTATCATCTCCAGTATTTTTTCTCAGATCTAAGAATTCTTCAATATCCAAATGCCAAGTTTCAAGATATGCGCACATGGCTCCTTTTCTTTTACCACCCTGATTTACAGCTACAGCAGTATCATTTGCTACTTTTAAGAATGGAACAATTCCTTGCGATTTTCCGTTAGTACCCTTGATATGTGTACCCATACTCCTAACTCTTGACCAATCGTTTCCAAGACCACCAGCAAATTTTGACAACATTGCATCATCTGTTATCCCGTCAAAAATACCCCGCAGATCATCAGGTATAGTACTTAAGTAACATGATGAAAGCTGCGGGCGGAGTGTTGCTGAGTTAAACAACGTTGGNGTTGAGCTCATAAAGTCAAAGGAAGACAATAAGCGATAAAACTCTATTGCCTTTTCATTAATGTTTGATTCATTATTAGCAAGACCCATTGCTACTCTCATAAAGAAAGCTTGGGGTAATTCAATCTTTATATCATCTGTTTGAATAAAATATCTGTCATAGAGAGTTTGAAGGCCTAAATAAGTAAATTGNAAATCTCTATCAGCATCAATTGCATTTGATAATTTATCTAAATCATATTTACTAACAATTTCTTTATCCAATAATTCATGCTTGCATGCAGTTTCTAAATATCTTTTAAAATAATCTTTATAAACCTCAGACATTTGTTTAGAAGTCGCAGATAATCTTTNACCATAAATAAAACTTAATGCNTCGGTCCTTAGATTATCAAGTAATAATCTTGCTGTAACNAANGTNTAGTTAGGNTCTTTTTCAATCAAAACTCTAGATGACATAACTAGTGCTGTCGAAACATCGTCGTGAGTTATACCATCATAAATATTTTTATTTAATTCTGCCTTAATAGGTTCAGCCNAAACATCTTTTATACCAAAACATGCTTCTGAAATAATCGTATCTAACCTCTCTGTATCTAGAGCTGATTTTTCATCACCACTAGTTACATTAATTTTTACATCTGCGTTATCAGCCTTTTGAGTTTCGCTTTCAGCTCTCTCAGCATTCCTTTGTTCTCTATACAAAACATATGATCTTGCTACTTTTTGATGGCCACCACGCATTAAAGCTAATTCAACTTGATCTTGTATGTCTTCGATGTGAAAAGTTCCACCGTCAGGAATATTTCTAGTCAATGCATTAAAAACGTTGTTACTTAANATTGATACGGTTTCATGAATTCTTGCTGAGGCTGCCGCTTGATTACCTTCGACAGCTAAAAATGCTTTTGTCATAGCAACTGATATTTTATCAACATCAAAGGCAGCAACGCTTCCATTCCTTCGAACAACTCTATATTTACCAGGCGCTGTAAGATTTAATTCGCCAATATTTTGTGAGCTTTGAATAGCATCTGCAGCCCCACCTGATGAGACTGAAGAAATTCCTAGCCCTAGATCTGCGTCATTATTATCCATTTCCGTCCAACTTCTTGTTATTTTAAATTACTAATTATTATAATACTACTATAAGATGTGTTAGCTATACTAGTCAAGCACAATATACTGTGTTTATCCATTGTTTATCTTGGGGGTAACCTGTGAGTAATTTGACTCATAATCAAAGCCTTTTCATACAAAATATAGAAAAAATACAGTGAAATATGNCAACTAAATTTCCTGAAAAAGGCTAGAATAACCTTATATATGAGCGAAATTAAAAAAATATCAATTAATCAGATTGGAACTTCTGACAATAGCGGTGAAAATTGCTCTGCAAGTGAGCCATTTGCCCTAAGAGTTCTTGATTCAAGTATGTCACCAGAATTTGAAGTAGATCACATTATTATTATAGATCCAAGTATCACACCAAAAACAGGAGATTATGTTCTCTACGAAACAAACAACAGCCTGATTTTAAGAGAAATAAAGATCACTGATAAAATTGTATTAAAAGCCTTAAATTCAAGCTTTAAAGAACTTACCATAGAAGATACAACCTCAGTATTGGGCGTTGTTACNCAAAGGTCTGGTAAAAGAAGGAAATTTCATAAGAAATATAACTAAAAAAAAAGCGCAGTTGTGTCTGCGCTTTGAAATACCACTCTAAGTAAGTGGTTGGAGGAAAATCATATATAATAAATAAGGAGAGGTACTATATATATTAGTATTTTATGATATTATAATATATATGTCAACATTATTTTTTAGGAAAATCAATATAAATGAAAAATACGAATATATCATACAAAATGCTAGATCCTGAAAATTGTGCAATGTGTGGCATGTGCCTTAACCATTGTCCAACTTATAAGATCAGTAACAATGAATCAGAATCTCCAAGAGGAAGAATATCTATAATACACGGATTAAATGAGTCAATGCTAGAACCAAGTAATGCAGCACTCAAACATATAAACTCTTGTACTTTATGTATGGCCTGTGAATCAATTTGCCCAGCTAAAGTAGATTTTTATAATTTAATGACAACAGCTAGGAATAAATATTTTAAAGATCAAAAATTTCTATTTAGATTTAAGACAAATCTGATATCANTATTTTTAACAAATCGTCCTTTAAAATGGATTGCGTCCTCACTAATTATTTTCTTAAATAAAAAATTTCTAAAAAATTTAAATAATAAAATATTTACTTTTTTGNATTATATACAAAACTATGAAAATACTTACAAAATAACCACTTCATTAAGTACAAAACAAAGTATTGGTATTTTCACAGGTTGTGCTACTGATTTATTTCAAAAAGATGTTGCAAATCACTGTGCAAGCATCTTAAAAAAAAATAATATTGATGCTAAATTATTAACAAATATAAAATGTTGCGGCTCTCTCGATTACAATAGCGGGAAAATGGATAAAGGTGAGAAATATATTAAATCTGCGTTAAAAGAATTTAATAATGAACAATATAAAACNGTNATAGGCTATGCAAGTGGTTGTAGNGCATTTATAAATAAAAATAAAGAANATNCAAATTANGAAGATGCAACATCGTATATTTTAAATATACTTGAAAAAAATAAAAAAAATAANTTTAGAATATCTAAGAAGAATATTTGTGTTCATAAACCTTGTACAACAAAATCGGCAGATATAGATTTTGAAAAGCTTATAACAACTTTAAAGATGATACCAGGAATAAATATTTTTACTTTTGAAGACAGCTACTGCTGTGGTGCTGGAGCACAAAATTTAATACATAATTTAGAAAACTCAAAAAATATTATTGATCCAAAGATTGAATTTTTAGATAATAATAATATTGATTGTGTTCTTACTTATAATGTTGGATGTTCATTGAATTTTATAAAATCTATCAATCAAAGGTATGGCAAAGAAATTCACGTTATTCATCCTATAACCTTTTTAAACGAAATGTTGGTGTAATGAAAAAATATTCAGATATTGATAAATTGCTAATTAAGTCAAATGACATATTGGATATGCTATTTAATATAAAAAGCTTAGGAAGGCCGTATCCTGCAGACAAAATTGAAGAGTCAGAAAGTATGACAAAATACAATAGGAAATTAGTAAATAATCTTATGAGAGTTAATCATGCAGGAGAAGTATCGGCACAAGGGCTTTACATTGGTCACGCGATTTTAGCAAAAACTAAAGATCAGAAAGAAATGATGCTTCGTATGGCTTCAGAAGAAAAGGATCATCTTGAGTGGTGTGAAAAAAGAATTAAAGAACTCAAGGGTAATACGAGTATATTTAATCCAGTATGGTTTTCAGGATCCATTGCTATTGGTATGCTGTCAAGTATTTCAAACGACAAAAATGCTTTAGGCTTCATAGAAGAAACAGAAAAACAGGTAGCAGAGCATCTAGAATCCCATATAAAGAAATTACCAAAAGATGATAAAAAAACCTATAGTATTTTAAAAAAAATGAAGTCTGACGAGGAACATCATGGGGAAACAGCTCATGTTAATGGTGCTACAGAACTTTCAGGAAACTTAAAAAAAATTATGGAAACAACAGCAAATGTGATGAAATTTGTTTCCTACAAAATATAATAATTTAGTATTCAAGATTAATGACATTCTCAAGCTGATTTAATAGAAATTTTAAGTCTTTCTGAGATATTATATATGGTGGCATAAGATAAATTAAATTAGAAAAAGGTCTCAGCCAAATTCCATGCTCAACAAATTTTTTTTGTATAGAGCTTACATTAACTTTATCTTTCATCTCTAATATACCTATTGCTCCAATAACCCTGTATTCCTTAATTGCATTATTTTTTGATATTTTTTTTAGTCCGATTTTTAAAATTTTTTCTATATTTTTTATTTTATCTTCCCATTTATATGAAAATAATAAATTTATATTTTCAATAGCAACTGAACAAGCAAGAGGATTTGCCATATAAGTAGGACCATGCATAAATATACCTGGCTCCTTGTTTGATATAGATTTTGCTATTTTCTTAGATACAACCGTAGCGGCTAAACTCATGTATCCGCCAGTTAAAGATTTTCCCAAACATAATATATCAGGGACAATCTTTGCATGTTTAAAACCAAATAATTTCCCTGTTCTTCCAAATCCAGTTGCTATTTCATCTAAAATTAATAACACATTATATTTTTTACATAATTTTTTTAATTGTGATAAATAATCAGGATGATATATTCTCATTCCTCCAGCTCCCTGAAGTATTGGCTCAATTACTACAGCAGCAATTTCAGCATGCTTGTCAATGAGTTTTGTCTCCATTTCCTTTAAACTTCTGCTTTTATCTCTTTTATAATCCTCGATACTTTCAGGACTTGAAACGTAAAACTGTTTTAACAGAGATTTTTCGAACATTTTGTGCATGCCATTTACAGGATCACTAATAGACATTGTTCCCATAGTGTCGCCGTGATATCCATTCTTTACAGTTAAAAATTTTTTCTTCTTAATTAAGCTTTGCGAGTGCCAATATTGCACTGCAAATTTCATAGCAACTTCAACAGACACGGAGCCTGAATCAGAAAAAAAGACTTTTTGTAAGCTCGCTGGTGTAATTTCATTAATTTTTTTTGCGAGTTCAACAGCCGGTTTATGAGTAAAACCACCGAACATAACATGTGAGAACTTACTAATTTGATTTTTAATTGCTTTATTTAGTCTTGGATGATTATAGCCATTTATAACGCACCACCAGGATGACATTCCGTCTATCAATTTTTCTCCTGTTTCTAAATATATGTACGTTCCTTTTGCTTTTTTTACAGGGTATATAGGATTTTTATCTGACGCTGAAGCGTAAGGATGCCATACATACGACCTGTCATCTTTAATTATTTTTTGCATTTAAAAATTTTTTTATCTTTAAGAGTTAAATTCTTTTTGTCAATTCCTTCGTACATTTCATCATACAATATATTTTCTTTGAAATTAAATGATAAAACAAATTTTTTAATAAAATTATCTCTAATTTGATAGAAATAAGATATTAGTAAGTCAGATGATTCTTGTTCTATAATATAATCAAATTCATATCCATTAGGTAAGATATTTACAACTTTATAATTTGGATAAATTATAAAATTATGTGTTGAATAATTTTCTATATTTGTGCAATTTAAAGATATTTTATCACTACCATATATTTTTGAGTGAAAAGTTATAATAAAAAACAAAAAAATAATAAATAAGTTTTTACCCATGAATTCAAATCATTGCTAATTCATGTGTAATCTCTACTGCTTTTCCCATTATAATACAGCATGAACATTGTTTTTTTAAAGATAATTGAATTATTTTTTCAAAATCATTTTTGTATTTTTCGTCTGCTGCAATTTTATATACAAGATGAATCTTATCTATCAAAGACGGTTTTGTATTTGTTCTACTTGCGTCGACATCTAATTCGAAACTAGTTACTTTAATACCTTTTTGTTTTGCTATACATATTACGTCAAAAGCAGTGCATCCGCCCATGCCTGATATTAATAATTCTGTCGGCCTAGCACCATTATTATTTCCGCCGCTTTCTATAGGTCCATCTAAGCTTATTTGATGCCCGCTTTCAGTATTCACACTAAAATTAACATTATTTCGCCATTCTATTTTTGTTTTCAATTTTTACTCCTTTTCTATATCTGCATCTTCATAACTTGACCATGCGCTCCATGAGCCAACATATATTTTTAATTTCTTGATACCNCAATGTTCCATTGCTAAAAAATTGTGACATGCTGTAACACCTGAACCACACATATTTATAATAGCTTTTGAATTATTACTTTCAATACTAGTGAAGTTCTTTTTTAAGTCTAATGTATTTTTAAAAGTTCCGTTCTGATTTAGATTATTTTTAAANGGCATATTTATAGCTCCTNNTATATGACCAGCTTTTTTGTCAATAGGCTCTATTCTGCCTAAAAACCTCTCCTTGTCCCTAGCATCTACCAGATACATTGAATCAGAATCTAGCAACATTTTTTTAAGGCTCATTGTGTCAATTAAATAATTACTATTATATGCATACTCAATATTTTCTTTTGCTTTATTTTTAGGGATAAGATTATCTACAGAAAATTTATTTTTTGTCCAAGACTTGAATCCACCGTCTAAAACTGCACATTTTTTAATACCAACNAATCTTAACATCCACCATAGCCTTGCGGCCATTGAGCTATTTTCATCGTCATATACAACAACTTGGGAATTATTATTTATACCAAAATTATTTAAAATATCCGTAAATTTTTTTATTGTCTGTAAAGGATGTCTACCTGAGTGATTAGTAACTTCAGAGGACAAATCTAATTCTAAATTTATGTAATGGGCTCCGCAAATATGAGATTCTAAATATTTATCATATCCTAGATTTTTTTNCATTAAATCAAATCTGCAGTCAAAAATAATTAAATCTTTATCATTTAATATATTATTAAGATTTTCTGAAGATATTATTGTTGAATACATTACTTTTTTTTATATCTATTTAAATAAATTACATATAAATAGTAGATAACTACAAATAAACCTATGAGTGAGATCATTTGACCTTGTGAAAATCCGTCAATATTTGCAACAATTGCTGAAGCAAAAATTAAAATTGCTAAACCAAATCTATTTCTCTGCCAACCTTGCATTTGCTTCTCGTAATTTTATTAATTTTTTCTCTTTAAGCCATGTTCTACNGCAATTACTGCAGCTTCGACTCTTGAATGTATTTCTAGCTTTCTTAAAATTGATTTTACATGTAATTTCACGGTTCCGTCTGATATCCCTAAATTCTTTGCAATTAACTTATTACTTTGACCTTCAGCTAAAAGTTCTAAAATTTCATTTTCTCTTGGAGTTAAGGTTGCTATTAAGTTCGTTATATTAATTTCAGTATCATCGCCTTGATGAAATTTTGCTAGTATTTGAACTAAATTTGGAGCAACTATCGTTTCTCCCTTTAACACGTCTCTTAAAGCAACTACTAAATCATCTGGTTCCATATCTTTTAGAAGATAACCACTCGCTCCATTTCTAAAAGCTTCGATCAAATCTTTTTCATCATCACTTGTTGTTAACATTACTACTGGCAGACTTTTATTATGTTCTCTAATATTTTTTAAAACATCAATTCCGTTTACATTTGGCATTCTAAGGTCTAATAGAACAATATCAGGTTCTAATTTGTTTATTGATTTTATGCCATCNTCACCATTACTAACTGAAGATACAACATCTATTTCGTGTCTAACTAAAAGTCTTTGCAAACCCTCTCTAAATAGAGTGTGATCATCAATAATAATTACTTTTATTTTCATATTNTCAGTATAAATTAATTTTAGCTTTCATTAAATGAAAGAATAATACGTACACCTTCACCTGGCTCACTCTCTATAACTAAATGTCCTCCAATCTGTTGCGCTCTATCCCTCATTATACTTAAGCCAACATGCTCCCCTGTATCTTCTGCGTCATGACCAATAAAACAAGATTTTGCAATGCCGATTCCATCATCTTCAATGATTAAAGAATACTTTCCTGTTTCATATGACATCAATAGGACTCTTACTATCTTTGCCTGAGAATGTTTCTTAACATTTAATAAGGCCTCTTGTGCTATTCTTTTAATTTGAAGTTCATCATTTTTACTTATTTTAATTATTGAGATTTTATTTTGAAAAAATATTTTAATATTTTCATTTTCTGATTTGAANTTATCGACTANATCTGATATTTCACTNGCTATATCATCAATAGCTGGNGGAGATCTAAAATGTCCAATCAGTTGTCTTATTTCTCTATTTGCTAGCTCAATACTTTCTTCAAGGGTTTCAAGCTCATCCGTAATTCTTTTGTCAGAGTAAAGCTCTGANGTTTGAAATTTTCTATTATTTTTCATATANATGATTCCCTGTAAACTTTCATCTAAAACCCTAACCTGTAATTTTAAACTTGCTAGAGTTTGTGCCAGTGAATCGTGTAACTCCGAAGCTATAAAAACTCTTTCTTCCATAATTGCAAGTCTGTTTGCCTCTTTATTTTTATCTTCTTTATACTTAGAGAATTGTTCTAATTGTTCGTTTGTTTTACTTAGTTGGTTTTCAAACATCTCAGATATGATATTTAAATTACTACATAAAACCTTTAAATCTTTTGCTTCAGATTCATCAATTCTCGAATTTAAATCACCAGACATAATATTTAAAACCCATTGATTTAAATCTGTAATAAATTTGTCTAAGTAGTCTTTATTATTCTTTAGGCTNGACATAATTGGGATCTTTTGGATTAAGAAAAATAAAGTTAAATTTATTTTTCTCAAGTTCAACATAATCAATAGTCATACCGTCACACATTTCAAGAGAGATATTTGATATTACAATTTCTATCNCATCAATATTTAAAATTCTATCATTTTGAGTAACATTATCATCAAAACCTATTGCATATTGAAAATTATCACCCTCTTTTCGCATAGCAGCAACTCGTAACTTAAGATTTTTATTTTCTTCTTTAGATATTTCTTTTTTAAATATTGATTGGGCTTCTTTTGTTATATTAATCATTTTTTATTCATTTCAATAAACTTAATAAAATGTTTTATCCATGGAGTTTTTTTAGTATGCCTCAGATGAGAAAAATTTGCTAATAAGTTTTTATATTGAAACCCATCATTTAGACCATTTATTCCATACCCTCTATTNACATTGTAAGCAAACTTTCTTTTTATATTATTTTTGAAATTTATATTTGCATGGTGAAATTCATGAGCATTTATTGAAATATTTTCTTTTATTCCCCAAAGGTGGTTTTTTGTTGTTCTTAACTTAACATATCCTCTTCCAACAGGCTTTTCTAGCATGTCAATATTTCCGGGGATAACTCCAACCATTTTATGTTTCTTATTTTTAAATTTTATAGAGCTGGATAGATACATAAGTCCTCCACACTCTGAATAACATGGGCCTCCTGAATCAATATATTTTTTTATCTCTTTCATTAGATTTTTATTTTTGGAAATTTTTGCAGCACTTATTTCAGGGAAACCACCTCCAATAAATAAACCATCTATTTTAGGTAATTTTTTATCTTTGATTGAATTTATATAAATAATATCAGAGCCACTTTTTTCAATATTTTCTATATCATCTTGATAATAAAATCCAAATGAATTATCTTTAATTATCCCGATCTTTATTTGATTATCAGTTTTTTTTATTTCAAGATTTGCTTTGTATTTTTCTTCATTGATTTTTTTTAGATTTATACCTATTTTTCTGAATTCTTTTTTATCAATCGAATCTAAAATGATTTGTGATATTGATTCAATTTTTTTTTCTGCGATTGAATTTTCATTTGGTGGAATCAATCCTAAATGCCTTTCTGTAATTATAAGATCCTTATTTTTTCTAACAGAGCCAAGTATATGTAAATCAGTATAATACTTGATAGCATTGATGAGTTTATTTTCGTGTCTATCTGTTTTAACTTTATTTAAAATAATTCCGTTAATTTTACACTTTTTATCAAAATTTATATATCCCTGCAGCAAAGGTGCTATACCACGAGTAATTCCTTCAGTATCAATAACCAAAATTACAGGCGCATTAATCAGTATTGACATTGCTGCATTATCATCGGTACCATTAACGTTTATTCCGTCATAAAGACCTTTGTTACCTTCTATTAAATTAATTTTTGACTTTCTATTATTAAAAAAACTTTTAATTTCATTCTTTGATTGCGTATTGAAATCTAAATTGTAACAACTGTTTCTTGATGCAAGTGTAAGCCAACTCATATCAATATAATCGGGACCTTTTTTGAAAGTTCTTACATTATGATTAAAGTTGGATAAGATTCTCGATAATCCAATTGAAATTATAGTTTTACCAGATGATTTGTGTGCAGCAGATAAATATATGCTGTTTATGTTTTTCTTCATTCAGCAACAGGCTTTTCTTTATAATTCTGCCCCAAAGTGTGCTCATCATCAAGGTATCTTGGTGTGAAATCTAAGACCATTATAGCAAATATATATATTGCGGCAGATATTCCAACTCCACCAAGCCCCAACATTAACTCATATATGCTTGGTGTATAAGTGGCGATTGAACCATCATAGAAAGAACTACTTTCCGAGTACCCAGGAAATAAGTCTAATGGATATGCCTGTGCCGATATAATAATAATATATAACATCGTAAAACCACCGAAAATTACTAATATTGATGCAAGTAAAAGTCCAAGTGATGATTTTGACAGCTTCTTATTATATAAAATTCCTAAAGGAAATAATGTTCCAATAATAATCTGACAAAACCAAAATAAATAGGTATATATATTATTAGAAAATAATAAGAAAATTTCAAAACCATGATTCTTTGTCACGTATAAACTTGTCAAATGAGATAAAATTGTTATGTAGAAAACGGTGAAGATAAAGTAGATTAAAAGCTTTCTAAATCTTGATATTATTTCCGGTCCTAATGGAACATTTAAACCTTTGTCCATCCAATATAATATTTTATAAAAAATAGCAGTGCCTAATAATAATGACAAAGCAATAAATAATGGCGCCATTAGTGTTCCGTAACCGTCTTTTGCAACTAAAAATGCAAAGATTGATCCAGTTCCTGTTGTTAATGTGACACGCCAGACAAAAGCAAACGTTCCAACTTTTGATACGAATTTATTGTAACGGGCTTCAAACATCATCCANAGATATAAGGCTATAACTCCAACAAACCCGCTATACAAGAATATGTTCCATGCAAATATAGATTTAAAATTGAAAGTAGTCATTGCAACAATCAAGCGGTCAGGTCGCCCTAGATCTAAAACCAGGACAATTAATCCCCCTGTAAGTAAACAAATCGCCAATAGCGCAGATAATCTTCCTAAGGATTTATAAATCTTTATGTTAAAAACTGATGAAATAGACGCTATATTTAAAATACCAGATGCTGCTATTATTAAAAATATTGCAAAAACATGAGGAAGACCCCAAACAATTTGATTATTCATTCCAGTCAACCAATGACCTTCGTGCTCTAATGTTACGAAAGAAAATAAACCTAATGCTATAAAAATTGATGCGATGATACCGTATATAAAAGTTGCTTTCGAAAATTCAACTACCATATATTCTGTTTTATCTCGCATTTCTAAATTCCTCGATATCTTACTGCGGTATTTAATCCTAAGTCACTTCTGACTTCTTTTGTTTCATATTTTTTAAGTTGTTTTGATATTTCACTATCAGGATCTTTTAAATCTCCAAATAAAATCGCTTGATGGCCGTCCTTACTGCAAGCTTCTGAACATGCCGTAGTGTTTTCACCATTATCTATTTTATGAACACAAAGTGTGCAACTTTCGACGCACCCCTTGCCCCGTGGAGCATGAGGTAATTGGTTTTCAAGGTTTTCATGAACAAAGGACCTAGCTTTGTAAGGACATGACATCATACAATATCTGCATCCTATGCATGTATGTTTATTTACTAGAACTATTCCATCAGCTCTTATAAAAGATGCTCCTGTTGGACACACATCAACACATGGAGGATTTTCACAATGCTGGCACATCATTGGAACATTAATAGTTTCGCCTGAAGTATCATGTGTTAATTTTAGTTTTCTTATCCATTGGGTATCAGTTGTTGGTCTTCCAAAGTCTTCAATACCATGTTCTTCGTTACATGCTGTGACACATGCATCACACCCATCGGCACACTGATTAGTATCAATTAACATTCCCCACCTTTTTTTAGAAGAAGCTGGCTCATCTAATGCTCTTCCGTGAGCTAAATCTTGAAGAAAAACTCCAGGAGCAATTGTAGTCATTCCAATCATGCCTGATTTTTTCAGAAAATCTCGCCTATCAAGTTTTAATTCATATTTTTTCATTTCTTTAAGAAATCCTACTCATTTTTTACAACTTTATTAAAGGGTTTTGATGCATGACAATCAAAGCATTCAACTTTTGCAGCCGCAGCTATATGACATCCGGTGCAAAAATGTTCTTCTGACTTAGCACTAGGATATGTACCGTCAGCTAAAGGCTGAATATGACAATTAATACAGTTATTAATACTATATTTTTTTGTCCTAATACCTTTTACAACTGTTTCATTACTTTGATGTTTAACAAATATGTGATGCTTGGCACGCATTATTTCAGTTGGCTCAACGCATTTATCAGCAACTGTTCTGTCTATGTTGTGAGGGACATTTTCATGTGTTATTGAGTTTCCACTAAATAGAACTAAAGATAAACCTAATAAAATCTTTAAAGATATTCTTTTATACATACTGAATTTCTCCCCATAATTCAGATATTTTTAGTATATATTTATACCTACCTAAATTAATGATCACCTAATGCCATATCAATATATCCAGTAGGGCATACATCAGCACATATGTGACATCCAATACATTTCGCATAATCCGTGTCCACGTATCTTCCAGTCGTACTCTTATCTTTTTTAACTCTAAAGACTGCATCCTGTGGGCAGTAGATAACGCAATTATCACACTCAAAACACATACCACAGCTCATACATCTTCCTGCTTCTTCAACTGCTTGTTCCTCGGTGAAACATTTTAATCTCTCGTCAAAATTACCTAGAATTGTTTCAGCTTCTGGACCAACATCTTCCCTTATGTTTCTTGGTGTATATGGAAAATGAGCTAAATGCATTTTTTCTGTATTAATAATTTCTTGCCCTGATCTATCTTCATAGTTATGGACTGAAAAATCTAATTCATCAGTACCCCAATGTGCTCCAGGTTCATAATCTGCTGGTTTAAGACCAGCTTCCTTAAGCTTTTCTATTAAATTGAAATGATGAACATCAACTTTTGGTCTTTTTTTCAATTCTTTAAGATCGACCTGACCTAAATATTGATCTATAGTTTCAGCTACTATAGAACCTTGACCAATTGCAGTAGTTAAGAGGTGGGGTCTAATAATATCACCACAGACAAAATGCCCTGGTTTTCCAGGAACTGTATAGTTTTTATCTGCATCTATTAAATTTTTTCCGTTATTAAACTCTTCTAATCCATCCAACACACCACTCTGTCCTATAGCTGCAACTATTAAGTCAGCTTCAATCTCGAATTCTGTACCTTCAACCATTTCTGGCCTTCCTTCTTTCATAGTACATTTAGCCATTTTTAATGCATATGCTCTGCCTGTCTTTTCATCCACTAAAACCTCTAAGGGCATTACTTCATCAAGAATTTGAACACCTTCTTTTTGAGCATCATGAACTTCATGTTCTGAAGCAGTCATTTCAGATTTTTTAAAAAGTGTTGTAAGAGTTACTTCATTATGTATTCTATTTTCAGCAAGTTTCTCGTCATGCTTTGAGTCTTCTTTTAATATATTTTCAGGTTTAATATCGTCTGATAATTCTTCTTTAAGCGTACCTAAACGTCTTGAAGAACAAACAACATCAATTGATGTGTCACCACCACCTATACATACAACTTTTTTTGCTGTTACTTGTAATCTTTTTTGTCTAGAAGCTTCAAGATATTTAATTGCTGAAATGCAATTTGGAGCATCGCTATTTGGAACGGGTAAGTCTCTTCCTGTCCAACATCCAATNGCCCAAAGAACAGCATCATAATCTTTTTCTAAACTTTCAGCCGGTAAATCTTTTCCAACTGTAGTATTCAATTTAACTTCAATGTGGCCCATTGCTAAAATTCTTTCTATTTCTGGATCTAAGTATGTGTCAGGTGTTCTATAACTTGGAATACCAAATCGCATCATGCCACCAAGTTTATCGTGCGACTCAAATATAACACTTGCATGACCAAGTTTTCTCAACTGATATGCAGCAGACATACCTGCAGGCCCACCACCAACAATCGCCACCTTCTTTCCACTCATTTCTTCAGTGCATGAAAATGAGTAACCATTAGCAACAGCTTGGTCACCAATATATTGTTCTACGCCATTGATTCCAACAAAGTCTTCAACATCATTTCTATTACAACCATCTTGACATGGTGCTGGACAAACTCTTCCCATCATCGAGGGAAATGGATTTGCAGTTGTTGATCTTCTAAATGCATATTCTTGCATACTCACGTCATCCGGAGCTTTTTCAATACCTCTAACAATGTCTAACCAACCTCTGATATCTTCACCAGATGGGCAGCTTCCCTGACAAGGAGGAGTTCTATGAACATATGTAGGACATTTGTGAGATTTATCTTGTTGAAAGATATCATTGCCTAGGTTCTTATAGGTATGAACTCCGTCTTGAAACTTTCTAAAAGTTAACTTTTTTTCAACTGTTTCTTTATTTGCTGCCATTACTTTCTCCTTGAATCCTATAATTATAAAGCACTACGCTGCTTCATCTATATCCTGTTGTGGGTGGTTTTCACCATCATTTTCATCATTCTCATCATGCTGGCCCGTCAAAATTATGGCATTACTCACTAGCTGATGAACACTAACTATTTGATCCATTGTGAAGTCATAATATGGGAAAACCTTCGAAAATTGACTCTTGCATATTGCACAAATTGCAGCCATATGAGTAACTCCATGATCCTCGACAACTCTTCTCAGAGCTTCCATTCTTGGCAAGGCTCCTTTTACTCTCAACTCCATTAAATCGTCAGTTAATAGNCCGCCGCCGCCGCCACAGCAGTAGGTTCCTTCCTTAATAGTATCCTTAGACATATCATGGTAATTGTTACAAACTGCTTTAATAATATTTCTTGGAATTTCAAACTGACCGCCTGCTTTATCACCCATTCTTGATGCTCGGGCGACGTTACATGAATCATGATATGTTAAAACCATATCGTCGTTTTGTGATTTATCAAACTTCAATTTATCTTCTTTAATTAAACCATGAGTAACCTCACAAATATGTTGCGGTATAGGATAGTTCTGATCTAAGAAATCCCATGGACCAGCTAAAGTATTTAAAAAACTATATGCAACTCTCCATGCATGACCGCATTCACCAAAAACTATTCTTTTAACTTTAAGTTTTATAGCAGCCTCTCTGATCCTTAATGCAAGTTTTCTCATGTTATCGTAGCTTCCAATAAACATTCCAAAATTAGCTGCTTCACTCGCATGTGAACTTATAGTCCATGATATACCTGCCTCATGAAAAACTTTTGCGTAACCAATTAAACCATCTACATGTGGTTCAGCAAAAAAATCCGCGGATGGAGTAACTAACAATACGTCTGCCCCTTCAACATCAAGAGGGAATTTAACAGCAACTCCTGTTTCCTCCTCGACATCCTCTTCTAAACCTTCTAATGTATCTTCTAGTGCAGGCCCGGGTAGTCCAAGATTATTTCCAATTTTATGAACTTTACCAATAATTTCATTACAGTATTTTTGTCCAACACCAATGGTATCCATAACTTCTCTCGCAGCCATAGATATCTCTGCAGTATCGATACCATAAGGGCAGTAAACAGAACATCTTCTACATTGTGAGCATTGATGAAAGTATGAATACCAGTCGTCTAAAACTTCTTTTGTTAAATCTGTTGCTCCAACTAATTTAGGGAAATATTTNCCAGCAAATGTAAAATATCTTCGGTAAACTTTTCTATATAAATCCTGTCTTGCNACCGGCATATTTTTTGGNTCTGTTGTTCCAACATAATAGTGACATTTGTCAGTACAAGCTCCNCACTTTACACAAGAATCTAAATANACTTGCAATGATCTNTATTTACTTTGAAGATCACCCATTTTTTTTATTGCAACATCATGCCAGTCATCAACAAGTTCTCCAGGAAATCCTAATGGTTCTTGATGAGGTTCTTTCGCAATGAAAGGTTTGCTATGGGACATAACATCTTTTTGGAGCTTAGGAATAATTGGATATTCTCTTATCTCAGGTGTCTCAAATTTATTATCTGCCATAACTTTCCTATTATAAAATAATTTAGTTCTTTTCTAATTTCTCTGCCCATTTAGCAACATGTCTCTTCTCTCTTGCATTGTCAACCTGATTTCTTGATGGACTAAAGAAAAGTCCAGGAGCATGAAGAAGTTTGCTGTAAGGAAAAATAATCATCAAAAATGCAACCATAATTAAGTGCGATATTAAAACAGCATCAGCAGGTATATTTTGAATGTTAAAAGTCATCAATCCAATAAAAAAGGACTTAACACTTATTACATCTGCTCCTAAATAAAAACTCATTGCCATGCCTGTTGATGTTATGCATAACAAAAGAATAAGCATTAAATGATCTGATGGCGAAGATATATATCTTACTCTGTCAACAATTATTCGCCTTGTAATTAAACCAGCTAAACCAATAAACATTAATATCGATCCATATTTTCCAGCCGGTTGAATTAGTACAACCCAAAACCAGACTGGATCTATAAAATATCTTAGATGACGAAGCATATCTAAGAATAATCCAAAGTGAAATAACCATCCAAACAGCCAAGTTGCCTTACTTGATTTGAAAAGACTTTCAAAAAATACTACCTCTTTTGACATTCTAAAAATCACACCTGCTTGTGTAGTAGGAGCAGGCATTGTTGGAATTTTTAATGGCGCAGGTGTANTTTTATATTGTAATATTTTGCTTATTAACCCATAGGCTAAAACCAAAAAAGCAATATAAAATAAAGCAGCTATAGACATGCTCAAAATTGATATCTGCATACTCCACTCCACCAGCTAACGAATTGACTTATACGCAACCTGTTGGTTTTGGTAAACCAGCATATTTACAAGCTTGCTTTGCAGGCCCATATGGAAATAACTCATACAAATATTTACTATTTCCTTTATCTTTACCAAGTTTTTTACCAATTTGTTTTGTAAGAACTCTAACAGCTGGAGCAATTTGATATTCTTCATAATACTCACGAAGAAAGTTAATAACTTCCCAATGNTTATCTTCTAATGGAGCACCATCTGCTTCCGCCATTGCATTAGCAACATCAGCGTCCCATGCGTTTAGATCTGCTAAATACCCTTCTTCATCAACTTCATAACTTTTACCGTTTACTTCTAATGACACATCAACCTCCGATAATTAAAAAAAACTACAGCCAAGACTGAACAGTATCGTGCTCAGTAGTAAGATCGACAAACTTATCGTATCCAACTATCTCGACTCCCTCTATCACATTATTTAAAGATAAGCCCCTAGCCTCTAGATCAGGTTTTAAGGCATATATCCTAAAATCTTTTAATGAGTTTTCTACCATTTCTGTAAATTTTGTTGATTTCATTACTGAAATCACCGCATCTTCAATAAATAAAATACTACTATCTTTTGCACACATTGATAGACAAGATGAAACAGAAGAGTTTTCAAATGGCGATTTATTTATTGTATGTAACATACTCATATATATTCCTCATTAAAAACTCATTACAACATCTTGTTGGCTCATTATTTCTGAAAGTTCCGCTCTAGATACTAAATTTATAGAGCTTTTTTCAGCATAATCTTCATCTTCATCTTCCCAAACTAATTCTTGTAAGTCTGATAATGATAAACCTCTTTCATCGAGAGATTCTTTATCTATAAAAATTTTTTTAATCTCATAATCACCTAATGCAGAATATGTTGAAGAAAAATTTTTCATACCAATTCCGTCTGTATTTTGATTTTTCATTAATTGGTAAACACCATCGTCTGTAAAAGTTAAACTTACGTCTTGATCAAAAGCTGCAGAAATTAATACCACTTCTAAAGACTCCAAAGCATAAATAGTTCCATATGGACTTTTTCTATTTACGTACATGAATTTTTTTACAATTCCTTCTTCACTCACTTTTTAATCTCCAAAAGTAATTAATCTATCTGCTTGAATACCAGCTTCGACAAGTTGTCCGAGTCCAGATATTCTAAAACCTTCTTCAATATTATCTGAATCTTTACCATTTCTTTCAGCTTCCCCCTTATCTAAAATTCCTCTTCTTTGAGCAGCAGCAACACAAACCACCATGTCGATGTTATGTTCCTTAGCCAGAGATGACCATTCTTTTGTAATATTTCTGTCGTCCTGAGGAGGAGTTGCTAACCTAGTAGCATTGTTAACACCGTCGTTATAGAAAAAAATTCGATAAATTTCATGGCCTTTTTCTATCGCAGCTTTTACGAACTGTAATGCTGTGTCGGATGCTTGGTGCTGATATGGCCCTTCATTAATTAAGATTCCGTATTTCAAAATTTCACTCCTAGCCCAAATTAAAATCTTATATGGGTTGATGCATTAAGACTATTTCTTGCACCTTTCCAGTTATTAATATGAAATTTAGTAAACGGAAGACCAGTTAATTCAAAGAATCTAGGCCAGCCTATTCTTTCTACCCAATCGCTAATTCTTTCCCAATCCTTAGCATCGTCTCTATAAGCTCTTAAGATTTTTTTGACAATGGCAGTGGCTTCTGGCCATCTTGGCGGGTTATTTGGTATTCCTGCAGCAACTAGTTTTTGGAAAGTTGGTTTGCCTCTAGCATTTGAGTGATTGCCTCCAACCCAAACTGAAAGTTTGGTGTGTTCTGCATCATTAATTTGCATTGGCGGACATGGTGGATAACATGCTCCACAACATATACATTTTTTTTCGTCAACTTCTAAAGAAGGTTTCCCATTAACTTGTGCTGGACGAATTGCTGCTACTGGACAACGAGCAACAACAGATGGTCTTTCACATACATTTGAAACTAAATCATGATTTATCTTTGGTGGCTTAGTATGTTGAACATTTATCGCAATATCACCTTGTCCACCACAATTAATTTGACAACATGATGTGGTCATATGAACTCTATTAGGCATATTCCAACCTTTAAACTCATCGATTACTTCATCCATCATTGCTTTAACCACACCAGACGCATCTGTTCCTGGGATATCACAATGTAGCCAACCTTGTGTNTGTGAAATCATNGCAACNGAATTTTTTGTTCCNCCAACNACAAAACCATTTTTTTCTAATTCAACAATTAAAGGCCCAACTTTTGATTCTTGATCTATCATGTACTCGATGTTACTTCTTATAGTAAATCGAACATAACCATCAGCATACTTGTCTCCAATATCACATAATAAATTCAATGATGTAACATCAAGGATTCTTTGTGTGCCTGCTCTTACAGTCCAAATAGCATCTCCACTATGAGCAACGTGTTTTAATACTCCTGGTCGAGGATCTTCGTGATATGCCCACTGCCCATAATTTCTTCTCATCACTGGATGCATGTACTGAAATGCATCAGGGCATCCTGTTTCTATTGGCGGCCTATTTTCTTTCTTTACTTGTTGTTCTGACATTATTAATTCCTTTTCTAAAATTTATAAAAATTAAGCCTCAGCAGCTTGTAATTTTTCTTTAAACCATTTCTCAGCTTCATCGTCCCAACCGTCCATTCTTACGTAAGAACTTGTTGTTGGATCTGCCACCATATTTGGGTCTACTTCCAAGCCTATGCCATCAAGGAAATTTACTAAACCAATTCTCTCAATCATTTCCCCACAGCGTTCATGCTCTAATCCATTTTCAGCCCAAAAATCAATAGTCTCTTCAGCTAGCTCTGTTAACTTTTCATAGTCTTCTTCTGTATCAAGTTTCATAAAAGGAACTACGACTGTTCCCATTAGATCACCAACTTTCAAAGTTCTTTTACCACCCATCAAGACAGTTGCTCCTTTGTCATCACCTGGGCTTAATGCTTTTGGCATGACATTTAAACAGTGCATGCATTTAACACAATTTCTATTATCAACTTCTAAAGTATCATCATCTTTCAGCGATAAACAATTTGTTGGGCATCGTGTAATAACATTATCTATTACGTATTTTCTGCCTTTACTTTCAACAAAATCTTTCACTTCGGACTGATCGATCTTCATATCATCTTTCCATGTTCCGATAATTGCAAAGTCAGCTCTTTCAATAGAGTTTACACAATCATTTGGACAGCCAGAAACTTTAAATTTAAATTTATAAGGTAATGCAGGACGATGAACATCATCTGTAAAGTTATTTAACAATGTTCTGTGTATTTTAATTTCATCGATATTAGATTGTTCGCACCTTGCTGCTCCTACGCAACACATTCCGGTTCGAACGCATGGGCCAGCTCCACCTAAATCCCAACCATAATCATTAATTTCGTCAAAAAAGTGTTGGGTATTTTCTGTTGTTGAACCAATAAACATTATATTACCGGTTTGACCATGAAATGTTTGCAATCCTGATCCATGTTTTTCCCAACTTTGCCCTAACTGTCTCAACATATCAGTTGAATAGTAATTTCCTGCTGGTGGCTGTACTCTTAGAGTATGAAATTCTTTTGATTCTGGGAAAGCGTCACCGACTTCCGAAAATCTTGGAATTATTCCACTACCATAACCAAAGACGCTAACTGTTCCGCCTTTCCAATATCCTTTTCTGGTTTCATACGAGTGTTCAAGTTGGCCTAACAATGAATTGGCTGTACTAGATATTCTTTCTTCTGGGTGCTGGTCTCGTAATCTTTTGATACCTGATATAAAACTTGGCCAAGGGCCATGCTCTAATTCATCTAACATAGGGGTTTTATGTTTGTCAGCCACTCTAGTTTCTCCTTTGAATTGCAAAAATTTATCTATAGATAATTTAATTTTATGGGTTATTTTCTTCTAATGACACCGTTCTTTTGGGATGTTTTATCTATCTCTTTTGGAACTATATATATATCCCATAATAGATATTAAAAAAGATTAAATATTCAACCCCTAAATCAAACTTTATCTTAACAAAATCCCTATTAAATGTCATACAATCTACTTATGAATTCTCCATTTATACTAGAAAATCATACAGAATATAAAGAGTGGCGCGACTTAAAATTGTCGCATTATCCTATCCAAAAAAATAAACTTATATTTAAATTTGATGACAACATTGTTGATGAAAAAGTTCTTAATTTATTCAAAAGTGCTATTAACGATTATAATTTTGCAATCTACGAATTTAGGTCTGAAGTTTTAGACAAAAAATTACTTAATTTTTGTGCGACATTAGGATTAACTAATTCCGTATCAAACCTTTTTTCAGATCAAGATAATATTTCTAACATTACAAATCAAGGAGAAAAAGAGAAGCTAACCTCTAAAGGGGAATATATTCCATATACTAATAAGCAACTCAATTGGCATACAGATGGTTATTATTATCCTATAAATTCAGCAATTAAATCTTTCTTATTACACTGCGTTTGTCCCGCAAAAGAGGGTGGTGAAAACTTGTTGATGGATCATGAAATTATTTACATACATATTAGAGATCATAATCCTGACTTCATTGATGTTCTTATGCAAAATAACGTTATGGAAATTCCTAGTAACAAAAATATAAAAGGAAGCAAAAATATATCGGGACCAGTTTTTTATGTTGATGAAAAAAATTTTTTAAATATGCGGTTTACATCAAGACAACAGAATATTATATGGAAAAAAAATGATATGATAAAAAAAATCAAAAAATTTATATTTGAATTTGTCAATGAAGACAAGAAATATCTTTTTAAATTATTGTTAAAAAAAAATCAAGGTTATATAGCTAACAATGTTCTTCATAAAAGAGAAAATTATATAGATGGTGACAAAAAAAGATTACTAAAAAGACTTAGATTTTCCAATAGATTAGGATAATAAAATGTTAACTTTAAGCGAAATATTAATAGAGCAATACAAAATTGAAACATATAAAGAATTAAAAGAGTTTATATTAAAAAAAATAGATGAAGGTGAGATGTTTTTGTCATTAGATATTAAGCCTAACTTTGACGATACTCCAGATTATTGGGAGACTGACCTTGAAAATCTTTTTACTTCACCAAAAAAATAAATTATGTACTGGGAAGAAGATAACCAAAATAGCACTATCAAAATCGATGATTCAATAGTCGATGTTTCTTTTAAAGTAAATTGTAAAAAAATTGCAGCTGACCACTCCTACAATTTATTTGAAGCTATTTTGGGAGAGTTTCCAAAAATTGAAGAAATTGATAATTTGGCAATACACTCTGTATATGGAGCTGAGTCTGGCGCGGGTTGGGAAAGACCAGAAACAGAAATATATTTATCTAAAAGAACAAGATTTTGCATTCGGACACCAGTAGAACATGCTGAGGAATTTTTCAATTTGGATAAAAAAATATTAAAAGTTGGAAAGTATGAAATGCAACTAACAAAACCAACAATAAAGAATTTAGTGATTACAGATACCCTTTTCTGTAGGTCTGTAGTTGTCGAAAATAACAAGAATGAAGAGGAGTTTCTTAAAGATATTCATTCCTCATTAAAATTAATGGGTGTAAATGTAAAAAAAATGCTATGTGGAAAAGAGCATTTAATCCAAACACCAAATAGAGCTTTAATTGGAAAAACGTTACTAATTACTGACCTCGAGAAAGATGATTCGATAAAAATACAACAGCTCGGAATAGGTATTGGAAAATTATTTGGATGTGGTATCTTTCTACCTCATAAAAGTATAGCGGCAGTAGCTGTATCAAAAAGTAATGAATAATTAATAAAATTCGATAGGGAGGTTAATAATGCCGACAATAGAAATTGCAGGAAAACAAATAGAAACCACAGAAATGGGATATCTAGTCAATGCCGAGGATTGGTCTGAAGACCTAGCTAAAGAAATAGCATCTGCTGAGAAATTAGAACTTACAGATAGGCATTGGGATGTTATAAATCATTTAAGGGATGAATTTTTTAATAACGCTGGAAATCAGCCAAATACAAGAAAACTAGTTAAGTTTTTTGAGAAACTTTGGGGCGAAAAAATTGACGCTAAGGTTCTTTATGATCTCTTTCCTGGTGACCCAAGTAAACAAGGTGGAAGAATATCTGGATTACCTGAGAGTAGAAGAAAAGGTGGTTATTAAAATACCTAATATAGACTAGTAGATTTTAAAGCTTTAATTGGGTTAAAATTGTAAATAATTTTTTATTAGAAATAAATATGAAGGGTGGAGCTAATGAGTGAAGATAAACAAGAAAAAATCAAAAAATTACTAGAAATGCAAAAAAAGTTTATAGCTTTAGATAGAGAGCAAGGTGTTGAAGCATCTGAGTATTTTGCTCCTGATGATGATTCTGAAATCGCTGGATTTAGAGAAGAGTACAGAGATCTAGCAATGGATATTGTGGATTTAGCTCATAACGAGAAAGGCTCTAAAAAATAAAGTAATGTATGAACTTAATATCATTCTCGGCGAGAATGAATATCCATTAAAAATCAAAGAAAAAATTGTTAAAGAGGCACAGACTTTTTTCAATCAGATGGATTCTGATATGAATAAAGGTTGGCAAATGAGTAAGTCATGGGTTGAAAATCCCTCGCAAATACAAAAATGTCAAATCGCTGCTGACCGCTTATTCACATCTATACATTTAAACAAAAAAGAAACCGCTGTAATGATGGCCGCTTATATAATAAACCAGATGCCAGATGTAAAAGTTATAGACATTGATATATCTGGAAATATGGAAGAAACGACCTTTTCATAAAATAATTTTAAGCAAATACAACCCATGTTGTAGCAATATATTTTTTTCCAGATAGAACTTCTGCGCCTCTATGTTTATGAGTCCAGAATGGTGGAAATAATATTAATTTGCCAGTTTCAGGAATCAATTTTACATCTTGATGTAAAAATTCTGTTGAACCACCCTGATTCACCTCAACATCATTTAAGTAAAATATTGCAACAAGTTGCCTATAACTAAATTCATGACTGCCGCCATCAATATGCCAATGATAATATTGGCCTTCATCAGTTCTTTGAATAGCATAGCCCATATCTTTAAATGGCCCTTTAAAAAAATCAAAGTGATTTTTAAACTCATTTAAAGATTTCGCTAATGCATTAAATAACATTTTATCAATGTCTCTCCAGGCTTCTTTACCACTAATAAAAAGATCAGTAGATTTTTTTATATTTTGATTTTCAGTTAGGTTTTGGCCAATTTTTCCTACGTGATGTTCTTCTTTATTTTCCTCAAATCTCTGAATAATACTTTTGCAATCCTCTTTGCTTAAAGCATTTTTAAATTCAAATATAAAAGTATTTGGTTTTATCTCTCTCATAATTAATAATGTATAATAGGAANTNAGTTATTTACNNATAATTTTAAGATGAGTATACAAAGAATACATAGCGGTTGGAATCAAAAAGGNAAAAAAAGGCAAATTGGACAAATTGCCANCGCCCTTGCTGTGAGTATATGGAAAATTTCAAAAAANACTNTACTAAATTTAGAAAATGANGGNTTTGATACAGATACCTGGTCCGACAGAATGGAAATNTTAAAAGAGGTTTCATGCTTNCAAATATATATNNTAAGCAATGAANTNAAAGCTTATGAAAAAGATAAAAAAATAATGTTTATAACTGATATTGCCAAAAAACTTAATGAGACNGTCAATGTNAATCAAGTTGATNTAAATATTCCAAAGGANGATACAAANACTAAATTTATTAATCTTCTTAATGATCGAATAGAGGAATANTCNGAGCTTGAATANNATGAAGAACCAAGTTACAAAGCTAGAATAATNCTTGGNAATCATTTGATGGAAAATATGGGNGAACTNGATAATAACTGGATAAGAATGTATGTAATTGATCAAGAAGTTCCTAAAATTTTATTATCNTTNAGAAGACCATTANNTTCGCTAGTTAACAAATAAATTATTTTTTCCAATTNCCTATATTTGCAAGNTTTTTTTCTTGGCCATCTTCATAACCNGCATCATATGCATCAGTGGTCCTAGTTTCTTCTCTTGGCGGATGACCTAAAAAACCACCTTGCCATCCAAGAATATACTCGTCCTGCACTCCCTGTTCTTCCATTTGTACTACCGCATTTCTGTATGTTTCGTTCATTTTGCNCCTCGCAAACNTTTTTTAAATTTAATNTTCAAGNNTNTTATTATAATTCATTTTGCATTATAAAAAAATTCTTTAGCTTTTCCACTATTAATAACTTTTTTTATTTGTTCAGCCGCATCGTTAAAATCAATATTTTTTACAATCGATAAAGTAAGAGCACCAGTATAAATTAAAGTGTCCTTTGCCGGACCATCTTTTCCAGATAAAGCATCATTGCCAATTTCTGCAGCTTTAATTGAAAAATCATCTATATTAATATCACTAGATATCTCATCNAATTTCATCTCTTCTTTTTTTTCAAGATCCGGNAGNGGAGTTGCNCTCATATTTTGCTCTATAGATATATTNTTAGGATTAAATTTCGTTTCTTTCATTTCACTATTGTTAGAATAGTAAAAAACTTTTCCATCNCCCCTTAGTGCAGGTGACACACCNCCTTCGACTCCTTTCACTAAAANNGCAGTATCAAAACCAGCAACTTTTGCTAGTTCTGAATAAACTGGTGGATATGCTGCATGAACATATCCAGTTAACAAATGGGTTTTATTTTTTGCTCTTATTGGGCCAACCAAAACTTCTATTGTAGTAAGTATTGTTCTTTTAACCATTCTTGTTCTTAAATCAATTAAATCGTGTAAAGGCTTACAAAATTTCTCTTGGTCTATNTAAGTCCATCCTATATTTTTATTNCTTAAATAATCTGAAGCTTTTTGTAAATCATTATCAACATTTATTCCAGATACTTTTAATATTTTTTTTGCTGTTAATCCNAATTTTGGACCAACTGTCTCTACGCCATGNGTCAAACAAGGAATGCCGATGGAAGAAAAAACTGATGGTAAAAATGCACTTAAAGGTGTATTTCTTAAAAATCCATTGTATGGTTCTGCAATATCAAGAAGCTCATCTACATCAGCGGTTATAATTTCTGATTTATCAATCAAAGCTTTTAGAGAACCTATATTTTCATCCATAGTTTCTCTTTTCATTCTCATTGCAATTAAGTAGATTGCTGCTTGAATAGAATCAGACTCATTATCAAGAATATTCATCATAGAGTCGTAACTATCTTCTACAGATATATTTTTACTAAATTCTGGTCCAGTGGCAACTTTTTGAATTGCTTTTCTTAAAATGTTATTTGACACAAATTCTCCTTTACCATTTATTAATTTCTTATTATATGTATATACTATCAGAATAAAATATTGTAAATGGGATATAAAGATGAAAAAAGATGATGTTGAACTAAGTAGCGGTTTGAGTGCATTTGAAGCTAAGCATTTCTCAAGAGCAATGCAATTATTATCTCCNCTTGCAGAAAATGGAAACACAGAAGCACAACACAGGTGCGCTATNATGTATCAAAATGGCTTAGGTAACAAAGCCAATCCTCTCTTAGCATTTAAATGGATGAAATCAGCAGCTGAAAACGGTCATGCTTTAGCACAACATGGNTTGGGCTTTATGTATATGGAAGGAGATTGTGTAGAAAAAAATGGAGAAGCTGCGGTTCATTGGTATAAAAAAGCTGCAAGTCAAGGTTTGGTTGGCTCATTAACAACTTTAGCAATGATGTATGAGGAAGGTAATCTAGTAGAACAAGATAAAGAAAAAGCTAAAGAGCTCCTAAAAAAAGCGGGCTTTTGAAATAAAAATTTAAAAGTGTAAAATCATTTTTATATAACTTACTTGTTAGAGGACGTAATGAATAATTTTTTTCAAAGACTNAATAGATTCATGTATGTTTTAACATTNCTGTTATTTTTAATTCATCCATTAAACATGGTTTACTATGTTTATGAAGGTCATTCANTATTTTGGCCTTTAAGTAAATTGCTTCCATATAGCAAAAATGANATCGCGCTGGCATCTTTATTAATATTCCCNTTATATTTANTTTTAAGATGGATAATTACGGGAANATTTACNATCAAGCCTGCCTAATTTTTCTATTCAAATAGATCTGTNACAGCCCCTTTTGATGCTGAACTNACNGATGAAGCATATTTCGCTAAGATGCCCTTTTTATATTTTGTNTTAAACTGAGATAATCTTTTAATTCTTTCNTTAATTTCCTTTTTACTNATTTTTAAATCAATTATTTGCTTTTGCGCATCAATTATAATTTGATCTCCGTTTTTTATTATTGCAATTGGTCCTTGGTTTGCAGCTTCTGGCGAAACATGGCCAATAACAAATCCATGACTTCCACCAGAAAATCTTCCGTCTGTAATCAATGCAACATCTTTCCCCAAACCTTTACCCATAATTGCACTNGTTGGCCCTAACATTTCTCTCATTCCAGGACCACCTTTTGGTCCCTCGTACCTTATAACAACAACATGTCCTTTTTTTACTTTCCNATCTAAAATAGCTTTCATTGCAATTTCTTCAGAATTAAAAACTATTGCTTTCCCTTGAAATTTTAAACCCTCTTTACCAGAAATTTTGGCCACTGCNCCATCAGGAGCTAAGTTTCCATAAAGGATTACAAGATGACTATCTTTTTTTATTGGATCATTTAAAGGTTTAATAATTTTTTGTTTTGCTGGATATTTTTTTACTTTATTTAAATTTTCTTTTAATGTTTTTCCAGTTACAGTTAGACAATCTCCATAGAGCATCCCTGCATCCAACAACATTTTCATTAAAGGTTGAATACCTCCAATCTTAACTAACTCAGACATCATATATTTTCCACTTGGTCTTAAATCTCCTAAAACAGGAACTTTCTTTCCAATTTTAGTAAAATCATCTAATTCCANCTTNACTCCAATTGCATTTGCCATAGCTAATAAGTGCAAAACTGCATTTGTTGATCCGCCCAATGTAATTGTAACTGTAATTGCATTGATAAATGCTTTTCTAGTCATNATATCTTTNGGTCTAATATTCTTTTCTAATAAATTCTTCATTGCTTTGCCAGAATTTATACAGTCTAANTTTTTATCTTTAGATATTGCGGCTTGAGAAGAACTGCCTGGAAGACTCATCCCTAATGCTTCAACTGCTGATGCCATTGTATTGGCAGTATACATACCACCACATGATCCTGGTCCAGGGATTGCCTTTTCTTCAATACTTTTTAATTCCTTTTCAGAAATTTCTTTCTTTGCATATTGACCAACAGCTTCAAATACTGAAACAATATCAATTTTTTTATTCTTATATACTCCAGGCATAATTGTGCCGCCATAAATAAATAATGAAGGTCTATTTAGTCTTGCAAGACCTATTAAGCAGCCTGGCATATTTTTATCACATCCGCCGATTGCTATTATTCCATCAAATCCCTCACATCCAGCAACAGTTTCAATTGAATCAGCGATTACCTCTCTTGAGACTAAGGAATATTTCATTCCTTCAGTTCCCATTGAGATTCCGTCAGATATTGTAATTGTATTAAATATAACTGGCTTAAGATTATTTCTTTTGATCCCGCTACTTACTGATTCTGCTAATTTATTTATGTGCGAATTACAAGGTGTTACTTCACTCCATGTAGAAGCAATTCCAACTTGAGGTATTTCAAAGTCATTATCTTTAAAACCAACTCCTCTTAACATAGCTCTACTTGGAGCTCTATCAAAACCCTTTACTATTTCTTTAGAAAATCTTGTATTATTTTTTTTCATCTTTTTCAAATATAACGTAATGCTCCATATCAAGTTCTATTCCGATCGACTCGCCAATCGCATGATTATGATGACTTGGCGCATAACAAAGTAATGGATATTTTTCATTATATAATAATCTATATAAAAATTCCGCGCCTCGAAATTGTTTCTCCAATACTACTGCCTTTAAGTCACTTGAATCATTATGAATAATATCATCTGGTCTAATCAATATTTCTGCATTTGTATATTTTGATAAATCATTTTTAATCTTGTTATCATCAAGAATTCCAAGTGGTATTTCAAAAGCTTCATTGTTTAATTTTTTTATCGGCATAAATACGCCAAATCCTATAAAATCGGCAACAAATTTGTTGTTTGGTTTGTGATAAATATCATAAGGATTTCCTACTTGCTGAATTTCTCCATCGTTTATGATTGCAATTTTATCAGCTATATTAAAGGCTTCATATTGATCATGTGTGACGATTATTGAAGTCATTTTTAATTGTTTAAGTAAATCNCGAACATCAGATACTAAATCTTCTTTAATTTCTGCGTCAATATTGGAAAACGGTTCGTCCATTAATAAAATATCAGGTGATGGCGCTAATGCTCTGGCTAAAGCAACTCTCTGTTGTTCTCCGCCTGATAATTCGTGAGGATATTTATTTTTACACTGGTTTAAGTCTACTAAATCCAAAAGATAATCTACTCGATCACTTTTTTCTTCTTTTGATAAATCCTTTAGCCCAAATGCAATATTTGAACTTACATCCATATTTGGGAAAAGTGCATAGTCTTGAAAGACCATTCCCATGCTTCTACTCGCAATTGGCATATTCTCTAAATTATTAGATATACAAACTCCGTCTTTTAAAATTGAGCCTGAGTTAATTGTTTCAAATCCAGCTATAGCTCTTAATAACGTCGTTTTTCCACATCCACTTGGTCCAAGCAGGCATCCAATTTCTGTATCATTAATTTCTAAATCTATATTTGAAAGCACATTCTTCTTTTCTTCAAACGCTACAGATAAATTTGAGATGACGAGTTTTGTATTCATATTGGAAAATTATACCTTAATTATTTTAAAGAAATTATACCTTATTTCTTTTTCCCAATATATTTTTTGTAATTAATATAACCGGAATAATTCCGGCTATAACAATCATTATTGCAGAGCTTGATGCATCAGCAATTCTTTCATCAGATGCCAACTCAAATGCTTTTATAGATAAAGTATTAAAATTAAACGGTCTTAGAATTGTAGTTATAGGTAACTCTTTCATGATATCAATGAAAACAACTAGAAAACTGATTAATAAAGGTGTTTTTAACATATGAAAATGAATTTTAAAAAACATTGAGACATTATTTGCACCAAGAGATTTAGCGGCTTCATCAGTTGCTAAGCTTACAGAATCAAGTCCTGCTTTTATGGCTCTAGAGGACACTGTTAAGAATCTTATACAGTATGCAAATATTAGAATAAAAAGTGTGCCACTTAAAAATAGACCAATTGAGATATTAAATTTCTCTATAAAGATTTGGTTAATAAAATTATCAAAAGTCGAAAGAGGAATCATCACAGCTATAGCTATAACTGGTCCAGGGATTGCATATCCAAGTGTAATAACTTGCATAAATTTATTAGTTATACTTTTTGGTCTAAGCCTCTTTACATAAGTAACTAATATTGAAATTAAAGAAATTATTACAGCTGATACTAATGCTAGAAATAATGTACTTCTAACGGTTTTAAAAAAACTAGCATCTAGAATTTCATTTGAGATAAAGATTGACCAATATGATAATTGGATGAAAGGAATAATAAATCCAAATAATAAAGGTAAAATACATATTAAAATTATCATAAAATTATTTTTTTTTGATGTTTTTTTATAATTTAATATTGATTGCGTTTTAATATTTTCTGAATAGCGAATTTTTTTTCTTGAGTTTTGTTCTAAAAAAACAAAAATAAAAACAATGCTTAGAAATAAAGTTGCCATTTGAGTTGCGGTTATAGTATCGTTCATTCCAAACCATGTTCTAAAAATTCCCGTTGTAAATGTGGGAATACCCAAAAAAGTAACCGTACCAAAGTCTGCAAGNGCCTCCATGGCAGCTAAAGTAACNCCTANAATTATTGCGGGTCTAGCCATTGGAATAGAAATTTTTAAAAAAATATTTAACTGTGATGAACCAAGTATTTGAGCATTTTCATAAAGTTCTTTTGACTGTTCTATAAATGCGCCTCTTGCTAATATATATACATAAGGATACACAACCAAAGAAATCATAACGATCCCACCAAAAAGATTTCTTATATCTGGCAAAAAACTATAATTATCAATGATACCTACATATGTTATTGCAATAATATAAGCTGGCATAGCAAGTGGCATTAATAAAAGCCATGAAATTATTTTTCTAAATGGGAAATCATAAATAGATGTCAGCCATGCAGTTACTGTTCCTAATATAAAAGAAAAAAAACCTACGCCGATTGCAAGAGATAGAGAATTTATGAAGTAATCCATTAATACATTATCAATAATGTGATGCCAATTTTCACTAAAAGGGAAAAAAACCGATGATCCCAAATATACAAATGGGATCATAAAAAATAATGCAATTACAATTGCTAATCTTTCTAAATTTAAAATTGAATTTCCCCTAGTTTATTGCCAACCAACTCTGTCCATTAATTTTACAGCATTTGGATTGAGGTCGCCTAACTTATTTAGTGCAGCTTCATCTAACTTTATATTACCCCAGCTACTTAATATTTGACTAACCTCAGCATCTTTAATTACTGGATATTCATTATTTGTTTTTGCATACCATTCTTGTGCGTCTTTATCTAACATAAATGAAATAAGTTCTTTTGCATTTTCGTAGTTTTTGGCATATTTTGGAATTGCAACTCCACTAATATTTACGTGTGCACCTATATTACTTTGATTTAAAAATATAACCTCGGTTTCATTTGCTGCTTTCTTTTTATCGGGTTCTTTAGAACTTAACATTAATAGATGATAGTAATGGTTAACTATGGCAATATCACATTCGCCCTTAGAGACTGCAGAAATTTGAGCTCTATCATTGCCAGATGGTTTTCTAGCAAAGTTTTTGACTATATCTTGAACAATACTTTCGGCTTTTTGTTCACCGTAATTTGCAATAAGAGAAGCTACGAGAGATTGATTGTAAATATTATTTGAAGATCGTACACAAATTCTATTTGTCCATTGAATCTTTGCCAAATCTTCAAAATTATTAAGGTCATTCTTGTCTTTCATGTTCTTTGGGACAACGACTGTTCTAATTCTTTTAGATATACCAACCCATTCACGATCTTTATCTATATAATAAGGTGGAACTTTTTTTAGTATTGTAAAACTATCAATTTTTTGAAGTAAACCCATTTTTTTTGCTCTGTCTAATCGCCCTACATCTACTGTGATAAATAAATCTGCAGGTGAACTTTTTCCTTCTGATTCAATACGTTTTATTAATGCATCAGATTTTGCTGTAATTAAGTTTACTTGAATACCAGTNTCGCTTTGAAAACGATCNAGCATCGGTTGTATTAATTTACCTTTCCTGCCAGAGTAAACATTGACTTCATCATNAGTGTGNCTNCCACCAGAATGACTAAAGCTATTAGTTGAGAAAAGAATGCTAAATGATATTAAAATCGCTCCGAAAGCTTTATTATTCTTNAAAAAACGTGTATTTTGCATATATATTTTCCTTAATTTATATAGTTTAGGTTGTTNTTTATNATAAATGATAATATTTCTCATTTGCATATGCAAATGAAAATATTATTTCAATGGAGTAGTTATTATGTCGATGTCTGATAGAGACGGTTTTATNTGGTTAGATGGTGATTTGGTTCCATGGCGTGAGGCAAAAGTTCATGTTTTAACACATACTCTTCATTATGGTATGGGTGCATTCGAGGGCGTTCGAGCTTATAAAACAGATAAAGGCACCGGCATTTTTAGATTAGAAGATCATACTAAGAGATTGATTAACTCTACAAAAATACTTGGTATGAAAATCCCTTACTCTCAAAAAGAAATTGAAGATGCCCAAAAGCTAGTTGTTAAAGAAAATAATCTAAAATCTGGTTATATAAGACCTATGTGTTTTTATGGTTCTGAAGGNATGGGATTNCGTGCTGACAANTTANAAGANCATCTAATGGTTGCAGCTTGGGAATGGGGATCATATTTTAGTGACGATAATCTTAAAAATGGAATTAGAATTAAAACCTCTTCATATACAAGACATCATGTTAACGCAACAATGTGTAAAGCTAAAGCAAATGGAAATTATATTAATTCCATGCTTGCTCTTCAAGAAGCACTCAACTGCGGTTACGACGAAGCACTACTTTTAGATGTTAACGGCTATGTTGCAGAAGGAAGTGGGGAGAATGTATTTATTGTAAATAATGAAACTATCTATACTCCCGAAGTTAATTCGGCTCTTGATGGTATAACAAGAAGAACAGTNATGAAGATAGCTGAAGATGAAGGAATAAATATTCAGGTTAAAAATATTACTAGAGATGAAATATATATTTCAGATGAAGCTTTTTTCACTGGCACAGCTGCTGAAGTAACTCCTATTAGAGAATTAGATGACAGGTCAATTGGCAATGGATCAAGAGGTCCAATTACACAAATTCTACAAAAAAAATTCTTTGACATTGTTAATGGAAAATCAGAAAAATATAGTGATTGGTTAACAATCATAAAATAAAGTATGTTTTTAAAAAAGATGAAAAAATCTCAGGTACATTATTAATTAAGTGATGTTAGTTTCAGTAATCATTACAACTTATAANAGTCCAAATTTTCTTGAACAATGTCTTAACTNTTTTCTTACTCAAAAAGATAAAAACTTTGAAATAATTGTTGCAGATGATGGATCAACAAAAGATACTGAAAAATTAATAAAACAGTATGAAAATAAACTTAAAATTAGCCATGTATGGCACAATGATGATGGATTTCGTGCTGCTAAAATTAGGAACGAAGCTGTAAAAATTTCTACTGGTAATTATCTCGTTTTCATAGATGGCGATTGTATAACTTTTGATGATTTTATAGAAAATCATAAAAAAATTGCTGAGAATGGGTACTTTGCAAGAGGTAATAGAGCCATGTTATCTCAAACATTTTCAAAAAAAATAATAAATGAAAAAATTAATATTAATTTGATTAGTAAAATGAAACTAATCAAATTAAGAATTTTTAAGGACATGAACAGGATATTACCTATCCTAAGGATAATTAATTATCCTTTTCGAAAAATAAAAAAAACAAAATGGGAAGGAGCAAAAACCTGTAACTTAGGCATGTGGAAAAGTGACTTTATAAATATAAATGGTTACGATGAATCATATATTGGATGGGGGCGAGAAGATTCTGATTTAGTTGTAAGACTTATTAATAGTAATATATTCAGAAAAGAGGCTATCTTTTCAACAGGCGTCTTACATTTAAAACATGAAATTAATAGTAGAGAAAATTTTTCTAAGAATGATAAACTGCTGAGAGAAACCATTAATAAAAAGAAAACATATATCAAAAATGGATATACAAAATAATGAGTTTATTTAAAAAATCAAAAATTTTAGTTATTGGTGACGCAATGCTAGATAAATATTCATTTGGAACTATAAATCGCATATCCCCAGAAGCGCCAGTTCCTGTTTTAAAGATTAAAGAAGAAATNATGAAACCAGGAGGTGCTGCAAATGTNGCAGCAAATGTAAGATCACTTGGCATTGAAACAAATCTTATTACAAATATAGGAAAAGATATTAATGGAAAAATTTTAACTAAGTTGATTAAATCGCAAAAAATTAATCTTATATTNAACTCTCTTGAAAACTTTAAAACCACTGTTAAGACAAGAGTTATAAGTCAAAATCAACAGCTAATTCGTATNGATGACGATTCAATCAATNATTTAAAAAATAAAAATACATTTACAAAAAGNACAGAAAAGCTCATTAAAAATTCAGATGCAATAATAATTTCAGATTATAATAAAGGCTCAATTAGAAATATTTCAAATTTAATTAATATAGCAAATAAAAATAATAAACCAATTTTCATTGATCCTAAAGGTGATGATTTTAGCCATTATAAAGGTGCTTTTGCAATTACCCCAAATCTTAAAGAATTTGTAAATATTGTAGGATACTGTAAAAATCATAAAGAAATAATTTCAAAAGCTAAATCATTATCAAAAAAATTAAGTATTAATTATATATTAATAACTTTAGGATCTGATGGAATGATTTTAGTAGGAAAAAGTATTCCATCAAAACATATTAAAGCCACTTCTTCAAAAGAAGTCTTTGATGTTACAGGTGCAGGTGATACTGTCATAGCAGTTCTTTGCAGCACTTATATTTCGTCTCAAAAGAAGGATATGCATTTTGCATCAATTGTGGCAAATATCGCAGCTGGAGAAGTTATAAAAAAACTTGGTGCGCAAAGTATTAATGCAGAAGAACTCACAAATAAAGTATATGAAGAAGTTGATGATAAAGACATTGAAGATGAATTCTATAAGATATTTGAAGAACTATATGAGCATAATAAAATAATTAAAAATGATAGTGAGCTGAACTATATAATTAAACTTATAAGAAAACTTGGCCTAACTATTGGTTTTACAAATGGATGTTTTGATATTTTACATAGAGGTCATACAAAGTATTTAGATGATGCAAGAAATTCTGTTGATTTTCTTTTTATTGGTATAAACGATGACTCTTCTGTAAAAAATTTAAAAGGAAATAAGAGACCAATAAATAATATTAAGGATAGAATCGAAATGCTAAGAAGAGCGACTTTAGATGAAGCTTTTATTATAAAATTTAGTACATCAACACCTATAAGCTTAATCAAAAAAATAAAACCAGATATCTTAATGAAAGGCGGGGATTATAAAGCAAATGAAATTGTTGGAAGCGATTTTGTAAAAAAAAATAAAGGAAAAGTAAAGATTATTCCNCTTNTAAANGGCTTTTCTTCATCAAAAATTATAGAAAAAATAATTAANTCTTCAGATTAGATTTATGCCTATGCAAAAANTATTAATTATTCCACAAAATTGGCTTGGTGATATCATAATGTCACAAACACTTTTAAAGAAAGTAAAATCTGAAAACCCAAACATTTTAATCGATATTTTAGTAAATTCTACTTTTATAAATTTAGTTGAAAGGATGCCAGAGATTAACAAAGCGATAACCTTAGATTGTAATCATGAAGAACTTGGGNTTTTTAAAAGATTAAATTTGGCAAGAAAAATAAAAGGGAATTATGATCGAAGCATAATCTTATCAAGATCTTTAAAGTCTGCTTTAATACCATATCTAGCAAATATACCAATTAGAACAGGTGAATTAGGAGAATCAAGATATCTTTTAATAAATGATCTTAGAAAATTTACAAAAGAAAATAGAAGAAAAACTGCTTTCAGGTACGTGTCTATGTTTTCAAAGACGGAAGAAGAATTAGATGAAAAATATTACCCAGATCTAAAACCAGATCCAGAAAACATGAAAAAACTGCTTAAAAAATATAAATTAAATTTAGAAAAAAAAATAGTTATTTTTGCTCCAGGTGCAGCTTTTGGTCCATCTAAAATGTGGCCNGTAGAAAGATTCAAAGAGCTTGGTGAAAAACTAAATAAAAATTTTTTTATTCTAATATTAGGAAGTGATAAAGAAAAAAATATTGGAGATAAAATTGTTACTAGCAAAAATATGATTAATTTGTGTGGTAAAACTACAATAGCTGATGCTACTGACTTAATGCATGTTTCCGATTTTTGTGTTTCTAATGATTCAGGATTAATGCATCTTGCTTCAGCTACTAATACTAGGTCAATATCTATATACGGAGCTACATCACCAGAATTAACTCCACCATTAACTATGAATAAAGAGATACATTATAAAGGAATGCCCTGCAGTCCTTGTTTTGAAAAAATATGCAAGTATGGACATTATAATTGCTTAGTGGAAATTCAGGCAGATGATGTATTCAAGTCATTTAAATAATTTCTAATACCCTCTTGTAAGCTAAAAAAATCATAGTTATATCCTACAGCTTTTAATTTTGAGATATTTGCCTCAGTAAAATTTTGATACTTTGGAACAAGATAATCTGGCATGTCAATATAGTTAAAATTACCCTCTTCGTCTTGATAGTACTTAAAAATATTATTGGCTATTTCATTAAAAGTCTCTGCTTTTCCCGTACCTACATTATAAATATCATGAAAGGAATTATTCATAAAAAATATATTTATAGAAACAACATCATCTATATAAATAAAATCTCTTTTTTGCTCTCCATTTTTATATCCACCCGTGCCTTTAAATAAAGAAATTTGCTTTGACTGGACATATTCTTCATTCATCTTATATGCCATTGAAGCCATCTTTCCTTTGTTTTCTTCACCCCTTCCATAAACGTTAAAATATCTTAGGCCAACAGCAGGATAATCCTGAGCCATTACGTATTGATCAAATAACAGTTTTGACTCAGCATAAATATTTAGGGGGGCTTCATTTGCTCGTATTTCCTCGGAGTCTTCATTTAAACCATAAACTGATGCACTTGAAGCATAAATAAATTTTGATTTACATGATTTTGCAATTGATAAAATTTCTTTCGAATATTCAAAATTTATATCCATCATGAAATTTTTATCGTACTCCATAGTGTCCGAACATGCTCCTTGGTGGAAAATACATGTAATATTTCCAAGATTTTTTAAATCTCTATAATGCCTATATTCTTTAAATTTTAAATTTAAAAATTTTTTTGGCTTTGGAAACTTTTCTTTATCATCCAGTAGTATTAAATCTTCAATACCCATTAAATTTAATCTTTTAGCGATATTGAACCCAATAAATCCTGCTGCGCCCGAAATAATAATCAAAATACTCTTCCTCCTTCATAACATTCATTTATTTTTTTTATTACTTCCTCAGTACTGATTAAGCTCATAACATCTTTATGATTATTTTTAAAACGCCATTTTGCTTCATGTGGCTGTTTATTTGAAAACTTTAATAATGCATCATTATATTTATCTACACATAGATTTTTGCTCTTATAAGGGCCTGCTCTTACTGTATTTGTAACTCCATACAAACCAATAACTGGTTTATCAACACATGTTGCAATATGGATTGGCCCACTATCTGGACTAATTAAAAATTCAGAATACTTTATTAAAGATAATAAATCATGAATATTCGTTAAACCTGATAAATTTAAAGGGCTTGATCTCATATTACTTATAATTTGATTTATGAATTGTTTTTCATAATTACTAGGCGAAGAAGTAAAAACACACTGTAAATCAAATTTTTCATAAATATAATCTGCTACTTTTGCGTATCTATTTGTAATCCAATTTCTGTTTATACTTCTTGAGCATGGACTTAAGACAAAATATTTAGACTTTAAGTCAGAAAATTTATTAAATAATTCCTGCTTAGAAATTTTTTCACTAACATCCCATTTATACAAAAAATTTTTCTTATCAATATTTAAAATATTTAAGAAACTTAAAAAAACATCGACAACATGCGAATGTGGCGAAGATTCAATCTTGGTATTAGAAAAAAAATGGTGAAGATCACTTGATTTTGCAGAATCATATCCTACTCTTATTCTTGAATTAGCAAATAAACTTATAACATTGGCACGTATTGAAACCTGCATAATAAATAATATATCATACTTTATATTCTTCAGTTTTTTTGCAATTGCAATATAAGAACTAATGGTTTTATTTTTATCAAATATTATCAATTCAATCCCATCAATCTTATCAATAAATTTGGCTTCATTTTTGCCAATAATCCAAGAAATTTTAGCTTTCGGATATTCTGCTTTAAGAGTATATATAAAAGGCAACATATGACATATATCACCAAGAGATGAAGTCCTTAAAATACATATATTATCTACTTTTTTTTTATTATTTTGCATATAATGAATAATGGATAAAATTATTAAAAATAAAAATATCTATATACAGTACGATCCTGGAGCAATTCATAATTTCACTGATAAATTATTTAACATTGATTATATATCTAAAAAGGGACTAATCAAATCCAGTATGGATGGGAGGAATAAAGCATTAGAGATAAGTTATCAAAATAATAGTTATTTTCTAAAACATTATGCAAGAGGTGGTTTCGTATCAAAAATCTCAAAAGACAGATATATTTTTAGTAATTTAGCATCAACAAGATCATTAAAGGAATATAATTTATTGAAACAGATGTATGAAGACGGCCTTCCAGTTCCAAAACCAGCAGCTTTTAGAGTAATTTATAACCGCTTTACTTATAAAACTGATTTAATAACATGCAAAGTACCAAATCAAGGTACATTGTATCAAATGATTGTTAATAACAAAATGAATGATGTTTTATGGCAATCTTTAAAAAAAACACTCATATTTTTTTTAGAAAAAAATATATATCATTTTGATCTAAACTCAAAAAATATTATATTAAGCGAAGACAATAAGTTCTTTTTATTAGATTTTGATAAATCATTTTTTACCGATAATAAAAAAATTTTCATAAAAAGTATCTACAGACTTGAGAGATCATTAAAAAAAATTAAAAATTATCAAGACGAATTTAAAGATGCAATATATGAATTCATAAGGTGATTATTTTTTCTTCTTTTAAAATTTTTAAATATTTTTCTAAAACACCATTAAATTGTAATGTATATGATTTTGCATTTATACCAATTTCAAACCTATCATCAAAACTCATTTCGTTTAGTTTTTTAACATATTTTAAAATACTTTCTTCAATATTCTCAGTATCTTTGTAATCTATTATTGTTATTCCATTTTCTCTTTTTAGATAAGCTATTTCTTCGTAAAAATTATCAGTATTAGGTCCAACTAAAATTGCATTTCCAAAATTAGATGGTTCTATAATGTTTTGCACACCCCTTTCCGAAAATCCTCCACCTACATATGTAAATTTCGCTTGAAAATAAAAATCTTTAAGATCACCAAATGTGTCAATTATAAGAACATCTTTAAACTCTGCGTCGACAAAATTTTCTTTATTATCATTATTTTTAGGATTTTTTAGATATGTTGAGTACAAGAGTGTATTACAATTATTTTTTTTAAAGAAATTTTCAAGTTCAGCTACTCTTTTTATATGACGTGGAGCAATAACCACAGGAATATTATTCTTTAATAAATATTTTATAGATTTTAAAAAATAAATCTCATCTGGACTATGAGTTGAGGCCATTAAAAAATAATTAAAAAAAGGATTTTTTATGTATTCTTGGGAATTATTATCATTAATTAAAAATTCATTTAACTTAGAAATTTTCTCTAAACTCTTTTTTCTNTTTCTAAAGATTGATATTTCNTCATTAGGATTTANNACACTTGAATATTTTAAGTTNCCAGGGCAAGATAATAATTCGCTATTGATNCTNAATNTTAAAAACTTTTCTTTCTCGTACTCAGATTTGCATAAAATTAATTTACAACTATTTAATGCAAANTTATAATTTTCTNTTAATACATTTGAGCCTGTAATTACTTTTTTTGAAATTCTTGCATTAATCATGCAAATTTTAATACTNCTACTGTTNCAAAATTCAAAAAAATTTGGCCATATTTCTGTTTCATATATNAAGAAATTTTGAATTTTAATTTTTCTAAACCATAAATATATAAATATNCTATAATCAANAGGAAAGTATATAACNTCTAATTTTGGGAAGAGTTTTTTTGCTTGTTTTTTACCTGAAATTGTATTNGTCGAAATTANTACATTATTACTTTTGCTAATTTCCTTAATNANACTTTCNGCCCCATTAACNTCACCTAAAGAAGCGCAATGAATACCTATGTGATTTTTATTTTTTAAATCAAGTTTAAGTCCNAATTTGTTACAAAAATAATTTTTATCGTCTTTAATAGTTTTAGCAAGTATATAAATTACTATAAATGGTGATATAAAAAATAAAACAAGCTTATATATTAATTTATAGATCATTTAATTTAACCACGAGTTAATAATTTTTAGATCCTCTACTGACAAAGTCCCAATTGATTGTTTTAATTTCAATTTGCTTAACAAATACTCATGTTTGGCNTTGGAATAATTCCTCTTAGCTTTAAATAAATCTTTCAATGATAAAAGCACATCAGTTGTNGATCTTGTTCCAACTTCAAACCCTGCTTTATTATATTTAACTGATAATTCATTTGATTCAAGTGCTTTCNTTGAAGCATTAACTTTACTAATACTNGTTTTCAAGTTCAAAAATGCTTGTCTTGCTTCTTTTACAACTTCTCTCTTCTTCTTAATNAAATCATATCTAGCTTGTTCNTCTAAGTAAGNGGCTTTTTTACTANTGNAGTATGTATTTCCTCCAATAAAAATAGGTATATTNAGCTCTAAGCCAATATAATCATTNTTTGATTCAAATNCTCCTGAAGNACCACCNCCTTTATCAGTTTCTTTNACTGCGCCATATATGTCTATAGTTGGAAAGTGTTTTGATCTTTCATATTTTACATTAGATNNAGCAATATCTTGAGCTCTTTTATAAGCCANCAGCTCAAGATTTTGTTNAATAGCGAANTTTTCCCATGACTTGATNTCATTTGGCTGAGGTTGATTAACTTTTATATTAAGAGCCAAAGATGAAAAATTTTCAAACTGCNTGCCTGTTAATACATANAATGACTCTTTCGTGAGATCACTCAAATTTTTNGCTTCAATATATTGCGTTTCTGATAAATCATATGATGCTTGCGCTTCAGCGTAATCTGTTATTGCAATTAANCCAACTTCTAATCTTTTTTTTGATTCATTNAACTGTGATTTNATCGCAGCTTTTTCTGATTGAACATAATGAATATTATCAATGCTGTCTAATATATTAAAATAAGCNTCAGAAACTCTAATAATTAAATTTTGTCTGGCTGCATCTCTCTCTGCAAGAGACTTAGCAANCTCATATTCTGATTTTTCTAATAAAGTAAATAAGTCTCTTCGATACAATGGTTGTTTAAGATTTATACTATACTCNTCAGTTGTAAANTGGGAAGTTGAAGACGATCTACCATAAACTGAACCATCTATAGATTCTCTTGTCCTTTGACTACTAGCGGAAAATTTTAAATTTGGCAATAGGTATGATCTTGCAATTGGAAACTCTTGCATAACTGCTTTATGTTTTACTTCTGCNGCTAATANTTCAGGATCATTTTTAACCGCAACATTATAAACTTCTACTAAATCCTCAGCTTGAATTATACTTACCGGTAAAATATAAAAACTTAATAAATAGAAAAATAATAAAGAAAATTTCATAATGTATTTTTTTAATAAACTGCCATNTCATTGTCGACAGTTTTAGCCCATGAGTCTATTCCGCCTCTTAAATTAATAGTATTTTTAAAGCCATTTTGTTGAAAATATATTCCAACCATTCNGCTTCTAATCCCATGATGACAAATAAAAACTATATTTTCATTTTCTTCAAAGTCATGCATTCTATTTTGAATTTCTGAAATCGGAATATGTATTGAATTTTTTATAAAAGCAACACTATACTCCCATGACTCTCTAACATCTATAAGCACAGTATTTGGATTATCTGTAATNTATTTATTAAGCTCTAAAGCTGNCATCTCAATCATATTAATAATTGTGTTAAAAATTTAAACNACTTTTCTTGTAAATATTTTTTAATGGNTCAAGCGTTGTCTCGAATGCTTGGTCAATAATGAGTTTTTTTTCTGAAACGCGTTTAATAATATTTACATCCATTACAGGATAGTTTCCAGTAACTACAAACATTCTNCCATCTTGATTAAGTGANTCTTCAAGTTTTTCCACTCTAGAGTCTGTAGAACCAGTCAAAACAATNACATCATATTTCTTTTTNGGGATCCAGTTTGAGAAAACATCNTCATTTATGAAACTGATATTGTATAAATTATAATTATTAATAGATGATTTTGCCTTTGCTTGGATACCATTATCAATATCCAATGTATCGACGGATTTTCCTAAAATTGATAGNCAGCAAGTTAAATATCCAGTGCCAGTGCCAATNTCTAGAATNTCATCACTTTTTTTTATTTCTAACAATTGTAATATTTTTGCAACAGTTATAGGTCTTAACATAAAATAATTATTACCNAGAGGTATATCAAATTCAGCGTACGAGGAATCAGCATACTTTTCTGGCACGAAATCCTCTCTATTTATTTTAGAAATACAATCAATTGTATCCAGACANGTTATTCCCTCAGGCTTTAATTGGCTTTCGATCATATTTTTCTTTGTAATTCTCATATCTCTCAAAACTATTTAAACTAATATAAAGTACTATATCAAATACACTTGCAAACTTCTNATATGTCAGATAAGTTTATTTAGTTAAGAGCTTTTTGCAACAGTAAATTTATTGTATTATAGGATCATCATGACAGCAGAAAACGGTANTAAAAAAGATTCAAAAAGNATTAAACTGAATAAAAATTCTACAGATGCACTAAAAATACAAAACCCATGNCACAGAAAAATATACGTCCCAATGTTGTCAGACGACAAAGTCAAAGTTGGAATGAAAGAAATNCTTCAGCATCCTACAAAAAATACTGACGGGTCTATTAAAGATAATCCGCCAATTCCTGTGTATGATACATCNGGGCCATATTCAGACGATAACTATCAGATTGATTTAGATAATGGAATAACCAAATTAAGAGAAAACTGGATTTCTGATAGATCAAAAAAATATCAAAATAATTGCACACAAATGCATTTAGCAAAAAAAGGAATAATTACACCTGAAATGGAGTATATAGCTATTAGAGAAAATGTACTTCTTGATAGATTAGCTAATGATGCAGAATACGAGCATTTAATGAAACAAAATGGCGGNGATTATTTTAAAGAAAGAAGCTTAATTACTCCCGAGTTTGTTAGAAAAGAAGTTGCAGAAGGAAGAGCTGTTATTCCAGTAAATAAAAATCANCCCGAGTCAGAACCAATGATAATTGGNAGAAATTTTTTAGTAAAAGTTAATACAAATATTGGAAATTCAACAATTTCTTCATCTATTGAGGAAGAAGTTGAAAAAATGATTTGGTCAACTAGGTGGGGTGGCGACACCTTGATGGATTTGTCTACAGGAAAGAACATTCACGAAACTAGAGAATGGATAATGAGAAACTCTCCTGTGCCNGTTGGAACAGTTCCTATATACCAAGCATTAGAAAAAGTTAAAGGTAGAGCTGAAAAGCTNACTTGGGAAATATATAAAGAAACATTAATCGAACAAGCCGAGCAGGGAGTTGACTACTTTACAATNCATGCNGGAGTTTTAAAAGAATTCATTCCATTAACAAAGAATAGAACCACTGGGATAGTTTCAAGAGGTGGTTCAATAATGGCGAAGTGGTGCTTGACNTATGATAAAGAAAATTTNACTTACACGCACTTTGAGGAAATATGTGAAATAATGAAAAAGTATGACATAACCTTTTCTTTAGGTGATGGACTAAGACCAGGTTCTATTGCAGATGCAAATGANGAAGCTCAATTTGCCGAACTAAAGACACTTGGAGAGCTTACCAAAATTGCTTGGAAGCATGATGTTCAAGTTATGATTGAAGGCCCTGGACATGTTCCTATGCACTTAATTAAAGAAAATATGCAAAAGGAATTAGAAGAGTGTCATGAAGCCCCATTTTATACATTGGGTCCCTTAACAACNGATATAGCACCGGGATATGATCATATAACATCTGCAATCGGCGCTGCTATGATTGGTTGGTANGGAACAGCAATGCTATGTTANGTTACTCCNAAAGAACATCTNGGTTTGCCTAATAAAGAAGATGTCAGAGAAGGAATTATTGCATACAAAGTTGCAGCTCATGCTGCGGACCTAGCGAAAGGTAAGTATGCTGCACAACTAAGAGATAACGCATTATCTCAGGCTAGATTCGAATTCCGATGGGAAGATCAATTTAATTTGGGATTAGATCCCGAAAAAGCAAAAAATTTTCATGATGAAACTCTGCCGCAAGAACCAGCTAAAGATGCACACTTTTGTTCTATGTGTGGACCAAATTTTTGCTCTATGAAGATAACGCAAGATATAAGAGATTACTCTGAAAAAATAAGTATCATAAAATTAGATGATATATCCAAAGTAAACAAATCTGCGGATTAATAAATACAATCATTGAANATAAGTCTTANTTACCTACTTATACAAGTTAATCTATATTTATGATCTATAAAATTTAGTATGAAAAAAATAAAATTTAGTCTTGAATCTGAAATTAATAAAATAATCAAAGTATACAATCTTAATAATAATTGGAATAAAGCTATTGTTAAGGATATACAAAAATTTAAAAATAAAAAGATAAAAAAAGACACTGCCTTAAGAAAAAATTTAAAAAAACTTTCTTTTGTAACAATTGATGGTGAAGACGCAAAAGATTTTGATGATGCGGTATATTGCGAAAAAATAGAAAAAAATTGGAAGCTATATGTCGCAATAGCTGATGTAGCACATTACGTTGAAAATAATTCAAATATTGATAAAGAAGCAAAAAAAAGAGGCACCTCTACATATTTTCCGGGCTATGTAATACCAATGCTACCCGAGGTACTATCAAATGATTTATGTTCTCTAAAACCAAATGAAGACAAACTTACTGTTGTCGCTGAAATGATAATAAACAACGCTGGTGATATAAAATCATATAAATTTTATAATGCGATTATTAATTCTTCAGCCAGGTTAACGTACAGTCAAGTTGAAGAACATTTTAAAAAAAGAAATATTTTCAAAGATACAAACATAATTAAAAATCTAGATAATCTTTTTAAGTTATACGAAATACTTAGAAAATCCAGAGAAAAGAGAAATGCTGTAAATTTCGATTCACAAGAATTTTCTTTTGTGGTTGATAAATTTAATGAAATTAAGGGTATAAAGAATAATCTTAGATTAGAATCACAAAAGCTTATTGAAGAATGTATGATTATTGCAAATGTTGCAAGTAGTCTGTTTATCAAAAAGAATAAATTTACTTCGCTATATAGAATACACGATGAGCCAACGTTAGAAAAAATAGAAGATGCTGCTATATCCTTGAAAAGCCTTGGTTATAATCTTTCAAAGTCTAAAATACCAAATGGTGAAGAAATTAACTTATTAATAAATTTATCTAAAAAAAAATTAGACGATCATCTAGTAACCTCAATCCTTTTAAGATCAATGGCGAGAGCAGAATATAGCCCTCATAATATTGGACATTATGGATTGGCTCTAAAATCATATAACCACTTTACATCTCCAATTAGACGCTACCCTGATTTAGTAGTTCATAGAATAATCAAAAATATTATTGAAAAAAATAAAATTCAATATAATTCNAANATTTTAGAAAAAATTGGATTATTGTGCTCTGAAAANGAGAGAAATTCTGAAGCAGCAGAAAGAGAATTACAGTCCNTNTTATTATGTAATTATGCAAAAAAATTTATAGGTAAGACCTTTGACGCAACTGTGAATTCAATAGTGAATTTTGGATTATTTATATCNACAAAGGAAGTCCCNCTNCAAGGTTTAATTCATATATCAAGCCTAGGTAATGAATATTTTATTTATAATGAAAAGAAAAATATTCTGATTGGAGATAAGTCTAGGAAGATATATAAAATTGGTGATAAAATTCAAGTTAAATTACAGAGTGCACTTCCATCTGAGAAAAAAATTGATTTTGTACTAGCCAAAAAATGAAAAAAAATACAGATAAAGATATAATTGTAGGTATTCATGCAGTAAGAATCCTATTAAAAATAAGACCATTTGATGTTTATGAAATTTATTCTAGTGATATAAAATCAAAGAAGTTCTCAAAAATTTTCGACGAGGCAAAAAAAAACGACCTCGTGATTCAAAATATTTCAAATGAGAAAATATATCAAATCTCAAATGTAAAAAGTCATCAAGGTATTTTAGCAATTGCAAAGAAGAAAACTGAGATTCTTGAAAAAGACATTGTTAGTTTCCTCAAAAAACAATCAAGGGAAAAAATTTTGCTAATTATGGATGAAATTTCAGATCCAAGAAACTTTGGTGCGTGTCTTCGTATATGTGATGCATATAATATTTCTGCGGTAATAATAAAAGATCATGATTCAGTTAATCTGAATGAAACTGTGAGAAAAGTAGCAGCTGGATCTGCTGAAACAATTCCTGTTATAAAAGTTAAGAACATTTCAAGAATAATTGAGGTTTTAAAAAAAAATAGTTATTGGATTTATGGAGCTACTGACAAAGCACATAACGAAGTCAATGATATGCTATTTAAAACACCAATTGCTCTTGTCATCGGTGGAGAATCGGAGGGTTTAAGGAAAAAAACTATAGAAAGCTGTGATTATACTCTCAAAATTCATATGAGTGGTGTCGTTGAAAGCCTTAATATGGCTGTAGCTACAGGCATAATAGTTAATACTATATATTCAAAAATAAAGTAATTGCAGTCTGAACCGCCATTCTGTAGAATGCTTTTTCCTTGTTCTACTTAGGTAATCTAAGAGACAATAACCATAGGGAAAAAAATGAGACATTACGAAATAGTTTTTTTGGTACATCCTGATCAAAGTGACCAAGTGCCTGCAATGCTAAAAAAATATGCGGGTATCATATCTAAAGATGGCGGTAAAATTCATAGAGAAGAAGACTGGGGAAGAAGGCAGCTTGCTTATCCGATAAATAAAATTCATAAAGCACACTATATATTATTAAATATAGAGTGTAGTTTAAAAGTCCTCGATGAGTTATCTTCAAATTTTAAATTTAATGATGCCGTGATAAGGAATATGATAATACAAAGAAAAAAAGCAATTACAGAGAATTCGTCTATCTTAACTGATGAAGAAAGCGATAAAAACGATGAGGGCTCAAATTTGGTTGAATCTTCTGATGATCCAAGATCATATGAAAATGGAGTAGAAAATGTCTAGATATTTTAAAAAACAAAAATTTTGTAAATTTACAAAAGAAGGGATTTCTGAAATTGATTATAAAGATCTAAATCTAATTAAAGAGTTTATTACAGAAACAGGTAAAATTTTACCAAGCAGAATAACTGGAACGAAAGCGAAATTTCAAAGACAAATTTCAACAGCTGTTAAAAGAGCCAGGTATTTGGCTTTAATTCCTTACTCTGATAATCATTAAAATAGGAAAATTAAAATGGATGTAATACTACTTGAAAAAATAGAAAACTTAGGAGATTTAGGGGATAAAGTTAGTGTCAAACCTGGATATGCTAGAAACCATCTTATACCAAAAGCTAAAGCAAAATATGCAACTGAAGAAAATTTAAAAGAATTTGAAGCAAGAAGGGATGAACTCGAAAAATTAGCAAAAACAAATTTAGAGATCGCTCAAAAGAGAAAAGAAAAACTAGATGGTTTTAAAATAAGTATCACTGCTGAAGCTAATGACGAAGGCTTACTCTTTGGATCAATAGGACCATATGAGATCGAAAAACAACTTTTAGAAAATGGGCATGAAATTGAGAGAAAAGAGATTCGAATGCCTGATGGAGCTATTAAGAAAACTGGGGAATATACTATAGGCATACATTTAGGTATAGATACTGACGCAATAATCAATCTAATTGTCGAAACAAATAATTAAAGCTGATAGTATAAAATATTAAATATACATTGCTTGGTTATTTACAATGAGTAAAAGTCTTACATTTCAAGGTCTTAATCAATCGCCTAATTCTATTGAGGCGGAAATAGCTGTTTTAGGTGGACTGATTTTAGACAATGAGGCATGGGAAAAAATTGCAGATATTCTCACAGAAAATGACTTTTATAATCAAGAACATAGAAAAATTTATTCATGTATTGCTGATCTAATTGACCAAAATATTCCATTTGATGTTGTAACGATTAATGAGAAAGTTAATATTTCAAATGACAAATCTTTTTCAATATATTTATCTGAGATAATTGATCAGACTCCTTCAGCAGCAAATATTACAGCATATGCAAATATTGTAAGAGAACAATCAATATTAAGGCAGCTTATAAATGTAAGTAATGCTTTAATTGAAAAATCAAAAGAAGGTGGAATCGACAGTAAAGCTCTTCTTGATGAGGCGGAACAAAAGATATTTAACATTTCAGAAGAATCCTTAAAAGCAAATAGTGGCTTTCAAAATATTAATCAACTAGTTAAAGATTCATTAGTTGAAATTGAGGATCGTGCTGAAAAAGGTTTGTCTGTAACTGGTGTGGCAACTGGATTTAGTGATTTCGATAATAAAACTACCGGATTACAAGGTGGTGATCTAATAATAGTTGCAGGTCGTCCTTCAATGGGAAAAACAAGTTTTGCAATGAATCTTGCAGAATATGCATCTTTAAAAAGCGACGCTGTAACTGCAATTTTTAGTATGGAGATGTCAGGTACCCAATTATCTACAAGATTAATATCATCCATGGGCAGAATAAATCAACAAAAAATTAGGACTGGTAAACTCTCTGACGAAGATTGGCCAAGACTTACTAATGCAGTTGCGCTGCTATCAAAGGCTAATATTTTTATTGATGACACTCCTGCATTAACTCCAACAGATATTCGAGCTAGAGCAAGAAGGTTAAAGCGAGATAAAGGGTTAGATTTAATTGTAATTGATTATATGCAATTAATGCAGCTATCTAGTAATTCTGAAAACAGAGCAACAGAATTATCGGAAATATCTAGATCACTTAAAGCACTTGCTAGAGAATTAGATGTGCCTGTTGTTGCACTATCGCAATTAAATAGAAGTGTTGAAAGCAGAACAGACAAAAGACCAATGATGTCAGACTTAAGAGAATCTGGGGCAATTGAACAAGATGCAGATATAATAGCTTTTATATATCGTGACGAGGTTTATAATCCTGATTCTCCAGACAAAGGAAAAGCTGAAATTCTCGTTGCAAAACAAAGAAATGGTCCAATTTTTAATACTACTTTAACTTTCCTTGGCGAGTGTACTAGATTTGAAAATTATATTCCTGAAATATACTCTTCTAAACCTGAGGCCTTTAAATGAATGGGTCCATTTTAATTAATAAAAATAATCTAATAAATAATCTATCTGAAATAAAAAAATTATCTCCTAATTCAAAAGTTATGACTATGATTAAGTCGGACGCATATGGGCATGGTGTAATTGAAACAGCAAAACTACTTCGAGATTCTGATGCATTTACTGTAGCAACAATGGAAGAGGCTAAATACCTAAGAGATAGTAATATAAATAAAGAAATAGTTTGTTTACAAGGTTTTTCAAATAANAACGAATATGAATATTGCTCAAAGAATAATATAAAACCTGTAATACACGATTTATCTCAAATAAGTATCATTGAGGAAACACAATTAGAAAATAAAATCAGGATATGGATTAAAATAGATACAGGGATGAACAGACTAGGATTTAATAATTCTGATTTTCAAATGATATATAATATTTGCAAAAAAAATAAAAAAATAGATAAACCAATTGGAATTATGACACATTTAGCATGTGCTGATGAAAATCAGGATAATTTCTCACTCAAACAAATTGATCGTTTAGAAAAAATAATTGGTACTGATGATGTTGAACTTAGTATTTTTAATTCTGCAGGAATAATTAAATATTCTAAAGATTTTCAATACAAGAATCACTGGATAAGGCCCGGCTTAATGATTTATGGAATAAGCCCTTGTGATGAGTCTAATAACATTAATATTAGGCCGGTAATGACTTTGACTGCGCCGGTGATTTCTATAAAAGAATGTAAAGAAGGTGATTCTATAGGCTATGGTCAAACTTATAAGATTAAAAAAGATACAAGAATTGCTGCATTAGGAATTGGCTACGGAGATGGGGTTCCCAGAAGATTAAGTAACATCGGCAAAGTTTTTTTTCAAGGACATATATTCAATATCGTAGGTCGTGTCTCAATGGATATTATTATGATAGATATAAAAAATATTAGCATTCAAGTTGGATCAAATGTTGAGTTATGGGGAGAAAATATAAATATAAAAGATGTTTCATCTTCAATAGATGCTATACCTTATGAATTAATGTGTTCATTAGGACAAAGACTAAGTAGAACCTATATTTAAGATTCTGCAATTTCTTGGAGCTTCTTAAAATTAATTTTACCGCTACCAAGTATAGGAAATTCACTTATAACCTTTATTTTTTTTAATAAACATAAGTTTGACATGCCTGCTTTCTGCATAAAACTGTTTAATTCGAATAAATCAGAGTCTTTCTTGTCAGTTAANAATATTAAAGCTTCACCTTTTTGATCATCTTTTATTGAACATACTATACTGNTATTTTCAGGCCAAAGTTTTTTAGGGAAATCTTCAATTTGAGATAAAGAGACCATTTCACCAGCTATTTTGGCAAACCTTTTTAATCTTCCTAAAATAAATAAATAGCCTTCGCTATCAACTCTTACAACATCTCCAGTATTATACCAATTGAACTCTTCTGTTTGTCCAAGATAACTTTTAATTATATTGTTTCCCCTGATAAATAATAATCCTCCCTGTTTATAGCCATCAATTTTTTCAATTTTATAGTCAATACCGGTAACAAATTTTCCAACAGAACCAAGTTTATAATTTTCCCTGGTATTAACAGAAACTGCAGGAGACGCTTCCGTTACTCCATAACCTTCTAANATTTGANTTCCAAACTCAAGATATTTGTCATGAGTACTTTGATCAACCTTTTCAGCNCCTGCAATTAAATATTTTANATTTTTAAAGGTTGATTTTTCAAGATGAGGTACATACTTTTTTAAAAATGTATCGGTTGAAAAAAAAACAGTAGATTTTGTTTCTTCTATAAGTTTTGGAATNGTTTGAAAATGNAGAGGTGTTGGGTATAAAAAGACTTTACATCCATATAAAATAGGCAACAAAACTCCTATTCCTAATCCAAAGGAATGAAAAAAAGGTAGGCAGGTAAAAAATTTTTCATTTTTGTCAATCTTAAGTGTTTCCAAGACTTGCATTCTATTTGAGAATAAATTTTGATGAGTAAGGCCAACTCCTTTTGGGTCACTTTCTGTGCCAGAAGTATATAAAATTACTGATAATTGATTTTTATTTAATTTTTTCTCTAAAAATATATTTATAAGAAAGTCTTTCACAGCGCATAACTTATCTTTTGGCGATAAGGTAATCTTGATGTCTTCAAGATAAATAAATTGATAATTTTTATCCTCAATATCTTCTACTAAAGAGATTAAATTTCCTTGATCGATAAATTTCTTTGAAGTTATAAGATACTTTATATTAGATTTTTTAAGACAAGAAATAATATTTTTTGAGCCAGATGTGAAATTAATTATTGCCGTAACTTTACTTAAATATTGAAGCGCAAAAAAGACAATTGCAGTGGGGACAATATTTGGGAGCATTAATCCAACTGGCTCTTCTGAGTCTTTCTTTAAAGTTCTTTTTAGAATATTACCAAGTAATATTGATTTATATATTAATCCAAAATTTGATGCTGAGTTACCTAAACTATCTTCAATTATTCTTGATTGATAACCAAATTTAATTGTATTTTTTAAGGATTGATATAAATGAACCATAAATAATTATAGTTTTGTTGGATTTGGTGCATCTCCATATACTTCTTCCGGTTTAAATGCTTTTTTATCTTCTTTATATATTAATTTTATATCTTCCTTTATATTGCCAGTTGGTATGCTTCTATAGAAGCAAGATTTGTATCCAACATGGCAGCTAGCTTCTAAGCCTTGTAACTCGACCTTGAGCCAAATTGCATCCTGATCGTCATCAATTCTTATATCTATAACTTTTTGTATCAGACCGCTTGTNGCTCCTTTGTGCCACAAACATTTTCTACTTCTACTCCAATAATAAGCNTCACCGGTTTCAATAGTNAGCTTAACGGCNTCTTCATTTTGGTAACCAAGCATTAATACNTCNCCNGTTTTAGCATCGGTTGTCACTACAGGNATTAAACCGTTTTCGTCNAATTTAGGNGCAANNTCNTTCCCTTCTTCAACTTGCTCTACTGTCTTTCTNTTTTTGAATATTTCTGTCATTTTTTNACTCGCCAAATTGTCTTNCCATCAATATCTTCCAATATTACATTATTTTGATCTAGTTGAGATCTAATTTCATCAGCTTTAACATAATCCTTTGATTTTCTTGCATCATCTCTCTCCTTAATTAGTAATTCTATATCATTTTTTGTAATTGTGGATTTATTATTTAAAGAAAACCATTCTTCTGAAGTTTTATTAAGTAAGCCAAGAAGGTTTGCGCTGTTGAATAATGTTTTCGAACACTTGATTTTTAATAAATTTGAGATTGCTAAGGGTGTATTCAAGTCATCTAATAATGGATTTATAATCTCATCAGAAATCATATCTTCTTTTACTTCATTTTCGGTATTCTTATAAAGTTTATTTAAAATATTTTTTGATTGCTCTAATAGGCTTTCTCCAAAATTTATAGGCTTCCTGTAATGAGTACTTAAAAGCGCAAGTCTAATGACTTCTCCATCGTATTTTTCTAATAATTCGTTGACAGTAACTATATTTCCAATAGATTTTGACATTTTTTCGCCTTCCATATTTAAATAACCATTATGGACCCAATACTTTGCATAACTACTTTTATTATGTGCACTACAACTTTGAGCTATTTCATTTTCATGGTGTGGAAAAATTAAGTCTTGTCCTCCGCCGTGAATATCAATCTCTTCTCCTAAAAAAGTTCCTGCCATTGAAGAACATTCTATGTGCCATCCCGGTCTTCCATACCCCCAGGGACTATCCCAACCTGGTTCATCATCAATTGATGGTTTCCAAAGCACAAAGTCTCCTGGATTTTTTTTATAGTCTGCAACCTCAACTCTTGCACCAGCTAGCATTTCTTCTGTATTTCTATTTGATAACTCTCCATATCGCGAAAAAGAAGTGACATCAAATAAAACATGATTCTCATTGATATAAGCATTCTTATTATCTAAAATTTTTTGAATCATAGATATTATCCCATCAATATTGTCGGTAACTTTGGGCTCATAGGTTGGTGTAAGAACACATAGACTTTTCATATCTTTGTGATAAATATCTGTATATTTAGTTGTTATGGCAGATATAGGTTGATTTAACTTCTTTGCTGCTTCGTTTATTTTATCGTCAACATCAGTAATATTTCTAACATATTTAACTTCAGGGTAAATATTTTTTAAAACTCTATAGAGTGTATCAAATACTACAGCAGGTCTTGCGTTACCTATATGCGCATAGCTATATACAGTTGGACCGCATACATACATCTTAATAGAATTTTTATTTAGAGGTACGAATAGCTCTTTTTCTTTTGATAGAGTATTATATATTTTTAATTTCATATTTTGACATTACAATTATACATTAAACAAAACGAGTAAAAACTATGAAATCTATATTAATTACAAATGCAACAATCATCAACGAAAACTCAAGAAAGATTAGCGATATATATATTAATAATGGAAGGATAGAGCAAATATCCAAAAATTTGTCTCATATTCAAGCTGACATAGTTATTGATGCAACAGATAAATATGTTATTCCAGGAATGATTGACGACCAAGTACATTTTAGGGAGCCTGGACTTACTGATAAAGCAGATATCAGGTCTGAATCATTAGCAGGAGTTATTGGAGGTACGACGACTTATATGGATATGCCAAATAATAAACCGCCTATAGTAACTAATGAAGGTTTAGATAAAAAATTTCAAGTTGCAAAAAATAGATCTTTTGCAAATTACTCTTTTTATTTAGGCACCACAAATGACAATATTGAAGAAATAAAGAAAACTTCAAAACGAGCTTGTGGCGTGAAAATATTTATGGGTGCATCAACAGGAAATATGCTAGTTGATAATATAAAGTCATTAGAAAATATTTTTCTTCACTGTCCAAAATTGATTGCAACTCATTGTGAAAGTTCTCCAATAATAGATAAAAACTTCGAAGCTGCAAAAGAAAAATATGGAGATGATATACCTCTTGAATTACATACAGAAATTAGAAGTAGAGAATGCTGTATAGAGTCATCTACTTTAGCTATAAATCTTGCAAGAAATTATGGTTCCAGACTACATGTACTTCATTTAACAACAAAAGAAGAGGTTGATTTTTTTTCTAAGAGCGCCGATGTTGCTGGAAAGTCCATTACAGCAGAAGTTTGCATACATCATATGCTTTATTCAAAAAAAGACTATGCAAGAAAAAAAGGTTTTATCAAATGTAATCCATCTATAAAAGAGGAGTCTGACAGGCTTGCACTTATTAATGGAGTTATTAATAATAATATTGATGTTATTGCAACAGATCACGCTCCTCATTTAATATCAGAAAAAAGTGGTAAATATGAAGATATTCCTGCTGGATTACCTGTGATTCAACATTCGTTAAGAGCTTGCTTAGAATTTTACCATAATGGGATTTTTTCACTGGAACAGATTATCGAGAAAATATGTCATAATCCGGCAATTTGCTATAACGTAAAAGAGAGAGGTTTTATTAGAGAAGGTTATTGGGCAGATTTGGTTATAATGGACTTCTTAAAGATTGGTGAGATAGACGAGATGCCCATGATGCATAAGTGCGGTTGGTCTGCATTTTCAGATGTTCCATTTAAAACTAAGATAAATACCACAATTGTATCTGGTAACATCGCTTACAGCGATGGGGTAATTCCAGAACAATCGTTTGGGTTAGAACTGGAATTTAATGATTAACCAGCCTTTTGTAAATCTTTAACGCCTTTTTGATCTTTATCGACTTCAACAACTATGTCACTTTTTAAAGAAGATTGACAAGCAAGGATGTAACCTTTGTCAAGCATATCTCCGTCAAGAGTGTAAGCAAAATCTGAAAGCTCTTTAACTTTACCTTCTTTTAAAATTGCTCTACATGTCCCACAACTGCCAACTTTACAATCACATGGCCACTCGATGCCAGCGTTCTTAGCAGCTTGAAGTAAATTAATTTTACCATTGACTTCAAATGTTTCTCCAGTGTTTGAAATAGTAACCTTATATACTTTATTTTTATCTCCAAATCCAAACATAGTTTTCTCCAATTTTTAGTTAAAAAAAGTAGCCGGCGAACCGGCTACAAGTATGCGGAGCTAGGTGCTCCAGGGGATGTACAATTTATTAATCATGTATTTATCATAACACAATATTTATATATGTACAGATAAATCTATACAAATATAGGATTAATTTGTTTAAATATTACAATTACTTACATAAATACAAATATTGTACAAATAAATATAAATAATACTTGACTAAAACATATACTATGTATATTCTTAAATCATGAAAACACAACGTGAGATAAATATGAATACTGAACAGAACTATAGAATTGGCCTTACTACCCAAATAACTGGAATACGACCTGAAACATTAAGAGCTTGGGAAAGAAGATATGAAGTAGTGAAACCTATAAGAACTGACGCTGGTGACAGACTTTATACACAAGCTGATATCGATAGACTCTTATTAATTAAAAAATTAGTTGATAATGGCGACGCGATAAGTGCTGTAGCAAATCTTAACATTGAAAACCTTGAGAAAAGAATTTCAAGTTGTAAAACTGCAATTTCAGGTGTTGGTAAAAATGACCTTAATTTTATTTTACTTGGTAGAACAATTCTTGATAAAAAAAGTCTTGATAGCATGAGATTAAATATGATCGATGTTGTTCAAGATCCTAGAAATATCAAGTCAAACTATCATTGCAAAATAGACTTCGTTATTGCGGAAGTTCCAACTGTAAATCAAGGTACTTTTCAAATGATTCAAAAGATTCTAAAGCAATCAAAAGCTTCTAAACTTTTATGCGCTTACGATTTTGGTAAAGAAAGTGATATTGCTACATTGACTTCACAGGATACAGGGACAATTTCATTACCATTGAATCATTCTGACATAACAAATTGGTGTAGTGATAATTTCCCTAACTATATGCAATCAACATCAACAGATAGATTGCTCACAGATCAAGATATTTTAAATATAGTATCTGCTGGAAGCACAATAAATTGTGAATGCCCTAGACATTTAGGTGACCTTATCAATAAGTTAGCTGCTTTTGAAAAATATTCTTCAGAGTGCGAAGCTAGAAACGCAAAAGATGCTGAAATTCATGATGAATTGGAATCTACTGCTGCAAAATCAAGATATTTATTGGAAGAAGTTCTCATTAAACTTGCAAAAGTCGAAGGAATAAAATACTAATACAGTATGAAGTCTCTTGTTTTATTTTCTAATGATCTTAGATTAAATGATAATGAAGCAATTTGTTCAGCAATAGATGGATTTAATGAGACTTCATTTATTTTTCTATATGATAAAGACCTTTATAGCTCGACACATGGTTCAGCAAACTTATGGTGGCTTGAAAAAAGCTTAAAGTCTTTAAAAATAAGGCTACAAGATGAGGGTATTTGCTTACATATTGTAAAAGGCGAATATGTATCTAAAATAGTTGAGATAGCAAGTAAGAATGAAGTTCAATCAGTTTTCCTTAATGAAAATAAACATCCAAATTTCATTATTAAAGAACAAAAACTAAGAAAAGAACTTGAAAGAATTAATATTCAATTTAAAAGTTTTAATAATACTAACCTTTCTGAACCTGCTTCAATTCTAAATAAAAGTGGAGAACCTTACAAAGTATACTCTCCCTTTTATAAACATTGTAAATCTATTTATTCTCAAAATAAGGTATTTAATTTTCCAACAAAACAAATAAACACTTTTAATATTAATGAAGATTCTATAAATACAGAAGAAATATTTCCAAATAGTAAAAATAAATGGTCTGACAAACTCAATAAACATTGGAAACCTGGTGAAATTGAGGCTCATAAGGCCCTTAAAAAATTTTTTAATGATTCACTATCAAACTATAAAGAAGGAAGGGATTATCTTGGAACAGTTGGAACTTCAAGATTATCACCATACTTACGTTTTGGAGAGATTACCTCTAATCAAATAATAAGTGAATTTCAATTTCATGCTGATCATAATTTAAACAAACATGAAGAGCATTTTATAAAAGAACTATACTGGAGAGAATTCTCATATTATATATTATTTCATTTCCCATATGTAATTGATAAGCCCTTTAATAGAAAATATGATAACTTCGAGTGGAATAAAAACTATGAAGTTAATTTGAATAAATGGAAAAAGGGAGAAACAGGAATTAGAATTGTAGATGCAGCTATGAATGAATTATGGGAGACAGGATATATGCATAACAGAACTAGGATGATAACTGCATCATTTTTGACAAAAAACTTATTGATTCCATGGCAAGAAGGTGAAAAATGGTTTAGGGACACTCTATTAGATGCCGACATAGCTAATAATACAATGGGTTGGCAATGGGTATCTGGCTGTGGAACGGATGCAGCACCGTATTTCAGAATATTTAACCCAGTTCTTCAAGAAAAGAAATTTGATCCTGATAATATTTATGCTAAAAAATGGTTAAAAAATTTCGATAACTATGCAGATGATAGCGAAGATTTATTTAATAAAAATAATTTGATAAAACCAATAGTTGATTTAGGCATAAGCAGAAATGAAGCGTTAGCTAGATTTTCTGCAATCAAATAGTTTTTAAGTTTTAAACCTATTTTCAATATAATTAAATAAAATTTCTTTGAATTCATTTGTTATATTTCCGCCTTTTAAAGTAACGTTTTTTTTCCCATCTATATAAACTGGTGCAGTAGGATTTTCTCCCCTTCCAGGAAGACTAATGCCTATGTCTGCATGTTTGCTCTCCCCTGGGCCATTGACGATACACCCCATTACTGAAATTTTTAAGTTTTCAACACCAGGATATTCTTTTTTCCATGATGGCATATTAATTTTTATGTGTTGGTCAATATCAGCAGCTAGTTTTTGAAAATAATCACTGCTAGTTCTTCCACATCCTGGGCATGAAGTAACATCTGGTAAAAAATATCTTATCCCCAAGCTTTGAAGAATTAATTTTGCAACTTCAACCTCTTTAGATCTGTTACCATTTATATCAGTTGTCAAAGACACTCTTATTGTATCTCCGATTCCATTAAGTAATAATGGTCCAAGTGCACAAGCAGAATAAACTATACCTCTTTCATTGCTACCCGCTTCTGTTAAACCTAAATGAAGAGCATAACTACATATTTCAGAAATTTTTTTATATACATCGATTAACATATTAACTTTACTCAACTTACAAGAGATAATAATTTTATCTTTACCCATCCCTATTTGTTCTGCTAATTTTGCATTTTCCAAAGCAGAAGTTATCACAGATTCACACATTATTTCATCCAATGTTTTTGGTTTTGATAATTTATTATTTGCATCTAAGTTGCTTGCTAATAATTCCTGATCTAAACTACCCCAATTAACTCCAATTCTTACAGGCTTATCTAGCTTACATGCTACTTCAATCATTGTCGTAAAATTTTTGTCTTTTTTATTTTTTTTACCAACATTACCTGGATTTATTCTAAATTTATCTAAGTGCGCAGCTTCAGATTGATATTTATTTAATAATATATGTCCATTAAAATGAAAGTCCCCAACAATCGGAACTTCAATATTCATCTTTTTTAAATTATCTTTTATATATGGTATTGCCTGAATTGCATCGGAATCATTTACAGTTACCCTCACAATTTCAGATCCTGCTTGAGCCAACTCTGCAATTTGATTTGTTGTTTTATCAATTTCAGAGGTATTTGTATCCGTCATAGATTGAACAACAATTGGATTATTTCCACCCACAGAAACATTCCCTACCTTTACTTCATAAGATCTTCTTCTATTTATATTGTTTGTACTCATGTGTATTATTATCACATGAACATTTACTAATTGGGAGTTTTTATGAAAGGTTTCTTAATTACTGGAACAGATACGGATGTTGGCAAAACATGGTTTATGCTTAGACTTGCAGAACTACTTAAAGAACATAAATTCAAATTTCATTTTTTGAAACCTGTAGAATCTGGTTGCGAGGAACCAAATAATGATATTATCCCAAAAGATGCAACAAAATTTTCTAAACTTGAAGGAACATCTCTCACTAGTATATGTAAATTTATGTTTAAAGCTTATGCTTCTCCTCCAAGAGCAGCAAAACTAGAAAATAAAAATATAGAGCTAAACGAAATATTAGATTTTATTAATGAAAAAAAAATTGAAGATAATAATTGTTTTAATTTAATTGAAGGGTGTGGTGGTTTCTTTTCACCAATAGCGAATAATAAATTAACGTCTGATATGGCAATTAAACTTAATTTGCCGGTTATATTAGTTGTCAATAATACACTCGGCTGCATCAATCATACTTTACTCACAATTAAAGCCATAGAAAATTTAAGTTTAAGTATTAAGTTCATTATTTTAAATGACCTTAGTAAAAATATTCCCTTAGACAACTTTAACGAGCTCTCAGAATTTACATCTATCCCAATTTTTAGACTAAGATATAATGGCAAAGCTGATTCCAATATAATAGGATATTTGACATAAATGCCAGAATTACCAGAAGTACAAACAATTGTTGATGGTATCGAGCCATATTTGCTTAACAAAAAAATTGTTAAATGTAATGTTTATGTAAAAAAACTCAGGTGGAAATTACAACCTAATCTAGCAAGAAATATTCAAGGATTTAAAGTTTTAAAAATCTCAAGAAGAGCGAAATATATTATTATTTCGGGAAAAGATTTTTATTTAACTATTCATCTTGGAATGACTGGAACTCTTCGAATTGCAAATAAGAAAGATTCTAGAGAGAAACATGATCATTTTGAACTTTACTTAAGTTCAAACTTAATATTGAGATTTAATGATCCAAGAAAATTTGGAATGGTATTTTATTCTAATGATTCTCCGCTACTGTCAAATAAATTATTAATGGATCTAGGTCCAGAACCTTTAGAAAGTGATTTTAATCATCATTATTTATATGCAATATCAAGAAACAGAAATGTTGCTATTAAGACGTTGCTAATGAATGCTAAAATTGTTGTAGGAATTGGAAATATTTATGCATCCGAAGCTTTATTTCTCTCAAAAATAAAACCCCAAAAAATTTCGAAAAAATTATCGAAAAAAAATTGCAAAGATATCGTTAGCTCAATTAAGAAAGTACTGAAAAAAGCGATAAAAAAAGGCGGTTCAACTATTAATGATTATATAAATGTAGATGGAAAGAAAGGATATTTTCAGTATGATTTTAAAGTATATGGCAGAACTCATTTGCCCTGCCATATTTGTCAAAACGACATTTCACAAATAAAAATTAATCAAAGATCTAGTTTTTATTGTAAAAAATGTCAGAAATAAACTAATTATTTCTTTTGTTGCTCGTAGAACATTTGATTTAGTCTATGAGAGTTTGCATCAGCAGCAGATATAGCTTGCTTTGCTGTCTCTTCAACTAGCTCTAGTCTGTCTAATAAAGCTTGATCAGTTGCACAACCTGAAAGCATTATTGCTACTCCTGCAACTAGAAGTGTTTTGATTTTTTTCATTGAAGCCTCCTTATTATTATTTAAGCTTAAATCCCCTTATTGGGATTTTTAACTATATCAAATAAAGTATTTTTGTAAAAGCTATATAAACAACGTCTGGCAGGTTTGAAACTGCCAAACTGATTAAAAACTTTCAAAGGAGGACTAAACTTTATATTTAAGGGGGAAGCCATCCGTGGCTACCAATTCTTTACAAGAAACAATTACTTACCTAAAAATTGCTTGTATAAACATACTGAAGCAACAGACCAAACAGCTAACATAATACCAATTTCTAACATAACAACCTTCCATTTAAATAATAATAATAATATATAATAATATTATAATATAAAGATAGTATATGTCAACAGGTATATGGGAAATTTATTTGTACTTTCTCTGTATTGCTTCTTTTACTTCTTTACTTACAAATTCTGATACATCGCCGCCTAATTCAGCTATTTCTTTGACTAAAGAGGATGATAAAAAAGCGTATGATTCTGAAGGTGTAAGGAATATAGATTCGATACCATTATTAAGTTTTTTATTCATGCTGGACATTTGAAACTCATATTCAAAATCCGATACAACTCGAAGACCTCTGAGGATTACTTTTGCTTTTAATTCTTTAGCAAAGTCTACTAAAAGACCATTGAAACCAATTACCTCAATGTTTTCTATCTCAGAAAGCGACCTTTTAGCCAGCTCTATTCTTTCATCCAAAGAAAAAAGAGTGTCTTTTCTAGAATTTTCTGCAACACAAATGTAAACTTTATCGAATATATTCGACGCAGCTCTCTGAACTAAATCTCTATGACCATTGGTAAAAGGGTCAAAAGTTCCTGGGTAAACAGCAATATTCATATCTTATGATTCTTATTTTAATAGATAATGATTATATCACAGAAATATTATGCTGAAAAAGTAAGTAAGCAACTTCGCCTGACTTTTTACTCTTAAGTAACTCCCAATTAATTGGAGTATTTATTTGAAATTCATAGTTTTTCTTATAAGGCATTTCAACATAAATTTTACATTTATCAGCAAGATTATCCGAGGAGGAAAGTTCTTTAATCGCTTTTTCAATAATTCCTAAGGAAAATGGTGGGTCTAAAAAAACCACATTAACTAAATCTTTTAAATTTTTTAGAAAATCAAAAGCACTCAAATTAATAATAGAAATATTTTTTGCCCCTATGTAATCTTTTTGTAATCTTAAATGGTTTGTAATTTCGGAATTATTATCTATCATATATACCTTTTTTGCACCTCTTGATGCTGCTTCAAAACCTAGCGACCCACTGCCAGCAAACATATCTATACATATTGAACCTTGAATATCTTCCTGTATCCAATTAAACAGGGTTTCTTTTATAATATTTTTTGTTGGTCTTAAATCACTTTTATCTAAAAAACTTATATTTCTTCCTTTCCATGAACCAGACAATATTTTCACTTTTAAATTTAGTTTACTACTTTTTTGCTTTTTCATTTCCAACTACCAACGTAGTTAAATTTTTATAATCTATTTCTTCTTTGAAAGCCGAAATAATATCTTTTTTTGTAATTTTAGAAATGTTCTCAGTGAATTTAGCTAAATAATCCATAGGGAGATCATAGTAATTAATCATTGACAAATAATTTAAGATATCGGAATTACTATCAACTCTCAAGGGAAAGCCATTAATTATTGCCTCTTTAGCATGTTTAATTTCTTCATTTGTAGGGCCATTTTCAATGAATTCTTGAAGCATGTTATGTATTAATTCTACGGAAATTTGTGCTTGTTCAGATTTAGTTTCTATACCAATAACAAAAGGTCCGATATTTTTCATTGGATAAATATAACTATAAACGCCATAAGTATAACCTCTCTTCACTCGGAGCTCCTGCATTAATCTTGCACTAAAACCACTTCCACCAAATATATAATTTCCTACATAAAGTGGAAGATGGTTCTTTGCTCCTCTTTTTATAGCTAATCCACCAATGTAAATGTGTGCTTGTTCCGAATTAAATTTTTTATATATATATTTTTCTTTATTATCTTTTTTTAACTGAATGGTATTTTTATCAACTAAAATATCTTTTCTTTCCAAAGATTTTGATATTTTTTCAGATAGTGCTTCTACATCTTTTTTTGATAATGAAGAAACAATAGCAATTTTTGCAGTCTTTTGATTTAAATTATTTTTATAGAAGTTTACAATATCTTTCCTGCTTATATTTTTTATTATACTTTTTTCTCCTATCGACGGATAACCATATGCATAATTTTTATAAATCTCTTTAAAAAATAAATTCATAGAAATGTCACTTGGGTCGGACTCATCTTCAATAATAGTAGAGACTGTTCTATCTTTTTGAAGACTAAGTTCTTTTTGAGGAAAAGTGCTGTCAGAGAGAATATTTAAAAATGTTTTAAGAGATGGTCCCAAGTATTTCTTATCCGCC
>PAGR01000007.1 GCA_002705445.1 Gammaproteobacteria bacterium | reverse complement strand
TTATTGGTCTCATGATCTTATTGAAGATAGAGTTAATAACAAACTCAAGAATACAATACTGATAGATGTATCAGAAAAAATTATTGATGATAAGATCCACTTTAAATATAACTCCGCACAACTTTTATTAGGTTCAACACTTAACTCTTTTTTAGATTGTATTGATAAAGGAATAATAAGATACGACAGCAAATGGGATGTTGATACAAAAGGAAAACATGCAGGAGAAGAGCATAATCATGGGGGTGGTTTTAGGTTCCATAAAGGTTACAATTTGCTCAATCTTGCTAGTGAAATAATAGATATATGACGATAACCACCCTGTCCAAACGAACGAAATCAGTCACGGTGGAGTGAATTCAATCAACATTCGGAAACATAGTTATGCAAGAAAAATTATTAAAAATAAAAGAATCAAGCGCTTTTCAAATTGCAGTAACCACAATTATATTATTATCATCTATTATCGTTGGAGTTGGAACCTATGAGATAGGTAATGACTTATTTATAAGAATTTTATTTACTCTAGACGCTTTTGTAACGATTTTTTTTGTTCTAGAAATACTAATTCGTTTTTTTGCAGAAAATAGAAAAGTAGATTTTTTTAAGAGTGGATGGAATATATTTGATTTAATAATTGTAATTTCATCACTAATTCCTACAACAGGTTCTTCCGTTTTAGTATTAAGGTTGCTGCGACTTGCAAGATTGCTAAGAGTGATTTCTTTTATGCCGGAATTAAGATTTGTTATTGAAGCATTAATAGAGTCTCTTAAGAAAAGTATTTATGTTTTAATTTTAATTTTTATAATGCTTTATATTTATGCTGTTGGAGGAGTGATTTTATTTGAGGATGTTGTTGGAGGAAGATTTGAAGACTTAGGAGAGGCATACATTGCATTAATACAAATTATGACTTTATCATCTTGGGAAAGTTTAATGATGCCGATTGTTGAAATATATCCACATGCATGGATTTATTTTATAAGTTTTGTTATTTTATCTTCGATAATAATTCTAAATCTATTTGTTGCAATTTTGGTTGATGTTGTTTCAGAAAGACGAAAAAAAATTGAAGAAGAAAAATTGAATAAGTAAGAGTGTGGATATATTAAAACAAAAATGAATTATAAAAAACTAACAAAACACAATATAATGAAGACGATAACCATCCTGTGTAGAGTAGAATATTCGGTTACAGTAGAATAAGTAGTAGTAGAAAATTTTGTACATGAACCTAGTTGCCTATAGTTAAGATATACTGAAATCATGAAATTGTATACCCTTTTTATAATAAGTATATTTTTCTATTCTTCTGTGTTCGCGCAAAATTGCGAAGGAGATTCAAAAAGCCTATGGAATAATTGCTTCGGTACTTACAATTCTTGGTACGGAACATATATTGGGAATTTTAAAAATGGAAAGAAACATGGAGAAGGGACTATTCATTATTATAATGGCGATAAATTTGTGGGCGAATTTAAAGATGGTAAAAAAAAATGGTAAAGGTGCTTTTACCTATTCTAGTGGTGAAACAAGTTCTGGAAATTGGCAAGATGATTTGTATATTGGTAATTAAAAAATAGTAACAGTCTTTAATTATAAATTAATAGGTAAACTTATAAATATGAAAATCAAAGGGCTTGTACCAAGCTTAATTTTGTTATTTTCTTTACCTGGTTGTAACTATAAAGAAACGATGGAAATTGCAAATTTTGAGCCTGATAATCTTAGTGGCACAAATTTATTTTGTGAAGAACATAATTTATTTGTAACATATAATTTTTTAGATAATAAAAGATACCAAACCACCAATTATTTTCTCATTTATTTTGATATTGGAATTAGAGAAGGCACATATGGGTTTTTAAATAACCCTAGGTTTCTTTATTTAAAAGCCGATAAAAAACTAAAAATATATAACAAATCGAAAAAAACTGACGATGAGAAAAATTGGAAAAAAAAAGTCGTAGACAGTCCAAAGCTTGATTATTATTTAGATAGAAAAGATTTGAATATTACTTTTTCGCCTGGCAAATATTCTAAGATAAAAAGCTCGTGTAAACTCTTCGAAGGAACAGCAGATGAGTTACGAAAAAGCAGTTTAAAAAAGTATTTAAAAAACTTTGATAATGAAAATTAATAGAATAGTGATAAACTATTGAAATATATGATAAATAGTTTACATTTGGATTATGAGAAAATTAAAAAATTTATTTTTAACTATTTTATTTACAAATTTACTAGTTTCATGTGGTGGAAATGATGTGGTTGTGAAAATATATGATGCATTTGAATATAACTGCACAACTGATGAATATAGAGTTTTAAAGGAAAACTTTATCTTGCCATTTATGAAAAAAAATAAGTGGTACACCAAAGAAGAATTTCATGAAGCAAATGTTGAGCATGCACTAGAACCATACAAGAACCTGCCTATGAGTGATAGTTCTCTTGCTAAGATTACACCTTCTCGTGAGTTAAGTGAGTCAATGCTTGGAGAAATGATTATGAATGTGGATTGTGAAAATCCACAGGATATAAAATTTTAAATAGAAATTGCAATTACAAGAAATATATCAATAATATAACAATGTATGCAACTCCGTAATAATAAAATATCCAATTCATGTTAAATACATTTACACTACATAAGCTTGACAAACAAGTTAAACAGCTAATATACATAAAGGTAATATTATTGTTACTATATTTTTTTGTTCCCTCAACCATTTATTCATCTAATAATGAGATGAAAGAGCTAAAATGTGATAGTGGTGCTTATCCTGGTCAAGTCAAACGTTGGCAGTATAACGACAAAAATTTAATTGAGATATATCCTAACGGTTACAGGAGAGTTTATTACATCAAATCTATTAATGAAGAAAAAATTTTGGCTGATGAAGATGCAGTTAGAGGTATGTATTTTGTTAGTATTAATTTTAATAGTAAAAGCATTGATGTAAAAGTATCTACTCCATTAGCAAAGTATATTGATAAAGATTGTAAAAAGATCAGCCGGTAGAAATTTTATTTTTATTATATATTTCTAAATCACGAATATGTAAACTAAGCGCATAATGTGATTGCTGTGATTCAACTATGAATAATGACATAGATATTATTAGAAAGGCGACAGAAATAATAAAGAAAACTAGTGCAAAATCCTGTAAACCTATAAATCCAAAAAAAATAGTTATCAGATTAAAAAGAAAAGATATACTTGAGAAAGTTTGCATCCATTTTAATAATTTCAGTCTTCCAGATAATATTTGAATTCTCTCTACAGATAAATTTTCTATTTCGTCTTTTTGTGCCATGACATGTAACTTTCTAATTAACATTGCTAAAGCAGTGTATTTATTGGTGAAAACAAGTAGCATAATCGGTATTGCTGGGAAAAGTAACGCGGGATACCAAAAAAAATTATTATCAATGCTCATATTTTTTTAATGCACATAATGTGCCAAAAAAAAATATTTAATAATAATAAACTATTTATAGTTATAATTTTTATAGTTATAATTTCACTTATGATACTAAAAATAGTGGAGGCATATAATATGCTAAATGTATATTTATCCGGAGAAATACATTCAAATTGGCGTGAAGAAATCATCAAGCTTTGTGAAGACGAGGGCCTTGATATTCTTTTTACGTCACCTGTTACTAACCATGAGGCTTCAGATAACTGTGGTATTGAAATTTTAGGACCCGAGGAAAATAATTATTGGAAAGATAGTAAAGGGGCAAATATTAATTCCATAAGAACAAGAAAATCTATTACGGATTGTGATGTAGTTATTGTCAAATTTGGCGAAAAATATAAGCAGTGGAATGCGGCTTTTGATGCAGGTTATGCTTCAGCCTTGAAGAAATCTATAATTGTAATACATGGCGATGAACACCAACATCCTTTGAAAGAGGTTGATGCAGCTGCATCAGCCGTTGCAAAAGACCAGCATCAGGCTTTTAGGATATTAAAATACATACTTAGCGGAAAATTGTAAATTGATAGCCCAAAATTTATTTATTGCTAACCCAGATAGTTTGATATGGCTTTAATGTAATTTTTGAATGAATATCAGATATGGCTTCATTTGTAATTAAATCCTTCCATTGATCAAAACCTATTAAGTTAATATCCATCAATGGAAACTCTCTATCTTTGTTTGTTACATTTGTTATGCAGAAAATACTTTGAGATTTATCCAGACTTTGTCTCCATATTCCATAAAAATTTTTCCCTAAATGTAATGTAAACTGAACGGCATTTGGGTGGAAAGCTTTTTGTTTTTTTCTAATAGCAATTAAACTTTTTAATTTATAGAAAATAAAACTTCCATGATTATTTTCATCATCAATAATTTCTTTTAAACTATCAATTTTAAAAACATGTCTATTCAAATCCCTTTTTCTATTTGTTTTTGCATAAAGGTTATGATCATTTTTTGTTCCAAAAAGACTATGAATATAGAATGCAGGAACACCCTCTAGAGACAGCATAATTATGTGTATGCATAAAAATCTTTCAAAATGGAAATCCTTATTGCCTGTGAATGTTTCTTGCATAGCATCGAATAGTGAAATATTAATTTCGTAAGGAGCTTTTTTATTATCTTTATTTGTCCTGTATGAAACTTCGCCACCGTTTTCATTCATTTTAGAAATAAGTTTTTTTATTTCATTTTTACTCAGCATACCCTCACTTGGTCTTAGCCCAATACCATCATGGGACGCGATGAAATTAAGATAGGCTGCTCCAAGTTGTGCGGGTGGTAAACTCATAGTTAATTTCTCAAGGTAAGATGAGTCCCCTTTAAGAACTGTATATATTAAAATTGGTGGTAATGAAAAGTTATAAATCCAGTGTGCTTCATTAGCATTTCCAAAATAAGTAACGTTTTCTCTTGCAGGAGTATTTGTTTCAGTAACTAAAATTGCACTTGGCGACAAATAGTCTATCACTGTTCTAAAAAGCCTAACTATCTCATGGGTTTCTGGAAGGTTCACACAGCTTGAGCCAATTTTTTTCCATAAAAAGGCAACGGCATCAAATCTAAAAACTGATATTCCATTATCTAGATAAAAAGAGATGATGGATATAAATTCCTTGAGGACCTCAAAATTTTCAAAATCGTAATCAACTTGGTCTTCGCTGAAAGTACACCAGACATATTTCTCACCGTTTACTGTTTCAACTTTTGAAAGTAATTTGCTTGTTCTTGGCCTAGTGACTGATGATAAATCAAGATTATTATCCGCAGTTAAAAAATATGTTGAACCAGGGCCGCTTCCACTTACAAAATTTTCGAACCATTTACTTTTAGAAGATCCATGATTAATTACGACATCACCCATTATAGAGAATTTTTGACTTATTTTTTTTATGTCGTCCCATGAACCAAAATTTTTATTAACTGAATAATAATCTTCTACAGAAAATCCCCGATCAGAGCTTGATGGAAAAAAAGGTAAAATGTGTACGATTGAAATCATATTCACACAATGTTTATCTAAAAATTTTTTTAATGTAGCTAACGGTTTTCTTTTTTCTTCAATAATAGAATCTGGATAAGATATTAAAATCACATCATTTTCAGACCATTTTTCTAGGCTGTTTACAATTTTAAAAGGATCTTTTTTAATCTTTGATTCAACAAATTCTAACAAATCATTGGATAGTTGCTTTATTTCTTGGGTGGTTTTTACTTCACCGTAAATTTTTATTAGATGCTGTTCTAATCGAATTGAAAACCCTTTTCTATCAATCATTAATATTCTCTTATATTACTAAATTTTGGAATCTTCAGTGACTGCTTTGATAAACTTTTCTTTAAAGTCTGGCATTGTATTTTGAACTCTATTCCAATTTGGTGTTAATGGATTATGATTTGGTTTGTCTAAAAACTCTTGCCCTGCAATAATAATATTATTTGCAAACATCTCTATCATTATCTCTTCGTCATTAATATTTATATCCAACCCATTTAATTTGGCATCATTATGATATATTTCAAGTAAATCTAATGCAGTTCTATAATAAGTCGCTTTAATTGTTCTTAAGATATTTGAAGTAAAAGTATCCCCTTGAGCAGCGAGTTTTCTAATTAGTGTTTTTGAAATATCAATAGACATTTTTGAAAGGCCTTTTTCTTTATCTTTTAAAGAAACGTCTTGATGTTTATGGTCATATACTTTTGCAATATCGACTTGGCATATTCTATTTTGAGCGTGGTTACGTTGCATTTCAGATAAAATTCCTATTTCTAAACCCCAATCACTTGGAATTCTTAATTCTTTAAGCATTCTGCTTCTAAAGGAAAATTCTCCTGCTAAAGGATATCTAAATACATCAATGAATTCTATATAATCTCTTTGGCCCAAAACTTTTTTTAAAGCTTTAAGTAAAGGGGTAACTAGCAATCTTGTAACTCTTCCATTTAATTTATTATTTCCAACCCTAGGATAATAACCCTTACAAAATTCATAATTAAAAAGAGGGTTAGCAACGGGATAAACAAGTCTTGCTAGGAGTTCTCTATCATAAGTCAAAATGTCACAATCATGTAATGCAATAGATCTTGCTTCATCTCGAGCAAGAACATACCCCATGCAATACCAAACGTTTTTTCCTTTACCAGGCTCTCCGGGAGCTAAACCTTTTTTGTTTAATTCTTTGTCAAGAGCTTTCATTCTTGGACCATCATTCCATATCACTGAATGAGGTTGTTTCAAATTGGAAAAAAATTCTTTTGCATTCCTGAATTGTTTATTATCAGCTTTGTCTAATCCAATGGTGATGTGATTCAAGTATTTAACTTGAGATAAAATTTCAATAATGTTTTTAAGAGCAGGACCTTCTATTTCAGAATATAAGGAGGGTAAAATTAAGTCTATCGGCCTATTTTTTGAAAAAACAATAAGCTCTTTTTCAAGATCTTTTGCCGATCTATTTGAAATGTTATGGAGTGTGCTTACAACACCATTTTGATGAAAATCTGCTATTTTTGCCTCCTAATAGACTCAAAAACCTGTTCAATGCACTCTGACCAACCTTCAGGCGCTTTTCTGTTACTAATAAATAAATTACTAGACTTTATATTTTCTACAAAATTTTGATTATCAGAACTTTTTACTATACAAGGATAATCAGCGCAATTTAGCATTTCTAAATCATTATCGCTATCCCCGACCGCAATGGTAATAAAATTTGTACTAGAGTAATGCTTTTTATATTCATTGACAAGTCTAAGCATCGCCTCGCCTTTGTTTATATTATTAGATATGTGATGAAATCTCCCCCCTTTGATAATAGTAAGATTATGAGATTCTAAATATTCTTTCAACTTTTGAAGATTTTCAATATTAGACTGCCAAATGATAAGTTCTGTAAATTCTCTTTCTGAAGCAAGTTTAATTTCATTTCTACTTAAGCCAGATAGCTTTTCTTTTTCCTCATCATCAAGATCATTAAAAAAAGTTAAATATTTTCCATAGATTTTTTTAATCTCATTTTTTATAGAGCTAATTTTTCTTACTATTCTTTTTGACTCAAAAATAATATTATATTCATTTTTTGTTTGATTAAAATTGTTAAAATGTTTTTTTGGAGCATATATTCCTCCACCATTCTCACAAATAAAAGGTATGTTAAATGATTCTTTTTGAAAAAAATTCTTTAACTCGATGAATGTTTTGCTTGTATTAAAAATTACAGAGTGCCCATCATTTATGAGTTGTTTTGTTGTATTTAAGTTATTGCCAAAAGAGAAATCATTTTTATTTAAAAAAGAAGAATCTAGATCTGTAAAAATCAGAACGGATAAATTGTCAATTTTATATGTCATTATAATTTTTATTATTGACAATTACTAATTGAAACTTTCACTTCAAGATCTTCACTGCCCGAATAATTTGTTTTAACACCTTTAATTGTTGATGCGTCTAAAAAATCAAGTCCACAACTTATTCTAACATATTTCTCATCAATACATTTATTGTGAGATGGGTCAAAAGCAACCCATCCAAGATCTTCAATATATATTTCGGTCCATGCATGTGTAGTATGTTCCTGCGCATTTAAATCCTCTATTAAAAAACCATTTATATATCTTGCAGGTAATGAATTTTCTCTAGCAAGACTAATTAATATATGAGCAAAGTCTTGGCAAACTCCTTTGCCTTGTTCAATGGATTTTTTTGCTGACGTGCTTACCGACGTTGATCCTGAAACATAGTTAATAGATTTAGAAACTATCTCATTTATTTGATGACAAAATGTAATTGTATCGTTATTTTTTCTTTTTAGATTTTTACTTAATTTTAATATTTTTCTACAGGGTAAAGTTAAATCTGTTTGTCTTAAAAAACACTCGGGATTAACTTTTTCTTGAAGCCCTTTTACAATACCTAACATATCCTTAGTATTGATGATACCTGAAGAAGTAATTTTCTGGCTTCCTTTTAAATTACTATTAAATATATTATAGATTTTATGCCCTAAGGCATCCTGATGAGATTCTTGTATTGATCCTTTTGAAGTTTTTATTGACCACGAAGTAATTTCTTGGTTTCTACATTTGGATGGATAAAGCTTTACCGACTGTATTAATTTTGGAACCTCTGAGTTGAAGGTATAACTCGTTTCATGTTTAATTTTTATTTTCATTTCTCAACACCTAAAAAATATTTATTTTCAAGTTGGCCATATATTTCTGACAGATCAATAATAAATTTTTCTAAAAATTCATGAAGACCATTATCAAGAATATTATTCACTGTTAATTTATTAAACTTTGTATGCAAAGTATTTGCTAGCTCTTCAGCTTTTGATTTTTTCTTATAGAATTTTTTTAATCTTTTTAAATGATGATCAATTTTTTCTATTGAATAAAATAAAGATCTTGGACACATCATATTTAATATGAGAAAGTCAATTATTTTGTAATAACCAATATCTGAATTTCCATAGGCCCATTTANACCCTCTAAAAGAGGATACTGCTCGTAATAAAAGGCTCCATTGAAAATTATCGTAATCTTTACCGATCAACTCGCTGTTTGGTAATAAAATAAAATATTTAACATCAATTATTCTTGCTGTGAAATCAGCTCTTTCAAAATGAGTACCTAGTGATAGAAAGTCGTAACTATCATTGACTAATTGAGTATTTAATATNGTTCCTCTAATAAGATTAACTTGCTTTTTTACTAAGTCTATTATTTCTGGAAGATCTTTTGAATTATATTTTTTTTTCGAGTATTTTTCGAGATCATGATAAGTTATATTAATTGCATCCCACACTTCAAGAGTAATTGCCGTTCTTACCATCTTTGCATTCTCTCTCGTTCTATTAATACAATTAAATATTGAAGACTGATTCTCTAGATCAAATAATAAGAAAAATTCGATCTTTTCTTTTTTTATAACTTTATTTTTTTCTAGGTATTCTTCTTTAATTCTTAGTGTTTGAAGTATTGAGTCCCACTCATTATTATATGAAGTTGTTGCATTCGGTATTAAGTGAATTCTATAGGCAACTTCTAAAAGCCTAGCAATTGAATCTGCTCTTTCAATATACCTTGCGGCCCAATATAAATTTTCTGCTGTTTTACTTAACATATAATCACTCTGCCAATATCCAAGTATCTTTTACTCCACCACCTTGAGAAGAGTTAACAACTAAAGAGTTTTCTTTTAAAGCAACTCTTGTCAAAGCCCCACTCACTAGTGTTATTTTTTTATTACTAATTAAGCAATAAGGACGTAAATCAACATGTCTTGGCGATAAAATATTTTTTGAAAAAATTGGTACAGAAGATAAAGAAAGAATAGGTTGCGCAATAAAATTACCTGGATTTGATTTAATTTTTCTTTTAAAGAGCTCTATTTTCTGCTTTGAAGCATCGTTACCAATTAACATACCATGCCCACCGGAGCCGTGTACTTCTTTTACAACAAGCTTTTTCAAATTGCTCAAAACATAGCCACGATCCTTTGGATCATAACATTTATAAGTTTTTACATTTTCTAAAATTGGATCTTCACTTAAATAGAATTTAATTATTTCAGGTAAAAAAGTATAAATTGCTTTATCGTCAGCAATTCCACTGCCTGGAGCAGAGCAAATATTTACATTCCCAGATTTATAAGAATCAAATAAACCAGGAACTCCTATTAAAGAATTATTATCAAAAGTAATAGGATCTATATAATGGTCATCGATTCGACGATATATAATATCTACTTTCTCTTTGCCCCTAGTAGTTTTCATGTAAGTAATATTTTTATCTACATAAAGGTCAGATCCTTGGACTAGTTCAATACCCATCATATTTGCTAAAAAACTATGTTCATAATATGCGCTATTTAATGAGCCTGGTGTTAGAATGACAATGTTGGGATCGTCAGAACAATTTTTTGGCCTTAATTTTCTTAAAGTATCCAATAAATGATGTGGATAATTCTCCACGGGCTCTATCTTTAATGTTTGAAAAAGTTCTGGGAACATTCTCATCATAATTTCTCTATTTTCAATCATATAGGAAACTCCAGATGGAGTTCGACAATTATCTTCTAATATTAAAAAATTGTTTTCATTAGTCCTAATAATATCTGTACCAATTATTGGACTATAAATATTATTAGGAACTTTGAATCCAACCATTTTAATCTCGTATGCAGGATTTCCATAAACAAGGTGACGGGGAATAATGTTTGTTTTCATAATTTCCCCAGAATGATATATATCGTGTAAAAACGCATTAATTGCAAGAGCTCGTTGTATTACACCTTTACTTATTTTCCCCCATTCTTTGTTGGTTATAACTCTAGGGAATAAATCGAAAGGCAACAATCTTTCTGAAGCATCATAATTATTATAAACTGAAAATGTAATACCAATTTTCCGGAACAGATCTTCAGCTTCATTTTTCTTTTTAACCAAAGTATTTTTAGGCAAAGATTTTGCCCAGTTCATTACATCTTTATACGAAACTCTTATTTTCGATTTAGTGTATACCTCATTATACATATCCCCTTCCTATAAGAATTCTATAAACTGAGACGGGGGAAAAAGGAAATAAACGGTGTATCTCAGTTATAGAATTCACGCTACGATGCAATTATATAAATGCAATTTATATGCCAAACTGTTGAAAGAAGTATTAATACTTTGATATATTAAGCTTATGAAAAAGCAGATATTTTTATTAACATCATTTATTTTATTTATGTCTCAAAATACCCACGCCGAAAGCCTTTTTGAAGATAAGTTTGAGAATCCAGCTAAATGGACATTTATTTCTGACAGCGTAATGGGTGGATTATCTTCTGGATCGGTAGTTTATGAAATGAATGAAGGCCAATCGATAGCATACTTATCTGGTGAAGTTACAACCGAAAATAATGGTGGCTTTATCCAGTTTAGAAGGAATTTAAAAGAAGTCGATTTGAAAGAAGCCAATTATGTAAAAATTACTGCGAAAGGGAATAATGAAAAATATTACATCCATTTAAGAACATCTGGCACGATACTTCCATGGCAATATTATCAATCAAGTTTTATTGTTGAAGAAAAATATAAGGAATATGTTTTGCCCATAAAAAAGTTTAAGAAATCAGGAGCGTTTCAAGCCAATACTGTAAAATCAAGAAATATTACCTCTATAGGCGTTGTAGCTTTTGGAAGAGATCACCAGGCAAATATATATGTTAAAGATATTTCTTTTTTTAAATAAAATTAATTAGGATGAATTAAATGAAATGTACTAAGACATTATCAATATTTATAATAATTTTAAGTCTCACAAGCTGCTCAGAGCAATATGTTTATACAGATAAGAAAAACCTAAATAATACTTTAAATTTTCTTTCGCAGGGTGAATTTTTTTCTTGCACTTTTAAAAATTTATATGTTAAAGATGAAAATAATAACACTAAAGAAGATATTAAAAAAATAAAAACAAAATCAAATATAAATAAGAATATAAATTTAATTCAAAATAAAAATAAAATAGGTCTTATATATAAGCAGGATAAGTGGAATAACGGAAATAGTATTTACTTAAGAGATGAGATGAAAAAAAATATTTTTTTTATGACAGATTTTTATTCTGAAAAAGATCTTGACGAAAAAAATTTAAGTACAGATTATTATTTAAAATTTACTGAAAACAATTTAGAAATAAGCTTATTTGATAAAAAAATAAAAAGCGCATACTCGTGTATTAAGCTTGAAAAAATATTATCAGAAGCAATGAAAAAGCAACTTCTTAAAAATTTTATTTTACAAAAAAATTCAGAGAGATTATAGAATCAAATACTATATCAAAAATAATAATGTTTAAGAAAATCTTAATAATCTTATTTATTACTCAAAGCGTATATATTTATGCAGGTGAAGAAAATCTAAATAATACTGAGGCCAGCTATATTTTTTATTACAAAAATATAGAAGCTGGGTCAATGAAATTAAAAATTAAAAGCGTTGGTAGCGAAATAAATATAATTACAAAGTATGATGGAAATTTCTTGGCTTCTTTAGCAAATAAGGGATATCGTGAAGAAACTTCGCTTATTCAGAAAAGAAAGCAAGATTTTTTTCCTCAAAAGTACACATATATTGATGAGAAAGAATCATATGAAATTATTTTTAATAATAATGAAGCAAAAATCTTAAGTGATTCTTCCCCAGCACTAAAGTTTAAATCAAGAAACATACTATATGACCCAATCTCTATACTTGTTTTATTAATGAAAAAATATCCAAATATAGAAAATGCATATAGTGTTATATCAAAAAAGAAACTTAAGATATATGACTATAAATTTAATGATAACGTATTTTATAAAATAAAAGAAAAAGATTTCAATTGTTACTCGGTTGAGTATAAGTCAGGTAACAAAACAAATTATTATTATTTTTCAAAAGATCATAAAAATTTGTTAATTTCTATCAAGATAAAAAAGAACGGTCAAGAGAAAATCAGGATTGATTTGTCTGATATACAGCATCTAGAATAGGAAAAAATATTATATGGATCCATTATCACAAGGAATAGTAGGCTCAGTTGCAGCTCAACAAAAAAGTAGTAAAGAAAAGATTTTACTAATCACCATTATTGGTTTTCTTTCGGGGATGGCTCCTGATTTAGATGTATTCATAAGATCTAGTCATGACCCTCTTTTGGCAATTGAATTTCATAGACAATTTACTCATTCTCTTATTTTTATACCTTTTGGAGGATTCATATGTGGGACATTTTTTTACCATGTTTTGACCAAAAGGAGGGGTATGTCAATTAAAGAGACCTATCTCTATTGCACGCTTGCTTATGCCTCCCATGGAATTTTAGATGCATGCACATCATATGGAACGCAGCTTTTTTGGCCTTTCAATGATTTTAGAGTTGCATGGAATACTATATCTATTGTTGACCCAATTTTTACTACTACATTATTTACTTTAGTTTTTTTATCAATTTTTAGGAGAAAAACTATATTCGCAAAGATTGCACTTATTTGGGTAATAACATATATGTCTATAGGACTAATCCAACATAATAGAGCTGAAAAAGTTGGACTTCTGAATGCTGATTCTAGAGGCCATATTCCTGCTAGAATTGTAGTAAAACCGAGCTTAGCAAATTTGCTTGTCTGGAAAGTTATATATGAGGCAGATGAAAAGTATTATGTTGATGCCGTAAAAGTAGGATTTAATTCGAAAGTTATTAAAGGAGCAAGCATAGATAAGCTTAATATTAAAAATTCATTCCCGTGGCTTAATTTAGATTCACAACAATCAAAAGATATAGATCGTTTTAGCTGGTTTTCAGGAGGCTACTTAGCAATATCAAAAAACAACCCGAATAGAATTATTGATATTAGATATTCAATGCTTCCAAATGAAATTCACGGACTTTGGGGTATTGAAATTCAAAAAAATATTGAAGAAAATCAACATGTAAAATACTTTTTTAATAGAGAGAATAATTCCGAAGCATTAAAAGAATTATGGAGTATATTAATAGATTAATTTGGATGGATTATTCATGAATAAACAGGTAATTGCAATAGGCGGCGGTGGCTTTGGGAGAAATCCAGGCTTGGGTATTATAGAAAAATACATTCTGGATCAATCAGTAAAAAAGAATCCAAAAATATGTTTTATTCCGACTGCGACAGGTGATGATGAATCATATAAAGTTAGCTATTATTCAACTTTTAGTAAACTCGAATGCAAACCAACCCATTTAGACTTTTTTAAGCGGACTCCAAATCTCGAAGATTTAATTTTATCTCAAGATGTAATTTTTGTCGGCGGAGGAAATACAAAAAGTATGTTATCTATCTGGCGAGACTGGGGTTTACACGATATTTTGAAAGAAGGCTACGATAACGGAATAGTAATGAGCGGTGTAAGTGCCGGTGCAATATGTTGGTTTAATGGGGGTATTACCGATTCATGGGCAGATCAATTAAATATAATCGAATGTCTAGGGTTTATTGAAGGTAATTGCTGCCCACACTATGATGAGGAATCTGAGCGAAGACCATCGTTAATTAAATTCTTAGAAGAGCAGAAATTAAAGGATTGCTATGCTATTGAGGGAGGATGTGCCTTGCATATTAAAAATGATAATGTATATTCAGCGGTATCTTTCCAAGGAAATAAAAAATCCTATTTAGTTAACTTAGAAGGTGGAAAGATTAAAGAAAATATTTGTTCAACTATAAAAATACCTTAACCAAGAGGGATAAAAAATGAGTACACCTATTATTATTATGGCCTCTACGACTATGTTACTAGCAGGATACATCGGCATTGTCGTTTTTAGAATTAAAAATAATAATCTAACAACCTCAAAATATATAAATTTAGTATTCTCATTTGCATTAATCGCTTATAAATCTTATCTGCAAACTGGTAAAGGTTTCGAATTATTAAGTGCTATAGGACAGTCAATTGGATTTGTATATATATTTATTATTCCGGCATTAATAGTTGTTTTTTTGATGAATAAATTTAAATTTAATATGGATGAATTTATGAGTGCGTGGCTCTTTACGCAGATATGTTGTCTTTTTGTTATATCAAGTCATTAGATTCATTTAATAAAATTAAAAATGGAGTGAAGAAGTGTCAGAGAGTATATTTTATAGTTTTGAAAAATTTGATGAAAATGAATTTTTCTTTGCTTTAAGAGATGGCTATCCTGTAACACCGCTTCATACACTAATAGTTCCGCAAAGACATATAATTTCATATTTCGAACTAAATCCTACTGAACATCAAAACCTTTTTCCATTTTTAGAGCGACAAAAAAATAAAATTTTAAGCGAAGATCCATCAGTAACAGCTTTTAATATTGGCATTAATGATGGTCCTGATGCTGGCCGTAGCGTAAATCATCTTCACATACACTTAATTCCAAGGAGACCAGGGGACATAGATAATCCGCAAGGAGGTGTTCGGGGTGTTATACCGAGCAAACAGAAGTACACCAAAAAGGAAGTTAAGAAATGAGTGAAAAAAACACCCAAGAAAAATCATTATTTATGACAAGATTAATGACACCAGACATGTCAAATTTTTCAGGAAAAGTGCACGGAGGAACAATATTAAAGCTTTTAGACGAAGCCGCTTTTACATGTGCATCAAGATATTGCAAGACGTACGTTGTAACAAAATCTTTAGATCAAGTTGTTTTTAAAAATCCTATAGCAGTTGGGGATTTAATAACATTTAAATGTAACATAAATTATGTTGGGAAGACTTCTATGGAGGTCGGAGTTCGCGTTGAAGGAGAAAAAATAAAAGATAAAACAGAATACCATGCAATTTCAAGTTATTTTACTATGGTATCTGTTGACGAGGATGGTAAACCGATGGAAGTTCCGAGATTAATTATTGAGTCGGAAACTGAAGAAAAATTATTTAAGGCAGGTGAAATGAGATGCGCTATGAGAAGAGAGATTCAAGAAAGAAACAAAAAGCTTCATGTAAGTTTAGATAACTGGATAAAAATTTGGAAGTAATAAAAATATGAAAGATAAAAAAATAACCTATTTAATAATTGTTTTTATTATACTTGCTCTTATCAGTTTTTATTACATGCATAATTTTTTAGAAACTGGTCATTATTAGAATTCAAAAAAATTAAAAACAAGCAATTTATGAATGAGAATTTAACAGAGAATATAAAAAAATTAGTTCAAAAAGGAAAAGAAAATGGATTTATTCTAATTTCAGAGCTCAATGCAATTATTGAAAATTTAAAACTTGCTGATCAGCAATATATTAGAGATGGGATGGAAGAGCTTGAGATACAAGTGGTAAAAACTCCAAAAGATTATGATGAATTTAAGTATATGACAGGAGAAGAAGCAATAGAATTCCTACAGAGTTTAAGCGATGGCAAGACTAAAGCCTTCGTAAAAGACGAAGAGGAAAAAAAATAAAATATGGGAAAAAAGAATTCAATATATTGCTCGAAAAAATGTGAGAAAAAGTTGTGTAATAAAAAATGTAAGTCTAGGAAAAAAAATCAAAAAAACAAAAGTCATGATTGAATTTCTTGTTTCATATATAAAATATTTATTGTGGATAAAAATTTTATTAATAATTTAATATTAATAAAATCAATAATTTATGTTCAAAAAGATCGATTTGCTGACCATTTTTCCTTATTATGCTATTATAGATTTTAATATAGTTGTAAACCAGTAAGATTTCATGAGTGATTTTTTAAAAAATTATGATGCGATAACAGATTCGCAATTAAGAACTTGCGTAAAACTTTTAGGCAAGTTGTTGGGTAATGCTATTAAATCCCATGCAGGAAAAGAAGTTTATACGGCTGTTGAAAAATTAAGAAAAGGTTTTATAAGTCTTCAAGAAAATAATGACAAGAAACAACATGATCAACTTATAAAATACATCGACGGGCTTGACCCCAATGTTTTGAAAAATGTTATCCGAGCTTTTTCTAAGTATTTCGCTTTAGTTAATGTAGCAGAAGAAGCTTATCAGCACATTCATAGAGAAAGTAAAATAAAATCAGGCAAATCTGGATCTGCATTATGGGAGGGCTCTTTTGACCATATGTTAAAAGATTGTAAATTAAATGGTATTACGACAAGCGATCTTCAAAAACTCTATGAAAGTCTACAGTTTGTTCCTGTATTTACTGCACATCCAACAGAAGCAATGCGAAGAAGTAAAATGGAAGCGACTAGGAGGATATTTGCAACTATTTTAGAATTACACGATTATCGGGGCCAGTCGATAAGAAAAGAAGAGATAGTAAAAAAGCTAGAGGCGCAAATTTTAATACTTTGGAAAACAGATGAAGTAAGAATGAAAAAACCCACAGTGGAAGATGAAGTTAGAAATGGATTATATTATTTTAATACATCCTTATTTAAAGCTGTTCCTCAAATGTATAGAGATCTAGAAAATGCTACGAAGAGAATTTATTGTGATTCATTAAGTGTCAGTTCAATTAAAGTGCCAAGTTTTTTAAGATTTGGATCCTGGATTGGCGGGGATAGAGACGGAAATCCATATGTAACTCCTGAGGTAACGCAAAAAGCTGTATATATGCATGCAAAAACAGCTTTAAAGGAATATATTAAAAGAGCGCAAAAATTATCTTTATTTATGACCCATTGTGATCAATTGATGCAGCCATCAGATGATTTCAAAAATTCTTTAATCAAAGACAAGAAGTACATAAAAGAAGCTTTCTATAAAAAAAGTAGTGATTTCCCAAAAGAACCATACCGAAGAAAATTTAAAATNATNGGATATAGACTNAAGCAGTCCCTTCAAAGAATTATAGATTTGCAAGAAGGAAAAANAAGTATNAATAGACCAAATATTTATACATGTGAAAAAGAATTACTTCAAGATCTCTATACANTNANAGAATCNCTNAAAGCTGANGGNGATANTGTTTTATTAGAATTTGGTCTAGATGATTTTATAAGGTTGGTAGAAACATTTGGATTTTTTCTAGTTAACTTGGATATTAGAGAAGAATCAACNAAACATAGTCNGGTNATTAGNGCATTAGTTAAACAAATAAATAATAAAGATTATGACTCAATGGATGAGACGGAAAAANTAACTTTATTGACNAATATGCTTACCGGAAAAGATTATGATATGNCTAAATATTATGATTTGTTATCGGACGATTTGAAGCAGATTGTAGATGTTTTTGATACTATGATTTTACTNAGAGATCAAGTNAGTGCTGAAGCCTTTGGTCATTATATAATTTCTATGACTCATGATGCTAGTCANGTACTTGAAGTATTAGTTATTGCAAAAATGGTTGGTTTGGCCGGCGAAAAAGAANATGGTGAATTATTTTGCGATATTNTGATNACACCTTTATTTGAAACTATTGATGACTTGGCAAGAATCAAAAATATATTAGAATCACTTTTTTCTAATGATGCTTATAAAAAGTTTTTGCAATGTCATCAAGATAATTTGCAAGAGGTTATGTTAGGTTACTCAGACTCTTGTAAAGATGGTGGTATTTTAGCTTCATCTTTCGGCCTCTATGAAGCTCAACAAGAAATAATTGAAATATCAAATAAATATGGTNTCGAGTGTAAAATTTTCCATGGAAGAGGTGGAACAGTAGGACGTGGAGGTGGTCCAACTCATAACTCAATATTAGCTCAGCCTGCCAAAACCGTAAATGGCAAAATTAAAATTACTGAACAAGGAGAAGTGTTATCTTATAAATATGCTCAATATGAAACTGCTTGTTATGAATTAGAAATGGCAATAGGTGGCTTAATCAAGGCTAGTCAACATATAGTAGTAGAACAAAAAAGTGACACATCTGATTTTGAAAAAGTCATGAAAGNTATGACGAAAAAGGGAGAAGATGCTTACAGAGATTTNACTGATAAAACGCCTGGTNTAACTGANTATTTTTATGAAGCTACTCCGGTTCAGGAACTNGGTGAGCTTAATATTGGATCAAGACCCTCTCATAGAGCTNTAGGAGAGAGATCAAGATACTCAATTAGGGCAATTCCATGGGTATTNGGATGGTCNTTATCAAGACATACATTNCCAGCATGGTATGGTTTAGGATCAGCTATGAATAAAATTTACAAAGAAAATGGAATTGAAGTTTTACAAAAAATGTATAANGAATGGCCTTTTTTTCGAATGATGATTGATAATATTGGTCAGGCAATTGCAAANGCGGATTTAGCAATCGCAAAAGATTATGCAACTTTNGCAAAAGATCAAAAAGCATCTAATAATATTATTAAAAAAATTGAAGACGAATATAACCTTACAGAGCAACTAATGTTACAGATAACAAAGTCTAAGAGATTATTAGAAGATAATAAAAAACTTGCNTTATCATTATACAGAAGAAAGCCNTATATGGACCCTTTAAACTACATACAAGTTATGCTTTTGAGAAAACATAGAAATGCGACTTCTCATGAAGAATCAATATTTAATCCACTTCTAAGAACTATTCATGCTATAGCAGCAGGCCTTAGAAACACGGGATAAAAACTGTTTNTATTATTTAGAATTAGTGGTANATTTGCTTATACCGTTTCGGTGCATCAAGCATGCATAAAAAGCTTACCTATTTAGAAAACAATATGGAGAAATCAGCCATGAGTAAAATCTATAGGGGTTCAAAATNTTTTTCAAAAAATAAAAAAATTGATACTAAAAAAGAAGATCTGATATATAGAGGGGTGTCGAAAAATACTAAATATTATACTCTTGCTAAAATTAGGTCAGCTCAAAAAAAAAGAAGATTATTTCATTCTGGTTTAGAACTTTATGCTGCTAGAAAGTATTTATTTATTTAACTTTAATTCGAGTTTATTTTTTTAGGAAGGTTTTTTTAAAAAATATACGCTAAAGGTTCTAGTGTCTTTACTCTGGTTATTTAATAACTCCCTTTTTTTTGCTAGTTTCCAGCCATTCTTTCTGTAAGTATTAAGTATTAAAGCGCTTTCTTTCCTATATTTTTTTTGTTTCCACCACGATGAATTTCGTGTAATGAGTTGTAATTCTTTATATGTATACATATTTGGTATTTTAGTTTATTTTAAATTTTTGATAATATCTACATTATATAAAAACTTTACAAATGGAAACTTAGTTTGGCTACACTATCACTTTGGATTGTAAGAATAACACTAGGAATATCCTTTTTCCTTCATGGATTAGGAAAATTTCCCTATCCCCCAGAAAAATTTGCGTCATGGCTTGAGAGTATTGATGTTGTTGCGCCTATGACGGTTGCAATTCTTGTAGCAGTAGGTGAAATGGCTGCTGGGATTGGGGTGATTGTTGGGGGAATTGTATCCGGAAGAATTGGCGACTTTTTAACTCGAATCTCTGCATTAGGCATTTTTATAATTATGGTGGGTGCGTTTTACTTAGCTCATTCTGATTGGTTCATAAATGAAAAACTTTTTAAAAGTGAGCAAATATATATTTTCGTTTTAAGCATATTCTTCTTAATTATCGGAAATAAAAATTTCAAATAGGTTTTAATTTTTATGAAAACAAAAGTATATTTTAACAATTCATGCTCAATATGTAGAACAGAAATAAATCAATATAAGAAGCACTCTGGTGACAAAATAGATTGGGTAGATATTTCCTCAAGCTTAGATGCAGAAAAAGAAACAAATATTAAAACAGATGATTTGTATAGAAGAATGCATGTTTTAGAAAATGGAAAATTGATCTCCGGCGCTAAATCTTTTTTAATTATATGGGGAGAAATTCCAAAATATAAGTTTTTAAAAAAAATATTTGAAAAGCCACTTATATTTCCTTTATTTAATATTATCTATGAAGCTGTAGCTTATCTTTTATATCTAAAAAGCAAAATTTCTAGATGAAAATATTATCGACGAATATATCGCTTCCAAAAAAAATTATTTTTAATAATAAAACTTTAACTACAAGTATATTTAAAGAACCGACAGATAAAGTTTTAGAAGTTAAAAAAAAAGGGTTATTTGGAGATGGGCAAGCTGATCTTCAGGCTCATGGAGGCGTTAACAAAGCTATTTATCTTTACTCATATTTGCACTATGAGTATTGGAGCAGTATTTTAAAAAAAGATTTTTCGAATGATTATGGTCTAGTTGGTGAAAATTTGACTATTGACGACTTAAATGAGAAACAATTTTTTATTGGAGATGAATTAAAAATAGCTAATGTAGTCATTAAGATTACGCAGCCAAGAATACCTTGCTATAAGTTAAGCGTAAAAATGAATGTAAAAAATTTTACACAACAATTTATTGATCATGGTTATCTTGGCATTTATGCAAAAGTTATTAAGCAAGGACAAATTAAAAAAGGGGACAATTTAGAGTTAATTCATAGAGAAAATGACACAATGAGTATTTACGAGGTTTCTAAGTTAGTATTCGATAAAAATAGTAATGTAGAGCAGTTAAAAAAAGCAGTTGAAATAAAATATCTCTCTGAAGAAATAAAAGAGCGGTTTATAAATAAGCTTGCTAAACTAGGGCACTACGAAGTTATTTAAGAAAAAAATATGGAAAAAATTAGAAATTTTTTTAAAGTTGATTCAAATTATCAGTTAATAATTATTAATGTTGTTTTTGCTGTAACTGGATCTTCATCTCTTTTTGTAGCAGATTATCTTTTAAATATTCTCTTAGTTACACAGGAAAATTTCGGTGACTTTGTTTATTGGTTAACAAGAATCATTCTCATACTTCCGGTATATCAAATCTTATTAATTATATTTGGCTTTCTATTTGGTGAATTTTCATATTTCTGGGAAATGGAAAAGAAAACATTAAATAAACTTAAGACTCTATTAAAAAAAAATAAAAATTCATAGAAGCGTTATAACTTTGTTATAATAAGAAATTAAATTATTGGAGTTATTATGGAAAATGTAAATAGAGAAAAAGTTGTTTCTTTGTTAAATAACATAATGAAATATGAATTAGCTGGAGTCGTAAGATATACACATTCGGCATTAATGGTAGTTGGACCTTATAGAGAAAGTTTAATAACTTATTTTAATGAGCAGTCGACTGAATCATTAACCCACGCGCAAAGCGCGGGCGAGCTTTTAGTTAGTCTTGGAGGACATCCATCACAAGATATATCAATTATCGACGAATCAAACGACCATTCAATATCATCGTTATTATCGGAAAGTTTAGAACATGAAAGAAAAGCGGTTTCCCTATATAAAGATTTATTAGCTGAAGTTGAAAATAAAAGCATATATTTAGAAGAGTATGCGAAAGAGATGATCAAAAATGAGGAAATACATAGCTTAACAGTAGAGAAAATGCTTAGAGACTATGAGTAATGAAGAAAAAATTATAAAAAGGGTCTTGTCTGGAGTACAGCCCACAGGTGGGCTTCATCTTGGTAATTATCTTGGTGCTATAAAAAACTTTGTTCCTTTGCAAGATAAATACCAGTCTTTATTTTGTGTTGTGGATCTTCATGCAATAACTGTTTGGCAAGAACCAGAAGAACTAGCTGCAAAAAAATGCGAAGTAGCAGCAGCTTTTATTGCGTCTGGGATAGATCCAAATAGAAGTATCATATTTAATCAATCGCAAGTTTCAGAACATACTCAATTAGCCTGGATATTGAACTGTGTAGCACGTATGGGGTGGTTAAATAGAATGACACAATTCAAAGATAAAGCAGGAAAAAATAAAGAAAACGTAAGTGTTGGATTATTTTCTTACCCGGTTTTGATGGCATCAGATATTATGCTATATAAGGCAACTCACGTACCTGTTGGAGAGGATCAAAAACAACATTTAGAGCTTACAAGAGATATTGCACAAAAATTTAATAATGATTTTAAAAAAGATATTTTTCCTTTACCAGAACCAATTATTATGGAAAATGCAGCAAGAATAATGAGCCTTAGGGATGGTACAAAAAAAATGAGTAAATCTGACACATCTGATTATTCAAGAATAATGCTTACTGATAGTAAAGATGAAATATGTAAAAAAATTAGAAAAGCTAAGACCAATGCAATGCCTTTGCCAAAAACAATTAAAGAACTAGATACTATGCCAGAGGCTAAAAATTTACTGACAATATATTCTGCATGTTTAGATGAAAAATTTGAATCGATTTTTAATAAATATCAAGGAAAAAACTTTTCTGAATTAAAAGAGGACTTAACTGAAGTTATAATAAATAAAATTAGTCCAATAGGAGAAGAAATGAAAAAATTAATGGGTGATAAAGTATATTTGCAGAAAATTTTAGAGAATGGATCTTTAAAAGCGAAGAAAATTGCAATTAACGTTTTGCAAGAAGTACATGAAACCACTGGTTTAAATTGATATTTTTTTAAAAATTGAAAAGTCAAAAAAAAATATTTGAAGAGTTAAAATTAAAAGATAAAAAATTAATTAAAATTTTAGATAGTAAAAAAAAATGTCCTTTTCTGTTAAAACCTATAATAAAAGAGGAATTTTTATTTTTTGAATTAGCGCAATCAATTGTTGGACAGCAAATATCCGCAAAAGCTGCTGATGCTATTTGGAAAAGAATAATCTCATATTCAAATAATAAAAAAGACTTCTTAATCTTTATAGCAAATTCAAATTTGAGGTGGGCGCGCAAGCAAGGACTCTCACAGCGAAAACATGAATATATTAAAATAATTGCAAAAAATATAATACTAAAAAAGATTTCATTAGTGTCAGTTGAGGAATTAAATAATGAAGATGCAATAAATTTTTTAGTTGGCTTAAAAGGAGTCGGTCCATGGACAGCAGAAATGTTTCTTATGTTTGCTTATAGAAGAATGGATGTTTTTTCAATGGGTGACATAGCACTTAGAAGAGCAATATCAGAAATATATAAAGTTGACAGAAATGATTATGATCAAATTAAGTCAATCACTGATAAATGGGCACCTTACAGGTCTTTAGTTTGTTGGTATTTATGGGAATATTTGGGAGTATAGTTCTATTAGAAGTCGTAAGTAATACCTTTTCTCTCCCAATCACCAAATCTAGTTGGTTCTAGGCCTTTCGGCCCGTTTTTCTCTTTTGCCCGCAATATAGCAACTTCTTGTTTCTTTCTTTTTTTAGCTTCAGCCAAAGCATTCTTTGCGTTTTCTTTGTTTTTTTCTGCTATAGTTTTGTTCATAAATCTATATGAGTAATTTCTAATATTATAGAGTATAATACTGCAGGTTAGTTATTTCAACAATAAGGAAATTAAAATGAATAAGATTTTAAAAATTTGTAGTTTTTCAATTATTCTTTTATTAAGTAATATTTCATTTGGGTCTGAAACTCACATTGTAAAAATGCTAAATAATAGTGATCAAGGTTCTATGGTATTTGAGCCAGCTTTTATTAAAATTAACAAAGGTGACAGTATTACATTTGAGATGACAGATGCTGGTCATAATGCTGTGACGGTTGTTGGCCCTGCAGGCAGCGAGCCATTTGATACAAAATATAAGCCTTCAACAACAGTAAAATTTGATGTAAACGGGTTATACTTTTATAAGTGCGCGCCGCACGCCATGATGGCCATGGCAGGTTTAATTCAGGTTTCTGATGCAAATAATAAAGACGAAATGATAAAGGCAATAGAAAAATTTGAAGGTACTGTGATGATGCCTAATGTCAAGACCAGAATGTCTGATCTCTTAAATGCAAACGTAAAATAGTTAGATAATATCTCAGTAGGGACTTAATTTTTTTTATGAGTCCCTATATGCTTTTTCAATTCGTTCTTGTCTGCTCTTTTCTTCTGCACAAAATAATGCTGTAGGCCTTACAAGTAGTCTCTCAATTCCTATTGCTTCACCAGTATTAATACAGTAACCATAACTTCCATCGTCAATTCTTTTAATGGCTTCGTCAATTTTTGGAAGAAGCTTTGATTCTCTATCCAATATTCTTAGTCTTAAGTGGATTTCTTCTTCAATTTGAGCTCTATCTAAGTCATCACATTCTCTTGACTGCTGAGACAACTCAGCTCTTTCATTTTCTAGGTGTTGTCTTAGCTCAATTTTCATATTAATTAGTCGTTCTTTAAAAAAAGTGAGCTGGTCTTCGTTCATATACCTGCTAGCTGCGGCTTTTCTTATTTTTGCTTCGGTGTATTTCATTCGTCAATTATCCTATATAATTATTAAACCAATATGAATACTAAATTGTTAGGCGCGTCATTATACAACGGATTCTTCAACACTCAAGATTAATTTTAAAATTAATAAATTATTGATTTAATTTATTTTTTTCGCATAGACAATATATTTAAGCCTTTTAACAGGTTTATAGCTTCAGATAATTGATAATCATTATCAAGTTTTTTATTTCTTGTTTGAATACCTTCCGTCTTATCTTCCTTGTCGATATTTTTTAAATGCCCAGTTAGATCTGACTCTTTTATTGTTTCCGTATTACTCAATGAATTTAGTTGAAGATCTTCTACTATAATATCTGGAATAATACCTTTTGCTTGTATGGACCTTCCGTCTGGTGTGTAGTATCTTGCTGTGGTTATTTTTACAGCAGTTTTAGAGGTTATTGGTAAAATAGTTTGAACTGACCCTTTTCCAAATGATTGCGTTCCCATAATTATTGCTCTTTTATGGTCCTGTAGAGCACCTGCAACAATTTCTGAAGCTGAAGCAGAGCCGCCATTTATTAGGACCACGATCGGTTTACCTTCTGTTAAATCCGTATCATTTGAAAAATATTCATATACTGCTTTTGCTTTTTTTCCCTTTGTAAAAACTAATTTTTTCTTACCTTTAATAAATGCATCACTTACATCTACAGCAGCACCTAAAACGCCACCAGGATTGTTTCTCATATCAATTACAAACCCTTTTATATTTCCTTTTGATTTTTTATTTAGATTTGATATCGCGTCATACAAATTTTTCCCGGTTTTATTTTGAAAACTTGAAATTCTTATATATCCATAGTTCTTGTCTATCAGTTCATATTTAACACTCTTGACCTTAATTTTGGCCCTAACTATTTTTATATCAATAGGCCCACTTTCACCTTCTCTTGCAATAGTGAGAAGTATTGGATTTCCAATTTTACCTCTCATAAGATCTACAGCTTCATTTAAAGATAAACCTTTAACTGACTTAGAGTCTATTTCTATTATCAAATCACCTGCTTTTATACCAGCTTTATAAGCTGGCGTGTCATCTATAGGAGTAATAACCTTTACAAAACCATTTTCCATGGTAACTTCAATTCCTAAGCCTCCAAATTCACCTTTTGTACCAATCTGTAAATCTTTAAAATCTTTTTCGTTTAAAAAAGTAGAGTGTGGATCAAGTCCTTCAAGCATACCTCTAATAGCATTATCAAATAATTCTTTATCAGAAATATCCTGGACGTAATTTTGTTTAATTTTTAAATAAACCTCAGAAAAAGATTGTAATTGATTTAATGGTAAACTTGTTTTTGAAGCATTTGCATTACTACTATCTTTAAAATATGTAAGCATATTAACAAGAAACACTAATGTTAAGGCCACAATTAAAAACTTATATTTTGATATCTTCATAGCACTATAGTATTAGAATTTTATCATTGAGCCAAACTAAATTTATTCTGAATATTGCACCATTCGTGAGGATTCTGAGGAACCCCATTTTTTCTGATTTCGAAATAAATTGAATTTTTTGAATTACCACCACTAACACCACTTTTAGAAATTATTTCACCTTTTTCCACAATATCACCCTTATTTTTTAATAAAACTTTGTTGTGCGCGTAAAGAGACATGAGATTCTCTCCGTGATCGATTATTATCATGAGCCCATAGCCCCTTATCCAATTGGAAAATACAACTTTTCCTGAATAAATTGATCTGACATCTTTATTAGATAAAGTTTGTATTATTTCACCATCCCACCTGTGCAAATCTTTAAATTTATATTTATTAAAATTATGAGTAACCTTTCCAATAACGGGCCAAGGTAATTTACCCTTTATTTTAAAAATACCAATATTTTTATTTAAATCACTTTTTTTATTTAACAACGCTATTAAATCTTTCTTACGATTTAAATATTTAAAATAGATTTCTTCGCTATTTTTAATTTTCTTCTTAATTTTTTTTGACAGAAGTATATTATGTTTTTCTAACTCATTAAGCTTAAATAGTTTTGTCTCTAAATCTTTATTCAAATTATTCATTTCTGCTATTTTTTCATTATATTCACCTAATTTTACAATCTTAATATTCTCGTCAATTTGGTATAAATCACTCTTATTTTTATGTGATTTATTGATAAATTTTGAAAATTCGATATCTAAGAATATATCCTTACTATTGGAATTGAAAATCTTGTAGATAAAGTTGTTGCTATTTTTTGTATAATTTTCATAAATTATTTTTTTAAGAATTATATTTGATGCGTATTTTTTTTGTTTAATTTGTTTTATTTTATTTTCAATTTCTAAAATTTCTGAATTTAGAATTTTTTTATTTTTTTTAATAGTTATAATTTTTTTTTCAAGTTTATTAATACTTATATCAGCTTTCTTAATATCTTTATTAATTTGATTTAAAAATTTAATTAAATTATTTTTTTTTTGGTTTTCTTTTGAGAGATCTTCTTTTATTATTTCTAACTTACTTTCGATATTTGCCTGCTCTGTTGCACTTACGAATGAGCTAAATAGCGCAGAATTAGCTAGTAGAGTCAATATAATTAATTTATTAGACATATCTAATATTGATTGGTAACATGAGTTAAAATTATATTATAACTTAAGACTTTATAATAATTAAAAAAATGTAAGAGGAATGCTTAATGGCTGAAGCAGCAGGACAAACGGTAGACCACAGTAATGTAACTCAAGAAGATATAGATAGAGCGTCACGCTGTATTAAAGCTATGTCTCATCCTTTAAGATTAAAAATACTTTGTATTTTAGGAGATTCTGAATTTAGTGTGCAAGATATTGTAGACACAGTTGGGACATCACAAAGTAACATCTCCCAACATCTTGGCATTTTGAAAGATAAGGGAGTTCTAACAACAAGAAAAGAAGCGAATAAAGTTTTTTACAGAGTTAGTGATGAAAGAACTTTAAAGTTGTTAGAAATGATGAGAGAAGTATTTTGTTCTTCTGATTAGACAGGAGAATTTAATACTATGGATGTTTATCTAAATTTCATCTCAAATAATCCAATCCTTTTTCTTTTATTTTTTATAATATTAGGTTTCATAATTTTTAATGAATTTAAGTCATTTACCCAAAAATTTAAAAATATTTCACCTCAGGATGCTGTTTTTCTAATAAATAAAGATGCTTTTATTTTGGATGTAAGAGAAAGCTCAGAACTCTCACAAGGAATTATAAAAAATTCTAAACATATAAATTTTTCGTCTGTCAAAACTAGTTTAGATTCTATAAAAAAAATATAAAAATAAACCGACTATCGTATATTGTAAATCCGGAGCGAGATCAGCGTCAATTTCTAATATATTAACCAAAAATGATTTTGAGGAGGTTTATTCATTAAAAGGTGGATTTGATGCCTGGATTTCAGATAACTTACCAATCTCTAAAAATTAACATGAAAGCGAAAATATACTCAACGAAAATTTGCCCTTACTGTGTAAGAGCTAAAATGCTCTTAGAAAAAAGAAATATAAAATATATTGAATATAAAGTTGATGAGGATAGCGAAAAATATATGGAAATGCTGGAACTATCTGGTGGAAGACAATCTGTCCCACAAATATTTTTGGACGAAAAACATATCGGTGGATATGATGATCTTGTTGATTTGGATATGGAAGGCGGGTTAGATATTAATGAATAATAATTTAAAATAATGCAAAGTATAAATGTCTTCTATTGATGTCACAATTATTGGTGCTGGATCTTGGGGAAAAGCCCTCGCGCATAACCTTTTAAAAAATAATAAAAAAATATTAATGTATTCGAGACAGCAAGTGAAGCAGCAGCAAGTCAATAATGCAAATATTTCTCTAACGTATGACTTAGAAAACATATTTACCTGTAAAGCCCCGTGCGTAATTGCTTCGCCAGTAAAATCATTAAATGAAATTGGATCTAAAATAAAGAAAGAAAAATTTAATGAGCCGATTATACTTACTTGTAAAGGTATAGACTCAAAATCTGGAGAATTTCCAACCCAAATTATTGGCAAGTATACATCGAGTAATAATCTTGCCGTATTATCAGGCCCTTCTTTCGCTAGTGAAGTTTTAGATGACAAACCAACTGCAGTTATTATTGCATCGAAAAATAAAAAAGTTTCTGAAGTTTTTTCAGAAATGTTTCATAATAAATTTTTTAGAGTATATGCTTCAGAAGATACTATTGGTTGTCAATTGGGGGGTGCAATGAAAAATATTCTTTCTGTAGCTGTAGGTATATCTGATGGTTTGGGTCTTGGTTCAAACGCTAAGGCAGCATTAATTTCTAGAGGTATTTTGGAAATTAAGATTATTGGGGAAATATTGGGTTGTAAAAACGATACCATATATGGATTAAGTGGTTTAGGTGATCTTGTTTTAACTGCAAACGATAATTTATCTAGAAATAGAAGATTTGGTATAGAAATTGCTCAAGGTTCGACAGTACATGAAGCTGAACAGAAAGTTGGCCAGGTAGTAGAAGGTATTAATGCTTCCAGAGGTTTAGATATCTTGATAAAAGAATATTCGTTAAATTTACCTATATCTAGTAAGGTATTTGATATAATTAACGAGAAAGTAAATCCAAAAGATGCGGTAAATGATCTATTATTAAGGGAGCAAAAAAGCGAATTTATTTAATTTTAAAAATAAAAATATGGAATTAAACACATAATATGTTATCAAAAATATTTAGATTCTATATTTATAAGACTGATCCTGAGCTAGCACATAAGCTTGCAGTTAAGTTTATAAAAACATCCTTCTTAAAACTTAATTTATTACCAAATAGTTGCTATGAAAATTTATACCAAAATGTTTTTGGTATGAATTTTATTAGTCCTATCGGTTTAGCAGCTGGATTTGATAAAAATGCAGAGATCTATAATCAAATCATTGATTTAGGTTTTAGTTTTACTGAAGTGGGAACAATAACCCCTCTTCCCCAAGAGGGTAATCCAAAACCTAGAGTTTTTAGATTAATTGAAGATAAAGCCATCATCAATAGATTAGGTTTTCCTAATGATGGCATGTCAATCATTTGTAAGAGAATTAAAAATAATCCTGCTAAGGGGATTTGCGGTGTAAACATTGGACCAAATAAAGAAAATGCAACTTCTATTGAAGATTACTTATCATGCTTTGATCAATTCTTTAATTATGCGTCTTATATAACAATAAATATATCCTCGCCAAATACACCAAATCTTCGTTCACAACATGATGATGATAAAATCAGCCAATTAATTGATTCAATTCAATGGAAAAGGAGTGAAAATAAGTCAAAAATTCCAATACTATTAAAAATATCGCCAGATATAGATGACAATAAAATAAAAAATCTATGTAATATATTTATTAAGAAAAAAATTGATGGAATAATTTTAACAAATACAACAATAAAAAATAGGGATAATTTATTTAATAAAAATAAATTCGAAAAAGGCGGTCTTTCAGGAGCACCATTGAATGATTTATCTAATGATGTAATTAAAAAGTTTTACTCTTTTTTGGGAGAAAGCATTCCAATTATTGGTGCCGGAGGAGTAAGTTGTGGAGAAACAGCCTTTGAAAAAATCAAGTCAGGTGCAACTTTGTTACAATTGTACACTTCATTAGTTTATGAAGGACCAAATGTAGCTAAAAAAATTAATAAAGAATTAAGTGAATTGGTGAAAATAAATGGCTTTAAAAACGTTTCAGATGCAATTGGTATAAATTGTAAATGAATATTTAGTCTTTTGAAGACTTCATTTTATTAGCAATAGTATTTCTTCCCCAGCCTAATATTTTTGCAGCTTCTGTTTTATTACCTTTTGAAAGTTTTAATGAAGATTTAATGAGAATAGAGTGATAAATATTGTCAATTTCTTTTGAGATATTTTTTGAATTGCCATCAAACCTATTTAGAATCCAGCTTTCTAAAATTACTCCCCAATTTTTTTCCTCGTTCAAATAGTCGTTTTCTTTTACAATATTTTCAGGTAAATCATTAATTTTAATTTTATCATTTGGAGACATTATAGAAAGGTATTTACATACATTTTGAAGTTCTCTTATATTTCCGGGCCAATCATATTTTACAAATATTTTTTTAGCGCCCTCATCTAAAATTTTATATTTAACAGAATATTCGTCACAATACTTTTTCATAAAATAGTTCGTTAATTCAGGTATATCAGTTTTTCTATCTTTTAAATTAGGTAATTCAATTTTAATAGCATTGATTCTGTGTAAAAGGTCCTCTCTGAATAAATTCTCATCTACAAGCTTTTGAAGATTTTTATGTGTTGCTGTAATAATTCTTGTTTGAACTTTAATAGATTTGGCTCCACCAACTCTAAAAAATTCTCCATCTTGTAAAACTCTTAATAATCTTGTTTGAACGTCCATAGGCATATCACCAATCTCATCCAAAAATAATGTGCCCTCTGATGCTTGTTCAAATCTCCCAATTCTCTGGCTATATGCTCCAGTAAATGAGCCTTTCTCATGTCCAAAAAGTTCGGATTCTAAAAGTTCTGTCGGAATTGCTCCGGTATTGATTGCAATAAATGGCTCATGCTTCCTAGCACTGTTTTCGTGAATTGCTTTTGCAATTAATTCTTTACCAGTGCCTGTATCACCAAGTATCAAGACCTCAACGTTGGTTCGGGATATTTTACCAATAGATTTATAAATAAATTGCATAGACTCTGAAAATCCAATTATTTTGGGTAATTCATTTGTGTTGTTAAGAGGAGTTTTTTTATAATTTAAATTATTGTTTTCACATGCATTCTTTACAATTTTAATCACATTATCAATATCAAAAGGTTTAGTTAAGTACTCATATGCACCTTTTTGTAATGAGCTTACAGTTGTCTCAAGGTCTGAAAAAGCGGTCATAATTATTATCGGGACATGAGGATATTCCCTTTTTAGTTTATCCATTAAATCAATTCCACTGATTCCAGGCATTCTTATATCTGAAAGAATAATATCTGGATTAATTGTATCGAAATCCTTTAAAATACTTTCAGCATCAGGAAAAGAAGAAACCATGAAATTTTCTTTTTGAAAAGCTTTTTCTAAAACCCATCTTATTGATTTGTCATCATCTAATATACAAATATGCTTTTTAATACTACTCATTTTAATATTTCTCTATTGGTATAATCATTTTAAAGATAGTTTTTTTATTTTCTTCCTCAAAAGTAATTATGCCTTTATTGATTTGAATTAATTTCTGAGATATTGATAAACCAAGACCACTGCCTTTCTCTTTATCAGTAATTAAGGGCAAAAAGAGTTTATTTGCAATATCTTTATTAACACCAATCCCGTTATCTATAATACTAATAACTGCAACTAATTTATGCCTTATAGAATTAATAGTAAAACTCCTATCAATTCTTGTTTTTATTTCTATTATGCCAGTTTCTGTTATTGCTTCATTAGCATTTTTTAATAAGTTTAACAGAATTTGAATAATCATATCTTGGTCAACAAAAAGTGTGGGGATGCTCGGATCATAATTTTTCTTATAATTGATACTTTTTATTCCTAAAATTTTTATAACTTTATCAATTAATAAGTGAATATTTATATCCTTAAAATTTGGAAGGTCTAAAGGGCCGTGCATCTTATCAATATAATTTTTTAATCTATCTACTTCATCAATAATTATATTTGTAAATTCTTTATGCTCTTCTTTAATTTCTTTTTTTAGTAATTGTGCAGCACCTTTTATCCCACCTAGAGGATTTTTTATCTCGTGTGCTATAGAACGGGTTATCATTTCTGTTGCGTTATTTTGATTTACAAATTTAGCATTCTCAACAATATTTTTAATTCTTTTTTGTGCTCTCATTTCTAAAAGCACATGTTTATCTTTATTAAAAAAAATTGTTTGAACGTAACAATCAACATTATGTCTACCTCTTGCTTTGAGTGAGATTTCAATATCACGAGAAGTGGATGATTGATTTAGTGCTATAGCATCATATACCTGATTGATTATAATACTTTTATCATTTGCAAATAGATCCCTAAGTTTCGATTTCTTTAAAACTTCTTTACTGCTGCTAAAAAGGCTTTCAGCAGCTGAGTTTACATGAATTATTTCCATGAATTTATTTGTGATAATCACAGAAGTAGTAATACTCTCTAGAATATTTTGCGCATCCATATAGCTTATTTAAATTTATTTTTAGTTATATATTAAACATACATGATGCACAAATTATGTGCAAATAAAAGATTAGGTAACGCCCGATATTAGGGCGTTATTTTTTAAGACTATAGACTATAGACTATAGACTATAGTATAGTTCAAACTCTAATGGATGAGTATTTGCTTGAAAAGCTTGTACCTCCTCCATTTTAAGTGCGATGTAAGCATCTATTGTATCATCATCAAATACTCCACCTTCTTTCAAGAAATCTCTGTCAGCATCTAATGCTTTTAGAGCCTCATCAAGGGATGAGCATACATGTGGGATTTTTGCTTCGTCTTCAGGGCTTAGATCATCAAAAAGATCTATATCCATATTTTCGCCTGGATCAATTTGATTTTTTATGCCGTCAAGACCAGCCATCATAAGAGCAGTGAAAGTTAAATAAGGATTACCACAAGAATCTGGGAATCTTACTTCAATTCTCCTTGCTTTATCATTTGCTTCAAAAGGAATCCTAATGCTCGCAGATCTATTTTTTGCCGAATAAGTTAATATTGTAGGTGCTTCAAATCCTGGCACTAGTCTTTTATAACTATTTGTTGCAGAATTTGAAAATGCATTTATAGCTTTTGCATGTTTTATTATGCCGCCAATATAATATAAAGCTGTTTGAGATAGCCCTCCGTATTCATTTCCTAAAAATAAATTTTCTCCATCTTTAAATAATGATTGGTGAACATGCATACCGTTACCATTATCGTTAATAATAGGTTTTGGCATGAAAGTAGCAGTTTTACCATAATTATGCGCTACATTATGGACAACATATTTGAGAATTTGATTTTGGTCAGCTCTTTTTACCATTGTGTTAAATTTAGTTCCAATCTCACATTGCCCCGCAGTAGCAACTTCATGATGATGAACCTCAACTTCAACTCCCATTTCTTCAAGTACATTGCACATTGCTGAACGTATATCTTGAAGTGAATCTACTGGTGGAACTGGAAAGTATCCTCCCTTAATACCAGGTCTATGCCCAGTATTTCCGTCCTCATATTGCTCTCCAGAACTAAAGCAACCTTCTTCTGATTCAACTCTATAAAATGATTCTCCAATTTCATTTCCAAAAGTAACAGAATCAAATATGAAAAATTCTGGCTCAGGACCAAAGTATGCTGTATCAGCAATTCCTGAATCATTTAGATACTTTTCCGCCCTTATAGCAATTGACCTAGGATCTCTAGCATATCCTTCTCCGGTTGTTTCCAGGACATTACATCTTACAACTAGTGTAGGATCGCTGAAAAAAGGATCCATTACTGCAGTTTCTGGGTCAGGCATAAGTATCATGTCTGATTCATTTATGGCTTTCCAACCAGCAATAGATGAACCATCAAACATTTTACCATTTTTGAACATTGACTCATCAACCGCGCTTGAAGGAAGAGTTACGTGTTGTTCTTTCCCTTTTGGGTCTGTAAATCGAAGATCTACATACTTTACGTCATTCTCCTTTATTGTTTTCATTATATCTGACATTATTCGCTCCTATATTTATTACATTAATAACAGTATTTCATTTAAAGCATGCATATATTATGCCATATGTCTTATAGGCATAAAAAATATGACTAAAATGTGTTAAATTGTTAGTACAATTCAATAATATATGAGATTTATATAGTAGTATATTAATAATTCAATTTTTGAACTTTGTTCTATAATTATTGCTATTTATCAGGTATTTATAAATTATGACATTTCAAGAAATTATATTTAAATTAAAATCTTTTTGGGCGGACAATGGTTGCATCTCTCTAGAACCATATGATTATCCTATTGGAGCAGCCACATTTCACCCGTCTACATTTTTGCGCGCCTTAGGGCCAGAACCTTGGCAAGCAGTATATGCGCAACCATGTAGGAGGCCAACAGATGGTCGATATGGAGAAAATCCAAATAGACTACAACATTATTTTCAATTACAAGTTATTTTAAAACCTTCGCCTGATGAGATTCAGGACTTGTATATTGAATCATTAGCAAGCATAGGAGTTCATAGGAATAAAAATGATATAAAATTCATAGATGATAACTGGGAATCACCATCTCTTGGTGCTGCAGGTGTTGGCTGGGAGGTTTGGCTTAATGGAATGGAGATTAGCCAATTCACCTATTTTCAACAGATTGGAGGTTTAGATTGTAATCCAGTAACTGGTGAGCTGACATATGGTTTAGAGAGAATAGCAATGCACCTTCAAGAAGTTGACAATTTATACGCCGTAAAATGGAATAATGAAATATCATATGGAGAAATATATTTACAAAATGAAGAAGAAAATTCCAAATATAATTTTGAGTTTGTGGAGCCAAAAATACTCATAAAATTTTTTGAGGATATGGAGGCAGAGTGTATAAGACTACTTGAAAATGGTTTGCCAATACCAGCCTATGATATTCTTTTGCAAAATTCTCATACTTTAAATTTACTTGATTCTAAACAAGCAATTTCTTCTACTGAAAGACAAGCTTATATTTTGAGGTTAAGAAAATTATCTTTTTTAATTGCAAAAAAATATCTAGAAAATAGAGAAAAGATAAATTTTCCATTGATGAAAAATAGTTAATTATGAAAAAAAATTTACTTTTTGAGATTGGTGTAGAGGACCTTCCAGCGAAAAATTTAAATATTTTTTCAGAAAAAATAAAAAAAAATATTGAAGATAGCTTTTTAAATAATAAAATAAATTTTAGGTCAATTGATAATTTTTTTACAAATATTCGCTTAACTTTCACTGTTAATGATATTGAAGAAAATATTAAAATACCAAAACAAGAAATAAAAGGGCCTCCGTATGATAAGTGTTTTGATAATGAAGGCACTCCTACAAAAACTGTTTTAGGTTTTGCAAAAAAACACAAAGTCTCAGTTGATTTACTTTCAAAAAAAGAGTTTGAAAATAAATATTACATTTTTTACGAGCAACCTGAAGAAATAACGAAAGTTAAAGATAGGCTACCGCACATCTTAGAAGAGGCTCTTAAAAATGTGGAACAGCAAAAGAGAATGAGATGGGGTGGATCTAAAATTTCTTTCATAAGACCTATAAGGTGGCTGTTACTATTTTATGGAGATGAAAATTTATCTTGTAAAATATGCGGAATTCAAACAAGAAATAATACATTTGGAAATAAATGTATATCTAATAACGAGATAATAATAAATAATATTGATGAGTATTTTATAAATATTGAAAAAAATGGTGTTGAGCTTCATCAAAGCAAAAGGAAAGAATTAATTAACAGAGAAATCAAAAATATTATTAAACAAAATAAATTTGACGACAATATAGACAGCTCACTAATTGATGAATTAACAAATATGACCGAATATCCACACATCTATCTTGGAAAATTTCCAGAAAAATATCTCGATCTTCCTGATGAAGTTCTCAGATACGTAATTCAAGATACACAAAAATATTTTTTAGTATATAGAGATAATAAAATAGCTAATTTTTTTATTGGTGTCTCTAATGTTAAAGTAAATTCAATAATTATAAAGGGTAATGAGAGAGTTATTAATCCAAGATTAGACGATGCAAATTTTTTTATAACCAAAGACCTAGCGAGCAATATTTTCGAGAAGAAAGATTTTCTTAAGAGAGTTATTTTCCACAAGAAACTTGGTAGCATGTTTGATAAAGTCCAAAGGATTATTGAAATTTCATCATATATAAATTCACAAACTTACCGTGATAATAAAATTTTATTTAAGGAAATTGCCGAAGTTTGTAAACTGGATTTAATATCTAATATGGTAGTTGAAATACCTAAATTACAAGGGTACATTGGCGCTTATTATGCTAAAGAAACTGGCCTCACAACAGTTGTAGCAAATGGTATAAAAGATCATTATTCACCTAAGAATCCAGAAGATGGTATACCTGGGACTGTTGATGCCCAAATAGTTTCAATGGCAGATAAAATTGATACTATTGTTGGTATATTTTTAATAAATGAAAAGCCTAGCGGCACTAGAGATCCTTTAGCTATTAGAAGATTAAGTTACGGTTTAATAAGAATCTTATTAAATACAAAACACAGTTTGAGCCTGACAAAATTAGTTGATGAAACTCAGAAGTTAATATCGAACAAACTAACTGATCTTAAAAAAAATCATAGAGCGGTATCTGATTGTAATGAGTTTTTAACTGAAAAATTGATTTCTACTTTTAAGGAAGATTATGGCTTACCAATTGATGTAATTTCCTCCGTTGTAGGCCATGATAAAGATATTAACCCCTTTGATATGTTGAAGAAAATAGAGGCAGTAAATTTAGTTTATTTAGACAAAAGTTATCAGGGTTTATTTACTAATGCCAAGAGAGTATCGAATATATTAAAGAAATCTAATCAAGATTTTTCATCAATTATTAACGAAAATTTACTAAGAGAATCTAGTGAGAAGATATTATATAATAGTGTTAAGGATATTGATGAAAGTTTAAAGCAATTGTTGGATAAGAGATTATATGAAGATTATCTTAAAAAATTAAATGGGCTAAATTTTTATATAGAAAGTTTCTTTGATGAAGTAATGATTAATGATAAAGAAGAGCAAATAAAACTAAATAGGCTTTCACTATTAGCATTAATTAATAAAAATTATACAAAATTTGCAAACATAGCTATTTTGAGCCATTAAAAAAATATGACAATGTTAGATCGCATAAATAAATTTATTGTAAAAAGATTTTTCCCTTTTAAAGATTGGGTCTCTGAACTTCGAAATCCAAAAATATTACAAGCAGATATAATTGCAGGTATAACCGTAGCTTTAGTTATAGTCCCCCAATCAATGGCTTATGCACAACTGGCAGGTTTACCACCATATTATGGTCTATATGCATCATTTTTACCGGTTGCTATTGCTTCAATATTTGGCTCATCGAGACAGTTGGCTACTGGCCCAGTAGCCGTAGTAAGCTTACTAACGGCAGCGGCTTTAGAACCTATTGCAAGTAATGACCCTGCAGGATATGTTGCATATGCAATAATGCTTGCTTTCCTTGTAGGTGCATTTCAATTATCACTTGGGTTATTGAGAATGGGTGTTTTGGTAGATTTTTTATCGCATCCTGTTGTTACTGGTTTTACGAACGCAGCAGCGATTATAATTGCCACATCTCAGTTATCTAAATTATTTGGGGTGAGTGTATCCTCTCAAGAACATCATTATCAAACTGTTATGAATGTATTATCAGAATCTTTGATTAATACACATACACCAACTTTATTAATGGGGCTTCTAGCTATTTTTATTATCCTTCTTTTCAGAAAAATATCTAATAAGTATCCCGCTGTATTAATTTCTGTGGTAATAACTACATTTATATCTTGGTATATAAAATTTGAAATTAATTATGAAGGCAAAGTTATTGGAGTTGTTCCTGACGGTTTGCCTGCAATGCAATTACCTCAAATTGATTTTAATCAGCTTATAAATTTAGGTACTGTTGCTATCGCAATCAGCTTAATAGGATTTATGGAAGCAATATCCATTGCAAAAGCTATGGCGACTCAAACAAAACAAAGACTGGATGCTGATCAAGAGTTGATAGGGCAAGGACTCAGTAATTTAGCTGCAAGCTTCTTTCAGGGCTATCCTGTATCTGGATCATTTTCTAGATCAGCAGTCAATATATCTGCAGGAGCAGTTACAGGCTTTTCTTGTGTTGTAACAGGAGTAGTTGTTGGTATAACTTTATTATTTTTAACACCTTTGCTATACCACTTGCCACAAGCAACACTTGCGGCAGTGATCATAACCGCAGTTATTAATTTAATAAAATTCAAGCCAATAAAGTATGCATGGAGAGTTCAAAAGCAAGATGCTGTAATATCAATTATCACCTTTTTTGTAACATTACTACTTGCTCCTAAATTAGAGATTGGAATAATAGTTGGTATAATTTTATCCCTTGGAAGTTATTGTTATAGATCAATGCGCCCAAGAGTAATTTGTTTATCTAAGAATACAAATGGTATATTTAGAAATTCAGATACTAATAATATTCCAAAATGCTGCTCAATATCAGTTATGAGATTTGATGGGCCATTAATATTTACCAACGCAGGTCATTTTGAGAATGAAGTAATTGAGAGGGTGGCAACAAAGCCGGAATTAAGATATTTCATAATAGATGCTATTGCTATTAATGAAATTGATGCGACCGGGCAAGATATGTTAAATAGTTTGTCTTCGAGACTTTATGAGCAAAATATTAAGTTATTTTTTGCAAGAGTGCATAAACCGATATTAAAGATTTTTGAAGAAACTGGTTATTCAACAGGACAATGGAAAAATCATTTTCACAGAACAATTGATGGGGCAATTGAAAAAGCATGGTCAGATTTAGGTTGCACGCACGTTTCACCCCCATTCTGTACTAGTGAGGTATGCCCAATGAATAGAAATACTGCAGGCTTATCATCTATTTATGAGGCGAGTATTAAAAAAATTAAAAAGAAATAACTTACTTCAATTTATAAGTAAATTCAGTAATCCTATGCCCAAGAGAAATGCCTTTTTTTTCAAATTTAGTTAGGCATCTATTTTTAAAAATATAAATATCTCCAACTCTTTCAAATTTATCATTTGCACTAAAAACTTCTTCTATTCTATCACTATAATTTGACCAGTCAGTAACAACTTTTATAAAACCATTTGCAGAAATTTTCCTACTTATTAAATTAACAAAATTTTTATTGATGATCCTTCTTTTATAATGTTTTTTCTTGGGCCAAGGATCTGGAAAAAATAGAGTTATACCATAAAAACTATTATTTTCTGTATAATTATTCAAAAAGGTTATTGCATCAGAGCAACATATTTTAATATTAGTGAGATTATCTGAAGATATTTGTTTTAAAATATTTCCTATTCCTGACTCATAAACTTCTAGTCCAATAAAATTTAATTCAGGAAATTTTTTTGCTAAACTAGTTAATAGTTTCCCGTCACCAAAACCAACATCTAGAATACAATTATTATTATTTTTAAATAATTTTTCTAAATTTACAATTTCATTCGGGAAAAAAAAATTTATATTATTATTTTTATTATTTAAAAATATCTTTTGGGACTGTGTTAATCTTCCACTCCTCTTTACAAAGCTTTTAATATGGCCTTCTTGACTCGTCATGATATTGCATCTTTCTTATTGCTAGAAGGGATTGCAATTGGACTAATATTCATTCTTTTTGCCTTATATGCTTTTCTTCCAGAGATAATTGCGTATTTCATTGCTTCAGCCATTAGCTCTGGGTTATCTGACATGGCAATTGCGGAATTTAAAAGTACCCCGTCACAGCCCATTTCCATTGCAATAGTTGCATCGCTCGCTGTACCAATGCCAGCATCGACAATAATAGGTACATTTGCATTTTTAATTATTTTATTTATCTTCTCAGGATTAATAATACCCTGGCCTGTACCAATTGGGGATGCTAAAGGCATAACTGATATACAACCTATTTCCTCAAGACTTTTTGCTAAAGAAATATTATCTGTAGTATAAGCCATTATAGAAAATCCTAGTTTAACCAATTCTTTAGCAGCAACTAAAGTTTCTTTTTCATTAGGTAATAAAGTATCTTTGTCAGCTAATACTTCTAATTTTAGTAAATTATCTCCTAAGAGTTCTCTTGCTAATAGAGAAACTCTAATAGCATCTTCAGCAGAAAAACACCCGGCAGTGTTTGGAAGTATTTTGTAATCTTTTGGACTGATATAGTCTAGTAAATTTTTTTTAGTTTTTTCTTGTCCAATATTTGTTCTTTTTATTGCAACGGTTATAATTTCTGCTCCGCTTGCATCCAAAGCTTTTTTTGTTTGTTCGAAATCTTTATATTTGCCGCTTCCAATAATCAATCTTGAACTATATATTTTTTTATCAAGTATTAAACTCATAATTAACCACCACCGACTGCAGTAATAATTTCAATTTTGTCATTATTTTTCAACTCATAATCATGCCAAAGGCTTTTTGTAATAATATTTCTGTTAATCTCTATAACAATATTATTTTCCTTTAAATTATGCATTATTAGAAAATCATTTAAACTCAATTTTTTCTCAAGGAAGATCTTTTTTCCATTTAATATTACATTCATTTTGTATCAATATGTTGTTTCATTGTTGTTACGTAATGTTTCGACGAAAATTTAATATAATCTAATTCTTTATCTGTCAGCTCTCGAATAGGTTTTGCTGGAGAACCTTTATATAAAAAACCAGATTTCATTTTCTTGTTTGGACTTACAAGACTTCCTGCAGCAATCATTGTATTACTTTCAACCAAAGCGCCGTCTAATACTATGCTGCCTATCCCAATTAGACTCATACTTTCTACTATACATGCATGAAGGATTACTCCGTGTCCGATTGTAACATCATCCCCAATAATTAAAGGATATCCTCCAGGAGTAAAAGTATTATCACTTGTAACATGAAGTATAGAGCCGTCTTGAATATTTGTTCTTTCTCCGATGGAAACTTCCTGAACATCTCCTCTAATAACAGTTTGTGGCCAAACAGACGACTCATCGCCGATTGATACGTTACCAATTATTGTACAACTTTCATCTATATACGCATTTTCATGAATAATTGGCGAAAAGTTTTTAAATTTTCTTATTGTCATTTTTTTGTTGTATCATGGTTTCTTTAGTAACTTATATTAAAATAATTTCTTAATGTTTAAAAATAAACTTTGCTTATATATTCAATTAATGAGATTAAATAATCCTATAGGTATTTTTCTCTTATTATGGCCCCCATTTTGGGTAATTGCATCTTCTAATGATGGAAGTATTTATAATTACGTAAGTCTAATTTTTCTAATTGGTGTAATTACTAGTAGATCTATTGGATGCGTTATTAATGATTTTTTTGATAGAGACTTTGATAGTAAGGTTTCAAGGACAAAAGACAGACCGTATGCGTCAAATTTAATAAATAAAAAAGAAATATTTTTAATTTTCATATTATTATCATTAATTAATTTAAGCCTTCTTGCATTTTTAAATTTGAAAACTATTTTTCTAGCTTTAATTGCGATTATGTCAATTATTTTTTATCCACTTACAAAAAGATTTTTGAAAGCACCGCAAATTTTTCTTGGCTTTACATTTGCCATATCTACGCTAATGGCATTTACTAGTATTAAAAATGAAATTCCTGATTTAATAGCATGGGTTTTCTTTTTTGCGACGTTAATATGGGTGATTATGTTTGATACGATGTATGCTATGGCAGATAAAGATGATGATTTGAAAATAGGCATAAATTCAACTGCCATTTTATTTGGAAATAACGATAAAATAATAATTGGCTTTTTACAATTCGTTTTCTTTACAATATTTATATACATTGGTTATTTAAAAGAATATGGCTCCATATTTTATCTATTTCTTATTCTTGCTATCCTCATAGGTGTGTATAATCAAGTATTAATAAATAAAAGAGTCCCGAAATTTTGTATAATGGCTTTTAAAAATAATCAATATATTGGTTTACTAATTTTTTTGGGGATTTATGGGGAGTATTTAATATGAAGAAAATTAGAAATAATTGGAAATTAAAAGAAGTTTTAAATCTTTTTAATATGCCGTTTAATGAATTGTTATTTGAAGCACATAATAGCCATATAAAAAATCATAAAAAAGACACTGTTCAGGTTTGTACTTTATTATCAATTAAAACCGGTGGTTGCCCTGAAGATTGCGGTTATTGTTCACAAAGCATACATAGCGATAATCCCATCGAAGCAACGCCTTTAATGTCGTTAGAGGAGGTTGAAAAGCAGGCTAAAATTGCTCGTGATCAGGGTTCGACAAGGTTTTGTATGGGTGCTGCTTGGAGACGACCAAGCAATAAAAATATAGATAGAGTTATAAAAATGATAGATGTGGTTCATAATCTTGGAATGGAAAGTTGCGTTACACTGGGCATGCTTTCTGAAGATCAAGCAAATAGATTATCTAGGTCTGGTCTTAATTATTATAACCATAACTTAGATACATCAAGAGAACATTATGAAAAAGTTATTAGCACACGGAATTATCAAGATAGATTAAATACTCTGAAATATGTAAGAAGTTCTGGGATAAAAGTTTGTTCAGGTGGCATTTTAGGTTTGGGAGAATCTCTAGAAGATAGAGCAAAGCTTTTAATAGAGCTTGCAAATCTTGAGGAGCACCCAGAGTCAGTTCCAATTAATATGCTAGTACAGATTGAGGGTACAAGATTATATGAAAATGAAAAAATTGATGAATTAGAATTTGTTAAAACTATTGCCGTAACAAGAATTATGATGCCTAAAACTTATGTAAGATTATCCGCTGGTAGAGAATCAATGTCAGAATCAATGCAGGCGTTATGTTTTTATGCTGGAGCGAATTCAGTATTTTACGGTGAAGAACTGTTGACAACACCGAACGTAGAAGTTGAAAAAGATAGAGAATTATTTAGTAAGCTAGGCATGAATATTGAGGGTACCAATAAAAAAACTGAAAAATTTAGAAGTAGCAAAAGAAAAGATACAGAAAAAAAGCACAATATTCATAATTTAAAATTAATTAATTAATTTTTATAGATAAATTTGAAAAATAAAATTAAAACAAAGCTTAAAGAGATTAAGCTATCTAATGGTTTTAGAGTTAGAAAAGTAAAAGATTCTGGAAACTCGCATATTTTTGTTTATAAAAATAAAGAGCTATTATCTTTTGCGAGTAATGATTATCTGTCGTTATCTAATGATAAAAGGATTATAAACTCCGCAAAAAAGGCTTTGGACAATCATGGTTATAGTACAAGCTCTTCAGCATTAATTTCAGGATATACCAAATCGCACTTTAAATTAGAAGAAGAATTATCAAATTTTTTAGGACAAGAAAAAACGTTATTATTTTCTACAGGTTATCAAGCAAATCTTGGGGTGATAAAATCACTCGTTTCTAGGGGTGATAATATTATTTCTGATAAATTAAATCATGCTTCTTTAATCGATGGTTCATTAACTTCAAGAGCAAATTTCAAAAGATATAATCATAATGACTGTAAGAACTTAGAAGAAATGTTGATAGGTACTAAGGGAAAAAATAATTTAGTTGTAAGTGATTCCTTATTTAGTATGGATGGGGATACACCAAATATAAAAAAGATGAGTACGCTAGCTAAAAAATATGATGCATTGCTTTTAATTGATGAAGCACATTCTATTGGTATATTCGAAAAATATGGTAGAGGTCTTATTTATAAAAATTCTTTAAATAATAAAGAAAATATTTTTGTTACTGGGACATTTGGAAAAGCAATCGGTACTTTTGGGGCTTTTTTTTCAGGGAAGAAAGACCATGTTGAATATGTTCTACAAAAAGCAAGAAGCTATATTTATTCCACATCGCTACCTATTAATGCAGTGGAGGCTACAAGAAAATCTTTAAAAATTATTTCTAAAGAAAACTGGAGAAGAGAAAAGCTATTTTCATTAATAAGCTACTATAAAAAAAATATAAAAAAATCAGGATTTACATCTTTAAAAAGTAATTCACAGATTCAAGCATTATTAGTAGGGAGCAGTAAAGATGCTTTATATGTAAGTGATCAGCTTTTCAAAAGCGGAATTTATATTCCTGCTATCAGACCGCCAACAGTAGAAGAAGGAAAGTCACGACTAAGGATATCTTTGACTGTTGATCACCAATTATCTGATATTGATTATTTAATAAATATATTGCAAAAGATATCTCGAAATCTTGTACAATCTCAAGAATGTGTCAAAAAATAAAAATAATTTTAGGCGTTACGGGTGGGATAGCTGCTTATAAATCAGCAGAGATCGCAAGATTGTTAATGAAAAATAATTTTGATGTTAAAGTGATAATGACAAGAACTGCAGAAGACTTTATAACACCACTTACATTTGAAACTTTAACAAATGGTAAGGTTTATCAATATAATACAATAGTAAAAGAGAGCCCAATGCTTCACATAGACCTAGCAAAATGGGCTGACATTATATTAGTGGCCCCTTCAACGGCAGAATTTATGTCTAAACTTACGTTCGGTAGGGCAGACGACCTTCTTACGACAACATGTCTTGCATTTGATAAAAGAATTGTTTTATCACCAAGTATGAACAAAAACATGTGGAATAATAAAGCCACACAAGAAAACTATGACACATTAAAAAAAAGAGGTATTATTTTTTCTGGCCCTGAATTTGGAAGTCAAGCATGTGGGGATATAGGCTCAGGAAGAATGAAGGAGCCAATAAATATATTTGAGGACATACAAAATTTAGTAAAAAAAAAATCAAAGCTATTTAAAGGAAAAAAAATAGTAATTACTGCTGGTCCAACAATTGAGTATATTGACCCAATAAGATATTTATCAAATAGAAGTTCTGGAATGATGGGTTGTGAGATAGCAAATGCTTTCTTCAATCAGGATGCCGAGGTTACTTTGATTAAAGGACCTTGTAATTATAAAGAATATGATGAAATAAAATCCATAGAGGTAAAAAGCGCTAAAGATATGCTTTCATCTGTAGAAGACAATATTCCAAATTGTGATATTTTTGTTTCTGTTGCTGCAGTTTCAGACTTTGCTATCAAAAACTTATCAGAAAAAAAAATTAAAAGTGATGAGCCAATTAAATTGGAATTTACCAAAAATATAGATATATTGAAAACCATAGTCGAAAAATATAATGTTTTTTCTATTGGTTTTGCAGCAGAAACTAATGAATTAAAAATAAATGCTTTAAAAAAATTAAAAGATAAAAAAGTTTCTGTTATTGCTGCTAACAAAGTAAGTTTTGATGACGGTATTGATAACGAAAATAATTCAATAACTTTATATTGGGGAGAAGGTTTAGAAAAAACTTTAAAATTAAAAAATAAGAAAGACCTTGCTATTGAGTTTGTTGAAGAAATATCAAATATCTATAATTAGGAAAATAAAGTATGAAGAAGAAAGTACAAGTAAAAATTCTAAATTCTAAAATAAATAATTCTATACCAATGCCAGAATATGCAACTGAAGGTTCAGCTGCTATAGATTTAAGGGCATGTGTAGATAGTGATGTTGTGCTTTCACCACAAAGTACAACTTTGATTCCTACAGGCTTAGCTTTTTTTATTGAAGACAAAGATTTTGCTGGAATAGTTTTACCAAGATCAGGACTTGGTCACAAACATGGAATTATACTTGGAAATTCTATTGGTTTAATAGATTCTGATTATCAAGGAGAGTTAATGGTCTCTCTATTTAACAACAGCAAAGTAAGTTTTATTATTAATCCTGGAGATAGAATAGCCCAATTTATGTTAATCCCAGTTATAAATATTGAATATAGTTTTGTAGAAGAATTTAATTTGACTGAAAGATCAACAGGTGGTTTTGGCCATAGTGGAAAAAAATAATAATGAATTTATCAAAAAATATTTTCAAAGCATATGATATTAGAGGAATTTACGACCATGAGCTTAATAATGAAACAGTCAAGTTAATCGCAAGGGCATTATCTGAAATATATAAAAATCAAAATGATAAAATTGTAATTGGCAGAGATGGAAGATTATCTAGTG
>PAGR01000006.1 GCA_002705445.1 Gammaproteobacteria bacterium | reverse complement strand
TTCTTCAGATTTTGTTAACATAGGTTCTGTTGTTACGATAACATCAGGGTCTTTTTGATTAAGCAAATTACTGCATCCTGCTAGTAAAGAAATAATTAATAATATAGCTGTATTTCTTGCATGTTTGACAATTGTCATAATCACTCTCCATAAAATTGCTATTTGTTTAATTTGACCAAATTGGCTCTCTAACATCTTCACCAGTAAGCTCTATTTCTTGTCTTATTCTACCATCATTACTGGTTGCAACAAGGATGCCTTTATGAATTTTTTTTGAAGCAAATAAAACCATCTTATTATTTGGCGCAAAACTAGGCGCTTCGTCTAATCGACCATTTGATATAACTTTAAGGTACCTATCTTCTAAAGAAAAAATTGCAATCTTATGACCGTTACCTGAGTTATGAACCAAAGAAAGATATTTTCCATCAGACGATATATTTGCATCGGCATTGTAAGACCCATCAAAAGTTACTCTTTTGGCTTTATTTTTACTTAAAGACTTCCTGTAGATATGTGGTCTTCCACTTCTATCAGAAGTAAAGAAGATTGAATTACTATTAGGATGCCACTCAGCCTCGGTATCTATTCCAATACTATTAGTAATTCTTTTGCTTTGGCTTGTGATAAAACTATAAATAAAAATTTCTAGATTCCCATTTACAGAAGATGTGTATGCCATATGTTTCCCATTAGGTGACCATGCTGGAGCGCTTGAAGAATAAGTACCTCTAATAAGTTTTTCTCTCTCGCCAGTTGATAAAGACTGAATAAAAATTTCTGGCCTATTGTTTTCGAAAGAGACATAAGCTATTTTATCATTATTTGGCGACCACGTTGGTGACATTAGCTGTTTTGAAGATTTATAAATAGCAACAGAATTATGACCATCAATATCGGCTACATGTAGCTTATATATTTTTCTATCATTTAATTTTTCTGTACTAATGTAAGCAATTTTGGTATCAAATATCCCCTTTATTCCTGTTATCTCTTCAAAAATTACATTGCTTATTTTATGAGAAACTTTTCTAATATTTGGATTTTTAGTAAGATTAATTTTATACGATGCTATTAAATTTTTTTTTATAACATCATGCAGATTAAATTTAATATAGTCTGCATTATTTTCCTTATAGATGTTACCTTTCAAAAAATAGTTTGTACCAGCAAGAGCCCATAATGCATATTGGGTTTTTTTATTTGATACATTATTTTTAACGTTAGAGGAATCTAAAATATTAAAAAAACCACTACTATAAAGATCGTTTTCAATAATTTCATTAAAATTATTCGAAAAAAATTTTTCAGAACTTCCTTCGATATTAATCATTATTGGTAAAGTTCCAATTTTTGCTCTATCAATCTTGATTTTTAATTCTGCATGCAGGTTAGAGTACAAGAGAAATTGCGCAACGATTATAAATATAAGATTTCTCATCTAATTCGGCTCCTCAAACTGTAAAACTATAATATCTTGGAAAACTTCTATATCAGGTGCTATTGGCAAAGGACTTGATTTCCAGACAGCATTTATTAAAGAATCTATATATATGCTATCACCTTTACAGCCATGAATTTTCACGCTTGTGACCTTTCCACTTGGTAACTGATTAACAATAACATTACAAATCTTATCATGTTTTGTATTATGAGGGATAAGCCAATTATTTTCTATTTTTGCTTTTATAGTAAGAATATATCTTTGTTCGGCATCTGTTAGCTGAGCATTTCTAATATTTTGTTGTTTTATTAAAGCCTCTATCTTTTCAAGTTCCTCGAGCTCTTTTTCTAATTTTGCAATTTCATAATTTTGTAATTCTTCTATTTCGTCCTTTTTTAACTTCTTGAGTTCAGCTTTTCTTCTCTCCTCGTCCAACCTTTTCTTTTTTTCAATCTCAAGTTTCTTTTTCTTTTCTGCGGCAAGTTTCTTTTTCTTTTCTGCGGCAAGCTTCTTTTTCTTTTCTTCTTCAAGTTTCTTTTTCTTTTCTTCTTCAAGTTTCTTTTTCTTTTCTTCTTCAAGTTTCTTTTTCTTACTAAGCTCCTCTAGTCTTTTTTTCTTCTTTAATTCTTCAAGTTCTTTCTTCTTTTGCTTAATTTTTTCTCTATTTTTTTCAATTTCTTCAAGACTTATACTTTTAAGATTTACAAATTTTACTTGATTTCCTATTTCGACTTTATTATCTTCACTGCCTAAAATTTTTAAAAAATTAATATCCAAAAGAGCCAAAATAAAGATATGCATTAAAAGTACTTTTATGAAAATCGAGAATTTTTTATTACTTCTATTTTTCATTGACCGGTAAAGTTATTAAACCAATATTTTCAACACCGCCTTTGTTTAAGATTGATATTATTCTAATTATTTTTTCATATTCTATTTTTTTGTCTCCTTTAACATATACTTTATCTATTTTTTTACTTTTATATATCGATATTATTGTATCCGCTAAATCCTGTTCACTAACTTGTTCATTGAAGCTTTCTTCTTGAATAATTCTTATTATTCCTTTTGAATTTACTTCTACGATAAGAGGTTCTTCAAATTTACTTGTGTCTATCTCGTTAGCTTCTGTGGTTGGTAAATCAACATCTAAACCTTGGTAAAGAAGTGGTGTTGTTATCATAAATACTAATAATAAAACCAACATCACGTCTATATAAGGCACAACGTTAATTTCAGCTAATAATTTTTTTTTGTCTCTATATCTCATTAATATTTATAATAACTTTGATGTGCTATCGTTATTGCTTTTTTCAGGTATATGAGTTCTTTGAAGAAGCTCTGTAAGCTCTTCAGAAAAATTTTCATATCTTAAAATTATTTTAGATATATCTCTATTAAACTTATTGTAGGCAATTAAAGCAGGAATAGCTGCTATCAAACCTAGTGCTGTTGCTATAAGTGCTTCAGATATCCCAGGAGCGACTAAAGCAATAGTAGTTTGTGAAGTTTGGCTGAGTGATTGAAAAGAGTTCATTATTCCCCAAACCGTTCCTAGCAAGCCTATATACGGACTAACAGAAGCAATTGTTGCTAGAGTTTGTAAATCTGTTTCCAAAATTTCATATTCAGTTGCAATAGCAACCTGCATAGCTCTCAATGATGTCTGAGGAATTGACTCTGGAGTAATTTCTTTTTCATCTCCATGAAGAATTTCGTATCTATTCCAGCCAACATAAAAAATTTGCTCAATTGATGATTTGCTTCTTTTGTCCTTAATTTGCATATAATATTTTTGCATATGAATTCCAGACCAAAATTTTTTGCTAAATTTATCTGTACTGCTTAAAACATTTTTTAGCTCTTTTCGCTTAACAAAAATTATTACCCAGCTCCAAATTGATAAGCCAATTAGTATTATCATTACTAATTGAACTAAAAAACTTGCATTAAGTGCTAAATGTAATAAACCATTCATTGAGCCTCCATAATTTTTTTTGAAATTAAATTTGGTATAGGTTTAATTTTAGAATTATTATCAATAGCAACTATTTTACACATTGAGCTTATTATATCTACATACTCATTATTATTTTTTTTATATATTTTTTGATAAAATTGTATTGAAGCATTCTTAAGACTTTCAACAAATGTTTCTACTGTTAAGCAATCGTCAAGATAAGCAGGTTTATGGTAATTCATAGATACGCTGTGAACTATAAACTTTATTCCAAGTTCTTCGTATATTCTTGATTGAGAAATTCCCAAATCTCTTAGAAATTCTGTCCTGCATCTTTCAGTAAATTTAAAATAGTTAGCATAGTAAACTATTCCACCGGAATCAGTATCTTCATAGTAAACTCTTATATCAATCTTCTTTGAATTCATTTTTTAAGCTAATACTCGCCTTTGATGTAATCATCTAAGGACATTACCACTAAAACAGGCTTTCTATCTTGTTTTATAAAAAGAATATCTGCGTCATCTTGTTCTTTTGCATCATATATTAATTTAAATCCCCCAGCTCTACTTTTGCATTCGCCAAGGAGTTCTTTCGATGATTCTGTTCTTTTTATTATGACATCACCTTTAAATCCTTCTTGCAAACCAGATAACGGAATCCTTTTTGCCTCATAAAAACCAGATTCTTTTAAAGTGTTTACAACTTCTCTTTCAAAACGCTTACCTTTATCTCTTTGCATTTTTGACATGACAAAATCTCCAGCTTTTATAATTAATTACTCTTTTGTTGTTCTACTTTAACTTAAATTTTGTTCGTATTCAGCATTCGTATAAACGTTTTGAACATCATCAAGTTCTTCTATTGCATCTATAAATTTTTGAAACGATTCAGCATCATCACCCTTTAATTCAATTTTAGTATCTGCATGCATCTCAAGTTCTGCGTTGTCAAATATAAAATCATTGTCTTTAAGAACTTTAGTAATATTCAAGTAATCAGCTTTATCTGTATGAATTTCAACATAATTTTCATCTTGAATTATATCTTCAGCATTACTTTCAATAGCAAGATCCATGATTTGTTCTGCTTTATCTGTATCTTGATATGAAATAACCCCAATTTTTTTAAATAAGTACGAGACAGATCCAGAACTTCCTAAATTTCCAGAAAATCTGGAGAATACATGTCTGACCTCTGCTACAGTTCGATTTTTATTATCCGTAACGCATTCTACAATGATTGCAACGCCCGCAGAACTATATCCTTCATAAGTTAGTTCTTCATAGCTAACTCCCTCTAAATTTCCAGTACCTCTATTTATGGCTTTTTCAACGGTTTCCTTATTCATATTACCAGAAAATGCTTTATCCAAAGCTAACCGTAAGCGTGGATTAGAATCAGCATCGCCACCACCTTCTCTTGCAGCAACAGTTATTTCTTTAATAAGTTTTGTAAATAGTTTTCCGCGCTTATTATCTTGTCTTTTTTTTCTGTGTTGTATATTTGCCCATTTACTATGTCCTGCCATATTACCTCTTATATAAAAAATTAAATCAAATCAAATATAGCTTGTCTATTCGTATGAGAAAAAACTTTTTCAGCGGCTTTAACTCTTGATAACCATTCATATTGTAAATGCTCACTTTTATCAATTACAATATCGATTTTTTCTTCAAGCTCTAACAAAAAAACGTGCTCTGTATTATGCGTTACACCATCTTCATATTTATGTCTCCACATTTCATAAATTTCAAAAATATATTGCTTATTGCAATCAAAGATTTTATCAGAGGTAAGACCTGTTTCTTCAAATACTTCCCTTTTGGCAGCATCAATAGGTTTTTCATTTTCGTTTAAACTTCCAGTGACAGATTGCCACATATCTTTATCATTATTTTTCTTCAACAATAATATATCCTTATTTTTTGTATATATTATTACTAGAACTGATATTGGAATTTTTTTCATCTTCTTACTCTTTTTCTTTATTCTTTAAGCCGAGCTCTCTCATTTGATCTTTGCTGATACTTGCAGGTGCATTGGTTAATGAACATGACGCAGTTTGCGTTTTTGGAAATGCTATAACTTCTCTTATAGAATTTGATTTTGTAAGTAACATAATTATTCTATCTAAACCAAATGCGATTCCACCATGTGGAGGACACCCGTACTTCATTGAATTAATAAAGAATCCAAATTGATTATTAATTTCTTCTTCAGTAAGTCCTAAAACTTTAAATACTTCATTTTGAATATCGATGTCATTAATTCTTATCGAGCCTCCACCAAGTTCAGTTCCATTAAGAACTAAATCATAAGATTTGGATAATAAGGAATTCGGCATTATATTAATATCTTTTATATTATCAAAAACTGGCATAGTGAATGGATGATGCAAACATTTCCATTTTTTTGTTTCTTTATCATAATCAAACATTGGGAAATCAGTTATCCACACAAATTTCCAATCATCTTTTACAAGATCTTTATCTTCGGCAATTTTACATCTTAGAGATCCTAAGACATTATTTACAAGACTATCTGGACCGGCACTAAAAAAAATTATATCTCCATCCAAAGCTCCTAAATTTTTAAGAATTTTTTCAATAGTATGTTTATCTAAAAATTTTATAATTGGTGATTGAAGTCCACCTTCGATATCATTTACGTCATTACATTTTATATAAGCCAATCCTTGAGAGCCCTTTGATATTGCCATATCAGTATAGTTATCTATATCTTTTCTTGATAATTTTGCAGCTGATGGTATACATAAAGCACTTACTTTTTGGCCATTTTCTGATGCAGGCTTTGAAAATACTTTAAAATCTGAATCCTTAACTATTTCACTAATATTTTTTATCTCGAAAGGAATTCTCATGTCAGGCCTATCAGAACCAAATCTATCCATTGCATCATGGTATGAAATTTTTTGAATAGGTAAATCTATTTTTATTTGTAGTATTTCATTAAAAATTTTTTCGAATAAATTTTCTATCAAAGAAATTATTTCTGATTGACTCGTAAATGAAATTTCTAAGTCTAATTGAGTAAACTCTGGCTGTCTGTCAGCTCTTAAATCTTCATCTCGAAAGCATTTAGCAATTTGGTAATATTTTTCATAACCCGACATCATTAACATCTGCTTAAATAATTGGGGGGATTGTGGTAATGCATAAAATTCACCTTGATTTACTCTGCTTGGAACTAAGTAATCTCTAGCTCCCTCAGGCGTGGCTTTAGTCAAGATTGGTGTTTCAATTTCTAAAAAATCAAGTTTTGATAGATAACTTCTAATAATATTAACAACATTACTTCGAGCAATTAGATTTTTTTGCATTTTCATACTTTTTAAATCATGTACTCGGTACTTCAACCTACTATCTTCATTTACATCATCATCAAATTGAAAAGGAGGAGTTTCAGCTCTTGATAATAAGCTAATTGAAGAAGATACAATTTCTACTTTTCCAGAATTAATTTTTAAATTTTCTGAACCTTTTGGTCTTGATCTTGGCTTCCCAGTAACAGATATAATAAACTCACTTCTTATAGATTCCGCTAAACTAAATAAATTCTTATCATCAGGATTAACTATAATCTGAACTAAGCCTTTAATATCTCTCAAATCAATGAAAATTACACCTCCATGATCTCGAATTTTATTAACCCAGCCACAAACTTGAACTTCTGTATCAATCTTACTTTCATTAATTTCGTTGCAATAATATGTTCTCATCAACTAATATCCAATTTAATTTTATCACTAATTTTTATTTTACCTGATTGTTCTACAGCAGCTGTTATACCACCCATACCTTGCATTGCATCAAGCATTTTCTTGCCAAGTATGTTTTCAATTTTTTTACAAGGTTTGCAGTCCCCTGTGCCAAGAAATTTTGCCTCACCAATTGTAAATAGTTTTCCCTTAAGGTTATGAATATTATAATTTGAGATTAACAAATTTCTTTTAAAATAATATTGAATATTATTTATTTTATCTTGGTCATCTTCTTGTGCTAGCGACAAGATAACAGAGATATGTTCTTTTTGCATCAATGTCACTTGTCTTTTTTTTGATTTCTTTAAGGTTATTTTATCTCCGTCTAGCCCTTTCCCCTTTATCGCGATCACTGAATCAAGGCTTTTTATGTCGCCTTGATTTTCTCTTACACCTATCCATTCTAGTCTGCCGCTTACATAATTATTTGTATTCATTATTAATATCTTTTAATTAGCTTCATATTGTTCATATAGGGTCTTAAAATATCAGGTATTTCAATATCCCCATCTTTATTTTGATAATTTTCAATTATAGCAGCAAGCGTTCTGCCAACTGCTAAACCAGAACCATTTAAAGTATGTATAAATTGCTTCTTTTTTGAAGACTTATCTTTATATTTTGAGTTAAGCCTTCTTGCCTGAAAATCTCCAAAGTTACTACACGACGAAATCTCTCTATATGAATTTTGTGAGGGCATCCAAACTTCAAGGTCATATGTAATATATGATGAAAAGCCTGTGTCTCCAGAGCATAATAAAACTTTTCTATATGGGAGATCTAAAAGTTGTAGAATTTTTTCAGCGCAATTCAATAATGAATCTAATGCTTCATCAGACTTACTAGGCATAACAGCATTAACAAGCTCAACTTTTTCAAACTGATGTTGTCTAATTAATCCTTTTGTATCTTTTCCATATGAGCCAGCCTCTGACCTGAAACAATACGATAAAGATGTATATTTTGTGGGAAGTTCATCTTCATCAAAAATCTTATTTTGAAAAATATTTGTTAGGGGCACCTCTGCTGTGGGTATTAAAAAGAAATTTTTTTTATTTTTTAATTCAAAAAGATCATCTTTGAATTTTGGCAACTGGCCTGTTCCTAACAACGAATCAGAATTAACAATTAAAGGCACGTTTACTTCAGTATAACCATGATTATTTATATGCTCATCAATCATAAAAGACCCTAATGCTCTATGAAGTTGGGCAAAACTTCCAAACAATAAGCTAAAACGTGAACTTGACATTTTTACTGCTATATCCTGATCATAAAGATTAAGAAGTTTTCCAATTTCACTATGATCAACAAAAGTGTTTTTTGTCATTTTCTCTAGATTTTCATCGTTAGAATACTTAATTATTTTATTATCTATGTCTGATTTACCATGAGGAACTGATTTATGTAAAATATTTGGAATATTTAATAAAAAGTCATTGTATTCATCTTCTGCTTTTATAAGTAAAGATTGTTTTTCTTTTAATTCAAGATTTATTTGTTCAACGCTCTCGGTTTGTAATGTTGTTTCTTCACCTTTAGACTTAAGAATACCTATCTCTTTAGATATAGTATTTTTTTTATTTTGAAGACTTTCTGTATCAGCAATTATATTTTTTCGATTATTATCAATAGATTCAAATTTTTTTTTATCAATTATAAAATTTCGTTTATTTAATATACTATTAATTTCATCAAAATTTTCTCTTATTTTTTTTGGATCTAACATATTATTTTCCTATCAAATATCCAGCAAAGCAGAATAATATAGATAATATTAAAGATAACAAACAATATAAAAATAATTTTAAGTACATTTGATTCTGAATAAATAACACTGATTCCCATGCGAAGGTTGAAAATGTTGTAAATGAAGCAAGAAAACCAGTAAACACAAATGTTTTAACACTCGTTGATATTAAAATGTTATTCTCAATTAAACCCATAAATACCCCAAATACAAAAGATCCTATTATGTTAACGAGAAGAATAGCAAAAGGTATATCAAAAAAGATGAAGTGCTTTAAAGTACTATTAGAAAGATAATATCTTGCTATAGATCCAAACGCGCCACCTAATGCAACTGCTGCTAAATTAAACATATTTTATTCTGGTTTCCATATTCCAAATGCATCTTGAGATGGTTGTGGTGAAGTATTTCCTGAATTGCTTCTCAAATCATCTGATACGTACCTAATAAACGATGATAACTCGTTTATAACCTCACTTCTTTGCTCATCGGTAAAGTTCTCTTTCGCAACTATAAAACCAATAATTGCGGCTAAATACTGACTTGATACCATCTGATCAGATGCAGAAGCATCATGTTTTTGCAGTACATCTATAACACTGTTAACTATTTCTGTAGACAAGCTTAACTCAGCCATATTAACTCCTTGTTTATTTATCAACTATTACATCAAAATTTTTCGGTATATCAATTTTAAATAATGAATCCACTACACTTACATTATTTTTAAAATCCTTGAATTTCATTATAACACTTTGTTCGAAATCATTCATAAAACTAATTTCTTTAATTCTATTATTATTAATTACTAATAAAAATATATTATCCTCAATATCTGAATTTAAAGGAATAAATTTTATATAATAATCATTCCCCTTAATATAAGATTTTAAGGTAAATTTTTCCTTAATTAATACTTCATTTGTCATTATGTCAATAATATTTTCTTTGAAAGTATTTTTATAGCTTTGAATTATTACTTGTTCAAGTTCTTCGTCATATGTAGTAATAAATTGCCCGTCCGAAACAAATTTTATTTTACTTGGATTTTCATACTCAAGAATATATTTTGCTTTTTTCTTGTATATTAAGTTTCCGTTACTTTCAGATAATAAAGATCCGTCATTTTGATATGTATTTTGTTTAAATGACGCAGAAAACGAATTTAAACTTTTTATAAAAGAAAAATAATTAAAATCAGTAGAAGAATGTGAATTGCAATTGAAAATTAAAAATAATAAAGTAAAAAAAATAAATATAAAATTATTATTTTTTGAGAACATTTCTTGTCCCATTTTTTTGTATTGCTGTTACTATATTCATCTCTTCCATTTTTTCAATCATTCGGGCTGCTCTGTTATAACCAATTTTTAGACGTCTTTGTAAGTAAGATATTGAAGCTTTGTCACTTTCAATCACAATTTGTACTGCTTCTTTGTAAAGTTCATCATCGTCGTCATCATCTCCATCCTTGTAGATTGATTTTAAATCATTACCATCATTTTCTAATATTTCATCTAAGTATTTATTCTCTACACCCTCTTTTAAATAATTTATTACATCCTTAACTTCTTTATCTGATACAAATGCACCATGAATTCTCTCTGGTATCATTTTTCCACTTTCTAGATATAACATGTCTCCATTGCCAAGAAGGTTTTCTGCGCCAGATTGATCTAGTATCACTCTAGAATCTGTTTTTGATGATACTTGAAAAGCAATTCTGGAAGGAATATTTGCTTTTACTAATCCTGTTATTACATCTACGGATGGCCTTTGGGTAGCAAGTATTAAGTGTATCCCCGCAGCTCTAGCCTTTTGTGCTAATCTTGCAATTAACTCTTCTATTCTTTTCCCAACTACAAAAAATAAGTCTGCAAATTCGTCTATAACTATAACTATTTGAGGAAGATACTCTTCATCAATAACTTTATCTTTTTTAATTTTGGAATTATAGCCATCAATATTTCTTACGCTATATTTTGCTAACAGCTTATACCTTCTCTCCATTTCTTTTACACTCCAAACCAATGCATTAGCTGCCAAATTCATATCAGTAACGACTGGTGTTAAAAGATGAGGGATGCCATCATAAATACCTAGCTCTAGCATTTTTGGGTCTATCATAATCATTCTTACTTGCTCAGGACTTGATTTGTATAATAAGCTCATGATCATTGAATTAATTGCAACTGATTTTCCTGATCCTGTTGTTCCAGCAACTAAAAGATGAGGCATTTTAGATAAATCTGTCATAACCGGAGCTCCAGATATATCTTTTCCCAGTCCAATAGTAAGGTTAGAAGAAAAATTTTCAAAAGCTGAAGATTTAAGAATTTCAGATAGTCTTACAATTTGCTTATTCTCATTTGGTATTTCAATACCAATAACATTTTTACCTGGGATGACTTCAACAACTCTAACGTTGGTTACTGATAAAGCTCTTGCAAGATCTTTGGATAAATTTGTAATTTTTCCAGCTTTTACTCCAGCCTCAGGCTCAAGTTCAAACATGGTAATTACAGGACCTTGTTGAACAGCAACGACACTAGCTTTCACGCCATAGTCTTCAAGTTTGATCTCAACTAGTTTTGAAAGAGTTTTTAGCGTTTCTTCAGAATAAGAAGAAAATTCTTCCTGAGGATCATTAAGTAAATCTAAAGGCGGAATTTTTGAAGAGCTTTTATTTTCAAATAAGGGTATTTGCTTTTCTTTCTCAATTCGATCTGAAAAATTTGTAACTTTTACTTCTGGCTCTATTTTAATATCATCAACTTTATTTAGCTTTTCTAATTTTCTTTTAAAATCTAAGTCTTTTTTTAAATTTTTCGCATCCTCATCTTTTAAAAAAGTAGATGGTATTTTTTTCATAATACTAAAAACATTCGACAAAATTTCAATAGTGTATTTTCCAGTAATTTCAAAAATATATACCCAAGATAATTTTAACCAAAAAGTAATTCCAATTATCAAAAATGTAATTAAAATTATTGTCGACCCAATAATATTAAAATTATCTACTAGCATAGATGCCGTTACATCACCAATAAGACCACCAGAGCCACTCTCTAAGTTATTTATTGAATGAATACTTAGCAACGAACACAGTGAAACTATAAAAAAAATATATCCAAGATACCTAACTGTTCCTGAATCATATGTTCTTTCTTTAACTTTGCTATATGTGACAATAGCAATAAATACTAACAATAGTGGAATCATAAATGCTGCTTTACCAAAGAGAAAATACAAAGTTTCACTTAAGTGAGAACCAAATATTCCTCCTAAATTCTGAACCTCTGTTGACGATGAATTCATCCAGCTTTTATCATTTTCATGATAAGTTGTTAGAGTTAAATAAATATAAGATGTGACAGAAAATAAAAATAAAAGTATAGCTTCTCGTAAAGGTTGAGATAAAAATTTTTTCGTAGGCAAGTTATTAGATTTTTTTTTATTACTATTTTTCAATTAATTGCATCCCAATGGTAAAAAATCTCAACTAAGTCTATTCAAAAACAAAAAAAAGTGAAATTAGCTTTATAAATCTTCCTTTTTTTTCATGATTATACTATATTTAGCATAAATATTAACTTAATAGATTCTATCTATATTACTTAAATTATAAGGAAATAAATTGAATAACAATAATCATTCAAAACTAATAATATTGGGTTCTGGGCCAGCTGGCTATACCGCTGCCGTGTATGCTGCTAGAGCTAATCTTAATCCAACTTTGATTACTGGTCTTGAGAAAGGCGGGCAATTAATGACCACAACTGATGTAGATAATTGGCCTGGGGATCATGATGGTCTTCAAGGTCCTGACCTAATGGCAAGGATGGAAAAGCATGCTCTTAAATACGGCGTTAATATAATATTTGACCAAATAAACGAGGTTAATTTTAAAGATAAACCTTTAATTCTTAAAGGTGATGACGCTGAGTATTCTACAGACGCANTAATAATCACTACAGGAGCTAGCGCGATGTATCTAGGGCTTGAAAGTGAAAAAGAATTTTTGGGTAAAGGAGTTTCAGCATGTGCAACTTGTGATGGCTTCTTTTATAAAAATAAAAAAGTTCTTGTTGTTGGTGGAGGCAATACTGCAGTTGAGGAAGCTCTTTATTTATCAAATATAGCATCGTCGGTAACTTTAATTCACAGAAGAGATAGTTTAAGGGCTGAAAAAATTCTACAAGACAAATTATTTAAAAAAGAAAATATTGAAATTATGTGGGATTCAGAGTTAGCCGAAATTAAAGGTGATAATATGGGTGTAACTTCTGCTGTTATAAAATCAAAAAAAGATTCGAGTGAACAAGATATTGCTTTTGATGGTGTTTTNATTGCGATTGGGCATAAACCAAATACAGATATATTTGCTGGTCAGTTAGATATGGATGAAGGTTATATTATTGTTAAAAATGATTCTGGTTATGCAACTCAATCAAACGTACCAGGTGTTTTTGCTGCAGGTGATGTGACAGATAAAATATATAGACAGGCTATCACATCTGCAGGCTCGGGTTGCATGGCGGCACTAGATGCAGAAAAATTTATTGATTCTTTGGAATAAAACTATTTTTTACAATATACACTTATGTTTTCATAAACCGAGTTGGGAATAGTGTATTTTAAGTTATTCTTTTTATTCTCAGAATACTTAGACGCAAAATAAACTAAATGATCATCTTTCCATATTTCAAAAGAGTACATTTCTTCTCCAGTGTAAGGATGATCAAAGAGAACTGATATTCCCGTATCAAAAAATAAAGACTCGTCTTTCTCTCTAAGCCTTGTAACATCAGAAGCATACAAATCAAAAAAAGAATTTCTTAAAGTGGAATATTTTATATCTGAAAAATCTCTTTGTTCTATAAGCTCACATCTTTTAGCCTTATTATTTCCAATATGTTCAATAATTTGAACAGTAAATTTATCAGTGTCTACAAATGGCAATAAAACTGCAGATTTATCANCCCAATACTTAGAAGTTGTTTCAAAAATTCCTTGATAATAATCAACTTTATAAATTTTATCAGACTGTAAGACGTATATCTCATTATANTTATTTGTATTACCGAATATTAAAGTTTTAGCATTNTTAATAACNATTGAACTATTTACTGTTTCATTTTTAAAGCCAAGTCTATTTAAATTTTCTGTAGTTTTATCATATATATCCTTAACTTTGCTTTGTAAAAACTTTTGCAATAACTGAATTTTTGAAAAATCTGCACAGTAGTCTAAATTTTGAATCTTATAACAAGACCCATTGGTAATTAAAATAATTTTATTTTTATCATTAATAATTTTATAACTACTTACTGAAAGCTCTAAAGAAATTGCTTGCGCAAGACTTGGCATATTTATGTTGGACTGAGAATCTTCATTTTTTATAATTATATTTGCGACAATAAGAACGCCTAAAATAATTAAGATAACAATTAACTTTTTCATTTACTTCTTTGCTTCTTTCTGTATGTTGAAAAAGCTATTATAAAAATTGTTAGTAATATTGGCATTAAAAAGATGTTGATAAATTTNAATAAAGATCCCAAGCTATCTATATCTTTGTTTANATTNCTCCTAACATCACGTAATTCTTTTCTTACTTTNAAAAGCTCNTGTTGNAAGGCAATATAATCCATACTATTTTTATCAGTAAGTTCACTATTTTTACTTTGTAGTTGAACTAGCTTACTCTGAAGTCTTGCTTCTTCGGTATTAAATATTTTTTCTGCNGTAAGTTTTAAATCTTCCACAACGCTAAATGGTCTTGAAAAAGACTCACGACTAGTAATACTGGCAAGCGTGTTACCTCCCGATAAATAATCGAGAGAGTTTATTATTAAATCACCATTACTCGCCCAAGGAACTAAAACTTGTTCGCCATAGAAATCTTGAACTCTAACCCATAAATAGTTAGCAGTAATATCAGCGTCGGCAATAACTATTGCCTGTTTATNTTCATTTTCTATCAGCCCAGCAAAAATTTCTGTTTCAGCGGTTGGNTTATATTTATCTAAAAGAATTGATGGNTCTGGAAGATATCTAAANACATTTTTTTCCGTNACAGATGAATCATCACTTGATGAAATNAATGATGTAAATTTATTACTCATATTTGTATTTTCAATTGAGCCTGAGAAGGCTGANGTTAAGGAATTAAGTTTATTTGTTATATTTAAATTTTTATTAAAAGATTTTTTTGGAAAACTTAATATTGCAGCATGCTTTATTGGTCTGTCAGACGTAGCTGAAGTCACAGGTATTGCATATTTTCTGTCTAAAAGTATTTTTGATGGATTTATACTTACACCAATTTTTTCAAGAAGTTCGTTGAAATCTGAAGATTGTATACCTCCACCNGTTGGTGGAAGACTTGGGTCTTGAAATTCTGGATCAGCTTCTGAATAAACGTCNTACAATAATAAAATTTTTCCTTTATTATCGTAGAAGTTAAGAACCTTTTTCTTTTCTTCATCTGACATTTTTTTGGGATGTACTAAAAATAAAATATCAAATTCATCAAAGCTTTTTGTTTTTTTATCGATAAACTCAACATCAAAAAGGGGTTTTATTTTTTGCACAATAGCCCACTCTGGTGTTGGTTCATTTTTTGTAAAATTATATCCGCCAAACATTGGCAAGGATGACATAACCCCTATACGTGGTTTTTTCATATCAAGAAGGCTATATAATACTTTTGTAATTTCATATTCTATAACTGCTTCTTTACCTGGATTAAAAAATTTAATTATTTTGTAGCTGTCATATCTATTTGCAGCCACTAGGCCAAAAAATATCTTTTCCTCTTTGGTTTTAGAAGGAACTCCCTGCAAACCAAATTTCATTGCATCATCTTCCTCGTCAGAAAAAGGAACAGGGTCAATTATATTTAATTTAATTTTACCTTTTGATCTTAATTCATATTCTTCAAGAAGTTCTTTTATACGTTTTGCATATGCTCTGAGGTATGTGTCATCTTGTGTTAAACTATCAGAAAAATAGTAGTTAAGCGTTACATCGTCTTGCAGATTGTTAATTATATTTAAAGTCCCATCGCCTAATGTATATAATTTATTTTCAGTTAGATCAAAACGAAAACCCTTAAAAATATTATTAGCAAGCATAATAAAAAGAACAAAAACTACCAGTAAAAGAAAAATTTGTACTTTTGATTTATTTCTTTCAGATATCACTTTATCCACCCTTTTTCAAATTAACTAATTCTATGTTGATATAAATAAAAACACTGATTAAAGAAATATAATATATAAAATCTCTAATATCGATTACACCCTTACTTAAAGAAGAAAAATGTGAAAGAAAGCTTAATGATGCTATTGCATCTACGACTCCTTGTGGTAACCATGTATTAAAAAAATCTAAAACTAAATTTGTTCCACTAAGTAAAAAAATAAAACAAACTACTACAGATATTATGAAGGCTATAACCTGGTTTTGAGTTACAGATGACATGCATGATCCTATAGCTAGAAAACCACCCGACATTAATAGGCTCCCTAAATAACCTGAAATAATTGCGCCATTGTCAGGATTGCCTAGATAGTTGACTGTAATCCATATTGGAAAGGTTAGAAATAATGCTAGAACAATAAAGAACCATGCAGCTAAGTATTTACCTATAACAACCTCAGAAACTTTAACTGGCAAGGTTAAAATTAATTCTATTGTTCCGGATTTCCTCTCTTCAGCCCATAATTTCATTGTAATAGCTGGTACTAAAAATAAATATAACCATGGATGAAATCCAAAGAAAGGTAAAAGGTCAGCTTGTCCTCTCTCATAAAAATTACCCATATAAAATGTAAAGGAGCCGGATAACAAAAGGAATATAACTAAGAAAACATAAGCAATAGGTGTAGAAAAGTATGAAGCTAGCTCTCTATAGAAAATAATTGAAATGTTTTTCATTTTAATTATTCTCACCTAGAGTAATTTTTCTAAAAGTATCATCTAGAGATCCACTACCAGATTCTTGAAGTTTATTAGGAGTATCATCAAATAATAACTTTCCTTTAGCTATGATTGCTGCCCTTGTACATACAGCTTCAACTTCCTCTAATATGTGTGTTGAAATAACAATTGTTTTATTTTTAGATATTTTTTTTATCAACTCTCTAACATCAAATTTTTGATTTGGATCAAGACCATCTGTTGGCTCATCCATAATTAATATTTCTGGATCATGAATAATTGCTTGAGCAATTCCAACTCTTCTTTTAAAGCCTTTTGATAGGTGCTCTATTCTTTTATTTAAAACATCATGTAAAGATAAACTTTCAATAACTGATTCTACCGCGCTATTAAGATTATTTTTTTCAATCCCCCTAATCTTTGCAATAAATAATAAAAAATCTTTTGTAGTCATTTCACCATATTGAGGTGCCCCTTCTGGTAAATAACCAATGTGTTTTTTAATTTCATACGCAGAATCTTTAACAAAAAGATCTTTAATTTTAATAGTACCACTAGTAGGCTCAATAAATCCTGTAACCATTTTCATTGTTGTAGATTTACCTGCACCATTTGGACCAAGGAATCCTAACACCTCTCCTTTACCAACATCTAATGACAAATCATCAACTACAGTAATATCATCATACTTTTTATGTAAATTTTTTATTTCTATCATATTATTTTAAAGGATAGTAGGATTTATAAAGCCGAAGTCATATTTTAATTATTATTTATTAACTGTTTTATCAACACCAACACTTATAGCCTTGTCGATTAACCAAACAGCTGCGCCTACAGGATTCAATAAAATAGCTGCGCCAGTACCAACCTTTTCTGCTGGTGTTACTGTTTTAGGAGATTTTACTAATTTTTTAGATTTATCTAAACAATTGAAGTAATTCTCATTGGATCTGGTGGATGGAGGGAAATTTTTACTGCGTGATGATGGTAAATACTGTTTTTTACTAGATTTGAAACAGTTTACTTCCACATTGGCATTGCTAGGAGCTGGCTCAATAGCAAAAGCATTTAAAGAAAAGAATAATAGTCCTATAACTGTATATTTCATATAAAAATAATACTTTTTTATAAATCTATTAGCAAGAAATAAATAGCTATAATGTTTTTTTTCATGCTTTGTCTAACAGCACTTAAAAAACGTATTTATTGGCGAAAAACGCTATGGATGCTGAAGAAAAGGCAACGAACATTCCCCAAGCCATATCTATAAGACTAACAATCAAAGGCCATTCCTTTACGGTTGCTAAGTTTGTTAAGTCATACGTAGCAAAAGTAACAAGACCATAGATAATTGCGTAGACTACCAGAGTTGAATATGAGTTTTTCTCAATAGAGGGAAGAATTACAAGAATAAGGAGCCCTACGTTGAAAATAACATAAAATATTAAAGCCGATGACCAGATGACATCATCAGTCAAATATAATGATAGTTGTTTTGCATAAAAGTCCTTTGCCACAAAACCTAGCCAGATAGCATCTAAGATTAAAAAGGTAACAAAAGAACTTAAAAATAATTTTATATATAACATTTAAATATCTGATAAATAAGCATTTTTATTTCGTCAATTGAAATAATAAATTTATTAAAAATTAACTTTAGCATTCTAAATCTCAGCAGTACAGATGTTCATATGTTATTAATTAGACTTGTTGAGAGCCATGATAAAGATTCACAACGTGCTTAGCCTGAGCAAAAAATAACCATCTTTCTGCAACCATTCCTAAAAAAGCAAGAAAAATTGCCATAAAGCAAATCACAAGGCTCTCGTATATAAAACTGTGAATGTAAATAAGTAAGAAAGGTATTAAGAAGCCTCCAATCATTGAAAATAATTTTACCCTAAATAGCTTTTTTTCAGCTACTTTATAACCAAATTCGTCTGTTAAAAAAGTTCCTCCGGTATGACCAACATCAAGTAATCTAACTTTTGTATCTTTAAGTTTAATAGCAGCGTTCGTTGCTTGTCCAATATTATGTCTTGGAGTTCTTATACTGAAGTAATATAGAGCTTTAAGAACAAATGCAAGTACAATAAATAGTAATAAATAAGATTTATATAAACTCACTTCATAATTGTATAAATCAAGAATAAAAAAGAAAATGAGCCCCCCTAAGAAAATCCCTATAGAAATATAGTTTATAGGTGTCCAAAAAGTATTCCATTGAGGAATAGTTTTTAAGCAAGCATAAATCATTCCTGTACAATAAATTATCACTACAGCAAATGTAAAAATTATAAAACTAAGAAATTGCATTAAAATAAAGTTCTCAATTTGAAAGTCAATATAAGTTAGGTATAAGTATAAAAAAATTAATGGGTAAAATAATATTGCTAACAAACCTTCTCGAGCAAGCCAAGAAGTTCTAAATCTCATGAATGCTCTCCAAGCATTTTTTGGATTAGCTAAGTGAAAGGTAGAAGAAATTAAACCCATGGTGAATAAAGAGATAGCTATTGCTGCGGTAATAAAGAAAGTACTTTTATCTAAAAAGATTCCATAATGAGAAAACTGAAACAAACTCAATAATGATATTAACCCATAACCAGCTCCAGATGTGACTGTAAAAAAGATTACTGAAAAAGCTGGGTGCATATCTTCTCCTTACAATTCTACAACTTTATTAACCCAATCTTTAACTTTTCTAACTAGATTTGGTTCATTTACTTCATGTTGGTTAATTTCAACTTTATTTCGTGGGGACAAGTATTGATTAACTGGTTTGTATCCAAGTTCTGAAAACAATTCTTGCCCTTCCCTTTTTTTAGATGCTATAGAAACATCAGAAAATGGATCGTCAAAGTCTCCAAAATATCTTGCAGTTGTTGGGCATGTCATAACACATGCGGGCTTACGTTCATCTTTTGGAAGGTTTTCATCATAAATTCTATCAACGCACAAAGTACATTTTTTCATAATACCTTCTTCTCGATCAAGTTCTCTTGCGCCATATGGACATGCCCATGCGCAATAGTTACACCCCATACATTTTTCGGGATCAACTAAAACAATTCCGTCTTCTTCTCTTTTATATGAAGCTCCAGTTGGGCAAACAGTTACACATGCGGCTTCCTCACAATGCATACATGACATAGGAAAATGAACAGTTTTACTTTCAGGATATGAACCTGTCTCATAATGTCTAATTCTATTAAAAAAAACTCCGCTCGGATCAGGCCCATAAGGTCTATAGTCAGTTAACGACCCAGATGTTCCTGATGTGTTCCACTGTTTACAGGCTATAGCACATGCATTACAACCAACGCATTTATCTAAATCAACTACAAGTCCTAATCTCATTTCTCAAACCCACCTTTAGTTAAAATATCAAATATTGATCTTGAAAGCCTTACTGGTTTTTTTGTGTTGTACCTAAGAACATCTGGTGATTCAGGACTACCAGGTAGTTTCGCATCGGCTTTAAAATTTGGATAAACACCAAACTGTTCATCATCACCTGCAGGATAAATATTAACTTTTAAGTCATACCACGCAGCTTGTCCTGTAATAGGATCTGAATTTGTAACAGGGTTTCCTGTATCCGCGCATGGTAGATGTTCGTTTATCAAATGGTTCATTAAAAAACCTTTTGTGGACTCATTTGCATCCTCTGATAAACCCCATTTACCCTTTTGTTTGCCAATAGCATTCCATGTCCACAAAGTATCCTTTTGACACCCTTCCATTAATTTTACCTGTACCTTTATTTTTCCAGTATTTGATTCAACCCAAACCCAAGATAAATCTTTAATGCCCAATTCTTCACCTTTTTCTTTATTCATATGCATATAATTATGTGCTTGCAATTGTCTTAACCAAGCATTTTGTGAATCCCACGAGTGATACATAAACATTGGTCTTTGAGTGATAGCATAAAATGGATATGCTTGGGAAAAAGTACACCTATGTTCTAAGGGAATATAATATTCTGGAATAGGATCAAAAAATCTTGATAATCTAAATTGATCTCTCTCTTTTTTTGGTTGAGGGCCATCATATAAACCCATACCTGCAAGTTTAAATTTTTGTAATTTTTCTGAATATAATTCTATAATAATTGGATCAGTTGATTCAATAAAACCAGTTTTGTTTGCGAATTCTAAATAATCTTTATTGGCACCTCTAAAATATTTTTGATTATCTGCCAGCTTATATTCAAAAAAACATTTATTTTCAATATATTTTTCCCACTGATTTGAATTAGGTTTTCCTACTAAACTATTTTCTCCATTCTCACCACGCCACCCTGCTAAAAAACCAATACCGGGTTCTCTTTCGTAATTTATTATAAAATCTTTATAGTCTTTAAATTTTCTATCGCCCTCTTCAGTAGTAAACTCAGGGAATTTTAACCGACTAGCTAGTTCAACTAATACAGTTTGCCAAGGCCTTACGTCTCTATCAGGCTCTAATATTGGTGCTCTTATAGAATCGCATATTGCATGAGGTTCAGATATTGGTCTATCTAGCACCGAAATAGTATCGTACCTTTCTAAATAAGTTGTATCTGGGAGAACCAAATCTGCATATCCAACAGTTTCTGAATCAAAAGCGTCACAAACTACAAGAAATGGAATTTTATATTCACCATCTTCTTTTTTTGAACATAGTAACTCTCTAATTTTTGAGGTATTCATTGTTGAATTCCATGCCATATTTGCCATAAAGAAAATCATGGTATCTATTTCATATGGATCGCCAGCTACTGCATTTGTAATCGCCATATGCATTAAGCCATGGTTAGCAATGGGTGCTTCCCAAGAATAAGCTTTATCAATTCTCAAAGGATTACCTTCAGCGTCGATAGCAAGGTCCTCGGGCTCTGATGGAAATCCTAAAGGTAAGCTTTCAAGAGGCTGTCCAGGTACTATATTCTTTCCAGGTTTTGTTGGTGGGGCTACATGCTTTGGATATGGTGGTTTAGCTAAATGTCCTCCTGGACAATCAACAGATCCAAGTAAAACCTGAAGAAAATGAATTGCTCTACAAGCCTGGAATCCATTTGAATGAGCTGATATACCCCTCATAGCATGCATTGAAACAGGTCTTCCNATGAANTTGTCATGTTTTCTNCCTGTCCAATCNGTCCATTCTGTTTCAACTTCAATAGATTCTTTAAAAGCTACATGCGCAAGCTCTAAAGCAATTTTCTCAATTTGTTCCGCNGGAACCCCGCATATTTTACTAGCATTTTCTGGNGTATATTCGTCACTCATATATCTTTCAGTCATTATTGTAAATACTGTTTTAAGAGGTGTTCCGTCTGGAGCTTTATATTTCCCTAACAATGCTGGTTTAATTTTTGCATCTNTTGCATTGACTAGCTTATTTTTATCTAAGTCCCATGACTGAGGAACATCTTGTTTATTTCGATAAAATAAACCNTCACCTTTTTCTCTTGGTGTATCTACAACAAGGTAATGAGCATTTGTATATCTTACTAAAAATTCCCAATCGAATAATTCGTTTTTTAATAACACATGAACAAGTGATAACGCTAACATGGCATCAGTCCCAGGTTTTATTGGAACCCATTCATCTGCTACAGCTTGATAACCAGTTCTTACTGGGTTTATTGCAACAAACTTTCCACCACGCTCTTTTAACTTATTTATTCCCATTTTCATTGGGTTGGATGCATGATCCTCAGCGACCCCCCAAAGCATAAAATATTTAGTTTTATCCCAATCTGGATCTCCAAACTCCCAAAATGAAAATCCTGTAGTATATAAGCCTGCTGCTGCCATATTTACAGAACAAAAACCACCATGNGCAGCCCAATTTATGGTNCCAAATTGTTGAGCCCAAAAACCAGTTAAAGCTTGCATTTGATCTCTACCAGTAAAGAAAGCAAGTTTTTTTGGATCAGTGTTTCTTATATTTTGAAGTCTTTCTGTAAGTATATCTAAAGCATCTTCCCAACTTATTGGAACAAATTCACTTGTTCCTCTCTCTGCTCCAGGCTTTCTCATCATAGGCTGTCTTAATCGAGCAGGAGAAATTTGTTTCATTATGCCAGCATTTCCTTTTGCACAGAGNACTCCTTTGTTGACTGGATGAGTAGGNTCTCCTTGAATGTANCGTATCTTATTATTTTCTAAGGTNACTTTAATACCGCATCTGCACGCACACATATAACATGTGGTATTTTTCTGTGTTTGANTANCATGGTTCTCAAAATCTGGCATTGAGCTAGCATTTTTACCAAATACGTCTTTTTTAAAAGATATTTTATCTTGTTTAATTGCCATAAAATTTATACCAAGNTAAACAANANAAAGTGANNGTAATTTTANAAACATACTTNATTATAATAGATAATATTTATTTGTCTTATAAATATTANTAATATATANATTTGCCTNTCTTATTATNAATATTTAATAATNTAATTAAATAATTAANTATGAACCTACAAACTATTATATATCAATAGTTTGTAGAGTTTATATAATGTCAATTATTTTATNTCTTTAAAATANTCTTGTGATTTTTCTGGATCCGGATTCATAGTTTTATCACCAGGAGTCCAATTCATAGGACAAACTTCATTAGGATTNGCTTGAACATGTTTAAAAGCTGCAATAAGTCTTAAAGTCTCATCTACATTTCTTCCCACAGGTAAATTATTTATAGTTACATGCTGAATGATGCCATCTGCATCAATTATAAATAAACCTCTAGTAGATATTGAATCATCCATTAAAACTCCATACTTATAACTAACTTCCTTTGTTAGATCNCTTACTAATGGGTAATCTAAGTTGCCTAAACCACCTTCATTTCTTGGAGTTTGAAGCCATTTTAAGTGAGAGAATTGACTATCTACAGATACACCAAGTATTTCAGTATCTAGTGCTTTAAAGTCAGAGTATCTATCGTTAAAACCAGTAATTTCTGTTGGGCACACAAAAGTAAAATCTAATGGATAAAAGAATAGTACAACGTATTTACCTTTGTAATCAGATAAACTAATTTCTTTAAACTGACCATTTACAACAGCAGTAGCTTTAAAATCAGGAGCANCTTGTCCAATTACTGCCTCATCTATAATGTTATTATCTAATTCATTACTCATNACTAACCTCCAGGATGACAAAATTTTTCTTGTTTTGATTGCATATTATATCTTGCTGATAAATTACATTATATTCAATTTAAATACAATAAAATATTGTCAGTATAAAATATGTTTAGATTTTAAAACATCTAATTTTTTTTGTAGAAGATAATAAAAACCAAAAAATATAGGTGTATAAAAAAAAGTACCTAAAAGCGTGCCTTTATAAAATGGAATAGCTGCCAAGTAACATTCCAATAAACCATTAAGGTCACTACTATATAAATTCGTGCTAAACCAATAGCCAAAATTAGTTACAATAAANAAAACTATACTTGTAAAAAAAGCCAAGTAGAATATTTTTGAAGCATTTATTTTCTTATTTTTAAAACTAACACTTATAAAAATAATAATTACATAAGCTAGATACTGCCAATAAAATCCTTCATAAAATAATTCAAAATTACTTGATAATTTGTAAATAAAGTTATTTATTAATAGATCACTAAACCACAATGCTAATAAAGGAATAATGTACGATAGATTTTTACTTTTATAATGCAATGCACCAAAAATTGCTAAAGCTATTATCGGGCTAAAATTATTTACATGAGGGATTAGTCTGAGAATAGATACTACTAAAACTATTAAAGAAACAGCAATTGTTTGAATATCTATCAAATTGATATCTTTTTCAAACATTGCTTTTCTTAATTTAAAATAAAATATTTAAAATAAAATGATTATTTTTTTAATTCTCTACTAAAATTNCCTAAAAGTTTTAAAGCACCTTGAACCTCTGGATCGCCCATAACTTTTATCATTCCACCAATACCACCTGATGAAGATGAAGAATCTTTGTAAGAATCAAATGCAACAGATAGTGCATCTAAAGTTTTAGAAAAATCTTTACTTTCTGACATTTCTAAAAGCTTCATAATATTTTTATTTCTTGTAACTCTATCAGCTATTATTANTAGCTCATTTATCATAAAACCGAGTCTTGCAATTGTATCATCTGTAAGCGCATCCCCTGCACCTTGCATGAATCTATCCATTTGCTGCTGTATAGTTATCTCGCTGCTCATAATTTTACCCTTTTATTGTTATATAATTCCTCTTGCACTCGCCCAATACATTCTATTGTATGCTGTTTTAAACCAGTGTAAACCTGAAGTAGGAGTCTGAGGGTTTGGCGGATTATTATAATCAAACATAGCATATGTTGCTTTGCCATCACCAGCCTCAATAAAGCAAAATACTTTACCATCATACTCTCTAACAGGCTCGCCTTGTTGAACCAATGCTGCAATATTTTCGCCAAGTGCCTCAGCCTCAAAGTGAGCAGTTGAACCCGCTTTACTTATTGGTAAGTTTGTAGTGTCACCTAAAACAAAAACATTATCTCTTCCTTCCATATTTAATTTTTTCTTATCAGTTGGAATAAAGCCACCTTTACCTAATTCATTATCTTCTATAACTTGCATACCTTTGTGAGGTGGAACTGTAACTAATAAGTCAAATTCAGCTGAGCTATCTTCTTCACTGATTACTTTTCCAGGAACAACCTCTTTCATATTGAAAAGAGTTTCATATGTTACGCCTTCTTTATCAAACTCAGGTGCCGCCCACTTTGCTACTGGCTCTAAACTATGGACTCTTCCAATTGGGTAAGTGTAATGTAAATCTACTTTATCCCAAATTCCTCTTTTCTTAAAATAATCGATCAAGAAAAATGTAATTTCTAGAGGAGACATCGGGCATTTATGTGGTACGCCAGTTGCAACTACGACTTTACCACCTTCAAATTTTTGAAGTTTTTTGTACATAGCTAATGCGTCAGCTTCTGTATAAAATTGGCAAGCATTTTCAGCAAGGCCTGGGATACCAGCTGCATTTCCTCTTGATCCTGTTGCTATACAAATTATATCGTACGATATTTTTTTACCACTTTTAGTTGTAACGGAGTTATTGTCCAGATCAAACTTCTCAACTGGATCAACATGAAAATCAATTGAAGGTTCCAATAAGCTTTTCTGGTCACGGTATAATTCAGTTGTAGACATTTTTCCCACTGCTACATAAAGAAGTCCAGGTTGATACATATGTTTGTCAGAAGCCGACAACATTGTAATTTTTGAAGAGCCTTGCTCTAGTTCACCGGAAAGTCTTCTTGCAAGATTATTTGCAAGAATTGTTCCGCCCATTCCTCCACCAACTACTAATATATGCATTTTCTACTCCTTAACTATCGATAAATTTATTTAATTTTCTTTACAACAATATGTAAAACTTCTTCTTCCTTAAAGCTGTCAATTATTTCATGCCCAACCTTATTAACCCATTCAGGTATATCTGCAGCTGAACCTTCATCTGTTGATAATAATTCCAGTTCATCGCCCACAGATGCCATTTTCATATTTGATATCAATTCCATTAATGGTCCTGGGCAAAATGTGTTTTTTGCATCTACTAAAATTCTATCTGACATAATAATTCCTATATTTTAAAAGGACCAAACCTGTCCTTGATTAACATCACTGAGAAATTTTGTAAGACCCATTGGTTCCCCAACATAATCGAACAAATCTTCAGACTTAATTTCTAGCATATCCATTGCCATGGAACATGGGTAAACTTTTGCATCTCCAAGTTCAACAGCTTGTTCAAATAATTCTAAAAATGGTGGGACTTTTTTATCCATCATAGTCTTTCCCATTTCTCCTTCCAGCGGTGCTTTATGATCATTGCCTTTTACAAAGTATTTTAAAGCATTCATTGATAAAAAAACACTAACATCACTTCCGCTTACCGCGCCAACTGAGGCAATCATTGCACCCATCTGAAGTTGCTCTAAATTCTCAGTTGTTAACATTACATTAATTTTCTCAGACATTTTACTTCCTTATAATAAATTATTAACCTATGCATTATTTTAATATGATAATCATGTACATATTCAATGACAATCTTAATTTTTAATCAATTTAACAAATTTGTATATATTTACAAACATTTTATAGCCTCATCTTAGTTTGTGTATAAAATATTTTAAGTAATACATATAAACTATTGATCTATAATAAAATTAATTGATGGTGCCCAGGGCCGGAGTCGAACCGGCACGGTATTTCTACCGAGGGATTTTAAGTCCCTTGCGTCTACCAATTTCGCCACCTGGGCAAACTTGCCGACATTATAAACACTTTCACATAGTAGTATAGTGAGTATATTTTTTTATTCATTATTTTTTAAAGATTTTTCAACATATTTAATTAATATAAGAAAATTATTATATACCGAAATAGATATATATTTTCTTTGCCATATTGTTATCATCAATTTGTAAATAAATTTGAATAGTCAGATTATATAACGTAAATGGAGAGACAGTATGTTTGGCAAAATTAGTATACCCTTCGAATCAGTAATGCTTTTTAACATAGTAAAATTAAAGGAAAACGTCACCATTGAAGATGTTGAAGGTTTAATTGGTGAGATGTGTTATGTGGTTAAGAGTAACTATCCTGGATTTAGAGCAGGACAAGTTTTTAAATATTCAGGTTTCATTAGCAAAGAAGGAAGTGTTGGTGATTTAGGTAAAGAAGGAAAACATTTAGCGATTGTAACATATTGGGATTCTTTCGATGAACATGAAAAAAGTCATTCTCATAAAACCTTTAAAGAATTATTTGGTAATCTTGTAGAATTTTGTGATGAGTCCAAAGAACTTGGTTACGAATTACTATGGCAAGGCGAACAAGAGCCAGAAAATATTTATAAAGCTTCAGTTGGCAAATAAATTATTGTTAGAATAGGATATAACGTGCTATTTTTTAAAGTTCTTATGAGCTTCTTTTATTAATATTTTTGTGTCANNAACGTCATACCATTTATCAATATCAACNTACTTNTTTTCAAGATCTTTATATACNTGNAANAAATGCTCAATTTCTTTTAAAACATGTTCNCGAACATCCGANAGTTTTTGTCTTTCATTATATCTAGGATCATCTACTGGAACTGCTAANATTTTTTCGTCTTGACCTTTATCATCTGTCATTTTTAAATANCCAACTGGTCTTNCATTNAGTACTGATCCGGTAATCAANGGCTCTCCNGTTAANACTACAACATCTAANGGATCACCATCNCCACCTAAGGTTTGCGGAATAAAACCATAACANCCTGGATAGTGAACAGAACTGAANANNACTCTNTCGAGCTGAAAAATNTCTTGTTTNGGATTATATTCATACTTATTATTACTNCCTGATGGGACNTCAATAATGACATTAAATTCTTCAGGAGATTTTTCACCTATTGGNTAATTATACAAATTTCTCATNATTANTTTCCTATATCAGTTTAATGGAGGCTGAGGTCGGAATTGAACCGGCGTAAACGGTTTTGCAGACCGCAGCATAACCACTCTGCCACTCAGCCACTATCAAAATATGGAGCGGGAAACGAGGCTCGAACTCGCTACCTCGACCTTGGCAAGGTCGCGCTCTACCAGATGAGCTATTCCCGCGTAAATATCTATGACTTAATAACATTCCCAAGATATTTTATCATAGAAATCAATGATAAAAAGGCTGCTAAATATATTCCATAAAAACCAACCATATATGTATCAATTGTAAAGACACTTCCGTTAAAAAGCAAAAAACCTATAGATAGCATCTGTATAAAGGTTTTAGTCTTGCCAATATAATTAACATCTACTGATTTCCCTTTACTGAACGAGTCTTTTAGGTTAGCTATTGCAACCCATTCCCTTAGCGCAGATACTAACACTTCTCTTATGATTATAATACAAATTGGTATAAAGATTATTAAACTATTGTGTTCGAATAAAACTAAAAGTAATGTTGTAATTACTAACAGCTTATCGGCAACTGGATCTAAAAATTTTCCAATCAAAGAGACTTGATTCATCTTTCTAGCAACATAACCATCGAGGTAATCTGTCAAACAAGCAATGGTAAAAATTGAAATAAGAATAATTCTTGGCGATTGATCAGAGAGAAAAAAAATTATTACCAAAATAGGTGTTAAAATAATTCTTAAACTAGATAGGAAATTTGCATAGTTAATATTTTTACTCATTATGAAATCTATAATAAATAGCCTCTGCTAAAGTTTTATTAATGCCAGGTATTTTTTTTATTTCATCTTCTCCAGCTTTTACTATACCCTGAAGCCCACCAAAATGTTTTAGTAGTATTTGTTTTCTTTTTGGGCCCAAGCCTGGTATCTCTTCTAATGGAGATTTAAATTTCTTCTTATCTCTTTTTTTTCTATGCCCTGTAATTGCAAATCTATGAGCTTCATCTCTAATTTGCTGTATTAAATGTAAAGCAAGTGAATTTTTTTCCAGTTTTGTTTTTTCTTTTCCTGAATTTAATATTATAGTTTCCTCACCAGCTTTTCTCTCTTTACCTTTTGAAACGCCAATAATTTGTGTTGTAGGAATCTGTAAATCCTCCATAACTTTTAAAGCAATATTTACCTGACCTAAACCTCCGTCTATAAAACATACATCTGGCAGCGGTATCTCACTTTTCTTTAATCTAGAAAAATGCCTTTCTAAAGCTTCCTTCATTGCAGCATAATCATCGCCTATACTTGTGTTTCGTATATTAAATTTTCTATAGTCTTTTTTTTGTGGCCCTTCTACTGAAAAAGACACGCATGACGCAACTGTCTCTTCACCAAATGTATGACTGATATCAAAACATTCAAGTTTTTTTGGCATCTCATCTAATTTTAAAAATTCTTGTAATGCCTGAAATCTATTAAACATATTTTTTTTACTTAATATTTTCGTATTAATAGAAGAAAGTGTGTTCTTTTCTGCAAGCTCAACCCATTTCTGCCTAACACCTCTAACACTATTTGAAATAATCACTTTTGATGTTTTCTTCTTGGTTAAAATAAACTCTAATAATTTTCTATCTTTAGTAATTTTATTAATTATGATTTCTTTAGGTATTTGTCTTGAAACATAATATTGACCAATGAAAATACTTAAAAGCGTACTTTCAGTAATTGTCTCATCAATTTCTGGAAAAAATGTTTCGTTTCCAAAATTGACGCCATTTCTTATATTAAAAACCTGAATACATGCAGTTTCAGACCTTATAAGTACGGAAATTATATCAACATCACCTTTTTCTGAACTTATACTACTTTGTTCGCAAGTNTGTCTTAAGGATTCAATTTGGTCTCTGTAATTAGCAGCTGATTCATATTTTTGTTTGCTTGATGCTTCTTCCATTTTTTTTATTAACGTCTCAATAATTTCATTATTTTTTCCATCCAAAAATTTCATTGATAAATTTATGTCAGAAAAATATTCATCTTTTTTTATGAGGCCTACACANGGTGCAGAGCATCTTTCTATTTGATGTTGNAAACATGGTCGTGACCTATTATTAAAAAATGTGTCGCTGCATTGTCTTACCTTAAAAAGTTTTTGCAAGGTATTAAGCGCATCTCTTACAGAATATACATTTGAATAAGGNCCAAATAATTTTCCAACTTTTCTTTTTTTACCTCTATAAAAACTTAGTCTTGGAAAATCATGATGAGTATCAACATATATATAAGGATAGGATTTATCATCCCTAAGTAAAATATTAAATCGCGGCCTATATTTTTTAATTTGAATATTTTCAAAAAGAAAAGCGTCAGCTTCTGATTTTGTTATTGTAATATCAACTTTTTTTATTAAGCTAATCATTCTTTTAATCCTTGTAGAATGNTTACNTGTTCGAAAATANGAAGAAACCCTATTTTTTAGATTTTTTGCTTTTCCTACGTATATGACTTTATTTTCAGAATCAATCATTCTGTAAACCCCAGGGTTGGATGTCATATTTTTAAGGCTATGCTTAATATCTTTAATATCTATCAATTTTAATACCTAAGTAATACTGAGCCCCATGTGAAGCCACTTCCAAATGCTTCTAATAATATTACTTGATCGTCTTTGATTCTTCCATCTTTTACTGCTTCATTTAAAGCTAAAGGTATCGACGCAGCTGAGGTATTTGCATGCTTATCTACAGTTACTACTACTTGATCTAAGGACATAGAAAGTTTTTTAGCCGCAGCCTTAATTATCCTTAAATTAGCTTGGTGAGGAACGAGCCAATCAATATCTGACTTATCTAAATTATTTTTGTTTAGTGTTTCGTCAACAAGCTTGCTTAGTGTATTTACAGCAACTTTAAAAACTTCATTGCCTCTCATTTTAATGTTTTTATCTTCTACCGATAGCAAGTCATTGTATTGGCCATCTGCATGGATATGACTTGAAATAATTCCTTCGTAANTATCTGCGGATAAAATTACAGCGCCAGCTCCATCACCAAATAATACACAAGTCGATCTATCACTCCAATCTAAAAGATTCGAATACTTTTCAGCCCCAATTACTAAAACATTTTTACATGTGCCCGTTTTAATATAGTTATCAGCTATACTTAACGCATAAATAAATCCGGTACAAGCCGCCTGAACATCAAAAGCTGGCGCAATAATGTTTAAATTATTTTGCACAATACATGCTGTACTTGGGAATATTTGATCAGGTGTTGTTGTTGCNACTATAATTAGATCTATTTGACTATTCTTAATATTTGCACTTTTAATTGCNTCTAATGATGCTTTNGTCGCCATNGATGACGTNGTTTCATTATCTTCTGAAATATGCCTCTGCTTTATACCAGTTCTTTCGACGATCCATTCGTCAGTAGTATCAACAAGAGATTCCAGATCCTTATTTGTGAGGATTTTATTTGGTAAGTAACCGCCTGTGCCAATAATTTTTGAATACATGCTAATCTAGCCTAATATTTCTTTTAATTTTTTATTAATACATGTTGGTACATCTTTTTTTACTTCTTTTAANGCAATTTTTAATGAATTATTAAAAGCAAAAGAATCTGCCCCGCCATGACTTTTAATTATTATGCCTTTAAGACCAATAAGGCTGGCTCCATTATATCTTCTTGGATCAACAACTTTTTTAAATGAATTTAATACTTTCGTTGAGGAAATACCTGCAATTTTTGTAAATACATTTTTTTTAAACTCGTCTTTTAATGTTGAAGAAATAAATTTTGCTGTGCCTTCACTTGTTTTCAAAGCTATATTCCCTATAAATCCATCGCAGACAATAACATCAATGTTACCACAAAATATATCGTCACCTTCAACAAAACCAACATAATTTAAAGTGCTGNTTTTTAATAAATCATGAGCTTCTTTAACCTGAATATTTCCCTTAATAACTTCTTGACCTACATTTAATAACCCAACAGAAGGATTATCTTTATCATCTAAGATCATTGAAAGAACAGAACCCATAACTGCAAATTGGTATAGATGTTCAGCTTTACAATCTACATTAGCTCCAAGATCTAAAACATGAGTATGGCCATTTAAAGATGGAAGCATACTTTCTATTGCTGGTCTATCAATACCGTCTAATGTTCCCAGTACGAATCTAGATATTGCCATAAGTGCTCCAGTATTTCCTGCGCTAACGCATGCACTTGCTTCATTATTTTTTACAGCTTGTATAGCCATGCTCATAGATGATTTTTTTTTATGACGTAAAGCATGAGATGGAGAATCATCACTTAGTACTTTTTCTTTTGTATGAATAATTTCTACCTGACTNGCTATATATTCTTCAAAATTTTTTGAGTGNTCAGATAATATATCTTTATCGCCAAATACTTTAATCCTAATGTCTTTATTTTCTAATATGAATTCCCTTAATGAAGGCATTATGATNTTCGGCCCCCCGTCGCCTCCCATTGCATCTACAGCGATTATAGTTTCTTTGGTCATTTTTTTTTGAAAAAGAATTACTTAAAATTTAACTATCTTCGTCGTTAGAACTCTCTTCAGATTTAGGTATAATTACCTGATTACCTCTGTAGAAACCGTTTTTAGAGACATGATGCCTCATATGAGTTTCACCAGAAGTAGGATCTTGAGAAAGTTTAGGTAGGTCAAGATGGTCATGAGATCTTCTCATTCCTCTTTTTGAGCTAGTTTTTTTACTTTTTTGAACAGCCATAATAAGGTCCTTTGATTAGATTTACCTTTATTTATTTATAAATTTTGAAGATTATACAGGAAAAATACATGAAAAAGAAAAGAATAATTCTTGGAAGTAGCTCAAAATTNAGAGAATCTCTTTTAAACACTTTAANCCTTGATTTTACTTGTATNTCACCAGANATAAACGAGTCTCANCTNCCAAATGAAAAGCCAAAAGATATGGCNTTAAGGCTATCAATAAANAAAGCAAAAAAAATCTGTAATTCTGAAAAAAATGCTTATGTNATTGGTTCNGATGCATGTGCTGNATGTGAAGATAAAATTTTAGGCAAACCAATGAAAAAAAATATAGCTNTTGANTATTTAAATTTNATATCTGGAAAAACCATTANTTTTTANACNGGAGTATGNGTAATGGATTCAGATACATTNNACTATAAAACTGATATNTCTNNATATGNAATTAAAGTAAAAAAACTTAATGACAAACAAATTCTNGANTATATAGAAAAATNTAAACCATATTTCTCCTCTGCAGCTTTTAGATATGAAGTTGCAAAGGATTTGCTTATCGANGAATTTATTGANAAAGAAAATGATATNACAGGCTTAATAGGCNTACCNCTTAAAAAACTTCAAAAAATATTAGAAANTTTNAATNNANANTNAAAATTATTANTAAATTNAAGAATGATTTTNTANAAACNATTTTAATTGTTTTGGTAANGGTGACTTAANANATTTNTTTCCATNATNGTCAAATTTTAAAGANGNAGCATGNAAAAAGATTNGATGCCAAGATATTTTTTTTTATATATTTTATTGATGTTTCTATCACCATATTTTATATCACAAATAATTGGATGATTTGACAATGAACAATGTTTTCTAATTTGGTGATATCTTCCTGTAATGATATTTACTTCAAGTAGTGTTGTATCATGAAAATACTTTAATATCTTAAATTTTGAAATTGCTCTCTCTTTTTTATTACCTCTTTTTAAATCAATTTCTATTTTTTTTATTTCTTTACTCCAGTGTCCATGCACCATACATATATATTTTTTTTCTATTTCATTGCGAATTATTTTGTTTTGAAGATCACGCAGTGATTTTAAATTTTTTGTAAAAATTATGCACCCACTTGTATCTTTGTCTAGCCTATGCAGTAGATCAATCCTCTCACAATCATTTCTTACTTGACGAATAACATCAATTAAACCATATCCAGATTTTGTTCCAGAATGAACGGTCAAAGCCGTTGGTTTATTAAAAACAATAATATTTCTATCCTCAAAAAGTATATTATCTTCTGTCTTATTTAAAATCTCTTTGGATATAACTGGCTTTAATTCCTCTAGCCCTTTATAAGGAGGTATCCTTACGATGTCATCTAACTTTACTTTTGTACTTGGCTTTGATCTCGAACTATTGACCCTTACTTGACCAGTTCTAATAAGCTTATAAACATGACTTTTAGGTATATTTTTAATCTTTGATAATAGAAAATTATCAAGCCTTTGGCCAGAATTTCCTTTGCCAATAACTATATTTTTAGCCTTATTGTTAATTGTCATATTATTACAATTAAAACACTATTTTAGATAATTTGATGAATTTCTGTAAGACTGATATATTATCAGTATGAAGATCATATATAAATAAAGAAATCTTCAAATAAATTATGAGTTTACGATAAAAAACGGAAGCTCCTTAATAAGAAAAATTATACATATTCACACAGCATGTACGAAGAAAAAATAAAAGAATTATTCACATACTACTTTATAAAGCAGTATAGACCTCTATTTATTTTCTTAAAGGAAAATACTCTTCTTCGTCCTAGCATACCTAATAGGAAAAATAATGAAAAGAATTTTAATAAACGGTACTCAATCAGAAGAACTAAGAGTTGCTTCAGTAAATGGACAGAAATTATACGATTTAGATATAGAACACAAATCTAGACATCAAAATAAAGGGAATATATACAAAGCCGTCGTTACTAGAATAGAACCAAGCTTGGAAGCTGCATTTGTAAATTTTGGTGCAGAAAGACATGGCTTTCTTCCACTAAAAGAAATCTCTAAAGAATATCTAAAAAATGAAACTTTTGACAAAAAAAGTAACATAAAAGATATGCTTAATGAGGGTCAGGAATTAATTGTACAAATTGAAAGAATTGAAAGAGGTTCAAAAGGAGCCGCACTTACAACATTTATTAGCTTAGCAGGAAAGTATTTGGTATTAATGCCAAATAATCCAAAAGCTGGTGGCGTATCTAGACGTATTGAAGGTATAGATAGAAAAGAAGTTAAGGAAAACTTAGATAATTTAAAAAAAATAAAGGATGGAGGTAATATCATTAGAACAGCAGGTGTTGGAAAATCTCTTGCTGAGCTTCAATGGGATCAAGATTACCTAACAACTTTATGGGATAATATTGTTGAGTCCTCAAAAGAAAAAGACGCTCCTTTTTTAATATATAGAGAAAGTAATATTATTATTAGGACACTTCGAGATCATATGGACGACTCTATAAACGAAATAATAGTTGATGACGAAGAAGTACATAAAATGGCAGAAGAATTTTTAAAATTTTCAATGCCACAACAAAAAGACAAACTTAAATTATATAAAGATAACACTCCATTATTTAATAAATACCAAATAGAAAATCAAATAGAATCTGCTTTTAGCAGAGAGGTATCTTTACCATCAGGGGGTTCTATTGTAATTGACCATACTGAAGCACTTATATCTATTGATATAAATTCAGCACGGTCAACGAAAGGAAGCGATATTGAGGAAACGGCACTTAATACAAATTTAGAAGCGGCAGAAGAAATTGCAAGGCAATTAAGAATAAGAGATTTAGGAGGACTTTTAGTTATAGATTTTATAGATATGCTTGCAGTTAAGAACCAAAAAGCTGTTGAAGAGAAAATTAAGGAAGCAGTTCGAGTTGATAGAGCTAAAGTTCAATTTGGAAAAATCTCAAGGTTTGGATTACTTGAGCTTTCTAGGCAAAGATTAAGACCCTCTTTGAGAGAATCTTCAGAAGAGATGGGTCATCTATATGATGGAATTGAAAGAATAAGAAATGTTAAATCCATGTCTCTTGCAATCTTAAGAAAAATTGAGGGAGAATCCCTGAAAGTAAATACAAGTAAAGTTGTCGCTGAACTTCCAATAAAAATATCGACTTACTTGATGAATGAAAAAAGAAAAGATGTAAACAAAATTTGTGAGAATAATAATGTCGATGTGATATTAATACCAAATGTTTACTTAGAAAGTCCAAAATATAATATTACGAGATATAGAACGGATAATGATGAGAACGAAAATAAGGTAAGCTATGAAATTTTAGAGCAAAAAAATGAATCTCTATATAATTTTGATAATGATAAAAAAGATTTTACTGATTTGGAGGTACCAACCGTAAAAGGAATCAGGCCAAATAGACCAATTCCAATAAAACAAAATACCGGATTCGTAAAGCTTATAAAATCTATTAAAGAAATTTTATTTGGTAATACTGATAAAAAACCATCTTATAAAAAAAGAACAAGAAATTATAACCCAAATTATAAAGGCAAAAAATTTAATAAAAATTATAGGCCAAGAAATAATAGATTTTCATGATACAACACTACTTGAAGTAAATATCATTACAGGAAGATATCACCAAATTAG
>PAGR01000015.1 GCA_002705445.1 Gammaproteobacteria bacterium | reverse complement strand
ATAATCGCTGAAAGTGGTATACATAATTTTGAAGATGTTAAAAAAATGAATGAATGCGGTATAAATACTTTCTTAGTTGGTGAATCACTTATGACTTCGAAAGATCCGATAAATAAATTTAAAGAAATTTTTAAAAACTAAATTGAAAATTACAATTAAAAATTGTTCGCAGTGTGGATCAAAAAATATTGATTATTCCATTCCAAAAGGTGACAACAAAGAAAGATATATATGCAAAGATTGTGGTTTTATTCATTATCAAAATCCAAATATTGTAGCCGGGTCTATATTAGAATGGGATAATAAAATTTTGCTATGTAAAAGAGCAATTGAACCTAGAATAAATTGTTGGACATTGCCTGCTGGCTTTTTAGAAAATGAAGAACCGCTTGAAACAGGTGCAGCGAGAGAGTGTGTTGAAGAAGCAAATGCATATTCTGATGACATGAAAATTTTTTCTATCTATAGTTTAATTCATATAAGCCAAATCTATATAATGTATTATGGTACGTTGAAAGATGGGAAACACAGTCCTGGCTTAGAAGAGTCTTTTGATACAAAACTCTATACAAAAGAGGAAATACCTTGGGATGAATTAGCATTTCCAATCATTACAGAAAACCTTAAATTATTTTATGAAAAAGGAAAACCTAATATGCCTTACACTGGCGTCGTTGATAAGGTTGATAACGAATATATTATTAAAAGAAATTAAGCTTAATGTACATAAACGAAAAAGAATCTTATTGTCCATACTGCGGTGAAACTATTTCTTTGCTAATTGACAGTTCGATTGAAAATCAGGAATATGTTGAGGACTGTCAAGTTTGTTGTAGTCCGATTTTAATTGGTGTTGAAATAGATTACGATGGAGATATTTTCATAAATACTAAGAAAGAAAACGAATAATGAATTTAACTCTAATTTTAACTGTAGCACCGCCTTTGCTCATCGTTGCCTATATAATTAAAGCAGATAAATTTCCAGAGCCAACTGGTTTATGTATCAGTACCTTTCTTTTAGGATGTCTTTTATGTATTCCTGCCGCATCACTTAATAGTTATTTTATTCCTGATCTAAGCTACGCTTACTTAGCTGGTTTCACAGAAGAAACCTTAAAATTTGCTGCAATATATTTTTATATAAGAAAAAAGACAGATTTTGACGAGCCCATGGACGCTATAGTATATGGCACGCTAATATCTTTAGGCTTTGCAACACTAGAAAATTTCCAATATGTTTATAGTGCTGGCAACCCAGATTTTATAGCAACCTTAAGAGCATTTACTGCAATACCACTTCATGCATGTTGTGGGGTTATTATGGGATATTACTTCGGTTTATATATGTTTAAAGACAAAAATAGACTAAATCTTTTTAAATCTTTGTTCCTTGCGATAGCCTTTCATGCATCATATAATTACTTTGCAACTAGAAATGTATTGTTAATGTTTTTTGTACTAATCGTTTTGATAATGTTTGCTAAAAAATTACATAAATTATTAAAAGCAGAACAATTATCAAAGCAAAGTTAAAATAATTTTGGAGATTGATATTGACTACAAAAACTGAAATACTTTTTGATGTATACAAGAAAAAATCTGAGGGGCTTTTTGATTTCTTAGCAACTACTTTTGCAGCCTCACACTCTACTTCATTTATTTACAATACAAAAGCGCATTTGATTATTACTTTATATGTAAAAGAACAATCAGGATATGCCCACTTCGAAGCAATTTGTAAAGATATTCCAAATAATATTGCTAGTCGTGGGACAATACAATCTATCTTAGACATGGGTGTTAAATTAAATATTTTTACCAAGCTTGCGTACCCAAATGACAAAAGAGTAAAACTTTATAATCTATCAGAAAAGGCTTCCGCAGAAGTAGACAGATTTTTTGAAAATTTTTTGAAAATATCAAAAAACTTTGATAAGTAAATAAAATTAAATGGCTAAAAATTGAGCTGAGCATCATCTATAAAATCTAAAGTAAGCATCAAACGCCTCTGTTCATTATCTTCTACTTTTGGTNAGCGATGCACTAAACCGGCCCCTTCATTTTTCTCCCAACTTTCTCCTTTTAATAGGCCAACATGTCCAACATCGAGTTGCTCGATATCTTTATGAGTTTTAAAAATACCTGTCTCTTCGTCGATTTTTCCATGACTTGCAACGCCTAACTTACTTCTATCAACTTTACAATGAGGTAACCACTCTGTAGCAATTCCATGATAAGTTGTTATCAAACGACATGGCACTCTATCAACATGAAAACGTGGGCACATTGCCAATTTATTAACTTGCACAAGGTGGGGAATCTTTTACATACTCAGATTTATCTTTCCACTCTTTCTGAGTAAATAGATGAAGTGATAAAGCATGGACTCCATTTTCCAATTCATATTTTAAAAGCTCATTGATTTTTCTATGACGCTGAACTAATTGAATACCATCAAATTCATCAGAAACTAAAATAACTTTAAAGTGGCTTTCAGTATTTGGCCCACTGTGCATATGGCTTTCATTTATTACCTCTAGGTGACTTAATTGGAAATTATCACTTAAGGTATGCTCTATTTTCTTTTCTACACTCATTCTTTTATGCCAAAAAAATTCAAGTAATTTTGATAAGTTATTTCACATATATAATCATAAGACTGATTTCTATACTTTGCCACATCTTTTGCAACTTCTACTAAATATTCTGGCTTATTAAGATGTTTCATTGCTGAAGTAACCTCTGATTTTTTACTCGATATATAAGGTGAAAGATAAGGTGAATCTGTTTCTATCAACAATTTATCATCTGGAATAATATCTATAAAATCTCTTAAATGTTTGCCCCGCCTATCATCGCAAATCCAACCAGTTAATCCAATAGAGACTCCTAAATCAAGATAATCAATGAGTGCATTTTTGGTTCCTGTAAAACAATGTACGATAATATTTTTGCAATCATGAATATTGTCTTTTAAAATACTATGCATTTGGTGAAAAGCATCGCGTTCATGAACAAATAATGGCAGGTTTGTTTCTTTAGCTAAAGTAATATGATCCAAAAACACACTATGTTGTACTTCTGGTGTTGAAAAATTTCTATTAAAATCTAGACCGCACTCCCCAACCGCTTTTGTTTCATCTTTTTTTAAAAGAGATAAAAGTTGGTTATAACTATCTGAATTCCAGTCTTTCGCATTATGCGGATGATAGCCTGCTGTAGCAATAAAATTAAACTGCCTTGCAAGATTTATAACTTTTTTACTAGATTCTAGATCATTCCCAACAAGGACCATTTTCAAAACGTTATTTTTACTTGCCTCACTAATGATTTTTTCTTCTTTGCCAAAGAATACGTCATCAGTTAAGTTTACACATATATCAACAAGCTTATTATCCACTTTGCATGCACTCTTTACATTTTGTTCTATCAAAAGTATTAATTACTTTTTGGCATTTTGGACACAATTCTTTATAAGTTGGATTAAGATTTTTATCTAAAGTTATTCTGTCATCAAATACGAAACATTCACCACTCCAATGATTACCATTAGTTTCCTTTAAATAATTAATAATACCTCCTTTCAATTGTTTGAATGAGTTTATACCTTTTTCATTTAAATAACCCAGAGCTTTTTCGCACCTAATACCTCCAGTGCAAAACATTACGACCTCACCTTCAATTTTTTTAAGTTCGTCAATTTTATCTGCAAATTCATCAAATTTTAAAATATTAAGATTTTTTGCATTTTTAAATGTACCTATATTAACTTCGTAATTATTTCTGGTATCCAACAAATAAACATTTTCGCCATTATCTAATTTTTTTTTCAGTTCTTTTGGATCAATATAATTTTTTTTAATATTAAATATATTATTAACTTCTTTTTTGATGCTAATTATTTCTGACTTAACTTTTACTTTTAGTTTTTTAAAAGGAGGTCTGTCTGAATAGGAATGCTTAAATAATATATTTTTAAATAATTCATGTTGATGAAAAATCTCTTCTAAAGATTTAATAATTTTTTCTTCGCCAGCTAAATTTATATTTATTCCCTCAACTGAAACATAAATGGTGCCAAATATTTTTTTATCTTTAAGAAAATTCTTAATTTCTATCGCAGTATTTTTAGGAGAATCAATTCTAATAAATTCATAACCGGTTGAATTTAAGCATGCTTTGTTGTCTTGAAGCATTTAAAAACCTTCAGTTGATGTAAATAATCCAACGCGTAAATCTTTTGCTATATAAATCTCTCGACCGTCAACAGAGACAATACCATCACCGATACCCATAATGAGTTTTCTAGTAATTAACCTTTTAATATGAATTTTATAGGTAACTTTTTTAGCAGTTGGCAAGATTTGCCCTGTAAATTTTACCTCTCCTACACCAAGAGCTCTTCCTTTGCCAGGATATTGAGACCAGCCCAAATAAAAGCCAACTAATTGCCACATGGCATCAAGGCCCAAACAACCTGGCATTACTGGATCACCAATAAAATGGCAATCAAAAAACCATAAGTCTGAGGTTATATTTAAAGAAGCGTCAATAAAACCTTTGTCATACTTACCACCTGTAGCACTTATCTCAATGATTTCGTCAAACATCAGCATGCCAGTATTTGGTAATTGCGCATTGCCTTCTCCAAACATATTGCCTTTCGCGCATTCTATAAGTTCTTTGTGCTTATATGCTTTTTTTTGTTCCATTATGAATCTTGCTCCGGTTGTGCGTGCAATATTACAGGCTTAAACTCAGTTAAAACTTTTAATCTGTCTAAAGCTAGTCTAAGTTCTCCAATATTATTTATAGCTGTAAAACCAGTCTCCTTTATAACATCTTGGTAAACAGACACTGTTTCACCAAATATTAAGATCTCAACATCTTTTATTAAACTTCTAATTTTTCTTAATTCATTTGGAAGAAATTGTTGGCTACCATTTGGATCAACAACAACCATAAGCAAATCACACCTTCCTTGCTCATAACTAAAAAGTATTTCATCAGCTGAAATAGATGTCCCAACATATATTGGCATCCAATCAGAGTCTTCACAAACAAGGCATAATCTTAACATACTTAAATTATCATTATGAGAAATCGGAGAAATAATTAATATTTTATTATTTATTATTTTTTTTGATTTAGCAGCATTCATTAATAAGAAAGATTGCATAAGCTCAATAACAAATTTTTCTTGAGATTGTCTAAATGTTCCAAGCTTACATTCATCTCTTACATGTTGTATTAACGGAGCAAATAAATCCTCTAATAAAAATACAGGCCCAAGCTCTTGATATGCATTTTCAAATAAATTAATCAATTTATTAGCATCTAACTCACTTATAGCTTCAATGCAGCCATCAAAGCTTTCCATAACAGAGCCTGTGCTTGGTCTATTTGTTAAAGAGGGTTTTATCACTGTAGCAGATTCGTCTGACTCAATTAAATCCTCTAAATTTTTAATATTTAGCTTTGCAATATCGCCAATTCTTCTTCCGCCACTTATAATTCTTTGAAGTAACATTAATTTTTTTACATCATTATCAGAATATAACCTTCTTCCATTAGAACTTCTCGACGGCTTTACTGCTTTATATCTTCTTTCCCAGGCCCTTATTACATCAGCACTTAATCCTGTTCTTCTCGAGACTATTTGTATTGGATGTTTTGTTTCACTCATTTTATAATTATTAAATAAAAGTTAAGTATGTTGATGTACGCATGTACAGAATTTATACGTTTAAGATAAGCTATCTGTCATACCTTTGTCAAATACACTGTCTATCATTTGTCACATATTATACATCGATAATACACTTTTGTAAAGCTGTTGTCCATAACAAGTGGTTATCAAAAGTGTAAAAAAGTATTTTCTTTCTTGGTAAGTTTGTTATACTAATTAGGTATTTTCATTCATTCTGTAAGGAGGACGTAATGAAAAAATTTTTAATAAACGCTAGATACTATCTAGCACCACTATTGATCTTCGCATCGCTTTTCGGTGTAATCGCAGGTGGACCATGGGTATGGACAGGTGTGTTCTTATTAGGTGTCGGTATTATTGTTGACACTATTACTCCTGCTCAAACTATGGGTGCTGGATTTGACGACAATGGTGATACAAACGGAAACCCAACATTATTAAATATAACAATGTATGCAATGTTGGCTGTATTCGTAATGATTCAAATAGCTATTTGCTGGAGAATTTTCCAATACGTAAACGGTATCGAATATACTGGTGCAACAGCTTCATTCTTAGGAATGACTTATTACACAGGTATAACAGGAGCACAATTAGTTGGTGCTGTTGTATCTTCAGGTATCTTTGCAGGAATCGGAATTATCTACGGACATGAGCTAGCTCATACAAAAGGATTCAGTTTCTTAATCGCTAGATGGATGATGGGTTTAAGTGGATCAGCACATTTCTGTTATGCGCACGTATACAACCACCACTTAGAGTTAGGATGTGAAAATGATCCTGCAACAGCTCCAAGAGGTAGAAGTTTATATGCACATTTACCTAAGTCACACTTTGGACAAAGTAAATTCCTATACACAATGGAAAAACAACGTCTAAAAAGACTAGGTGTACCATTCCTATCATGGCAAAACAGATGGATTAGAGGTTATGCAATGTCATTACCAACAATCGCATTGTTCTGGTATGCAGGTGCATGGACAGGTTTAGCATGTATGGCACTAATATGGTTAATCTCTAACTTTGAGTTAGAAGCATTAAACTACTTAGAGCACTATGGTTTGATCAGAGAAACTGGTTCTCCAATCGACTACAGACACAGCTGGGATAATTCAACATTATTCACAAGTTGGTTCTTCATCGAAATTGGAAGACAAGCTGATCATCACGATAGAGGTGAAACACATTTCTGGGAATTAGATGAAGTGGGAGCACCAAACTGTGGTAATGGTTACTTTACATTATTTGCATTAGCTCTAGTACCACCTTTATTCCACAAGTATATGAATAAGCAATTAGCTAAGTGGGACGAAGAAGAAGCTTCAGAAGGCGAACTAAAAATCGCTAGCGACATGAACAAAATCGCTGGTTACACAGGTTAATCTTCTAGAAAGTTAGACTTTGTAATACTAAAAACGCCCCCTAAAAAGGGCGTTTTTTTTATGGAATCAGTTATAATAAGAATTAAATCAGAACAAGGAAAATCATCATGTTTAAAGAATCTAGTGGAAAAAAGCTTTTCATATACGCAATTATCTTTTTAGTTGCAGTCTTCTCAACTTTATATGCATATAACAAACAACCATATACTGAAGGTGTTTTCTGGCAAGTCAGTAAAGATGGAGAAATGCTTGGACATATCTACGGGACAATCCATATGAATGATGAAAAGGTTACCAAGCTAGATAAAAAAGTAATGGATATTTTTGACAATTCTGTCGGCTATTCAATTGAAGCTTTTCCAAGTAGTCATCTTTGGAACCCATATCATGGGTTTGAGAATATTAAGAAAAAAATGATGTTTGAAAATAAAACTTTAGCTGATGTTGCTGGCGAAAAAACCGCAAATGACGTTTTTCAGATCCTGACAAAAAATGGAGTTAATGAAGAATATGCGACAAAGATTAAACCTTGGGCTGCATTATTTAGCATCGCAGCAAAATCAAAACATACTGGGCCAATTGTAGATCACAAACTTCTAGATCTTGCCAGTATCCAAGAAAAAGAAATATATCAAATTGAATCTCCAGAAGAACTTTTAGCAGCTTTCTATGCAATGCCGATGGATTCACAAGTTGAATTATTAAAATCAAAAATCGAATATTTTCCAAAAATTCAAGGTACTCTCGATGACATGCTAGACGCTTATCTTGAGGAAGATTTAGTTGCATTAATGAACGCTAGCACAAGCTTCGTTGATAAAAGTGATTATAATAAAAATAGACATTTACAGGTTTACTTAAAACACTCAGTGTATATAAGAAATATTGTAATGGCGCACTACATGAACTTACCATTTCTTTACGGTCTAGACAGATATAAAGGCCAAGGTGGTACTTTTGTGTGTATAGGTGCACTACATTTACTTGGTGAAAAAGGTGTTTTAAGTTTATTAGAAAAACAATATGGTTTTGAAATTAAGAGAATTAAATTTAAATAATTAATTTGTACCGATCCTACATATTTCTTCTTGGAATTTTTACTTTTTCTTCAGATTTTGTCTTTAA